>CAYZBH010000014.1:45671-68112 GCA_964476605.1 uncultured Thermoanaerobaculia bacterium | reverse complement strand
CACATGCGCTACTCGAAGGACACCTCGGCGCACGTGACCACGGTCTTCCACATGGACTTCACCAAAGTGCACGCGGCACGCGAGCGCGCCAAGCGGAAGTTCCAGCAGGCGAATGGCACCAAGCTCTCGTACATGCCGTTCATCTTCAAGGCGGTGGCGGCGGGCCTCAAGGCCCACCCCAAGCTGAACGCCGCGATCGACGGCACCAACGTCGTCTTCAAGAAGGACGTCAATCTGGGCATGGCGGTGGCGCTCGATTGGGGGCTGCTCGTGCCGGTGATCCGCAATGCCGACCAGCTCAACCTGGTCGGGCTCGCCAAGGCCGCGAACGATCTCGCCGACCGGGCGCGCGGCAAGAAGCTCTCCCCCGACGAGCTCAAGGGCGGAACGTTCACCATCACCAACCCGGGTGTCTTCGGTTCGCTCTTCGGCACGCCGATCATCAACCAGCCGCAGGTCGCGATCCTCGGGATCGGAGCGATCGAGAAGCGGCCGATGGTGATGACCGACGCCGACGGCTGCGACACGATCGCGATCCGGACGATGTCCTACTTCGGAATCACCTACGATCACCGCCTGGTCGACGGGGCCGACGCCGACCACTTCATGAACACCGTGAAGAAGGTGCTCGAATCGGACGCTTGGCCGGAGCTCGAGCCCTACACCTGAAGTGGAAGCGCGGCGGGCGTACCGCCGCCGATCAGGCGCCGGGCTCGAAGCGCAGGGAAGGCTGAGTCTTCGCCTTGCCGAAATAGTCGGCCAGGCGGCTGACCAATCCGAGCGTCACCGCCTCCGCTTCCGCCGCGCGCTCGAAGACGATGAGCGCGGCGAGCGCTTCACGGCTGACGCCGAGCCCTCGGTAGACCGAGACCAGCTCGCCGGCCAGGCTGCGCAGCTCGTACGTCCGGCTCTGATCCGCCAAGAGGCCAGCGAGGTCGAAGGCCACCGTCGCCGCGTCGTAGGGCAGGCGGGCCTCGACGAACCCCTCATGCGCCTCGCGCCAGACTCGCTCGGCCCTTCCCTCCTGGCGAAGCGCTCGGGCGATCCGGCCCTCGAGCCAGCGCAATCGCAGGAGGACCATCCGATCTCCCTCCTCGAGATAGAAGGAGCGGAGGCTCTCGAGCTCGATCTCGGCTTCGGAAGGTCGACCGTTTCCGGCGAGGTACCAGATCAGGTTGTGCCGCACCGCAAGAGCGAGTTTCTTGTCGCGTTCGATGTCGATCTTCTCGAGCGCTTTTCGGGTGCATTCCTCGGCGCGCTGGGAATCTCCCGACACATCGAAGATGGCGGCCTCGCAGAGCAGAGTACGACCTTCGAGGTGGGGATCGCCGAGGATCTGGTAGAGGCGACGGGAGCGGCGCACGGCCTTGCGCGCCTCCTCGATCCGTCGCTGCGCGCGACGCAAGGACGCGCGGAAGTAAAGATGTTCCGCCTCGTCGAGGGGGTCGCCAGAGCCCTCCTCCAGCGCCTGACGGGCGCGCTCGAGGGTCTCGTCGGCCGCTCGCAGGTCGCCGGTGGCCCGCAGGGCATTGGCGAGCCGGCCGAGGGCGCGTCCGACGAGGTCGCGCGCCGCTCCTTCCCCGTAGCGGCTCTCGTCCAGGCGCCCGGCGATCTCGAGCCCCATGCGGCAGAGCTCGGCCGAGCGGTGCGGATCGTCGTAGATCGCATCGAAGCCGCGGTCGAGCAGCAGGGCGCAGAAGGCCCAGGTGTCGTAGCGGCGGCTGTTGCGGACCAGCGTCCACTGGCGCGTTGCGGGGTGGGTCTCGAAGGCCGCCATGAGCTGATCCGCTTCCCGGCGCTCGCGCTCGAACTCGCGCTCCTTCTCCGCGACCACGGCGAGCATGCGGCTCATCGAGATCTCGTCGGCCGGATCGGCGTCGGTTCGCTCGAGACGGCGGAGCGCCCGGCGGCAGGTCGCGCACCCCGCGAGGAGGTGGGAGAGGACCTGGATCCGCTCCGGCGAGGTGGCTTCGCCAGCGGCGAAGCGAGCGACCTGGTCGGGACCGATCTCGCACACGGGAACCGGAACCTCCGAGCTCATCGCGCCACCGTCCGCGTGGAGTCCGGTCCGAGCATCTGACGCGACAGGGCGGAGAGGCAGCGGTGGGCGATCTGGCGGACGGTCGCCTCCGTGTAGCCGAGCTTCTCCGCCATCTCCGCACCCGCGTAGCCGAGCCCATAGCGCATCCGGAGCACCGACTGGCAGCGGTCGGGCAGGCGGGCGAGGGCGTTCGACAGGTCGTGCGCGAGGACCGCGCGCTCGTTCGTGGGCTCCTCGCTCGCGACGAGCTCTTCGAGGAGGCCGCGATCGATCGCCTGGAGCAGCCGGTTGCGGCGGGCGCGCCAGTAGCGCAGGCACCGGTTGCGTAGCGCTCCGGCAAGCCAAGCGGCGGGAGTGCGAACCTCGGCGCGCTTCGTCAGAAAGAGCAGCAGGGTGTCTTGGAGCAGGTCCTCGGCGTCCTGTTGGGGGATCCGGTAGAACGAGAGAATGCGGGCGAACTCCCCCCCCAGCCGGTCGACGAGCGAGACGATGTCGTCGGCCCTGCGGAATGGCTCAGAGATGCTCACGGCCCGTCCTGCCGTCGCATTACATTAATAGTTTAGCACTCGCGCCCCGAGGAGGCGCGCCGGCGGAGAATCAGACCGGTCGAACGGGCCTACGGAACGGTCAGGTCCAGCCTCAAGGCACGATCGTGCCGTGCTCGGGCGCGATCACCGGCTCCAACTCCTCCAAGGTGCTGGCGATCCACCCGAAGACCCAGCTCAGCGAGCTCTGGAACCAGGCGACGACCCGGTTGGGTGCGCGGTCGGAGGCGTGCGCGAGCGTGGCGGCTGGAGCCGCTGCCGGCAGGCAGAGCGCCAGCACCAGCAGGACGGCTGTGATCCGCGAGACGGTTTTCCACTGGGACATGTTGTCCTCCTCCGGGGAATCCAGACCGGGCCGGGCTGGCCAGGTGATCCCGTTCTGAACACCTAGTTCCCCGAGGGAGGTGAAACGTGACACCCGGGGCGAAAAAAGCCGGGAACGCGACCTTTTTCGCCCCGGGTGTCACGTTTCACCCGGCTCGGGGAACTATCTAAGGTGAACGAGTCATGCTGCATGGATTGCCGACGAGGGGGTGTGAAATGTCTCTCGAAGAGACGAGCAGTCCTCCCGGGCTCGAGCCCGGAGGCCGGGAGTCCCTGGTCGTCCTCATGGGGGTGAGCCCCGACGACGCGCGGGCTCTCGCTGCCTTCGCGGGAGAGGTCGAGCGGGTGGCCGGGGTTCGTTTCTGGGAGGCCGGCAGCATGGATGGCGGGTTGGCCCGCGTCGGGCTCCTGCGCGACCGCGGAGCCTCGTGGGTCGCCCTGATCGGGACTGCGGCCGGCGAGCGGGAGGTCCTGAGGGCCGTCCGCGCCGTGGCGGGGGGCTCGAGCCCGGGGCCCGCGATCCTGCTCGCCGGGCGTGGGGAGGAGGAGCTGGTGGAGCGCGGACTCGCGGGCCGCGCTTGCGACTTCCTGCTTCGGCACGAGATCGATGCCGATCGGCTCCTGCGCTCGATTCGGCTCGGTCTCGAGATCTCGCGCCGCGAGCGCGGCGCGGCGGAGGCGCGGAGCGAGCGCGAGATCGCGGAGGCGAGATTCGCCAGCCTCTGGGAGCTGGTGCCGGACGGGCTCCTGCTGGTCGATCCGGAGCGCTGCATCCGCCGCTTCAATCGTGCCGCTCTGGATCTGCTCGGGCTCTCGGACCAGGAGCTCTCCGGAGCCGCGTTCGGCGCGTTGCGTTGGCGAGAGCTGGACGACGGCTCCCGGCTCGACGAGACCTTCGGATCGTCCGAGGCGACGCTCGCCTACGAACGCCGGGACGGCACGAGGCTCCGGATCGGTCTGCGCGTGCGCTCACTGCCGCGCGGCGCCTCGGGGGAGCGATGGCGCATCGTGCTCTTGCGCGACCGGAGCCAGCGCGCCATGGGTCAGCTGTTGCTCTCCGAGGCGCGCCACTTCGCGGGCCTGGGTCGCCTCCTGGCCGGCGCGGCGCACGACTGCAACAACCTGCTGACGCCGCTGCTCGGTTACTGCGAGCTCCTGCTCGGGAACCTGGAGGACCCACCCCGCGCGCGGGGCTACGCACGCGAGATCGAGCGCTCGGCGAGGCTGCTGGCCGAGCTCGTGCGACGTCTCCTCGACGAGAGCCGCAGCCGTCCGGAAGCGCAGCGCGTGTTGGCGCCGGATCGTTCGGTCTCCGAGCTGGCGGGGCTCCTCCGATCCCTGGTGGGCCAGGCGATCGATCTGTCGGTCGACTTCGCGGCGCCGGAGGCCCGGGTCCAGCTCCGACAAGGGCAGCTCGAGCAGGTGGTGCTCAACCTCGCCGCCAACGCGCGCGACGCCATGCCGCTCGGTGGCAAGCTCACCATTCGCACGCGTGACCAACGCGACCGCCGGTGGGTGCTCGAGATGTCCGACACCGGAGCCGGAATTCCACCGGAGAATCTGGGAAGGGTCTTCGATCCTGCGTTCACGACCAAGGCGATGGGCAAGGGGACGGGCCTGGGCCTCTGGATCGTCCGCGCGATCGCGGAAGAGGCCGGGGGGCGCGTCGAGGTGCGCAGCGAGGTCGGAAAGGGGACGGTGGTCCGCGTCGAGCTGCCGATCCTGGGGCCTGGTGACCGGCCCTCCGGGGAGATCACCCTTCGTTAGAATCCAGGCGTGGCGAGCGGACGCAGGACGCATTGGACGATTCTCGGCCGCGTCGACTACGCCCGCGCCGCGCGGCTCCAGCTCGCGGTGCGCGAGGCGCTGCGCCGCGGCGACGGGCCGGAGCGCCTCCTGCTGCTCGAGCACCCCCCCGTCTACACGATGGGTCGCAACGCGTCGGCCGAGGATCTCCTCTGGACCGATCTCGAGCGGAAGCGGCAGGGGATCGAGGTCCACGCCACCGATCGTGGAGGGCAAGTCACCTACCATGGACCGGGCCAGCTGGTCGGCTATCCGATCGTCGACCTCCATCCCGACCGGCGCGACATCCGGCGCTACGTGCGCGACCTCCAGGAGTCGCTGGTGCGCACCTTGGCGGAGCTCGGCCTCGAGGCCCAGGGTGGCGCGGAGGATCAGATCGGCGTCTGGGTCGAGGGGCGGAAGATCGCCTCGATCGGCGTCCACCTCTCGCGCTGGCTGACCACGCACGGCTTCGCGCTCAATCTCGATCCCACGCTGGCGCACTTCGCGGGCATCGTTCCGTGTGGACTGCAAGACGTCTCCATGACGTCGGTGGCGCGCGAGCTCGGAGGCGCCCCGCCCCTCGAGGAGGTGGCGCTCCGCTACGTCCGGCACTTCGGCTCGGTCTTCGAGCGGGAGCCGGTCGAGGATCGCGCGTTCCTGGTTCCGGAGGCGCGCGCGCCGGAGGTCGAGGCGGTGCCATGACCCGCGCGATCGAAATCGGGCTCAACGCCCTCATCGTGGCGGTGACGGACGAGATCCCGCGCGTCCTCGCGGTCGAGCTGCCGCGCGCCCGCGAGCTCGCGATGCCCTCCGGGCCGCTCGATCCGGAGCGCGACCGCACGCTCGAGCTCGCCCTGCGCGGCTGGGTTCGCGAGCAGACCGGGGTCGAGCTGGGCTACGTCGAGCAGCTCTACACCTTCGGCAACCGCGACCGGGATCCGCGCGAGCGCGAAGGGGGCCCGCGCGTGGTGTCGATCGCCTACCTCGCGCTGGTGCGCGAGACGCCGCTCCCCGCCGCGAGCGGCGGGCGCTGGTGCGGCGTCTACGACTTCCTCCCCTGGGAAGACTGGCGGGCGGGGCGGCCAGAGCTCCTCGAGCGGGAGATCGAGCCCGAGCTCGTGCGCTGGGTGCGCTCGGCGTCGGTGAGTACCGAGCGGCGCCGGCGCAACGAGCGGCTCGACATCTTCTTCGGGCTGGGTGGCGCGCCCTGGAATGGCGAGCGAGTTCTCGACCGGTTCGAGCTTCTGTACGAGGCGGGCCTGGTGGAAGAGGCTTGGCGAGACCGGCAGTACGGGGCGTCGGACGAGGCGCCGCCTCCCGATCGCGGATTGCGGCTCGGCAGGGTGCTGGCGCTCGACCACCGGCGCATTCTCGCGAGCGCTCTCGGCCGGTTGCGCGGCAAGCTGGGCTACCGGCCGGTGGTCTTCGAGCTGCTGCCGGAGCGCTTCACCCTGTTGCGGCTGCAGCGCGTCGTCGAGGCGCTGGCGGGTCGCCGATTGCACAAGCAGAACTTCCGGCGCCTCGTCGAGCAGACGGGGTTGGTCGAGGGCACGGGGCGGCTCGAAGCCGCGACCGGCGGGCGGCCAGCGGAGCTCTTCCGCTTCCGGCGCGAGGCGCTACGCGAGCGCCCGGCGCCGGGGGTGGGGCTTCCGGGCCTGCGCACCTCGGGGTAGGCGAACCCCGGCGACGGGGGCTTGACATCCGCTAATGCTCATTCTTAGGATAAGGGTCGCCGGCCAGGTGCCGGTTTTTCTCGGAGCCTGAATATTCTCAAAATGAGCATAATGGAGCCTGCGAGATGAGCCTGCAACCTGTCGGAGGCCCCGTCCTGCCGCCCCCCTTCTCGCCGGAGATCGCCGGCGCGACGGCCGCGGCCTACGAGCGGCTGCGCCACGTCGTGCCGGCGATCGAGTGGCCCGTGCACGCCCCCTATGTCGCCGCGATCCAGCGGCTCAAGGAGGAGCGTCGCGCGGTGGTGCTCGCGCACAACTACCAGACGCCGGAGATCTACCTCGGGGTCGCCGACTTCGTGGGGGACTCGCTCGGCTTGGCGCAACAGGCCGCCCGGACGGACGCGGAGGTGATCGTGCAGTGCGGGGTCCACTTCATGGCCGAGACCTCCAAGGTGCTCTGCCCGGACAAGACCGTCCTCATCCCCGACCCGGAGGCCGGCTGCTCGCTCGCCGCGTCGATCACCGCCGCGGACGTCCGGCTGCTCCGGGCCCGGTATCCGGGCCTTCCGGTCGTGACCTACGTCAATACCTCGGCCGAAGTGAAGGCGGAGTCCGATATCTGCTGCACCTCGGCGAACGCGGTGGAGGTCGTCGAGTCGCTCGGCGTCCCGAAGGCGATCTTCCTTCCCGACGAGTTCCTGGGTCGCTGGGTCGCCTCGCAGACCGCGGTCGAGCTGGTGCTCTGGCGCGGTCACTGCGAGGTTCACGAGCGCTTCAGCGGCGACGAGATCGAGGCGCTGCGGCGGGCCAACCCGGGAGTCTACGTGCTGGCGCATCCCGAGTGTCCGCCCGACGTGCTCGCCGCCGCGGACTACGTGGGCTCCACGGCCGGAATGATCCGTGAGGTGGCGTCGGCGTCGTCGCACCGCGTGGTGATGATCACCGAGTGCTCGATGGCCGACAACGTGGCGGCCGCGCACCCGGAGGTCGAGTTCGTGCGGCCATGCAACCTCTGCCCGCACATGAAGCGCATCACCCTGCCCAAGATCCTGCGTTCCCTGGAGACGCTGCAAACGCCGGTCGAGGTCGATCCGCAGGTCGCCGAGGGGGCGCGCCGGGCGGTCGAGCGCATGCTCGCGGTCGGCCGCGGGGCGACGCGTTGAGCAGCCGCACGGTGCTTCGGCGTAGGGCCGACGTGGTGGTGGTCGGCACCGGGGTGGCGGGTCTCGCGGCCGCGCTCGAGCTCGAAGGGCGGGTCGTTCACCTGCTGACCAAGACCGAGCTCGCGAGTGGCTCGAGCCCCTGGGCGCAAGGCGGCGTGGCGGCCGCGATCGGGAGCGAGGATTCCCCGGAGCTGCACGCGGCCGACACCATCGCGGCCGGTGCCGGCCTCGTCGATCCCGCGATCGCCGAGCTGCTGGCGCGCGACGGCGTGGCCGCCGTGCGCCGGCTGATCGAGCTCGGGGCGCAGTTCGACCGCTCGGAGCGGGGGGAGATCTCGCTCGGGCGGGAAGCGGCGCACAGCCGCCGCAGGATCTTGCACGCGCGCGGGGACGCGACCGGCGCCGAGCTGGTGCGAACGCTCGCGGCCCGGGTACGGGAAGCGCCTTGGATCGAGCTCTTCGAGAGCGCCTTCGCCGCCGAGCTCGCGTTGGGCGACGGCAGGATCGCGGGGCTCCTGGCGCGACACCGCGACGGCTCCCTGGTGCTGCACGAGGCGCCCCAGGTGGTGCTGGCGACCGGGGGCCTGGGACAGCTCTACCGCTACACCACGAATCCGGTCGAATCGACCGGCGACGGCCTGGTGCTCGCGGCTGCGGCCGGCGCACGCCTCGTCGATCTCGAGTTCGTCCAATTCCATCCGACCGCGCTCGCGGTCTCCGCCGATCCGCTGCCCTTGCTGACCGAGGCGCTCCGCGGCGAGGGGGCGCTGCTGATCGACGATCGCGACCGGCGTTTCATGCTCGCCGAGCACCCGGAGGCGGAGCTCGCGCCGCGCGACGTGGTGGCGCGCGGCATCTGGCGACAGCTCGCTCGGGGGCGCCGGGTCTTCCTCGATGCGCGGAGCGCCGTCGGCGAGCGCTTCCCGACGCGCTTTCCGACCGTCTTCGCGGCCTGCCTCGCCGCCGGGATCGATCCGCGCGTCGAGCGGATGCCGGTCGTTCCCGCGGCTCACTACCACATGGGGGGCATCGCGGTGGACGAGTGGGGTCGAGCGAGCGTTCCCGGGCTCTGGGCGTGCGGCGAGGTCTCGGCGACCGGCGTGCACGGCGCGAACCGGCTCGCCTCGAACTCGCTGCTCGAGGCGATGGTCTTCGGCGGGCGCGTGGCGGAAGCGATCGCGGGGGAGCCCGAAGGCCGGGGGGCGAAGCCGGCCGCGGCCGGGCTCGCGATCCGCTGGGGCGATTCGGCGCTCGACCCCGCGGGCGCGGTGCCGGAGCTCCGGCGCGCGGCGCGGGAGCTCGCCTGGGAGCGCGTCGGGCTGGTGCGCGAGCGCGACGGTCTCGAATTCGCGCTGGCGCGGCTCGAGGACATCCTGGGGCGCCTGCCGCACGCCGCTTGCGAGGCCCGGAGCCTGGTCGTGGCGGGCTGGTTGGTCGCGGCCGCCGCGCTCCGGCGAACCGAGAGCCGAGGCGCGCACTATCGCAGTGATTTCCCGGAGCCCAGTGACGCCTGGAAACGCCGCCAATTCTTGACCGCCGAGATCGGCCCCAAGGGAATCGGCGCCCGATTCGATTCCGGCCGGGAGGGGCGGGAGATCGAGGCGGCGGCGACGGCATGAGCCCGTCCCGGGACGATCCGCCGGCGCTCCCACCCTCGCTGCTCTGGGAGCCCCTGCTCCGGGGAGCGCTCGCCGAGGACCTGGGCCGGGCCGGTGATCTGACGAGTCAGGCGGTCCTGGAGCCGGACGCCGGGGCGTGCGGACGGATCGTGGCGCGCGCGGCGGGCGTCGTGGCCGGCCTACCGCTGGTCGAGGAGGTCTTTCGACTGCTCGACGGCCGGGTCGTGACGACGCGCGCGGTGGCGGACGCCCGGCCGGTCGGAGCCGGGGAGCTGCTCGCGCGCGTCGAAGGTCCCGCCCTCGCGATTCTCTCGGGCGAGCGCACGGCGCTCAACCTGCTCGGCCACTTGAGTGGCGTCGCGAGCGCCACCCGCGCCTTGGTGGACGCCGTCGACGGGACGCGCGCACGGATCGTCTGCACGCGGAAGACGACGCCGGGACTCCGCGCGCTCGAGAAGTACGCGGTGCGCTGCGGCGGCGGTGCCAATCACCGCTTCGGGCTCGATGACGCCGTGCTGATCAAGGACAATCACCTGGTCGCGGCTGGCGGCGTGACCGCGGCGGTGAAGAGAGCGCGCGCGCGCGTCGGCCACCTGGTCAAGATCGAAGTGGAGGTCCAGACCCTCGAGCAGCTCGACGCCGCTCTCGCGGCCGGCATCGACGCGGTCCTGCTCGACAACATGCCGCTCGAGCGGCTGGCCGCCGCGGTCGCTCGCGTGGCGGGCAGGGTGCCGACCGAAGCCTCCGGAGGCGTGCGTCTCGAGACGGTGCGCGCCATCGCCGAGACGGGCGTCGACCTGATCTCGGTCGGCTGGATCACGCACTCCGCGCCCTGCCTCGACGTCGCGCTCGACTTCGACTAGGCCGGCTCGACGCGGGCCGATGGGGTAGAGTGCCGCCGATGAGCGAGACGCTGGTCCAACTCGGCGGCCCGAAGCCTCGCGAACGGCGCCCCGAGTGGCTCCGGATCAAGCTGGCGACGCCGCAGGAATTCCACAAAGTCCGCCATCTGATGGACCGTCTCTCCCTGAACACGGTCTGTCAGGAGGCGCGCTGCCCCAACATCTACGAATGCTGGGGAGAGCACGGCACGGCGACCTTCATGATCTTGGGCGAGATCTGCACGCGGAGCTGTGGCTTCTGCGCCGTGACCTCGGGGCGGCCCCGTCCCGGCGTCGACGCGGAGGAGCCCCGCCACGTGGCCGAGGCGGTGGCGGCGATGGGGTTGCAGCACGCGGTGATCACCTCGGTCGATCGCGACGACCTGGAGGACGGCGGAGCCGCCCACTGGGCGGCGGTCATCGCGGCGGTGCACGCGACGGCTCCCGGCTGCTCGGTCGAGGTGCTCACGCCCGACTTCCGGGGCGTCCCCGACGCGCTCGACGTCGTCCTCGCGGCGGAGCCGGAGGTCTTCTCGCACAACGTCGAGACGGTGCCGCGCCTCTACGGGAAGGCGCGACCCGGGAGCCGCTACGAGCGCTCGCTGGCGTTGCTCGGCGAGGCGGCCGAACGGCGGCGGCTGGGCTCCTTCGCGGGTCGCGTCAAGACCAGCATCATGGTGGGGTTGGGTGAGAGTCCGGAGGAGATCCGCGCGACGCTCACGGACATCCGCGCGGCCGGCGTCGACATCGTGGCGCTCGGCCAGTACCTGCAGCCCACGTCGAGACACCTGCCCGTCGATCGCTACGTGCATCCGGAGGAGTTCGCGGGCCACCGGCAATTCGCGCTCGAGCTCGGCTTCTCGCACTGCCAAGCCGGTCCGCTGGTGCGATCGTCGTACCATGCGCACGAGCAGGTCGACCGGGCGCTCAGGGCGGCACCGGTCGAGGCTTGAGGACTGCGGACCGACGCGAGCGCCGGTTGGTGCGGGTCGGCGGAGTGGCTAGAATCCGCGGCGAGGAGACCCCGTGAGCGACCCGAATCTCGAGATCCGATCCCTGACCGAGCTCGACGTCGATGGCATCGTGCGCATCGTCGAGAAGACGCGCCAACGCTACGAGCCGGACCTCTGGGAGGATCGGGTGACCTACTACCTGCGGCGGGATCCGGAGGCCTCGGTGGTCGCCGAGTCCGGGGGCGAGGTGGTGGGATTCATGCTCGGCGACCTACGGGCCGGGGAGTTCGGTCTCGACGAGCCCTCGGGGTGGATCGAAGTGCTCGGCATCGACCCGGATCACGCCGGGCGCGGCGTGGCCCGCGCCCTGGGGGAGGAGATGCTCGCGCGCTATCGCGGCCGCGGAGTCCGCCGGGTGCGGACGATGGTCGACCAGTCGATGCCCGACGTCGAGTCTTTCTTCTCGCGGCTGGGCTTCGCGCCGGACACGCTCCGACCCTACGTCAAGGACCTGAGCTAGAGGAGCGCGCCATGGCGATGACGACGTCCCACTTGCCGAAGCGGTACCACGACGCGGTCGTGCGGTGGCGGGAGACCTATCTGCCCGACTACGACTACCTGATCGGCAATTGGGAGCGTTTCTTCCCCCGCGACACGAAGTTCGAGCTCTGCGCCTTTCGCGAGCAGGGGATGCCCTGCCACGTCGAGTGTGGCGACGAGCAGGGGCAGCCGAAGTACCAGCGTGCCTGCGAGCTCCCCCAGGATCGGGCGCAGCAGCTCTTCGGAGCCATCCGCGCTCAGGCCTCGACCGAGTTCGGCTCGATCCAGCAGCACCAGCTCACGCTGGCGCGCGCGCAGAGCGAGGACGAGCAGGCGATGGTGCTGCGCATGATGGCGGAGGAGCTCCGCCACGGCTACCAGATGCTGAGCCTCCTGATCGAGGACGACTGGTCGTCGGTCTCGGGCCATTCGAAGGACCAGACGATCGAAGAGATCCTGGCCATGAAGACGGGGTCGCACGTCCTCGGCGCCTTCAACATCGATTTCGAGTCCTTCGTCGACAACATCGTCTTCTGCGCCTTGATCGACCGGGTCGGCAAGTACCAGCTCTCGATGCAGAGGGTCTCCGCTTACTCGCCGATGGCGGAGTCGATGCCGCAGATGTTGCGCGAGGAGGCCTTCCACCTCGCGACCGGCGTGGTGCCGCTGCGCCGGTGGGTCGTGAAGGCGGCCGAAGGATCGCCCATGATCACCATGGAGGTCATTCAGAAGCACCTGAACAAGTGGGTTCCCCGGGCGCTCGAGATGTTCGGCGACGAGCGCGGCGGGGGGACCAACGTCAAGTGGGGCTTCAAGCCCCTCAAGAACGCCGAGGCGCAGGAGCAGTACTTGAGAGAGGTCGAGAAGGTGGTGCGCGACCTCAACATGCGTTACCTGCGCGCTCGTCTGTCCAAGCTGACGCTCGCCCAGGCCGAGGCGGCCATGGCCCGCCTGGCCGCCGGCGAGGCGGTCGACGGAGTCCGCTCCGAGGAGCTGCTCCGCGTCCCTCATCCCGAGTTCTTTCGCCGCCGGGGCGTTCCCGCCTTCCGCAAGGTGGGCATCGCCGGCGAGCGTTTCGAACACCTCGAGGACTACCTCCGACATCTCTCGCGCGAGCTGCCCGACGGTTACCGGGCGACGCGCGATTTCCAGGATTTCGTCGAGCTCCAGTCGGCGGTCGAGCGCGGCGAGAAGAGCCCGGAACAGGCGCAGAAGCAGATGCCGCAGCTGCGCCGGGTGGGAGGGGTCTGCCCGTGCTCGCGCGCCGTGCGCTGGGTCGCCGACGAGGCGATCGAGCTGCCGGATACGGCCGCGCCCTGACCCGCCGCACCGGAGCGCTCCATGAGTCTCTTTCACTGGCTGATCGTCAAGGGCCTTCCCCTGGTCCCCAAACCGATCGTCGGCAAGGTAGCCATGCGCTACGTCGCCGGCGAGACCCTCGACAAGGCCCTCGCCACGGTCGAGGACCTGGCGAAGGCGGGGGCGATGGCGACCCTCGACTTCCTGGGCGAAGAAGTGCACGAAGAGGAGAAGGCGCTGGCGGCGGTCGCGCAGTACGAGCGCATGCTGGATTCGATCGCCGAGCGCGGATTGCCGTCCAACGTCTCGATCAAGCTCTCGCTGCTCGGGTTGAAGATCGATCCCGCCTTCTGTCAGGACAACGTCGAGAAGATCCTCGCCGCGGCCGCGCGCCACTCGAACTTCGTGCGCATCGACATGGAAGATCACACCACGATCGACGCCACGCTCGCGATCTACCGGGCGCTCCGTCCGCGATACCCCGCCTGCGGCGTCGTCTTCCAGGCCTACATGCGACGCACGCTCGCCGACATCGCGGCGCTGCCGGCCGAAGGGGCGAACGTGCGCCTGTGCAAGGGCATCTACATCGAGCCCCGCCCGGTGGCGTGGAAGGGCTACGAGACGGTGCGCCGGAACTTCCTCGCGGCGCTGGAGAAGCTGCTGCGGCAAGGCGTCTACGTCGGCATCGCGACGCACGACGAGTACCTCGCCTGCGAGGCGGTCGCCATGCTCGACCGACTGGGCGTCCCGAAGGAGCGCTACGAATTCCAGATGCTGCTGGGAGTCGATCCCGAGCTGCGCCGCATCCTGCTCGCCGACGGACACCGCCTCCGCGTCTACGTGCCCTACGGGAAGGACTGGTACCCATACTCCACGCGGCGCCTGCGCGAGAACCCCGAGGTCGCCGGCCACGTCCTCAAGGCGATGTTCGGCGGCGGCTGATCGGCCGTATGGGACGCCACGCCGAGCCCGCGCGCCTCTCGGCGCTCCGCGTCCTGCTCGTCCAGATCCGGGATCTGCCGGCGATCGAGAGTCAGGAGCGGGACTGCTTCGTCGAGTCCTCGGAACTCGATCGGTCACAGTTCGAGTTCTGGAACGTGGTGACGGAGCCGGACGCGCTGCGGCGTGACACCACGGGTTTCGACGCGGTGGTGATCGGCGGCGCGGGGGCGCATTCGGTCACCGAGACCTATCCCTGGACCGGGCACCTCGTGGCTCTCGTCGAGGAGCTGGTCGCGCGCGGGACACCCCTCTTCGGCTCGTGTTGGGGACATCAGTTCCTGGCAGCGGCTCTCGGCGGCGAGGTGAGGACGGACCTGGAACGCGCCGAGATCGGGACCTTCGCGGTGGAGCTCACGGCGGCCGGGAGCGGGGATCCCTGGTTCGAGGGATTCCCGTCGCGATTCGAGGTCCAGTTGGGGCATCACGATCGGGTCACGCGGCTGCCCCGGGGGGGAATCGAGCTGGCGCGCTCCGAGAGCCAGGGGAACCAGGCTTTCCGTCTCGGGCGCCGTCTCGTCTACGGAGCGCAATTCCACGTCGAGCTCGACCGGACGCGGATGATCGACCGGGCGCGGGCCTACCGGGACGAGTACCTCGCCGATCCGGGAGCCATGGATCGCCTGATCGCGGCGCTCCGGGACGCGCCGCTCGCGCCCCGCCTCCTCGCACGCTTCTTCGCGCTGGTGGCGGAGCGTCGGGGGGTTTGAAGGGGAACCGGCCGGGTAGTAGCATTTCGGGAATCGTGAGCCGCGCCCAGCAGAAGCAACCTTCGACGGACAGCTTTCACCTCGAGAGCGGAGAGCTGCGGCAGACCACCGGCGCCGTCACCCTCGCCGGCGTCGCGGGCTACGAAGAGGCGCTGGCCGGGGCGTCCGAGGCCAACGTCATTCTCATCGCGCATCCGGACAACGCGCGGCTCGGCACGCGCTATCGCCTGGTCCCGGGCGCCTGCCTCGAGATCGGTCGCTCCGAGAGCACCGACATCGCGCTGCCCGAGGTGCGCTCGGTCTCCCGCAACCACGCGCGGTTGAGCCACCAGGGGCGAACGGTGATGCTCGAGGACCGGGGCTCGACCAACGGCACCTTCCTCAACGACGAGCGGGTCGAGAATCCCGCCCCTCTGCGCAGCGGGGACCGCTTTCAGGTGGGCTCGGTCCACTTCAAGTTCCTCCACGAGCAGGACGTCGAGCACGCCTATCACGAGGCGATCTACGAGATGGTGATGCGTGACGGGCTCACCGAGGTCTACAACCACCGCAAGTTCCGAGAAGAGCTGGCGCGCGAGTTCGCGCGCGCCGAACGGCACGATCGCCCGCTCGGACTCGTGCTCTTCGACCTCGACGACTTCAAGGACGTCAACGATACGCACGGCCATCTGTGCGGCGACATGGTCCTCAAGCAGCTCGCCGCCTCCGTCTCGGAGCTCTTGCGTTCCGAGCAGGTCTTCGCCCGACTCGGCGGTGACGAGTTCGCGATTCTCTGCCCGGAGACCGCGCTCGAGGGCGTCTCGACCCTCGCCGCGAAGCTCCGGCAGCGGTTCTCGGAGCTCGCCTTCGCCCGAGAAGGAGCGACCTTCAGGGTGACCTGCTCCTTCGGGGTGGCCGAGCGCCGCCCGGATCTCACCACGGCCGACGCGTTCTTCGAGGTGACGGATCGCGCGCTCTACCTCGCCAAGGGCGCCGGCCGCAACCGCATCGCCTCCCCCGAATCCCTGCTCTCCGAGTAACTCCCGTCGGACTCGAGCGGACGCCCGAGGCCGCTGCTACAATCGCCCGGTGTCGCGCGAACCCAAGTTCTACCTGTGCTCGAACTGCCCGGCGTTCTGCTGCACCTACGATCACATCGAGGTGACGCCCGCCGACCTCAAGCGCCTCGCCGCTCACTTCGGAATCTCCGAGCGGGCGGCGCGCCGGCGCTTCACCAAGGCGGGGGACGACGGGGTGCGGGTCATGCGGCACAAGAAGGACAAGATCTTCGGCACCGCCTGCCAGTTCCTCGATCCGAAGAGCCGGCAGTGCGGCATCTACGAAGCGCGGCCGCGCATCTGCCGCGCCTATCCCGGCACCGTGCGCTGCGGCTTCTACGACTTCCTCTCCTCCGAGCGCCGTTCGCAGGAGGATCCGGAGCACGTGCCGTCGTTCAGGCGGCGCTGACGCGGGAGCGACACCGGGGAGAATCGACTTGCTGCGGAGCCTGCACGTACGCAATCTCGCCGTGCTCGCCGGTGGCGAAGTCGAGCTCCGCCCGGGTCTCAACGTCCTGACCGGCGAGACCGGCGCGGGCAAGTCGCTGGTGGTGGACTCGCTGGCTCTCGTCGCCGGCTCGCGCGCCGCGAGCGATCTCATCCGCGAGGGAGCGGACGGTTGCACCGTGAGCGGCATCTTCCGCTGCGACGCCGAGCTCTCGAGACGCCTCGCCGAGGCGGGAGTGGAGCAGGAGGGCGAGGAGTTGGTGGTGCGGCGGGAGATCACGCGCGAGGGGCGCAATCGCGTCTTCTTGAACGACCAGCCCGTGACCTTGCGCCTGCTGCAGGAGCTCGCACCCCGTCTGCTGCGCATTCACGGTCAGCGCGAGGAGCTCGAGCTCGCGCTGCCGGAGCTCCAACGCCGGTGGCTCGATCGCTCGGGAGGGAGCGCCGCCGGGCGCCTGCTGAGCGAGGTGGCCGCGGCCTACGCGACGTATCGCGAGGCCGCCGAGCGTCTCGAGCGCTCGCGCGGAGACGCCCGGTTGCGACGCGAGAGGATCGACCTCCTGCGGTTCCAGGTCGAGGAGATCGGAGCCGCGCGGGTGGTGGCGGGCGAGGAGGAGGAGCTTCACCGGTCGCGCGACCTGCTGCGGCATCGCGAAGCGATCGCGCGGGCGCTGGGCGACGCTTTCACGCAGCTCGCGGACGACGAGGGTGCGGCGGCCGAGCGGCTCGCGGCGGCGCATCGTCACCTGGGAGAGGTCGCGGCCTGGGAAGCGGCCGCCGCGGCGGCGCTGCCGGAGCTCGCCGAGCTGGCCTCCAGGACCGGCGACCTGGCGCGCGAGCTGCGGCGTCGGCTCGAGGCGGTCGAGACCGAGCCGGGGCGCCTGGACGAGATCGAGGGTCGGCTGGTCGAGCTCGAGCGCCTCTTCCGCAAGTACGGCGCAGGCAGCGTCGGGCTGCTCGCCGAGCACGAGCGCATGCTGGCGGAGCTCGCCGACCTCGACGCCTCGGACGAGCATCGGGCGGAGCTCGAGCGTGCCGCGAGCGAGGCGCTGGAGAAGTACTCGGGAGCGGCCGCCCGCCTCTCGGCGGCGCGCGCCAGCTGGGCCACCGAGCTCGCCTCGCGGCTCGCGCGCGAGCTCGCGGATCTCGCGCTCGCCAAAGCCCGCTTCGAGGTCGGATTGGAGCGCGTCCGGGCGAGCGCCGGGGAGCTCGTCGTCGGGGGAGCGCCGGTGGAGTTCGGCCCCGCGGGCTACGATCAGGTCGTCTTCCGCTTCGCCGCCAATCCCGGGGAACCGTTGATGCCGCTCGCGCGCGTCGCCTCGGGAGGGGAGCTCTCCCGTGTTTCGTTGGCGCTGCAGCTCGCGGCGCGCGGGGAGGAAGCCGAAGGGGAGCCGACGTTGGTCTTCGACGAGGTGGACGCGGGGATCGGCGGCGCCGAGGGAGCGGCCCTCGGACGCAAGCTGGCGCGCCTCTCGCGCCACGGACAGATCCTCGCGGTGACGCACCTCGCGCAGGTCGCGAGCTTCGCCGACGCCCACCACCGGGTCGGCAAGAAGGTGCGGAGCGGTCGCACCTGGGCCGAGGTCGAGACACTCGACCGCGAGGCGCGCGTGGAAGAGCTCGCGCGCATGCTCTCGAGCGACAAGGTGACGGCGCTCTCGCGCTCGCATGCCGAGGAGATGCTCGCGACGGCAGGGTCCTCCCGGTGAGCGACGCGCGCGGCGACCTGGTCGAACGCTGGGAGATCGACGTCGACCGCGGCCTCCTGGAGGCGTTGCTGACCGCGGGGGGCGTGGTCGCCTTTCCGACCGAGTCGAGCTACGGCCTGGGCGTCGACCCGGCAAGCGCGTCGGGTGTGGAGGCGATCTTTCGCTTGAAGGGACGGGAGCGGGGCAAGCCTCTGCCGGTCGTCGCGGCCTCCTTCGCGCAACTGCGCTCACTCGGCGTGGTGGAGGACTCGGAGGCGCTCGCCTGGGGCCTCGCGCGCTGGCCGGCCGCCCTCACGGTGGTGGTCCCCGTGGCGGCGCCCGTCGCCGCGAGCGCCGGGCGCGCCGAGCTCGCCGTCCGGATCCCCGCCCACGCCGGGCTGCGCGAGCTGCTGGCGCGCCGTGGCGGGCCGCTCACCGCGACGAGCGCCAACCCGAGCGGGGAGCCGCCGTATCTCGAGGCGGAGGCGGTCGCCGACTGGCTCGCCCGCGAACGGGTGCGGGCGGCGGTCGTCGAGGGCGGGAGGCTGCCGGGCGGTCCCCCGTCCACGCTCGTGGGATGGAGCGAGCGAGGGCCCGTGGTGCTCAGAGCGGGGAGGTATCGTGTGGAGTGAACGGCGGAGAGCCCGAGCTTGCCGGGCGAGCTGGTGGGCGATCGGTCTCGGAGTGCTGACGGCGGTCGCCGCTCCTGGCGCGCCCGCCGAAGAGCCCACTCGACCGATCGTGCCGATCGAGGCGGTGCGTGCCGGCCAGAAGGGGTACGGACTCTCGGTCTTCACCGGCGGCGCGCCGGCCCGCTTCGAGGTCGAGGTGCTCGGAGTCGTCCACGGCCTGCAGGCGGATGGCGACGCCATTCTCGCCCGCCTCTCCGGACAGAACCTCGAGGCGACCGGCGTCGTCGCGGGAATGAGCGGCAGCCCGGTCTACCTGGACGGCAAGCTCGCGGGGGCGGTCGCGTTCGCCTGGCCCTTCGCCGAGGAACCGATCGCCGGCATCACGCCGATCGAACAGATGCGCGCCATCGCGCGGAGCGCCGAGCCGCCGGCGCGGTCCGCGCTCCCGGCGGCCACGCTCGAAGATCTGGTGGCGCGCCGGATTCCCGAGACCCGGCTCGGGGAGCTGCTCGCCGCGCTCGCCGGCGAGCCGGGCGCCGGGGGTGCGACCGGGCTGCTCTGGGGGAGCTCGGGCCTGGGCCCCGCGGCCCGTCAGACGCTCGCGCGTGTTCTTCCCGCCCTGCAACCGCTCGGCGAAGGGCGAGCCTCCACGCCCCTTCCCGAGCTCGGTCCGGGCTCCGCGGTGGCGGCGCTCCTGGTGGACGGCGACCTCAGGCTCGCCGCCACGGGAACCGTGACGGAACGTTGGGGGAACCGTCTGCTCGCCTTCGGCCACTCCCTCGCGGGGCTCGGCGAGACCTCGGTGCCGCTCGCCGGGGCGGAGATCGTGACCGTCCTGCCGAGCGCCTACAACTCGTTCAAGATCTCGAACGCGGGGGAGGTCGCCGGGGCGTTCGCGCGCGATCACCCCTTCGGGGCGCTCGGCGAGATCGGGGCGCCGCCGCGCACGGTCCCGCTCGCGGTGCACGTGCGCGCACCGGTCGAGCGCGACTTCGCGATGCGGTTGGCCGACGTGCCGAAGCTGCTGCCAGCGCTCGCCGCCGTCGCGAGCCTCAATGCGTGGGATGTCTCGACGGGCCTGGGTGGCATGCGTGGAGCCGAGCTCGCGCTCGAGATCGGGCTCGAAGGCCGTCCGCCGCTCCATCTGGAGCAGTCGTTCGACGGGACCGGCGCGGGCATGCAGGCGGTGACCTACCTGGCGGCCCTGCTCGGCTATCTCGCGGACAACGGCATGGGCACGCTGCGAATCGAGCGGCTCGACGTGTCGGTGGCGCTCCGGCCCGACGCCCGCGCGGCGAGCCTCGTGTCCGTCCGCCCGAGCGCCACGGTGGCGGCACCGGGGGACGAGGTCGACTTGCAGATCGATCTCCTCGGCTTCGACGGCACGCCCCTGCGTTGGCGGGAGACGGTGCGGTTGCCGGGGGAGCTGCCGGCCGGACGTTACACCCTGCTCGTCGGTGACGGGGTGAGCGCCGACGCGGCCCGCTTCGGCGCTGCCCCGGCGCCGCCGGCGCGGCTCGAGCAGGCGCTCGCGGTGCTCGGTTCCCTGCACTCGGCCTCCGATCTGACGGTGGTCGGCATTCTCCAGGCGCCGGGAGCCGCGCGCGGAGGCGAGCTCCTGCCCCGTCTTCCGCCGTCGCTCAGGACCATCTGGGGAGCTGCGGGCGCCCGCGTGGCGACGCCGGTCAAGAACGCGGTCTTGCAAGTGGAGGCTTGGCGGCAGGATCGACCGCTCTCGGGGCTCGCCCGGGTCGACCTCGAGATCCGCCGCAAGCTGACGGAGGGGCGATGAGAGGGACGCGAGGATTCGTCGGGGCGGCTCTCGCCGCCCTGATTCCGGCCGCCGCGTGGGCTGCGCCGGTGAAGATCCAGGCCGTCGAGGCTCCCGCGACCTGGCTCGCTGGCACGCTCGAGGGCGTGCGGCTGGAGGATCGAGGCGTCCTGGGTCTCGCCCCGGAAACCGTCCGGGTGGCGGCACTCGAGGAGCCCTTCGCCTACTCGGTCGCGGCGCTTCCCGACGGGTGGGCGGTGGGCACCGGGCCCGAAGGGCGCGTGCTCGCGGTGGACCGCCGGGGCCAGGTCACCACGCTCTTCGACGCGGAGGAATCCGACGTCTTCGCGCTCTGGGCCGATCCGGACGGGACGCTCTTCGCCGCGACCTCGCCGCACGGCAAGGTCTACCGCATCGTCCACGGCCAGGCAGAGGTCTGGTACGAGCCCGGGGAGGCCTACTGCTGGGCGCTCGCGCGCGGCGGCGACGGCGCGCTCTACCTCGCGACCGGCGACCAGGGGCGCCTGCACAGGATCGCGGGGAAAGGGAAGGGGGGCGTGGTCTTCGATTCCGAGGAGCCGCATCTGCGCAGCCTGCTCGCGACGGGCGACGCGCTCGTCCTCGGCACGGCGGGGGAGGGACGAGTCCTCGAGCGGAAGGCCGACGGCACGCTGCGCACGCTCTACGATTCGGGGCTCGCCGAGATCGTGGCGCTCGCGCGCAGCGCGGATGGCACGCTCTTCGCGGCCGCCCTCGCTTCCGAGGCGAGCTTCGTGGATCTCAGCGCGAAGCCCACGGAGGCGAGCACGGGCGCGGTGGAGACGGGCACGGAGGCCGCTCCGGCGGAGGGCGGCAGCGAGGGTCCGGCGGCGGGATCACGCCCCGCCGGCGCGCGCGGCCCGCGCAGCCAGATCGTCCGGCTCGCCTCCGGTGGCCCGGGCGAAGTCGTCTGGCAATCGCAGGACGAGACGGTCTTCTCCCTTCTCGGTCTCGGAGATCGCGTCTGGTTCGGCACCGGCGGCGAAGGGCGCGTCTACAGCTGGAGCGCGGGGCGAGCGGTCGTCGAGCGGGACTTCTCGGAGCGTCAAGTGGTCGGTCTGCTCGCCGAGGCGCGCGGTCCCGTCTTCCTGACCACGAACGAGGCGGCGATCCACCGCGTCGTCGACCGGCTGGCGGCGGAAGGGAGCTACACCAGCGCCGTCCTCGACGCCGGCCAGGCGGCACGCTACGGAGTCTTCCGATGGCGGGGCGAAACCCCTTCCGGGACGCGAGTCGAGGTGGCGTTCCGGGCCGGCGACAGCGCCTTTCCCGACGCGACCTGGAGCGCCTGGACGACGCCTCGTGCCGGCGAGGAGATCGCCGTGCCGGCGCTCGACCCGGCCCGCTACTTCCAGTTCCGGCTCACCCTGTCCGGAAACGGCGAGCGCTCGCCGCGCGTCGAAGGGACCGAAGTCTCGTACCGCCAGCTCAACGCGAGACCCCGCATCGAGAAGTTCGGCGTGCTCGACCCCGGACAGGTCCTGGTTCCGACCAGCTTCAATCCCGCCGATCAGGTCTACGAGCCGGCGAGCCCGAATCGCGCCGGGATCTTCACCACCCTGGGGACTCCGACGTCGCGCGACGACGCGCGGCTCAAGACGGTCTGGAAGCGCGGGATGCGCACCTTGCGGTGGAAGGGGAGCGATCCCAACCAGGACGAGCTCGAAGCCACGATCGAAGTGCGGCGCGAGGGTTCCGAGGCCTGGTTGCCGGTGGTGAGCGCCTGGCGCGACGAGTACTATGCGTTCGACGCGAGCGTCCTGCCCGACGGCCGGTACCGGTTTCGGCTGACCCTCTCGGACCGGCGTGGCAATCCGGGCGATGAGGCGTTGCTCGCGACGGAGGAGAGCGAGTCCGTCGTGCTCGATCAGACGCCACCCACCCGCTCGGCGCTCGGCAAGCGAGGGGCGCGGCTCACGCTCCCGGTGGCGGACGCCCTGAGCCCCGTGCGCGAGGCTGCGATCTCGTTCGACGCCGGCGAGTGGCAGCCGCTCGCGACGGCCGACGGAATGCTGGACGGCCGCGTCGAGGAGCTCCTCCTCCCTCCGGCTCCAGCCGGAACGCGCACCGTGCTGGTGCGAGTCGGCGACGCCGCCTTCAACGACGCGACGTTCGACGTCTCCGCGGAGGTGTTGCGATGAGCAGCCGCATCGCGGTCTATCCGGGTTCGTTCGACCCGATCCACAACGGGCACCTCGACATCATCGAGCGCTGCCGGCCGATGTTCGACCGGGTCGTGATCGCCGTCCTCCGCAACGAGGAGAAGGCGCCGCTCTTCTCGGTGGACGAGCG
>CAYZBH010000014.1:0-45571 GCA_964476605.1 uncultured Thermoanaerobaculia bacterium | reverse complement strand
GCGGGGTTCGGCGGCGAGCTCACGGGCCTCGTGCCGGCCCCGGTCCTCGCGCGCCTCGAGCGACGGCTCGCGCCGCGGGGAGAGAAGAGCTGAGCCTCCGGGCATTCGTCTCGGAGCTCCCCAAGGTCGAGCTCCACGTCCACCTCGAGGGTGCGATGCGGCCGCGCACGCTGCTCGCGCTGGCGCGGCGCCGGCGGGTCGATCTGCCGGCGGACGACGAGGAGGGGCTCCGCGAGTGGTTCCGGTTCCGCGACTTCGACCACTTCGTCGCGATCTACCTCGCCTGCTCGCGCTGTTTGCGCGATCCGGAGGACTTCCAGCGCCTGCTCACCGACTTCGCGGCCGACCAGGCGGGTCAGCGCGTGCGCTATTGCGAGGTGCACTTCACGATCGGCACCCACTGGAGGAACGGCGCCAACCCCGGCGAGCTGCTGGACGCTCTCGCCGAGTCGATCGCCGAGGCGGAGCGGCTGGACGGAGTGGTCGTCCGCCTGATTCCCGACATCGTTCGCGACGTGCCGGAGGCGGCGGATCTGACGCTCGAGTGGGCGATCGCCGGGCATCGCCGTGGCGTCGTCCCGGCCCTCGGTCTCTCGGGGCGCGAGGCGGTCTCGCCGAGCGAGCCCTTCGCGCCGCACTTCGCGGAGGCCGCTCGGCAGGGGCTCCACCGGGTGGCGCACGCCGGCGAGCACGCCGGACCGGCCTCGATCCGCGCGGTCCTCGCGAGCTGCGGAGCCGAGCGCATCGGACACGGAGTGCGGGCGCTCGAGGACCCGGCGTTGGTCGAGGAGCTCAGCGCGCGCTCCATTCCGCTCGAGGTCTGTCCCAGCTCGAACGTCTGTCTCGGCGTGGTGCCCGACCTCGCGAGCCACCCCTTCGACGCCCTCCGGCGCGCCGGTCTCGTGGTGACCGTCAACACGGACGACCCGCCCCTCTTCGAGACCACCTTGAACGACGAATACCTCCGGCTCGCGGAGACGTTCGGGTACGGGGCCGAGGATCTCGCCGAGCTCGCCGTCACGGCCGCCCGTAGCGCCTTCGTCGCGCCGGCGGCGCGCGAGAGGCTGGAGACCGAGATCCGGTCCGCCGCCGCCGAGCTCGCGCTCCGCCACCTCGACCGGCCGCTCGCGCTCTAGCGCCTCAGCGTCGCTCGGCGAACTCGTCGCCCCGGTTCCAGCGCGGGGGGACGGGGAGGTCGGCGAGCGCCCGCACCACGTCGAACGCGAGCTCCACGTCGGCGATCATCCCCGCGTAGCTCCAGTCGTCGCCGATCTCGTCGCAGGGCTGGTGGTAGCAGGTGGCGTCGTAGGCGGACTGACGGGCCGCCGCCGCGGCGGCGCCGGGGCCGAGGAACTCGGTGCCGGGGTCGAGATAGAGGGCCGGGATGCCCAGACGCGCGAAGTGGAGCTGATCGCTCCGGTAGAAGGAGCCTTTCTCGGGGGAGGGATCTCCCCGCACGACGCGGCCCCGGCGGCGGGCCGCGCGCTCGACCAGCCGGTCGAGGTCGGCCGACTTGCCCCATCCGACGGAGACGATGTCGCGCGTCGCTCCGTAGACGTTGGCCGAATCGAGATTGAGCACCGCCGCGATCCGCTCGGCCGGCAAGGTGGGGTGCGCCGCGTAGTAGCGGGAACCGAGGAGCCCCTGCTCTTCGGCGGCGGTGAAGAGGAAGAGGAGGGACCGCGCGGGACGCCGGGGCTCGCGCGCGAACGCGCGCGCCAGCGCCAGGAGCTCCGCGCAACCGGTCGCGTTGTCGATCGCGCCATTGCGGATGGTGTCGCCCCGATGGTCCGGGAGGCCGACTCCCAGGTGGTCGTGGTGCGCGGTGAGGATCACGACCTGATCGCGGAGCTTCGGGTCGGAGCCGCGCAGGAGACCCGCGACGTTGGCCGTCGCGACTCGCCGCAGCTCGACGTCGAGGTGGAGGGAAGTCCGGATCCCGAGCGGGATCGGGCGGAAGTCCCGCGAGCGCGCCGCCGCGACGAGCGCCGCGAGATCCTGCCCTCCGAGCGCCGCGAGCCGGCGGGACGCTTCCTCGGTCGTCCAGGCCGTGAACTCGAGCTGCGGCTCGTCACCCGCCGGCAGCGCGAACTGCTCGCCGCTCCAGGAGCTCTGCACCACCTGCCAGGGGTAGGCAGCCGACGGGGTGGTGTGCACGAGGATGGCGCCGGCGGCGCCCTGGCGCGCGGCGGTTGCGAACTTGGTGTCCCAGCGCCCGTAGGAGAGGCGGCGCCGGCCCGCGAAGAGAGCGTCGTCCCAATCGGGGTCGTCGTTGAGGAGCAGCAGTACCTTGCCTCTGAGATCGACCCCCTTGAAGTCGTCCCAGCCGAACTCGGGGGCCTGGATGCCATACCCGGCGAAGACCACTTCGGCGTCCGTGACCTCGGCGCTCGTCCGCTGGACGCCGGCCGTCGCCATGTAGTCGGAGCCCGGCGCGAGCGCGAGCGCGCCGCCGGAGCCCTCGAAGCGCCAACTCGCGGGGGGGTGGCTCACCGCGCCGACCATCGCGAGGGGTTGATCCCAGCTCCCGTCCGGACCGCCGGGCACGAGCCCGGCCGCCTCCATCTCGCTCGCGAGATAGGCGCGGGCGAGCGCGTCGCCGCGACTTCCGGGCGCGCGTCCTTCGAGGAGATCGGAGGCGAGGAAGCGGACGGGCGCCGCGAGCTCGGCCGCAAGGATGCGCGGAGTCTCGGCGCGGATCGCCGATGGCGCCACGAGCAGGGAAACTAGACCGAGGGCTCGGAGGGATCGGAATCCGGTCATCGGAGAGGATTCTCCTTCCTGGGGCGACGGGAAAGGGACTCCGCCCGCCCGATGCGGGCTTGCCCGGCGGTCGCCGCTCGGGCTAGCTTAGCGGGGTGCAACTGGAAGGGGTTCTGGCCGATGCGCTCTACCTCAACTGGGCGTTGCCGTCGGCCGGGCTCCCGGCCGCGCCGCCGGGCCTCCGGCACGATCTGATCGGGCAGGGCGCCGAGACGTGCGCCTTCTTCTCCCTCGTGCTCTTCCGGCAGCTCGACTTGCGGACCGGCTGGATGGGTGGCCTCGGGCTCTCCTATCCGCAGTGCAACGCCCGCCTCTACGTGCGCGATTCCGAGGGACTCCCGGCTGTCCTCTTGTTGCGCCAGCTGGCGCCCGCCTGGGTCGTACCGCTCGGTCGCTGGATCGCCGGACAGCCGCTCTCCGCCGCCATCTGTTCCTTTCCGCGGCTCGCACGGTGCCCCGAAGGACCCTGGCGCTGGCGGCTCGAGGCGGGGGCCGAGCTCGACCTGACCGTCCGTCCAGGAGCTCTCGCCGGCTCCGGGCCAGCGCTCGGGAGCTGGGAGGAGACGGTGGCCTTCTTCCGCGAGCGGCCCCGCGCCTACTGGCAGAGCGGCGCTCGACTGCGTCGGGTCGAGACGGACCATGGCCGCGTCCAAGTCCTGCCGGTCACGGTCGAGCTCGCGTCGACGCGGTGGCTCGAGGCGCGCTTCCATTTCGCGCCGCGCGACGGCTGGAGCCTGCTCCATTCCGCCTTCCTGCTGCCGCGGGTCGCGCTCTCGCTGGCGCTCGAACGGGACGCGCGGTTGGCACCCGTGCGCCAGCTCCCTGCCGCCGGCTGACCTCGAGAGCCTCTCCGTGACCCCCCTTCGCCGCCTCGCCGGCGCCTACGCCGATGCCTTCTCCGGGCTGCCGCGCGCCGTCTGGGTGCTCGCCGCGGCGACCCTCGTCAATCGTGCCGGCACCATGGTGCTGCCGTTCTTCACCCTCTATCTGACCGAACGGCTCGGCTGGAGCATCGGCGAGGCGGGGAGACTGCTCTCGCTCTACGGGCTGGGCGCGATCTTGGGCGCTTACATGGGAGGGCACCTCTCCGACCACGTCCCACCCGTTCGCATCCAACAGGTCTCTCTGGTGGGCACGGGTCTCGGTTTCGTCGCGCTCTCGGCGATCGAGCGACGCGAAGTGCTCGCCCCGGCGGTTCTGCTGCTCAGCGTCGTGGCCGAGGCCTATCGCCCGGCCCTGATCGCCGCGGCGAGCCTCTCGGTGGCGCCCGAGATCCGTGGCCGCGCCCTGGGGCTGCTCCGCCTTTCGGTCAACGCCGGCATGTCGATCGGTCCGGCGGTCGGGGGGCTCCTCGCGGCGAGCGATTACCGCTACCTCTTCCTCGCGGACGCCGCCACCTGTTGGATCGCCGCGGCCGTGCTCGCGCTGACGCTCGGCGCGACCTGGAGTCGGCGCGCGAACCTTGCCGAGTCGGTACCCGCAGGTCCGTCGCCTTTCCGCGATCGTCCCTTCGTCCTCTTCCTGGCGGTGTCGGTCGTGCTGACGATCGTCTTCTTCCAGATCAACGCCACCTTTCCGCTCTACCTGCGGGACGTCTACGGGCTGAGCGAGCCGCGGATCGGAGCTCTCCTGGGGCTCAACGCGCTCCTCGTCGTGGCCTGCGAGATGCTGCTCATCCGCCGGCTCGAGCGGCGCTCTCCGCTGCCGGTGATCGGGCTGGGGGCATTCCTCGTGGCGGCCGGCTTCGCGCTGCTCCCCTTCGGGCGGAGCTGGCTCTACGCCGCGGGGACCGTCGTCGTCTGGACGCTCGGGGAGATGCTCACCCTGCCGGCGAGCAACGTCGTGGTCGCGAACCGCGCCGGGGAAGGGCGCACGGGGCGCTACGTCGGCGCCTACACGGTGGCCTTCGCGATCGGGTTTCTCCTGGCTCCGGCGATCGGCACCACCGTCTACGAACGCTACGGACCGAGCGTCTGGTGGGGCGTCGTGGGTGGCATCGGCGTGGTGCTCCCCTTCGCCTATGGCGCGCTCGGTCGCGTGCTAGCATCGCGCCCCTCATGACCGACATCGACCCCGCCGCCCGCCGACCGCAGCGCATCGCGGTTCTGCCGGGCGACGGCATCGGTCGCGACGTGACGGCTGAAGCGGTGAAGGTCCTGACGGCGGCCGGTGAGCGCTGGAATCTCCCCCTCGAGCTGGTGCACCTTCCCTGGAGCGCCGATCACTACCTGGAGACCGGGATCTCCATCCCCGAGGGCGCGATGGAGGAGCTGCGACGGGACTTCGCGGCGATCCTGATCGGCGCCTACGGAGACCCCCGCATCCCCGACATGCGGCACGCGGCGGACATCCTGCTCGGCATCCGCTTCCAGCTCGATCTCTACGTCAACTTCCGGCCCTGCAAGCTCTACGACGCCCGCCTCTGCCCCCTCAGGGGCAAGAGCGAGAAGGACGTCGACTTCGTCATCTTCCGCGAGAACACCGAGGGCGCCTACGTCGGCATGGGCGGCAATTTCAAGAAGGGGACGGTGGACGAAGTCGCGATCCAGGAGGACGTCAACACCCGCAAGGGCGTCGAGCGGATCGTGCGCGCGGCCTTCGAGTGGGCGCGGGCGAACGGCCGGCGCAAGGTGCTGATGAGCGACAAGTCGAACGTCCTGCGCTACGGCCACGACCTCTGGCAGCGGACCTTCTTCGAGGTGGCGCGTGAGTTTCCGGAGCTCGAGGCCTCGCACCTCTTCGTCGACGCGCTCTGCATGCAGATGATCAAGGCACCCGAGCAGTTCGACGTCATCGTCACCAACAACATGTTCGGCGACATCGTCACCGACCTCGGCGCCGCCCTGCAGGGGGGGCTCGGGCTCGCGGCGTCGGCGAACCTGCACCCGGGCCGGACCTCGATGTTCGAGCCGGTCCACGGCTCGGCGCCGAAGTACGCCGGCACCGGCCAGGCGAATCCGTTCGGGGCGATCCTGTCGTCGGCGCTGATGCTCGAGACGCTCGGCCACGGCGAGGCCGCGGCGGAGATCGAACGGGCGGTCGCCGAATCGGTTCGCGCCGACGCGACGACGCGTGACCTGGGCGGCTCCTTGAAGACCTCCGAGGCGGGCGACCGGATCGCGCGCGCGGTCGCGAAGAGCGTCCCGGTCGGCTGATTCCCGAGTCGACGCGGGGTTGCCGCCCGCGGATGCAAGGGCCCGGCGCGGCTAGAATTCCTCGACGATGATCCTCGACTCCTTGACCGTCGGCCCGCTGGCCGAGAACTGCTACCTGATCGGCGTGGCGCCGCGCTGCGCGGTGGTCGACCCGGGCGCCGAGAGCGAGCGGATCTTCGCCGCCGTCGAGCGGGCGGGTCTCGTGCCCGAGCTCGTCGTGCTGACGCACGGTCACGTCGACCACATCGCGCACGTGCCGCACGTCTGCGAGCGCTATGGCATCGGTCTCGTGGTCCATCGAGCCGACCTTCCCTACCTCGAGCAGCCGCAGTGGCCGGAGCTCGAAGCGCTGCTCGGGGCGCGACCCTGCCTGCCGCCCTCGGGGTGGCTCGAGGAGGGGGAGACCTTCGAGGTCGCCGGCCTCCGGCTCGCGGTGCTCCACACGCCGGGGCACACGCCGGGCGGAGTCTGCCTGATCGAGCGCGAGAGCCGCGAGATCCTGGTCGGCGACACCCTCTTCCAGCGGGGCGTCGGGCGGACCGACCTGCCCGGAGGGGACTGGCCGACGCTCGAGCGCTCGATCCGCGACAAGCTCTTCGCCCTCGACGGGGACTACCGCCTCTTCCCGGGGCACGGCGAGCCGACGACGCTCGCCGAAGAGCGGCTGGAGAATCCGTTCGTCGGAGCGGCCGCGCGGTTCTCGCCTTGGTGAGCGCCGCCGCTGGAGCTTCGAGCTGGCAACGGCGGCTCGAGCTCTGGCTCGAGCGGCTGGCGGTCGAGCGGGGGCTCTCGCCGGCCACGATCGACGCCTACCGGCGCGACCTCGGACGCCTCGGGGCGTGGCTCGAGGGGCGCGGCGGCGAATCCTTGGAGCAGGCCTCCCAGGGCACGCTCGCGGAGCACCTGCGCTGGTTGTCGCGCCGCCAGATCTCCCCCCGCTCGACCCGCCGCGCCCTCGCCGCCATGCGCGGCTTCTATGCCGACCTGGTGGATGGGGGGGAGCGGTCCGAGAACCCGGTGGAGCACCTCGAGTCGCCGCGCCTCTGGAAGCGGCTGCCGGACGTGCTCTCGGAGCAGGAGGTGGAACGGCTCCTCTCGGCTCCCGATCTCTCGACCTCGCGCGGCGTGCGCGATCGCGCCATGCTCGAGCTGCTCTACGCGACGGGCCTGCGCGTCTCGGAGCTGGTCGGCCTCCGGCTGCAGCAGCTCGATCTCGAGGGCGGCTTCGTGCTCGCCTTCGGCAAGGGTCAGAAGGAACGCATCGTGCCGGTGGGGGAAGCGGCGGAGCTGCGGCTTCGCGCCTATCTCGAGCGGGTGCGGCCGGCGCTCGCGCGCGGCCGACACGACGCGGTCTTCGTCAATCAGCGCGGCGCGGCGATGACGCGGCAGGGCTTCTGGAAGATCCTGAAGGGCTACGGCAGGAGCGCCGGCATCGACGCCCGCCTCTCGCCGCACGTCCTCCGGCACAGCTTCGCGACGCATCTGCTGGAGCACGGAGCCGACCTGAGGGCCGTGCAGGCGATGCTCGGCCACGCCGACATCTCGACCACCGAGATCTACACGCACATCCACCAGGAGCGCCTGCGCGGTCTCTATGACAAGTTCCATCCCCGGGCGTAGGAGAATGCGGATCGCGATGCGCCGGCTCTTCCGTTCCTTCCTGCCGCTCGCCCTCGCGGCGCCCGCGCTCCTGCTCCCGGCCGCCGCCCGCGCCGAGCTCGTCGTCCTGACCGACGGTTCGGTGCTCAAGGTCAAGAGCTACCTGGCCCGCGAGGAGGAGGCGGTCCTCACCTTCGAGAAGGGTGGGTCGCTGACCCTCTCGCTGCTGCGCGTCGAACGGGTGGTGGATGACGAGATCGCGGCGGAGCCCGAGGCCGCCGCGGCGGCGCTCGAGGCGTCGGCGGCGACTTTCGCGGTCCGCTTCGCCCCGGGCCAGACGGCGCCGCCGACGCGCTACGGAGAGCTCATCTTCGCCACCGCCCGACGCCACGAGCTCAACCCCGAGCTCGTAGCCGCCGTGGTGCGCGCCGAGTCGGCGTTCGACCCGCGCGCCCGTTCGAACACGGGCGCGCGGGGCCTCATGCAGCTCATGCCCGCGACCGCGCGGCGCTACGGCGTGCGCCCGTCCGAGCTCTTCGAGCCGGAGCGCAATCTCGAAGCGGGGGTGCGCTACCTGCGGTTCCTCGCCGACCGCTTCGCCGACGACCTGCCGAAGATGCTCGCCGGCTACAACGCCGGCGAGGGCTCCGTCGACCGCTACCGGGGCATCCCCCCCTACCGCGAGACGCAGGGATATGTCCGGCGCGTGTTGAGCTACCTCGGCCTCGAGCTCGCGAGCGCCTCGCGATAGCGCATCACCACGAGCGTGCGGTCGTCCTCGGGCGGACGGTCCCCGGCGTGGCTCCGGACGGCTGCGAGCAGTCGGTCCCGCACCGCCGCGGCGCTCGTCGGCTCCCCTCCGAGGGCGCTCCGCGTCGCCTCGTAGCCGAACAGCTCGCCCGCCTCGCTCCGGCTCTCGATCAGGCCGTCGGAGAGCCAGACGACGGTGTCCCCGGGACGGAGCGTGCGCCGCGCCTCCCCCGGCGCACCCGCCATGGCGCCGAGCGGCACGCCCGGAGCCTGGATCTCCTCGACCTCGCCCGCGGCGCGCACCAGGTAGGCCGGCGGATGGGCGGCGTTGGTGAGCGAGAGCTGGCCGGTCGCCGGGTCGAAGAGCGAGAGCGAGGCGGTGACGAAGCTGCGGTCTCCGGCCCGGCTCTTGAGCAGCCGGTGGAGCCGCGCGAAGGCCTGGGACGGGGGAACTCGGTCCTCGACCAGCAGCGTGAGCGCCGACTTCACCAGCGCCATGCGGAGCCCCGCCGGGAGACCGTGACCCGCGACGTCGGCGATCGCCACCGCCACCTTCCCACCGCCCGCGTCCAGGAGATCGAAGTAGTCCCCGCCGATCGCGGCGCTCGGTTCGAAGAAGGTCGAGAACTCGAGGCCGGGACGATCCGCGATCGCCGCCGGGAGCAGATTCTGCTGCACCTCTCGCGCGAGCGCGAGCTCCTTGTCGAGCACTTCCTTCTGGGCGGCGGTCTGGACGAGCCCTTCGAGGTGCTCCGTCATCGCGTTGAAGGAGCGCTGGAGCTCTCCCAGTTGGTCCTGGCGGCGGACCGGGATGCGCGCCGTGAAGTCTCCGCCGGCGATCGCTTCGGTCGCCCGCGAGAGCCGGTTCACCGCCCGGGAGAGCCCGACGATCATGAAGAGCGCGATGCCGGCGGCGACCAGGTAGATCTCGGCGAGCAGGACGGCGACGCCCACGAGCGCCACCCAGGAGGAGGAATCGACGTCGGCGGACGTCGAGAGGAGCGCCTGGAAGAGGCCGGTCGGGCTCGCCGCCATCGAGGCGGCGACGCTTTCGGCGGCGGTGGCGCCGTCGGCGAGCCGCGGCAGCTCGCCGGTCGACTCCATCCAGACGATGGTCGGACGCTCCCAGAGCGAGGGCTGCTCCCCCTTGGGAGGGCTCAACCGGTAGTACTCGGCGTTCTGCTCGTCGCTCCGTTCGAAGAGGAGGCCGCGCAGCCGGATCTCCTGGCCGAAGACCTGGAGACGGGTGCTCGTGCGTCGGCTGGGATCGTCGGAGCGGAGGAGCTGGAGCCAGACGCGCGTCCGCTCGCGCAGCGCCCGGTCGAGATCGCCGTGGTAGTAGACGAGGACGCCGCGCCTGCCCCGGTGGCGCGCGGCGGCCGCCGAGACCCGACCGTCGGCGAGCGCCACGAAGGGCTGGCGGTCGAGACCACGACCGGGGCCCGCCGGATCGGTCTGGAGCTGCTCGAGCCAGGTGGGCCAGGCGGCCGGTGCTTCCGGATCCGCGCTGGTCCTCCGTCCGTCGAGGTAGTCCACGAAGCGGAGGTCGCTCTCGAGGTCGGGGAGCGACCCGTGCCGCGTCGTCCGGTCCTCGAGCCGGGTCGTCGCCGCCACCTCGAGCTCGTCGTCCAGGTCGTCGAGGGCGTCGCGATAGAGGTGTCCGAGCAGGAAGCCCCCGAGCAGGTAGGACGAGAGGAGGAAGAGGAGCGCGAGCATCAGGATCGGCAGCACGCCGACCAGGAAGTAGGAGAACGCGAGCCGGCGCCCGACCCGCCAGAAGAAGCGCTTCCAGGCAACGCGGAAGGCCCATCCGAGCGCCACCAGGATGCAGCAGGCGAGCGCCAGCGTGGCGAGCAGCGCGAGGAGCTCCGATTTCGAGACCCGGGCGGCCACCTTGAGCAGCAGGTAGAGCACGGCCGAGGTGAGGAGGATGGTCTCGGTGAGAGTGCGCGCGCGGCGGGTCACGATGACGAGAGGCCCAGGCAAGTCTACGCCGCCCGCGACGGCGGGTTTCTCGCGCCGCGCGGGCGCCGGGACGGGGCGCGATGAGTGTAAGATGCCGGGGTCGAACTTGGAGGGAGATTGCCGTGTCCCGACTACCCCGCGCCAACGAGTTCCTGAAGACCGGTTTCACCGCCGAAGCGGCCAGCGCCGCCCGCTTCCGGGCCGCCGCCGTGCGTGCCGAGAAGGACGGCCAGCCCAATCTCGCCCGCGCCTGGCGCGATCTCGCCGCCGAGAAGGACGAGCTCGCCCGGCTGCAGCTCGAGGCGTCGGGGCAGCTCCGCGCCGACACCCAGGGCCTCGCCGCGGCGGTCGCCGAGGAGCGCTACGAGAACGACTCGCTCTACCCGCGCATGATGCGGGACGTGGATCCGGAGACCTCCGCGGTCCTGGGGCGCGTGGTGGCCAAGCAGCAGGAGCACCTGGCGCGCCTCGAGTCGCTGCTCGACGCGCTCACGCGCTCGCCTGGCGACCTCGCCGGCTGAGTCCGGCTGGCGCCCGGCCGGCCTTCGCTTGTCGCTCCCGAGAGCCTCAAGATAGGATGCGGACGCTCCCGCGGCCTCGCCGGGAGCCCGCGGAGGTGGCATGGAAGTCCAAGGCGAATCCTGGCTGACGACCCGACTCGACACGCTGGCCGAGTGGGCCCAACGCCACTCCTTCTGGCCGCTGCCCTTCGGCACCGCCTGCTGCGCCATCGAGTTCATGAGCGTCGTCTCGAGCCACTACGACATGGCTCGTTTCGGCTACGAAGTCGTGCGGTTCTCCCCCCGGCAGGCCGATCTGCTGCTGGTGGCGGGGACCATCACCGACAAGATGGCGCCGGTGCTCAAGCGCATCTACGACCAGATGCCGGACCCGAAGTGGGTGGTCTCGATGGGCGCTTGCGCCTGCTCGGGGGGCTTCTACCGCGCCTACCACGTGATGCAGGGGATCGACGAGATCATCCCCGTGGACGTCTATGTCCCGGGTTGTCCGCCCTCCCCGGAAGGGCTGCTCTACGGCATCCTGCAGCTCAAGGAGAAGGTGGAGCGGGAACGCAAGGCCAAGAATCGCAAGGGGAGAGCCAAGGGTGCTGGTGGAAGCTCCGCCGCTGCTTAGCAGGTTTCCCGAAGGGAGCATCGTCCCCCAGGAAGGGCTCGATCAGCCGACTTGGGTGGTGAAGCGCGAGGTTCTCGCGGACCTGGCGCGCGCGCTCCGCGACGACCCGAAGCACCGCTTCGACATGCTGCTCGACCTCTGCGGAGCCGACTATCCGCAACGCGAGGAGCGATTCGAGGCGGTCTATCACCTCTATTCCGTGCCGCGCGGCGAGCGGCTCCGCCTCAAGGTGCCGGTCACCGAGGTCGATCCGGTGCTGCCGTCGCTGATCCCGGTCTGGAAGGCCGCCGACTGGTTCGAGCGCGAGGCCTACGACATGTTCGGGCTCCGCTTCACCGGACATCCCAACCTCCGGCGGATCCTCACCCACGACGGCTTCCAGGGGCACGCCCTGCGCAAGGACTACGATCCGGCGCGGCGCTGGATCCTGACCGAGGACAAGATCTACACGCCGAAGCTGGAAGCTCCCGATGCGGGCGACGCGATGTTCGAGCGCATGACGATGAACATCGGACCCTCGCACCCCGCGATGCACGGGACGTTCCGCTTCGTGGCGATGGTCGACGGCGAGCAGATCGTGGCGTCGGAAGTCGAGATCGGCTACCTCCATCGTTGCATGGAGAAGATGTCCGAGACGCACACCTGGCAGCAGGTGATCCCCTACACCGACCGGCTCAACTATTGCTCGCCGTTCCTCAACAACGTCGCCTATTGCAGGACGGTGGAGGATCTGCTGGGCATCGAAGTGCCGCCGCGGGCGGTCTGGGCGCGCACCATCCTCTCCGAGTTCTCGCGCATCATGGACCACTGCGTCGCCAACGGCTCGACGCTGGTCGACTGCGGCGGTCTCACCAATTTCTGGTACTTCTTCCAGCCGCGCGAGGAGATCTACGGCCTGCTCGAATCGGTCTGCGGCGCCCGCCTCACGGTGTCGGCCTGCCGGATCGGTGGTCTCCTGCACGATCTGCCGCCCGACTTCATCGCCCATTGCCGGCGGTTGCTCGAGTACATTCCGCCGCTCATCGACGACGTCGAGACGCTGGTCGACAAGAACCGCATCTTCCTCGACCGCGCGGTCGGCATCGCCGCGATCTCGGGTGAGGACGCGGTGAACTGGGGTTGGACGGGACCCTGCCTGCGCGCCTCCGGGGTGGGCTACGACGTGCGCAAGGCGCATCCCTACGATCTCTACGACACCCTCGACTGGGAGGTCCCGGTCCTGCAAGGGGGCGACGTCTACGACCGCTATCGCGTGCGCATGCGGGAGATCCGGCAGTCGTTCCGGATCATCCAACAGCTGCTCGACCGCGGCATGCCCGACGGCCCCTTCGTCATCGACGACCCGCACATCGCGCTGCCGCCGAAGGACGCCTGCTACAACCAGATGGAGTCGATGATCTATCACTTCAAGCTGATCATGGACGGCATCCGCGTGCCGGCGGGCGAGCGCTACTCGATGATCGAGGGGGCGAACGGCGAGCTCGGCTTCTACATCGTCTCCGACGGGACGGGGAAGCCCTACCGCCTGAAGGTGCGTCCCCCCTGCTTCCCGATCTTCTCCGCCTTCTCGACCCTGATGCAGGGGCACACGGTGTCGGACGCGATCGCGACGCTGGGTGGGCTCAACGTGATCGCCGGGGAGCTCGAGCGATGAGCGTCGATCCGAAGGCCCTCGCTCTGCCCGGTGTGCAGCACCATCCGAAGGAGATCCGCCCGCGCCGCATGACCTGGCCCGAGCGGCTCTACCTGCCGCTGATTCCAGGGCTCCTCGTCACCATCCGGCACTTCCTGGGAAACCTCCTCCGGTTCCGCCGCGTCGCCACGATCGAGTATCCGGAGGTGCGGCGCCAGTACTCGCACCGCTACCGGGGGCACCACATCCTGACCACGCGCCCGGACGGCTCGGTGCGCTGCGTGGCCTGCTTCCTCTGCGCCACGAACTGCCCGGCCGACTGCATCCGCATCGAGGCGGGCGAGCAGCCCGACGTCAACATCGAGAAGTACCCGGTGGTCTACGAGATCGACATGTTGCGCTGCGTCTTCTGCGGCTACTGCGTCGACGCCTGTCCCGAAGAGGCGATCATCATGTCGAACAACTACGACATGGCCTTCTACAGCCGGGAGCAGTCGGTGGTGGGGAAGGCCGATCTGATGAAGCCCTTCACCTTCGATCCGGCGCGGCTCGGCTACCGCCCCTATTTCCCGGAGGAAGACGCCAAGCACGCCGAGATGCGGCGCGAGGCGTTCGACCTCGTCGCCGCCGCCAAGGCCCGCGCCGCGGCACCCGCGAAGCCGGCGGCGCCCGCCGCCTAGTCCTGCGCACGGAGCCGGCGCCTCGGCGTGCCGGCCCCGCCTGCGCTCAGTGGTGGCGCTCCTTCTCGCCGCTCACGCAGTCGCTCCGGCGCTCGCTCCTTCCCACCTTGTCCTTGAAGTAGCACATGCGGTCGCGCGTGTTGTAGGTGTAGGCGCGGCAGCCGCGATCGCGGTCGCAGGCGGACTGGCACTCCTGGAGGGTCGCGAAGTAGACCCGGTTGTAGTCGTTTCCCGGCAGATTGATGCCGAGCTGCTCCCAGCGCTCGGGCCGCTCCGGCCGGGTCTCGGGTCGCCGGTCTCCCACCCGGAAGTCGAGGGAGAAGCGGTCGCCGCGGCTGCGCCCGTCGATCTCGAAGCGCTCGAAGGAGCGGCCCGCGAGCCTCAGGGTGCCGGCCCCCGAGGCGTCCCGATCGTTGAAGGCCTCGCTGACCGTGAAGCGCACCTCGTCGCCGCGCGCCTCGTTCCAGCGGCCGGAGAGCCGCAGCGGCTGCGGTGTCCAGAGCGTGATCTCCGCCTCGCCCCCGCGACGCATCGTCACCTGGACCCGCTCCACGGAGGTTCGGCGGTCGCCCCGCTCGAGCTCTCCGTATCCCGTTTCGCTCGCCTCCAGACCCTGCCAGGTCGGAGCCGCCGGTCCGGTCGCGCGAAAGCTGACCGCGAGCTTTCCCCCCGCCGCGTTTCGCCCGTCGATCTCGAGGCGCGCGAAGCCGTCGCCCGCCATCTCGATCCAGCCGCCGGCGTCGGCGCCCTTGGCGCCGTCGGTCTCCGTGATGCGGAGCGAGACCTGTCGCCCTCCGGCCGGCGACCAGCTGCCGGCGAAGCGGTAGGGGCCGCGGAAGGAGCGGACCTCGATCTCGGCGTAGCCCCCCGGCGCGAGCGAGACCTCCGCCCAGTCGAGCTTCTCGCTGTCGTCCCTGCCGCGCGCGATCGAGCCGTCGCCGACCCGCGCGTCGTAGAGCTTGCCCGGATCCGCGCCCCGCACCTGGCCGGCGGCGAGGAGCAGGCAGAGGGTCATCGAGGTCTGGAGGCGTCTGGCGGTCGATCCAAGGGGTCTGAGCATGATCGGCTCCCGGATGCGGCGCCATGCTACGCCGTCGAGCGCCTCGCGTGAAGCCGACCGTCGCACCCTGCTAGGCTGCGTGCTCCCACGGGGGATCGATTCGGGGATGAGCCATCGAAGGCAGGGCCCGGCGCGCTGGGTCTTCGGCGCGAAGCAGACGATCGCGGATCTCCGCCTGCGCGTGCGCAGCGCGGGGCGCCTGCCCGCCCCGTTGCCTCGTGACGCCGGCGATCGCAGCGCGCCGCTCGTCTGCCGGGCGGTCTTCGAGGAGATCTGCGTCCTCGCCAACGGCGACGTCGTCTGCTCGTGCGCCGACTCGGCCGGGCTCCGGGTCTACGGCAACATCCGTCGCCAGTCCCTGGCGGAGGTCCTGGCGGGGGAGATGTACCGGGAGATCAGGGCCTGGCAGCTCGACGCGCGCCCCGACCGCTGGTGCCCGGTGCTCGACGGCGACTGTCCGCTCCGCGTCTCGCGCGCGACGCCGCTCGACACGATCGACGGACACGGGCCGCGCATGCTCCAGCTCGAGCCCACGTCGCACTGCAACCTCGCGTGCCCGGCCTGTCCGGTGACCGACTTCGCGACCGATCCGCGCTACACGGCGGATCGCGTGGGCAAGCTCTCGCTCGCCGAGATGATCTCCATCTTCGAGCAGCTGCCGTCGCTCGAGAAGGTCCTCCTCTACAACTACGGCGAGGCCTTCGTCCATCCCGAGATGCTCGCGCTGCTGCGATGGCTTCGCGAGCATCGGCCCAGCCTAGCCATCCACGTGAGCACCAATGGCCTCGCGCTGACCGAGAGCAAGCTCGACGAGATCGTCGCCGGCCGCCTGGTCGACCGGATGCTCTTCGCGATCGACGGCGCGCGCCCCGAGAGCTACGCGCGCTATCGGGTGGGCGGCAAGTTCGAGCGCGCGATCGGCGCCATGCGCGGCATGGTCGCGGCGGCCGAAGCGCGCGGCGCCCGGGACGGGTTCGAGATCTGGTGGCAGTACATCCTCTTCGAGTGGAACGACTCCGACGAGGAGCTCGCCGATGCGCGTCGAATGGCCGCCGAGATCGGCGTGCCCATCGAATGGGTGGTCACGCACACGCCCGGCGCGTCCAGGCGCTACCTCCCGGGGAGCGAGGCGCTCGCTCGGCTGGTGGGAGGGGAGCGCGCGTTCCGCGCCCTCTCCTGTGACCTCAAGGGAACGGAAATCGTGCGGGCGTTGAGTGCGGAAGCGGATCGCCACCGCGCGGACCTCGAGCCCGCGGTCGCCACGCTTCGCGGCGGACCTGGCGAGCGCGTCGTGTTGCCGGTGAGGGTTCGCCACGCCGGCCTGTCCGTTTGGGATGGAGCGCAGGGCCTGCGGCTCGGCCTCCGGCTCTTGGACGCGAGTGGGCGGACGCTCGACGAGCTGCGCGGCGTCGAGCTGCCCCGGGGAATGGCGCCGGGAGCGTCGCTCACTCTCTTCCCGGAGATCGACCTGCCGTCGAGCGAAGGGCGCTACCACCTCTTCTTCGATCTGGTCGAAGAGGGGGTCTGCTGGTTTTCGGAGCGCGGCTCGAGCCCGGCCCTCGCGGCGCTGGAGGTCAACGGCGCCGCCGGTGAGGCGCTTCGGCCGGATCAGCTCGCGCGGGCGGCGGCTCCAGCGATGCGCGCGATCCTTCCCGACCATGCGGCGGAGCAGAGCGTGCGCCGGCTCGCTTCGGGGGGCGCGCTCGAGGACCAGCTGCTCGCCAGCCGCCGCGAAGGGGCGCTGTCGCTCGCCGGCGAGCTCGAGCTCCGCGCCCGGATCGCGTCGCATCTCGACTGACCCTCGACCGCGCGCGCGGGCGAGCGATAGGCTCTCCACGATGCCTCCCCTCGAGCTCCACAGGACGCATGCGATCGGATGGCTGCGCGCCGCGGTGCTCGGCGCGAACGACGGGTTGATCTCGACCGCGAGCCTGGTGGTGGGCATCGCCGCCGCGCAGACCGAGCGCGAAGCGGTGGTGCTCGCGGCGCTCGCCGGGCTGGTGGCGGGCGCCCTCTCGATGGCGGCGGGGGAGTACGTCTCGGTGAGCTCCCAGGCCGACATCGAGGACGCCGACCTCGAGCTCGAGCGGCGCGAGCTCGCGCGCGCGCCGGAGGCCGAGCACGCCGAGCTCGCCGGCATCTACGTGGCGCGCGGTCTCACGCCGGAGCTCGCGGCTCAAGTGGCGGCGCAGCTCACGGCGCACGACGCCCTCGGCGCGCACGCCCGCGACGAGCTCGGTTTGACCGACACCCACCGCGCGCGGCCGATCCAGGCGGCGCTCGCGTCGGCCGCGGCGTTCGCCGCGGGCGCGGCCCCCCCGGCGCTCCTGGCGAGCTTGGTCCCGCTCGGATGGCTCTCGCCGACCCTGGTCGCCACCACGCTCGCTCTCCTCCTGGCGCTGGGCGCCACGGCCGCGCATCTCGGGGGAGCGCCGCGGCTCCGCGGCGCCGTGCGCGTCGCGTTCTGGGGCGTCGTCGCGATGGGCGCGACGGCGCTCGTCGGCAGACTCTTCGGCGCGGCGGTCTGAGCGGCGCCGCGCGCGGACTCTCCGAGACGGGCAAGGCATGGTCAAGCGGGTGATGGCGGTGCTGCTGGGTCTCGCGGTAGGGAGCGCTACCGTCTGGCTGGTGCAGCGCTCGGGCCAGCTCCTCTACGCGCCGCCGCCGCCGGTCGATCCGGACGACGTCGAGGCGATGCGCCGGATGCTCGCCGGGCTGCCGCCCATGGCGTTCGCGGTCATGCTCCTCGCCTGGGCGGTCGGCGCGCTCGCGGGGGGCTACGTGGCGGCACGGCTCGCGCCGGCAGACAAGGCCGGCCACGCCCTCGTCGTCGGAGCGTTGCAGCTCGCGGCCGGTAGTGCCACCGTGCTGATGATCCCGGGGCATCCGGTCTGGTTCGTGGCGATCGGTCTCCTCCTCTTCCTGCCCATGGCCTGGCTCGGCGGTCGGCTCGCGACGCGCCGGCAGGCCCCGGTGACCTGATCCCCCAGAACGAAAAGGCCGCCGGGGCGAGGGCCCCGGCGGCACGAGAGAAGCCGAACGACGCGGCCGATCAGGCGGCGCGACGGCGCAGGAGCAGGAAGGAAGCGAGCGCGATCAGCAGGGCGAGGCCGGCGAGGCCCCAGCCGCCGAGCGTCGGCACGTTGTATTCGGCCGCCGGCGCGGTGATGCCCCACTCGACGAGGTCGAAGAGGATGTTGCCGCCCACGCCGGTGAGCGTCGCGTCCCGCACGCCGAACTGCAGCGAGACGGTGTCTCCCGGGTTGAAGCCGGCGGTGCAGAAGTTGGCGCTGTCGGCGACGAAGGCGCCGCCGGTGTCGTTGGCGAGCAGCGCCTGCTGCGTCCAGATGTCGACCCCGTTCATGCTGATGAAGAAGACGGAGTCGTCGTCGCCGTTCATGATGCCGGCGCGCCAGAAGTTGAGGACGCAGTCGGAGTCGGAGGGGATCGTGACCGATTGGGTCGCCGTGTTGACGTTCTGGGCGCCGCAGAATCCGCCGGCCCAGAACGCCTGGATGCCGTCAGCCGCCGAGACGGGAAAGATCTCGAGGAAGCAGGAGCCCGGACCCCAGTCGCCGATCCAGGGGGTGCAGCCGGTCGAGTCCACCTCGGCCCAAGCCGACGTGCCGGCGCCGCAGGTACCGCCGGCCTCGAAGCTGCCGTCGTTGACGAGCACCGGCACGGGCACTCCGGTCGGGAGCTCGGGGGGCGTGACGACGCCGAAGTCGCGCGGCGTGCCCGAGGCGTTGAAGGTGTGCGTGGCCGCCTGCAGGGCCGAGGCGGCCGCGACGACCAGCACGAGAACGAGAATCTTTGCGATGGACTTCCGGTTTCTCACGAGACCTCCTGGGTCGATGCGCAGAACAAACAAGGTCGGATCCGCGGGGGATCCGCGTTCCGACACGCTAATCGGTAGCGTAGGAGGGCGGGAGTCCGCCGGGCGCCACCCCGTGGGGTGGTGGCCGGAGCCGAGCGCGCTCGACTGGAAGCACCGGCGGGCCTAGACGCTCTCGATCTCTCGCTTCCAGGCGGGGAGGGTGTCGAGGTGGAGGGGCTCCTCGCTCTCGGCGCGCGAGAACTTGCAGATTTCGAGCAGCTCGTCGTCGGTGAGCACCCGGTTGCGCTCCTTGGCGGCGCGGAAGATCTCCTCGACCAGGTGGTCGCTGGGCTCGATGCCGTGCTCGTGCAGCCAGAAGACGATGTTCGAAACGCCCGACATGAAGCCGATCTCGATCTGCTGCCGCATGCCGACCATCCCCGCCGGCACGCCCGAATAGACGCGGTCGGCGAGCCAGTCCTCCCCCTTCTTCTTGGCCTTGATGATCGCCGCGGCGTGGACGCCGGTGGCGGTCCGGAACGCGTCCTTGCCGAAGACCGGGTAGTTGATCGGGATCGGCACGCCGGTCGCCGCGCTGGCGAGCTCCGCGTACTCGGCGAGCGCGGTCAGGTCGTTGCCGATGTAGCCCATCAGCTTGAGGTTGATCAACAGCTGGTCCATCGAGCAGTTGCCGACCCGTTCGCCGATGCCGAGCGCCGTGGCGTGGACGCGATCGACCCCCGACGTCATGGCGGTGATCGTGTTGATCACGCCGAGGCCGCGATCGTTGTGGCCGTGCCAATCGATCCTGACGTCCTCGCCGGTCTCCCGGATGAGCTGTCGAACGAAGGGAACCAGGTTCCGGACGCCGCGCGGCGTGATGTGTCCGACGGTGTCGCAGACGCAGACTCGCTTGGCTCCCGCCTCGATGGCGGCACGGAAGAGGCGCCGGATCGTCTCCGGCGTCGCCCGGCAGGTGTCCTCGGTGACGAACATCACGGGCAGACCGTTGGCGACCGCGTAGCCGACCGCCTCCTCGGTGAGCTTGAGCATGTGGTCGAGCGTCCAGTCCTCGGCGAACTGGCGGATCGGCGAGGAGCCGATGAAGGCGCAGGCCTCGACCGGCATGCCGGCCTTCTGGGAGATCTCGACGAGCGGCGTGATGTCGGAGACCACGGTGCGCACGGCACAGTTCGGCGTGATCTTCATGCGGTGATCCGCGATCTCGCGGCAGAGCGCGAGGATGTCGGCGCGCGCGCGGGGTCCCGCGCCCGGAAGCCCGATGTCCGCGGCGTGGATTCCGAGCCGCTCCATCAGGTGGAGCAGGCGGATCTTGGTCTCGATGTCCGGGTCCTTGACCGAAGGGGACTGCAGGCCGTCGCGCAAGGTCTCGTCGTCGAACTCGACCGGGCGCTCGCGGTGGGGGTAGCCGTTGCCGGCCGTGTTCCAGTCGTAGACGAGGTCCGAAGTCTCGGGGTGCGCCTTCATCGACCGCTCCTCTCCCCCGGGAGCTGCGGCCGGGGACCGCGTGGCTGGAGCGCCAACCGTACGACCCCGGGGAGGCAAGGGTCAAGCCGCCGAGCGTCGACGCAACTCCGCTCCCGCCTCTGCGTAGCTCATGGAATCATGATCACCATGCGCGCTACCCGCTCGTTCCGATGGTTCCTCCTCGCGTCCCTGATCTCGCTGGCGCCGCTCGGCGCCGCCACCGCCCCCACCCCGCAGCCTGGCCTCGACCTCGAGGGGATGGATCGCTCCGTCGCGCCCGGCGACGACTTCTTCGACTACGGCAACGGCGGCTGGTTCCGCCGGACCGAGATTCCCGCCGACCGCGCCGCCTGGGGCTCCTTCGCGGTGCTGGCCGAGGAGGGCAATCGGCGGACCGCCGAGCTCATCCGGGAAGCCGGTGGCTCGCCGACCATGGGGCCGGAGGCGCGCCGCGTCGGCGACTACTTCGCCGCCTACATGGACGAGGCGGGGATCGAAGCCAAGGGGCTCGAGCCGCTCCGGCCCGAGCTCGCGGCGATCGCCGCGATCGGGGACCGCTCGGCGCTCGCGAGCTATCTCGGCGGCCTGCTGCGCGCCGACGTCGACCCCTTGAACGCCACCGACTTCTACACCGACCGGCTCTTCGGGCTCTGGGTCTCGCCCGACCTCGACGCTCCGGAGCGCAACATCGCCTACCTCCTGCAGGGCGGTCTCGGCATGCCCGACCGCGACAACTATCTCGCGAAGGACGAGCGCAGCGCCGCGCTCCAGACGAAGTACCGGGAGCACGTGGCCGCGGTGCTGAAGCTGGGCGGCCTCTCCGACGCCGCCGCCCGCGCGGAGCGGATCGACGGACTGGAGCACAAGATCGCCGCCGTCCACGTCTCGCGCACCGACTCGCTCGACGTCCAGAAGGGGCACAACCGTTGGCCGGTCACGGAGTTCGGGACCCGGGCTCCCGGCCTGGACTGGAAGGCCTACCTCACGGCGGCTGGGCTCGCCGGTCAGAAGGAGCTCATGGTCTGGCACCCCTCGGCGGTCGCCGGCATCGCCGCCCTGGTCGGGAGTGAGCCGCTCGACGTCTGGAAGGACTACCTGACCTTCCACGCCATCGACCGGGCGGCGGCCGTCCTGCCGAAGGCCTTCGGGGACGAGCGCTTCGCCTTCTACGGCACCGCGCTCTCCGGGGTCACCCAGCAGCGGGACCGCTGGAAGCGGGCCGTCGACGCCACCAACGCGGCGCTCGGCGACGCGGTGGGGAAGCTCTACGTCGCCAAGTACTTCCCCCCCGAGTCGAAGGCCGCGGCCGAGAAGATGGTCGCCGACATCGTGGCCGCCTTCGGGCGCCGGATCGATCACCTCGACTGGATGTCGCCCGCGACGCGCGCCAAGGCAAAGGCGAAGCTCGAGACGCTCTACGTCGGCATCGGCTATCCGGAGAGCTGGCGCGACTACTCGGGCCTCGAGGTGTCGCCGAAGGACGCCTTCGGGAACGCCGACCGCTCGTCGCGCTTCGACTACCGGACGGCGCTCGCCAAGCTCGACCGCCCGGCCGACCGGAAGGAGTGGTGGATGACGCCGCAGACGGTCAACGCGGTCAACCTCCCGCTCCAGAACGCGCTCAACTTCCCGGCCGCGATCCTCCAGCCCCCCTTCTTCGACGCGCGCACCGATCCGGCGCAGAACTACGGCGGCATCGGCACCGTGATCGGCCACGAGATCAGCCACAGCTTCGACGATCAGGGCTGCCTCTTCGACGCCAGCGGCAAGCTCTCCAACTGGTGGACCGCCGAGGACTTCGCCCACTTCAGCGCGGCGGCGGAGCGGCTGCGCGCGCAGTACGATGCCTACGAACCGCTCCCGGGGCTGCACCTGAACGGCAAGTTGACCCTCTCCGAGAACATCGCCGACGTCGCGGGAATCGCCGCGGCCTATGACGGCTATCGTGCCGCCTACGGCGGCAAGGAGGGTCCCTCCGGCCAGGGCTTCAGCGGCGATCAGCGCTTCTTCCTCTCCTTCTCGCAGATCTGGCGCGTCAAGGCGCGGCCGGAGGCGTTGCGCGTGGCGCTCCAGACCGACGGCCATTCGCCCGGACCGTTCCGCGCCGCCACGGTGCGCAACGTCGACGCCTGGTACCGGGCGTTCCAGGTGCCGGAGAGCGCCAAGCTCTACCTCGCGCCGGCGGAGCGCGTGCAGGTCTGGTGATCCCGGGGCGCGTCCCCGGAGCCGGTCGCCCGGCTCCGGGGTCTTCGCGCGTCGCGCGGAGGACGGATAGGCTCCGCACGCATGGCCTCCGACGCCTTCCTGCTGCTGCTGGCGATGATCGCCCTGGGGAAGGCCGCGGCCTCGACCGGGCGCTTTCCGGAGGGGGCCGCCGAGACCCTCAATCGTTTCGTGATCGACGTCTGCCTGCCGGCGGCGGTGCTGCGCTTCGCCTCCCGCCTCGAGCTCGACGCGCGGGTCCTGCAGCTGGTGGCGGTGCCCTGGCTGCTGACGGCGGCGACGGCGGCGATCGTTCTCGTCGCGGCGCGACGGGCGCGCCTCGCGCCGGACCGGACGGCGGTCCTCCTGCTCTGCGTGCCCCTCGGCAACACCGCCTTCCTCGGCTATCCGTTGACGCGCGCCCTGCTCGGGGAGGAGGCGCTCTCCTACGCGGTCGTCTACGACCAGTTCGGTTCCTTCCTGTTGCTCACCACCTGGGGGCTCTGGGTCCTCGCGCGCTACGGCGGCGATCGCGAGCCGACGCTCCGTGAGATCGCGGGGCGCATCGTGCGCTTCCCTCCGTTCATCGCCCTCGCGGTCGCGCTCACCGTCATGCCGGCGGAGCCGCACCCGGTGCTGGCGACGATTCTCGCCCGGCTCTCGGACGCGCTGCTGCCGATCGTCGCCTTCGCCGTCGGGCTCGAGATTCGGCTCCGGCTGCCCCGGCATCAGCTGGCGCCGTTGGGGGCGGGGCTGCTGCTCAAGCTCGGGATCCTCCCGCTCGCGGCCTGGGGGCTCGTCAAGGTGCTGGGCGTCGCGGGGACCGCGGCGCCGGTCGCGGTCTTCGAGAGCGCCATGCCGCCCATGATCACCGCCGGCGCGCTCGCGACCTCGCATCGCCTCGCGCCCGACCTCGCGGCGGCGCTCGTCGGCTACGGCACCGTCCTCTCGCTCGCGACTCTCCCTCTCTGGCGCCTGCTCCTCGGCTGAGCGAGCCCCCCTGGCGACGGCGGCCCCGGAGCGCCTCAGGGAGAGGTCACGGACCAGCGCCCGGTCGTCGACGTCTCGAAGCCGTCCTCGAAGAGCGCCAGAGGCCTCGACGAGAGTCCCAGGCCCGACACCGTTCCTTCGACCAGATTGAACCAGTAGGTGTTGTGGAGCGCCGAGAGGCCGACGCAGTCGGTCCCCAGGCATCCCGGGGGGGAGGGCGCGAGCGCGATCGGCCCCTCGAGCCCCGGTGCCGGGCCGGGGCCGTAGTCGGCGAGCGCTGCGGAGCTTTCGTCGAGGCGGAAGTCGAGCTGGAGCGCCGGTTCGCCGTAGAGCGAGAGGTGTTGCGAGGAAGCGAAGGTGAAGTGTCCGCCGAGCGTGAGGCCGAAGAACTCGGGGCCCGAGGGCGCCGGGCCGAGCGGCGTCACGATCGGAGCCTGGCCTGGAACGTCGCGCAGCGCGTAGAGCGTGTTGTCGGATCGCCGCGTGAAGGCACCCCAGACCACGCCATCCTGGATGAGGAACCGGTTCTCGATGAGCGGTCCCGCTTGGCCGCCCGGATCCTCGACGTCGGAGATCACCAGCACGTTGGAGAAAGGGGTCGCCCCGTTCGCGCAGTCGAGGCGTTTCTCGGTGGCGACTCGCGTCGAAGTCTCGTAGAAGACGCAGTTGAGCGCGGTGGAGGCGTTGGCGGCCTGCGCGTCGACGGCCAGGGCCACGCGCTCGCCGCCGTCGAAGTTGCGATAGATCCCTCCGGCGGGGCTCAGGACCCGGAGCGGCGTCCAGGTCGAGCCATTGGCGCTCTTGAAGATCTGGTAGGAACCGGCGGCGTTGAGCAGCCCGCCGGCCAGGAAGTCGCTCCCCGCGGCGGCGCTGCTCGAGTCGATCCAGGTTTGCGCGGTGTCGATCGGGAAGGTCGAGACGGAGGAGCAGGGCGGCGCGCAGGTCCAGAATCTGAGGTCGAAGCCGGAGGTGACGTAGGAGCCTCCGATCTGGCCCGAGGAGATCTCGCCGATCGTGCCGAGCGCGAAGTTCGTCCCGGCGGCGTCGATCGTCGAGAAGGCCACCGAGCCCGCACCCTTGGGGTCGATCAACGCCAGCCGGAGCCTCGGGTTCGACCCGTAGAGGACCCCCACCGGCATCGTCGTGCCACCCACGTTGACGCCGGGGAGCGGCTGGGCCATCTCGAGGGCGAGGCGCGCCTCGATCGGCACCGGGGCGTTCCAGGGATTCAGGGCGAAGATCGAGCCTGCCGCCGCGAGCCAAGCGAGGAGGGCCGGCAGGTGCTTCGAGATCCCGGAGATCGGTCGCATGCGTCTCCTCCGTGGGGACGCCCGGCTGCCCGGAGGAGCGAGCGCCAAGGCCCCCTTCGGGGGATCATGCGACGTCCCGGGCGATAGTCCGCCAAGCGGAGCGCGGCGCGCTCGATCGGCGTCGGGCCCGAGACCTTCCGGCTAGACCGAGAACGGGCCGCGGAAGCTCCGGTTGCGCCTCTCCCGGAGCTCGATGCCGCGCTCGGCGAGCTCCTCGAGGACCGGCTCGTAGATCTCGCGCAACGTCGGAATCTGGACCCCGACCGCCTGGAAGCCCCTCTCCACGATCAGCCGCGTCGCGATGCCGGCGCTGAGCGAGACCGTCTTCGCCATGGCGGTGTCCCCCCAGGAGTCGCCGTGCTCGACCAGGAGCGAGCGCAGCTCTTCACGCGATCCGTCCGGGTAGGTCACCGTGAACGTGTGCTGCAGGACCACCTGATCGCGCTCTCCCGGCTGATACATCATGAGTTTCTGCAGGCGGTCGCCGAACAGGTCGAGCGGGCTCGAGCGCGCGAGCGGCAGGGGGCGGTCGGAAAAGAGCCCGGCCCATTCGAGCCGCGCGATGACCTCGGAGTTCCAATCGAGGCCGAGGAACTCGGCGACGCGGCGCGTGGCGCCGCGCGCCGGGCCCCCGGAAACGTGGCGCGTCAGCAGGTCGCGATAGGTCATTCCCTCGGGCCAAACCTCTTCCTCGATCCCGAGGAGGCCGAGACGCGACGCGGCGAGCATGGTGGCGCACCACCCCGGATAGCGGAGCGTGCCGCGGAAGACGTCGGTGGCCGCGGTCAGTCCGTAGGGACCGGCGTAGGCGAGGCTGTCCCGGTTGGGGTAGATCTCGAAGACGCCGAGCCCGTCGACGCCGAGCGGCCAGGAGTGCGCGAAGAGCTCCCCGCCGGGGATCCGCACCTCGCTGCCGTCCCGAAGGAAGCGCGCCGGATTGCGCCCTGCGAGCATCACCGCGCGCGGACTCCAGGCGAACTTGTACCCCCAGGGATTGGTGTTGGCGTCGAGCGCGGGAAAGCCGCCGCAGCTGCTCGAGTACTGGGTGACCGTTCCGCCGGCGAACCGGATCCGTCGCAGGGTGGCGAGGGCGGACATGTGGTCGATGCCGGGATCGAGGCCCATTTCGCAGAGCAAGAGAACGCCCGCCGCGCGCGCCTCTTCGTCGAGCGCGCGCATGCCGGACGAGACGTAGCTCGTGTTGACGAGCGGACGGCGTGCGTCGATGCAGAGGCGCGCCACCACCGGATTGAGCTCCGCCGGCAGGAGACTCACCACGGCGTCCGCCTCGCCGATCAGCGGTCGCAAGGCCTTCTCGTCGCGCACGTCCAGGGGAGAGACCCTCCCGCGGGGATGCTCGCCCATCGCCAGGCGTGCGCGATCCGGGTCGTCGGTCGCGACGACGATTCGGAATTCGTGGTGGGTGAGCAAGTAGTGAAAGAGCGGGCGCGCCACGAGGCCGGCGCCGAGTACGAGAACGTTGCGCATCTCGGAATCTCCTCAGCGCCCGCCAGCGGCGAGGAAGTCTCGGAGCGAGGCGTAGGCGGGGGTCGGCTCGCCGCGGTGGACGAGCACCGCCTGGCGGACGGCCGGCGGCAGGTCGAGCTGCTCCCAGGGTTGCTCCCAGTCGCAGCGGGCGAGCGCGGCGACGAAGCGCATCAGGCTGTCGCCGAAGTGCTGCGAGGCCTCGATCGGCAGCTCGCAGGGGAGGTTGTCGACCGCCATCACCAGGAAGCCTGGCGCCGAAAGGTCGGGGCTCTCGCCGCGCTCCGGATGGTAGAGGTAGACCGGGGAGCCGGGGTCGGTGGCACGCACCGTCGCGGCGATCGATCCGCCGACGTCGCAGGTGATGTCGCCGAGCACGCGGAGCTTGGGCTGGCTGCCGCCCGCGAGCAGGCCGGCGAGATGCTCGCGGGTCACCAGCTCGGGCTGGCCGGGCTCCCAGTAGGCGCCGTGGGCGAGCAGAGTGACGTGCGGCAGGAGCCCGTCGAGGGCGCTCTCGTAGCGCTCGGGGTGCGCGAGGAACTCCGCCGGGTCGAATCCGCCCCTGGCGCGCCGACGGTAGCGGTCGGCGCGCCCGAGCACGGTCCGGAAGACGGCGTTGCGGGGGCGGGCGCGATCTTCGGAGAGGCCGAGCAGTTCCTGCGGATCGATCTCCTGCACCGGGAGCCGGTCGTAGACCTCCATCGCGCCGCGCGCCACGTTGCCGGATCCGGTGAAGGCGGCGACGATCGGCCGCAGCCCCACCGGGAGCCCGACGTGCCGGATGTGCTCGCCGACCCGCGCCACGTGGTGCAGCGCCTCCTCGAGGTTCGCGTATTGGTGGGCGAGGCGCAGGTGCTCGAGCGGCGTGAAGAACCCCTCGGCGGCGAGCCGCTGGCCGAGCGCCCAGAGCGCATCGAGCATGCCGGCGTAACCGGCGTGACGGCCGAAGAAGATCAGGCGCCGGCCGTGGCGGTCGACGATCCGTTCGTAGTCGATGAGCGTGCAGCCGAGCTCGCAGAGGCGCGCGAGCATCGGCCGGTTGTGCCCCTGACCCTTGAGGACGTGCGGGAAGAAGGCGTAGACGCGCTGCGACTGGATCTTGTCCGGAGGAATCTCCTTGACCCCGAGGACGATGCGGCAGTCCGCGAGCGTGGGATCGAGCTCGGCGCCCGCCTCGGCGTAGTCCTGGTTGGAGAAGATCCGCCGCTCGGACGGTTGCACCGAGACCTCGAGCCCCTGCGCGTCCACGAGCTCGCGCACGTGGTCGGGGACGAGCGGCGCGCGACGCTCCCAGCGGTTCTTGTCCTCGGCGCGGATTCCTATGCGGTGCATGCGGCCTCCTCGAGCCCCCAGTTTATGCCCTCGCGACAAGAGAAACCCGGGCCGGCGAGGGATCGCCGGCCCGGGCGAGGAGGTGGCGTCGGGGCTCGGTCGCGTGGAGCTACGGCGTCGTGCTGCTCCACCCGCCCGTGGTGCCGATCTCGAAGCCGTCGAGGAAGATGCCGCCGCAGCCGTAGGGGTGCGTCGCGCCGGTCACCGTCACCGCGTCGAGGAAGAAGCCGAGCTCCTCGGTGCCGGGGTCGGAGGAGAAGCGCCAGCGGATCAGCACCTGCTGCCCGGCATAGGCCGCGAGACTCGACGTCTTCGTCTGGAAGACGCTCCCCGAGCTGCCGGAGAAGGCGCCCTGGCTCGCGGCGTAGGCGCAACCGTTGATCGGAGGGTTGCCGGTCTGCGCGAAGCTGCTCGGGTAACCGCCGGTCGGGGGGAGGTCGCTCCAGTTGGCGCCGCCGTCGGTCGAGATCTCGACCACGACGCCGTCCCACTCCTCTTCGAGGTTCCAACGCGCCGCGTAGGAGAGGGTCGGCGTGCCAGCACCCTGCAGAGCGAGGAGAGGCGTGGTGATCGCGGCGCAGGCGTCGGCCGGATAGGTCCCGTTGTCGACCGCGTTGTGGTAGCTCAAGGTCCCCTGCGAGGCGAAAGTCCCCGTGAACTGCCATGGGGACTCGAGCGTCATGAACGAGGGGCTGTCGGCGCCGTCGACGAAATTGCCGACCACGACCTGCCCTCCCGTCGCGACCGCCTTCACTCTCTCGAGATTGGGCACCTCGTTGGGAGGTGTCGCGTTGTCCCGCGCCCTGACGACGTAGTGATAGGTCGTCAGCGAGTCGACTCCGCTGTCGGTGTAGGACGTGCCGGCGACGTTGCCGACGAGCAGGTTGCCGGCGCCGGGCACGAAGGCGTAGTCGGTGGAGCGGTAGATGTTGTACGTGATGACCGGCGCGAGCGGGCACTGCGAAGTCCCGGCGGACCAGGCGAGGTCGATGTCGCAAGCGGGCGTGACGTCGCCGTCGGTCGCGGTGACGCTCGCCGCGTCGAAGAGCGGTCGGAGGTCGCAGCCTCCCGTCGACGTCGCGGTCGAGCAAGCGGAGAGCGGTCCTTCGGCGCAACCGTCGGCGGCGCGCACCTTGTAGGCGTAGCTGTATCCCCCTTGCGCCCGCGTGTCGAGGAAGGGCGAAGCGCCGGTGGTGCCGACCAGGTCGAAGACCGCGGCCCCGGCCGAGCAATTGCCGTCCGCGCGGTAGACGTCGTAGACGGTGGCTCCGGCGACCGCGTTGAAGGCGACCTGGATGCCGGAAGCGCCGAGGTCGGTCGCCGTGACGCCCGTCGGCGCGGCCGCGACGGCGCTCGCGCAGTTGCCGTAGGAGGCGACCAGCGCGTACCCCTGCCGCTCGGTGTAGGGGTCGCCGTTGCCGGGCACCGAGGCGCCGATCACCCGCACCGTATAAGTCCCGGCGGTTGGCGCGGTGCGCCGCACCTGCTCGACCGGATTGAGGAGATCGGCGGTGCCGCCGGTCGCCGACTGGCCGCCGGAGAAGACGTTCCCCTTGTAGGTGACCGCGCCCGGGGCGTCGACCTCGAGATTCAGGTTGTTGACGAGCTGCACCGCGGCGCCGAGCGTCGGGTAGGGGTCCATCCAGACCAGCGTGACGCGGAGCTCGGAGCCGGCGGGGGCGACGAAGCTGTAGGTGTCGGTCTCCCCTTGCAGGAGCCCGACCTCGTGCGCCTGGCTCCAGACCCGGAGTCGCCGGTCGCCGTTGTTGAAGTAGAGGTTGTTGTCGAGCCAGAGGCGCCCCCAGCCGTCGGCGCTGCTCGGCATGGTGGTGAGCTCGCGGGTGCCGTTGAGGAGCAGCGCCTTGAGCACCGACGAGGAGGGCTCGCGGGTATCGGCCGCGGTGCGGGCGCCCGACGGGTAGAAGCCGTCGGTGAAGTACTGGCGGGCGAGCGCCGCGCCGCCGGTGACGGTGGGCGTCGACATCGAGGTCCCCGAGAGCGTCGCGCCGTTCGTCGGACAGGAGGGCGTGGTGTCGTTGTCGTCCCCCGCCGCCGAGACGATGGAGGAGCCGGGCGCCATGATGTCGGGTTTGAGGCGGCCGTCGTCCGTCGGGCCGCGGCTCGAGAAGCTCGCCGTGGTCGTCGAGTTACCGTGGCCGAGCGCACCCACCGTGACGACGTTCTTGGCGACGCCGGGCGAGCCGATGGTGTTGGCGGCGGAGCCGTTGTTGCCGGCCGAGAAGAAGATCAGGAAGTTCCCGAGGCGCCAGGCGGCGGCGTCGGTCTCCTGGGCGCTCGCGCTGTAGGCGCCGCCGGTGGCCGAGCCCCAGCTGTTCGACTGCATCCGCGCGCCGCCGTCGCGCGCCATCTGAAAGAGGTTGCCGAGATCGCCCGCGGTCCCGGAGAGGCAGCCGGTCGTGTCGTTGCCGATGTCGAGGAAGAGCACCTGCGCGTTCGGCGCCATGCCGTCGTCGTCGGTGGTGTTGACGAAGCCGGGGTCGGTCGGCGTCGCGACCGTGTTGCGGTCGCCGAGAATCGAGCCGGTCGTGTGGGTGCCGTGGAAGGAGGTGGGGGACGTGGTGCAGACCTCGTTGTCGTCGTAGGGCGAGGCGCCGGGGAGCGTCCAGTAGCCGATCACCTTGCGCAGCGGATGGAGGGTCCCGATCGCGGGCGGCAGCACGTCCTCCGAGTCGGTGATCTCGGTGTTGGTGGAGACGCCGTCGTTGTACTGGGTGAACCAGCACTGATTGCGGTCGAGCCCCGAATCGGAGATGGCGACGATCTGGCCGGTGCCGATCAAGTCCTGATCCCAGATGGGCGTGCCGGTGGTGCCGTTGGCCTGGATCGGGGAGACCGAGTCGCTGTTGTGGAGCTCCGGCATCCGCCAGGGCTCGACCCAGGCCACCTCGTCGATTTCGGAGGCGGCGCGCACGAAGGCCTCGAGGACCTCCGCCGGCATCCGGAAACGGAGCTGCGGCTGCGGCGAGGTCGCGACGCGGGAGGTGACGTGCGCCTCGGGGAAGGCGGCGAGCAAGCGATCCGCGACAGCGCCGAGATCGACGCGCTTGAAGCCGACGACGTTGACTCGGTCATGGCCCCCGAGCGTCCTTCCCGGCCAGAGCTCGGGCGAGACCTTGAGCCCGGGCGGGTAGTCCCCTGCCCAGCGGACCGCCGGGAGCCCGGCGAGCCGCAGCTTCGCCGCCGCGTCCCAGCGCACCTGGTAGGCGTGGTTGGGCAGGTAGGCGAGGACCTCGACCCCCGCCGCCGCGAGCGCGGCGCGGGTGGCTTCGCCCGGCTCGAAGACCTGGACGATCCCGTAAGCGCCGGGGCGCGCGGCGGCGAAGCCGAGCGCGTCGAAGTCGGGGCGCTCGGCGAGCGGGTCGAAGACCGCGCCGGCCAGGAGCAGGAGCCTGGAGTCCCCGGCGCGCTCGGCGATCGTCTCGGGGGAGGCGAGCGCGGGGGCGAGTGAGGTGAGCGGCTCGATCGCCTGGTTGGAGGCGAGGGATGGACCAGGGAGTAGTCCGATCGTCAGGACCACCAGCGCCGGGAGCGCGCGCGGGCCCGTGAAACGGGGTCGGGAGATTCTCATGGGTTCCTCCTGGAGATGGGGCCATTAAGGTCCACGGCGGAGGGGTCCGCGACACCCCAAAGGGTGGTAGAGACGAGCCGGGAGCGAAGCGCCCGTGGCGCCCCGGTCGCGATGCCGGCGTGCCATGGCGAGGGTGCGGAGGGGGCTACCCGAATCCCCCGGGACGCGCTAGGGTCGGCCGCATTCGACGGCGACGAAAGGAGAGTCCATGAAGAAGATCGCGACGGTGATGGCGGCGGCGTTGGTGATCTCGGCGGTGGCGGCGCGAGCCGACCAGGGGGCGATGGCGGCGGCGCCGGAGGCGATGGCGGCGGCGGCCAAGGCGGACTACCTGATGCTCTACGACGAGGTGGCGAAGAAGATCCAGGACCTCGGCGCGGCGATTCCGGAGGGGAAGTACGACTGGCGTCCGGCGCAGGGGGTGCGCTCGGTAGGGGAGGTGCTCAAGCACATCGACGGCGCGACCTACCTCTTCGCCAAGGTGACCGGCGCGGCGCTTCCGGCCGACGCGCCGAAGGACCCCGAGAAGGGGCCGGATGTGAAGTCCAAGCAGGAGATCCTGGCCCACCTCGCGAAGTCGCTCGCCTATGGGCGCTCGAACGCCGAGGCGGTGAAGCCGGCGGAGCTCGAGAAGAAGGTCGACTTCTTCGGCAACCAGATGTCGGTGCGCGCGATCTACATGGCCGCCTACGGCCACATGAGCGAGCACTTGGGGCAGCTCATCGCCTACGCCCGTTCGGTGGGCGTCGTGCCCCCCTGGTCGAAGTAGGAGTCGAGGCCGAGCGTCCGGAGATCAGTCGGGCGGCGGCGTGCTGCGGCCGCCGCCCGAGAGCGCCCAGGTCTCCTTCGACCAGTCGTAGGCGAAGCCGGCGGCTGTTCCGCAAGGGAGACACTGGAAGTACTTGCCTTGCAGGACGGGACCGATTCCGCCGCCCTTCATGTGGCCCGAGAGGCTGTCGAACAGGTCGGGCCCGAGCTCGCCGGTGGAGAGACTGAGAGGTCCGGTCGGAGGCGCGTACGAACCCCCGGCGAAGAGGCCTTGGGCCCAGCCGCTGCCGATCGCGAAGCCCGCGAGCTCCTCCTGCTCGACCTCGGGTCGCAGGCCGAAGCCGTCCCGGTGGTTCTCGTTCTCCTTCCCTTCGGTCACGCCGAGCAGCCGCTCGACGAAACCGCGCAGGAGCCACTGTGGAGCGAGGTAGGGTACGCACTCGCCGAAGAGGGTCACGCTCTTCGCGCAGACACCCGACCCGCAGGGGGAACCGGCCGCCGGATCCTGCGGCATGAGGATCGGCGGATTTCGCGCCAGGAAGGCCTTGGCGTTGTCGGGGGTGCGGTCGCCCTTCGGGAGGCCGCGGAGGCGCGCCGCCACGCGGTCCAGGATCCTCGTGAACTCGTCCCCCACTTCGGGGCCGCAACGCTTGGGTCTCCTCTGCTCCTCGTCCGTCCCCTCCGAGGGGGTTCCCGCCTCGCCGGCGGTCGACGTCCCGGAGCCGCCGCCGGGGGGCGGCTGCGGGGCGACGATCGTGACCTCGATGTCGATGCGCGAGTAGTTGAGGCGGCAGGAGGGGGAGCAGTCGAGGCAGCGGCTCACCAGGAACCCGGTCTTGTACTCGCCCGGCTCCGTGTCGTGCGTATCGAGCCAGGCCGGAAGCGTCTTCGTCTCCCCCTTCTTGACGCCCCGCGCGATGTTCTCCCCATCGATCGAGAGGAACCGGCTCGCCACGTGCTCGAACTCGATCTGGAAGTCGTGGGCGCCGCGGCAATTGACGTTGGTGGCGGAGACCGAGGTGCGGTACCGCTTGCCGGCCTCCACCGTACCCAGGTTCCAGACGTTGCCCGACTGGCCGAGCGGCTTCTCTTGGGAGAGGGCCGGCATCGCGAACAGCGTGGCGAGGGCGGCGGCGAGGCAGGCGGCGCGGCGACGCGTGCGGCGAGAGGTCATGGGGCCTCCTCGGGGTCGATCTTCCGGGCTCGTGCGGCGACTGTAGCAGGCGGGGCCGGGGCGGACGTCAGCCGAAGGTCACGGGCTCCCAGGCGAGGCCGAGGTTGACGATCCGCTGCAGCAGCGCGCCGTACTCGATCCCCCCTTCGCGCGCCGACTCGGCGAACTCCTCGTCGCTCGCGATCTGCGGATTCGGGTTCGCCTCCATGACGAAGATCTCTCCGGCTGGGGTGAGCCGGAGGTCGATGCGCGCGTAGCCCGAGAGGTAGAGCGCGTCGTAGACCCGCTTGCAGAGGCGGTGGATGCGCTGCTGCTGCCCTTCGCCGAGATCCTCCGCCGGCCCGCTCGCGATGTTGTGCTTCGCCTGGTAGCGCGGGCTCCACTTGAGCCGCTCGGTCGCGATCCGGCGCGCCGCCTCCGGCATGTCGGCGAAGTCGAGCTCCCAGATCGGCAGGGCGTGCAGGCGCTGGTTGCCGAGCACGCCGACGTAGAGCTCGCGCCCCTCGACGTAGGTCTCGACCAGGGCGTCGGTGCCGAGGCTCTCGTGGATGAACTGGATGCGGTCCTGCAACCGCTGCTCGTTCTCCACCACCGAGGCCTGCGAGATGCCGATCGAGGCGTCGAGCTCGAGCGACTTGACGATGAGCGGGAAGGCGAGGCGCTTGGGCCGGCGGAAGACCCGGCGGCGCCGCGCCACCGCGAACTCCGCGACCCGGATGCGGTGGTAGGTGAGCAGCCGCTTGGCGAGCGCCTTGTCCTGCGCCAGCATCAACCCGCGCGCGTTGCAGCCGGTGTACTTGATCCGCTGCAGCTCCAGGTAGGCGACGATGTTCTGCCCCCACTGCACGATGTCGTCGAAGCCCTCGAGCAGGTTGAAGGCGATGTGCGGCTGGAACTCCCGCACCGCGCGGCGGATCGGCTCGAGCTCCGCGCCCACGCCGAGCGCGTGCACCTCGTGGCCGAGCCCCACCAGGCCGTGGGCGACGTGGTACTCGGTGCGCCAAGGCGCGCCGTCGACCTCCTCGTCGCTCGCGCGCTCGGGCGGGACGAGGTCGGGGTGCACGAGAGCGAGGATGCGCAGCTTCTTCACAAGGCCACCCGGTGCCTGCCGCTGTGGAGGTAGTTCATGGTCTGCACGGTGAGCAGGACGGCGAAGTCGAGCTTGGTCTCGTCGGCCGGCCGCGTGAGGCGGAGCCCCAGCTCGCGGCAGCGGACGATCATGTCGTCGAGCAGGTTGTCGATCGTGTACTGATACTCGTTGGTCCAGCGGCTCGCGAGCTGCCGCATCTCGCGCCGCGCGCGCGAGAGGAAGCTCGCCGCGGTGGGCTGCTTGGCGTAAGCCGGGTCGTCGGAGAAGAGCTTGCGGAGATCGCGGTCGTAGAAGCCGGGGCGGTCGACGCCGTAGCGCTCGCGCTTCTCCTCGTAGTGGCGGCGCAGGCTCTTGCCGAGCGCGGAGAGGGGATCGACCTCGGCGGCCGTGGCCACGCGCGGCGGCTTGCCCACCAGGCCGCGCATCAGCTCGTCGACGTACTCGAGCTTCTTCAGCGCCTGCCACCCCTGGTAGCGCTCGCGCCAGTTCGACTCCGGATCGAGCCAGACCGCGAAGGTCTCGGCGAAGTCCTCGTCCGGGTGCGCCTGGGCGTACCACATGTCGAGATGGATGACGAAGCTCTTGCTGTAGGGACGCGGGGCGTAGAACTCGGGGTAGGGCTCGGTGGTCGAGCCGAAGAGCTCGCGCCGCCGCTGGCGTCGCCGCAGGTGAAACGCGTTCTCGATCGCGTGGCCGGTCTCGTGCCGGAGGATGCGCATGCACCAGGGGTGCGATCCCCCCTCCACTTCGAGCATCTGACGGAGCTCGAGCCGCGCGAGCCGCGGGTGCGCGAGATAGAAGGGGATCGCGACGCCGGGCACGCCGTCGGGCGTGAACCACTCGTCGGAGAGCCAGAAGTGGGGCCGGAAGGCGAGGCCGCGCGCTTCGAGCTCGCCGTGGAGCTGGCCGATCCGCGCCTCGAGCTCCTCGCCGAGCGGCAGAGCGAGGTCGCGGAAGCGGAGCGCCAGGAGCGCGTCGTCGTCCCAGTCCCCCCAGACCTCGGGCCCGAGCCGGGGGCGGCGCGCGCGCCGGGCCCGGGCCGGAGCGGGGCTCGCCTCGTGCGCGCTCTCCCGCCGGGCGCCTTCGGGCTCCGGCGAACCGTCCGACGCGCCGCCCGCCGTCGGTGCGTTCGCGCCGGCGGCTCTCCCCGTGGAGCTCTCGTGGGCCATCCTCGGAGGATTCTCGCACGCACGCGGCGGCGCCAGAAAAGAAGAAGGCCCGGCGAGGGGCCGGGCCTTCGGGTCGCGGCAGGACCGCGACGACTGCTTGCCGCGACGGGTCTAGTTTCCGTTCGCGGCGGCGGGGACTCCCAGCAACCCGACGCGGGCGGGCGAGGCGGCGGGCGCGAACCCGTCGACCCAGAGCGCGAGACGGCCGTCGAGATAGAGAGCCAGATGTCCCTCGTAACCGTCGGCCGCCGCCGCCCACTCGAGGCGCAGCTGCTGCTGGACGCCGGCGATGGGCTCCCAAGCGCTACGCGCCGCTCCCGGAACCAGGAGCGCGAGCTCGAGGGTGGGATCGGAGCCGAGGCGCCGTGCCTCGAGGGCGAGGAGCGACCGGCCGTCGGCGTCGGTCACGAGGACCAGGTTGGAAGGAGCGTGAGGCGTGGCGGCCGGCAGGGCGGCGAAGTCGTAGTCGAAGACCACGTCCGAGCTGCCCGGATCGACCGGGAAGGAGGCGAGAACCTGCAAGGTGAGTGGCGTTGTCGACGACCACTGCGACGTGTCGCCAGTTTCGAAGCCGTCGGCGAAGACGAGCAGCGGGAGGAGCGTGTCGACGTCGGTCGCCGAGTTGTTGGCCGAGTTGGGATCGCCGGCAAAGGTGACCGTCGCGGTGTTGGAGAGCGTGCCCGAGCCGGCCGCCGAGATGGCGCAGACCGCGGTATAGGTCACGCTTCCGCCAGCCGGGAGGCTGACCGAGTCGGAGATGTTGCTCGAGCCGCTCGCGGTGCAGGTGCCGCCGCCCGCGCCGGCGCAGGTCCAGCTGACGCTCGTGCAGGCGGCCGGGAAGTTGTCGGTCACCGTGGCGGAGCCCGCCGGGCTCGGGCCGGCGTTCGAGACGCCGATCGTGTAGGTGGTGTTGTGGCCCGCGATGACGGTCGACACGCCGTCGTCCTTGGTGATCGCGAGGTCGGCCGAGGCGGAGCCGACGATGTCGGTGTCGGTCGCCGAGTCGTTCGCGGCGTTGGGATCGGAGACGCCCACCGGGGGCGCGACGCTCGCCGTGTTGGCGATGGAGCCGGAGGCGGCGCCGCTCACGTTGCAGACGGAGGTGTAGGTCACCGTGCCGCCCGCCGGGAGGTTGACCGTGTCGTTGATGTTGGTGACGAACGGCCCGGCGGTGCAGCTCGCGCTCCCGGAAGCGAGGCAGGTGGTGGAGCAGGAGAGGAAGGCCGGGAAGGTGTCGGTCACGGTGGCCCCGAGCGCGTCGCTCGCGCCGAGGTTCGTGGCGACGATCGTGTAGGTCGTCGTCCCGCCCGGCAGGACCGAGCCGACGCCGTCGTCCTTGGTGATCGCGAGGTCGGCCTGGACGACCTCGTCCGCGCCGATGTCGGGCGTCGCCGCGGGCCGCGGATCGCCGTCGATGTCGTCGGTCACCGCAACCAGTGCGATCCCGGCGTCGAGCTCCGGGCTCCCCGGCAGGAGGTGCAGATCAGTCGAGGACAGGAAAGGTACGGCCCCCGTCGATTCGAGCGACGCGTTGTCGTTCGTCCCGGCGCCCGACAGGGTGCTGGAGTAGGCGGCGAGAGCGGCGAGAGTCTGGAAGAAGTTGGTTCCCGCCGTGGTCCCCGCTTGTCCGATGCCCTGGGTGGTCACGTCGGTTCCGAAGTAGTAGGAGTTGTTGTTCCAGGTGAGGTCCATCGCCGAGGTCCCGCCGGACGGCAGGAAGACCGAGACGTGGGCGATGGAGGTCGTACCGCCGGTGATGTTGTTCGCGAAGATGTTGTCCCGGACGTCGATCCCGGTCTGGGTCGTGGAGCTGATCGAGAACGCGGCCGACAGCAGGCTCGTCGTCGGCGTCCCCGTGTGCGGACCGAACAGGTTGACCGAGTTGTTGTACACCTTGTGCCCGGTGCCGGACCCCAACCGGATTCCGACCACCCCGAAGTCGGGGCCGAAAGCGGCGCCGCCGGTCATGTTGTGGTTCACGTCGCTGATGAAGTTGTTCTTGATCACGTCGTTGCTGCCGGCCGTGACGTCGATACCGAAGGCTCCGTAGGTGCCGGTGTTGTTGTTGATGATCCCCTGGATCTTGTTGCGCGCGATCGTCACTCCGCCGCTGCTCGCGGCGATCCCGCGCAGACCCGTGCTTCCGGTCGTCGACAGGTTGGTGACGGTATTGCCGGAGATCGTGTTGCCCGACGCCGCGAGCCCCGAGGATTCGCGGATGCCGTAGGGTGCGAACCCGGTCGTCAGGGTCATCCCGAGATTGTTCACCGTGTTGCCGGAGACCGTCACGTTCCCGGTCCCGCTCGCCAGCCAGATCCCGGTGTCGTTCTCACCCTCGGAGTTGCTGAAGTTGCCCAGCGTGTTGTCGCTCACCGTCGCGCCGTTGACGCCCTGCATGTAGAGGCCGACGAGCCGGATGGCGTTCGCTCCGCTGGCCGTGAGCGTGTTCTGCGTGTAGGTCAGGTTCGACCCGCCTTGCGGCGTCGTGCCACCGCTCGCGTAGACGCCGATGTACGCCTTCTGGATGTCGTTGTTCTGGATGGTGATGTTCGAGAAGTAGCCGGCGTTTCCGGCGGTGGTGCCGTCGGAAACGATCACCGCGGAGCTCGTGATCGCGCCGTTCACGATCACGCAGTTGCGGAGCGCGCCGTTCGAGATCGGCGTCGTTCCGACCGACCCGAAGAGGACGACGCCCGGGCTGGTGGCGCTGAGGTTCTGGATCGTCAAGCTCCGGTCGGTCCCGACGCCGCCCAAGGACCCGTCGATCGTCACGCGGCTCGCCCCGAAGAAGCGGACCAACGCGCCCGCGAAGGTGCCGCTCACGAGCCGCGCGCTTCCAGTCGGATAGATCCGGACCGTGAAGTTGCTGCCGACCGGCTCCTCGGGCAACGCATTCAGCGCGTTGGCGCCGTCCTCGGCGACGAGATCCCCGGCGACCTGGACCTGGAGATTCCCCACCAGGACGTTGCTGTTGATCGTCGCGAAGACGCCACCGGCCGCCGTGAGCGAAGCGTAGTCGCACCCGGCGGAGCAGACGGTCTTGATACCGCTGAGCTGAACCGCGATGAGGTAGCTGTTGGGCGTCGTCGGAGGCGTCGCCGCCGCGGGCGGATCGGATGTCAGACCCGAGGCCCCGGCCGATGGGCTGACCGCCACGTTCGGCGGCACGGCGCCATCCTGCGCGGCGACGTAGTACTGGATCGTGTCGCCCGCCGTCACGCTGCCGCCCGAGACCAGGGAGTAGTCGATGGTGAACGTGTAGCTTCCGCCGCCGCCGGAGGTGGCCTGGGTCGCGGCGAAGGCGCCGGCGTTGCCCTTGCGGAAGTAGATCACCGGCAGACCGATGCCCGCGGTCGGAACGCCGCTCACGTTGTCCGTGATGGTCGCGTTCAGGGTCCGGTTCGCCGTGCTCGAGGTGTTCGCGAGCGGCGTGTACGCGATGACCGGGGGCGCGAGGTCGATGCCGACGAAGTTGCCGGCGTCGGCGCCGATGTCGACCGGGGTCAGGCCGCTCCGGGTCTGGCCGTCGAAGTCGTCGGCGACGCCGACGTCGAAGCCGTTGCCCTCGGCCACCGTCGCGTTAGTCGGATGGAGATGGAGGTCGGGCACGGAATTGGTCGGGTCCAGATACTGCGGATTGCTCTCGAAGCTCCCGGCGTCCTGGCCCACCGCGATCCGCCAGGCCGCGAGGTCGGCGACGTCCAGGCTGTTGAAGAAGCCGAAGGCCGCGCCGACGCCGTTGGCGAAGTAGAGGTTGTTGTTGAGCGTCAGGCCGGTCGGATTGGGAGTCGTCCCGTTGACCTTGATGGCGTAGTTCTTGCCGGTCGCGCCACCGTTGCTGCGACCGTTGAAGAAGATGTTGTCGCGGTCGCTGCGGGTGTTGGTCGTCACCGTCGCGTTGAACGCGTACGAGGCGCCGGTGCCCGCCGTCGGCGCGCCGCCGACGTAGACGCTGTTGTGGAAGAAGCTGTTGGTACCCGACGCCTCGTTGATGCCGTTGATGCCCGTGGTCGTCGCGTTCCCGGCGACGGCGCCGATGGCGTTCGCGACGCCGGCGCCGACGGCGATCATGTTGTTGCGGTAGATCGTGGTGCCGCCTGCCACGCGAATACCATTGACCTCGGCCGTGGCGCTCGTCGTCGCCGAGCTCAGGCTATGAATCAGGTTCCTGGAGACCACGTTGGCCGTGCTGCCCGAGAACTGAATTCCGGTGACCACCGTCGCGGCCGAGGCATTGGTGTTCGTGAGGTTGTAGATCGTGTTCTGAGTGACCGTCTGGTTCGACCCGGTGATCGTGACCGAGATTCCGATGACGGACGCGGTGGTCGTGGTCCCGGTTCCTCCCGCGGCGGTCAGGTTGCGGATCGTGTTTCCGGTGATCGTTCCGGCCGGGTTGTCGTTCTTGATTCCCTGCACGGTCGATCCGGTGGCCGTCGAGGTGCTCTGCAACGAGTTCGCGACCGTGCCTCCGACCGTGTTGTTCTGACAGGTGAAGGTCACGCCGGAGCCGGTGTTGACGCGGATGCCGTAGACGTTGGCGGCTCCCGTGCTCGAGTTGGCGGCCGTGATGCCGCCGATGAGGTTGTTGGAGGCCGTCCAGGCGCTCGAGCCGAAGTTGAAGATGCCGATCACGTCGGCAGAGCTGGCGGAGCTCGAGGTGAAGGCGATGCTCCCGTTGGCGGACTGGCTTCCGATGGTGTTGCCGGAGACATCGCCGACGGTCGCCAGGCCGCTGCTGACGTAAATGCCGCGGAAGGAGGCCGAGGAGCTCGTTCCGCTGACTGCTCCGGACATGGAGATTCCGGCGATGGTGTTGCCCTGAACGCTGCTCGCGGTGGTCGTCCCGACGTTCAGGAAGATGGGCACCAACACGGACCCGCTGCCCACGCCCACGAACGTGTACGTACCGGTCCCCGCGCTGGAGGCGAAACCGATCGTGTTCCCGGTGACCTGGAAGTTGTTCCCCGAAGAGTTGGCGATCCAGATCGCGGAGTGCTGCGCCGCAGTCGTCTGCGTGCGCGTGGCGGTCTGGTAGAACTTGTTGTTCGAGAAGGTGCAGTCGGTCGTGCCGCCGCCGACGTAGATGCCGGCGCTGGTCACCGCCGCCCCGAAGTAGTCGTGAATCAGGTTCCCGGTCACGACGTTGCCGCTGTTGTTGATCGCCGTGGTCGTCGTGGAGCCGTTGAAGTAGACGCCCTTCGTCGCGAGGTTCGCGCCCGCCGGGCCGATGTCGTTGTTGGAGATGGTGTTGTTGTCGTTCCCGTTGGCCGTCAGCGCGTCGGTCGCGAAGTAGATGTTGCCGCCGTTCGTCCCGACCGCGGCATTGAAGGAGCCGAGGACGGTGGCGTTGGTGACCAAGTTGCCGGTCGCGCCGCCGATGAAGCGGATGGTGGAGGTGGCCGACGTACCGGACGCGGTCGTATTCGAGATCGTGAGCGCGTTGCCGCCGGTGTTGAGGCCGTCGATGGTGACGTTGTCCGCGCCGTTCAAGTCGATCAAGGGGGAGCCGGCCGCGATGGCGCCGGAGATGGTGCGCGCGGCGCCGCCGGTCGGGCTGATGGCGACCGAGGTGTAGCTCGCCGCGCCGCTGCCGCTCGCGTTGAGCACCGCCGGAACGGTCTCCGTCGTGTCGGCGGTCACCGCCATGGTGATGACCCCCTGGTGCGTGCCGTCGTTGACGGCGTCGAACGCGAGCTTGAGGGTCGTGTAGGTCACCGGCCCGGTGTTGCCGGCGGTGGCCGTCACGTCGATCTGCGCGCTCGCGGCCGAGGCGAGGAGCGCGAGGCCGAGGAGCAGCGGGATCCAGCGCGAAGCCCGACCGGTCGAGTGGACAGGGCGCAGCCGGGGCGGACGATGCATCGATCGCATGGGGAACTCTCCTTGAGAACTGGAAGGCAACTGCGGGAATGGAACGGCAGGACTGCTGAAGGGAGGCATGGGGTACGTCGGGTTCGAGCGGACCGCCGTGGGCGGCGGGCGGCGCGGCCGGCGGCCGGTCCGCGGTGACGTGGGCCGGAGCGCGCGCGGCGTCGCGTCTTCGATGTAGCGGCAGCGCTGGAGCAGCCAGGATCGCGCCGCGCGGGCGCTACCCCGACTCAGCCACGCCGCCGCGAAGTGCGCGGGACGCGAGATGGGGCGCGGAATCTCCGCGCCTCGATGGAGCAGCATCGTGGCGCGGATCCTACTCGGTCCCGGGAATCTTTGACCACCCGGCGGGGTGGTGGGGGAGAGGGCCTTCCGGAAGGGTCTTCGGGGGCCGGTTTCCCGGGCTGGGCAGACGTACGAAAGCCCCCCGCGGACTCCTCGCCGCGAGAGGCGACTGGACTGCCTGGGACTACGGGGGTGCTACGGGCCCGGCGTCAGCGCTTCGGGGTCGCCTTGGCCGGCTGCGCGGCCTGCGCGGGGTGGATGAGCCGGATCTGCGAGGCGACGTTCTTGCCGTTCTTGCTGCTCCAGGTGATCTCGACCTTGTCGCCGGTCACGAGTTTGGAGATGGCGACGCTCTTGCCGTGCTCGTAGATGGCGGTCGACGGCTCGAGCGAGAAGGTCTCATTGGCGTTGCCGACCTGGAGCTGGATGATCCCGGCCGCGGCGTCGAGCTTGGCGATGGTCCCGGCGGCGTGCTGGCCGGCCGGCGCCTGCGCGGCGGCCGCGAGGGTGGCGAGCGCGAGGCTCGCGACGGCGACTGCGAGGACTGCCTTCGACAGCTTCGTCATCGATCTTTCCTCCGCGGGTGCGTCGGGATTGACGCGACCTTGGGGCGCGACGCTGCATCGGGTGTGCCATGGCGCGCGGGGGAGCTCGCGCCGCGGAGCGTTCACAGCGCGCGCGGCCGCGTCCCGATTCGCGGCACGGCGGCGCGGGCCGGCGCGACTTCACAGCGCGCCGCCGCCGAATCGGCGCGGCGCGGAGGGCGCGCGCGGCGCGCGCGGAACGAGCGTTCGACGGCCGGAGCCAGATTGACGCGCCGCGGGAGGCGTCGCCGCCTCGGCCGCCGCCGTCAGTTGGGCGCCGCCCCGGCGGCGCGCCGGACCGCGACCAGGGAGAGGTCGTCGCTCCGCCGCTCCCCGGCGAGGAAGCGCTCCTGCTCCTCGCGGCAGGCGGCGAGGAGCTCCGGAAGCGGCAGCTGCGCGGCGCGCCGGAGCGCGGCGGCGGCGCGGCCGATGCCGAACTCCTCCTCGGCGTGCTCGGCCTCCGTCCAACCGTCGGTGTAGAAGAGGAGCGTGTCCCCGGGCGCGAGCGGGATCTCGCGGCTCGTGTAGGTCGCCTCCGAGAAGAGACCGAGGGGGACGCCGCCCCCCTCGACCGGGCGCACGCCGCGCCGGTCGGCGAGGAGCGGCCGCGGGTGCCCGGCGTTCGCGAGCTCGACGCGGCCTTCGGCGAAGAGGCGGGCGGCGACGAGCGTCGCGTACTTGGCGTTCGAGGTCGCCTCGGAGAAGAGCCGGTTGGCGCGACCGACGAGCTCGGCGAGCGGCATCTCCGCGGGGGCGAGAGCGCGGAAGAGGGCGTGCAGATGGGACTGCAGGAAGGAGGCGGCGATCCCCTTGCCCGAGACGTCGCCCAGGAGCAGGTGGAAGGGGGTCGCGTCGCAGGTGTCGCGTACCAGGTCGACGTGGTCCCCCGAGACCGGGCCGCGCGGCTCCCAGAGGTAGGCGATCTCCCAGCCGCCCCGCTCGAGGTGGGCGGGGGGAAGGAGGGCGCGCTGCACCCGCGCCGCCGAGACGAGATCGCGCTCGAGCGCCCGGCGCTCCTCGTCGGCCAGGCACTCGAGGCAGACGGTGACGAGCGGGTCGTCGTGCAGGCGGTCGGCGGAGATCGCCTCGTGGCAGGACTTGCAGCGCCCCCACTCGCCGACCTCGATCGCGCCCAAGGCGTCGTCGACCCGGCGGAGCAGATCGACGAGCCGCGCCTCGCGGTGACGCTCGGTGAGCTCGACGAGCTCCGCGCGCCGCTCGACCAGCCGCTCGCGCACGCGCTCCTCGAGCACGCTCATCGCCCGCTCCCCGCGATCGCCGCGTGGAGGCGCCGCACGATCGCGATCTGGCCGCCGTGGTAGGCGTTGTGCTGGAGCAGGCCGCAGAGCATGCCGCGCAGCGTCGGGTCCGAGCCCTCGACCGCGTCGTCGAGCCGCGCGTCGTCGAGCCCTTGGAGGGTCGCCTGGAGCCGCCGGTTGGCGCGCTCGAGCCCGGCGCGCACGGTCGCCCAGGAGTCGCCGAGCTTCTCGTCGGGGGTCGCCCAGTCGTCGTCGCCGAGGGTGTCTCCCGGCTCGGGCGCGCCGACGCGCTGGCGGCAGAGGTCGATGTCGTAGGCGACGTGCGCGACCAGCTCGAGGATGGAGTGGAGGCCGCCCGGCGGGTGCCAATGGGCGAGCTCGCGGTCGACCCCCTCGAGGAGCTCCGCGAGGGCGGGGCCGTGCCAGGCGCCACCGTGCACGGAGCGCTCGAGCTGGTCGGCGAGGCGGCAGATCTCCAGGCGCGTGGGGTTGGTCATCTCTAACCTCCAAAATTCTCTGTTGAGGTTAGACTAGTTCCGAATGGATAACCTGTCAAGAGGCTCGAAAGGGGTTAATATTCCTTCGATGACCGAGCCCGCGGCCGCCCAGACCTTCGACCTGTCGGGCGGCGCCCTCTGCCTCGACTTCGTGAACACCTGGGGGAACCGGGGGAATCCGGCGACCGAGCGGCTGCTCGCCTTCGGAAGCCTCCTGGCGTTCTCCCTCCAGGCCGGAGTCCTCGGTCCGGCGGACGCCGGAACGCTCGCCCGGCGCGCGGCGCGGGGGCCGCGGGAGGCAGCTTCGACGCTCGCTCGCGCGCGGACTTTCCGCGAGGCTCTCGCCCGCCTCTTCCGCGCGAAGGCCGCGGCGCAGCCTTCTTCCGCCGGGGATCTGGAGCCGCTCAACGCGCTGCTCGCCGAAGCCTCCCGGCACCAGCGCCTGGAGGGGGGAGAGGGGAGCTTCTCCCTTCGTTGGAGGGATCTCGCGGCGTCGCTCGAGGCGCCGCTCTGGCCGGTCGCCCGCTCGGCGGCCGATCTCCTGACCTCGGCCGACCTCGAGCGGGTGCGCGAGTGCGACGCTCCCGATTGCACCTGGCTCTTCATCGACCGGAGCCGCGGCCGCTCGCGCCGTTGGTGCTCGATGGAGAGCTGCGGCAACCGCGCGAAGGCGCGGCGCCACTACCACCGGCGACGCGAGCTCTAGCGGCTCCGCGCCCGGACTCAGTAGCCCGCGGCGTCGGCCGCGGATCCCTCGTCGCTCTCGTCCTCGAGCTCTTCTTCGTCGTCTTTGAAGCTCCCGGCGAGGGTCTGCCAGAGGTCGTGCGCCTCGACGAAGCGGGAGGAGACGATCAGGAGGTGCGCCTCCCAGCTGTCGCGTCCGGCTTCGCTCGTCAGGTGGCGCCCCTGGTGCATGGCGTAAGCGGTCCCCGCCTGGACGATGTAGGGGATCTTCGCCCCTTCGAGCAGCGGCAGGTAGGCCGCGAGCTGTCTGGAGGTTCTCGGCCCGTCGCCCAGGGGCTCGAGCGACAGCTCGTCGGAGGGCTCGTCGAGCGATTCGACGAAGGCGCTGTGCCCGCACTGGGAGCAGCGCTCGGTGCCGGGGGGGTATTCGATCTCGCAGTACTCGCAGAACATCGTGACCTCGCGCAGCGTTTGGTGGTTCGGTGGTTCGGTGGGCGGAATCATCCCCCAGGAGGCGGCCGGCGGGGAAGGGCGCGCCGGCCGCGCGCAACGGAACGTTCAGTCGCGCGGGAGGGGGATCTGGCTCGCCTCGTCGGCGAAGCGGACGACGACGGCTTTGAGCGGCCCGCTCGCGAGGCTCTGGCGCGCGAAGCGCTCGGCGAGGTCGGAGAGCGCGTCGCGTGCCGCGGCGCGCCCGAGGGCGAGGAGGCGCGGATCGCGGGCGCGCGCCGAGAGGCGCGGGGTGAGGTCGCGCTCGAGCGCCGCGAGCTGCTCGTCGCCGTCGAAGCGCAGCCAATCCTCCTCGACACGCCGCTCGATGCCGTCGGTGTGGATGGCCGGCGGAAGGGAGGGCCTGAGAGCCGGCGCCTGGAGGGTGAGGACGCCTTCGTCGAGCCGCGCGCTCCACTCGCCGTCGAGCGGCACGTGCCACCTCCAGGTCACCGGGACGCGGATCTCGACGGTGGTGGCGCCCAAGGGGAGGAGGTCCCAGAACGCCCTTCGCTCGTCGCTCCGGGTGAGGGTCTCGACGCTCTCGACGGTCGCGAGCTCGAGCCGCGCCTCGCCGCGCGCGACCGGCAGGGAGGAGACGAAGCGCTCGGTGACGTCGACGTGCAGGAACCCCCGAGCGGCCGCCGCGATCTCCCGCGCCGCCCGCCCCGGCGCCCCCGCGATGGCCTCGCCCGCCCGCAGAAACCGATCGAGCGTCGCCCAGAACCCCCAGACGATCCCCGCAGCCGCCACCA
>CAYZBH010000013.1:61016-68396 GCA_964476605.1 uncultured Thermoanaerobaculia bacterium | reverse complement strand
GAGTCCCCTTCGAAGGCGAGGATGTGGGTCGCGATGCGGTCCAGGAACCAGCGGTCGTGGCTGATCACCACCGCGCAGCCGGCGAACTCGAGGAGCGCCTCCTCGAGCGCGCGCAGGGTGTCGACGTCGAGGTCGTTCGTCGGCTCGTCGAGCAGGAGCAAGTTGCCGCCGCTCTTCAGGAGCTTGGCCAGGTGGAGCCGGTTGCGCTCGCCGCCGGAGAGGTCCTTGACCTTCTTCTGCTGGTCGGCGCCGCGGAAATTGAACGCCGCCGAATAGGCCCGGGAGTTGACCTCTCGCTTGCCGACCATCACCGTGTCGCGACCACCGTCGGAGATCTCCTGGAAGACGGTGCGCTCGGGGTCGAGGGCTTCCCGGCTCTGATCGACGTAGGAGAGCGCCACCGTCTCGCCGAGCCGCAGGGTTCCGGCGTCGGGCGCCTCCGTGCCGACGATCATGCGGAAGAGGGTCGTCTTGCCGGCGCCGTTGGGCCCGATGACGCCGACGATGCCGCCGGGAGGCAGCTTGAAGTCGAGCGCGTCGATCAGCAGGTTCTCGCCGTAGCCCTTCGCGAGGCCCTGGGCTTCGACGACCAGGTCGCCCAGCCGCGGGCCGGGGGGAATGTGGATCTCGTTGGGATCGCGCCGCGACTCCTGCGCCTGCTCTTCGGCGAGCAGCCGTTCGTAGTTGGCGAGGCGGGCCTTGCCCTTCGCTTGGCGGGCGCGCGGTGCCATGCGTACCCACTCGAGCTCGCGCTCCAACGTGCGGCGGCGCGAGGAGGCCTCCTTCTCCTCGCGCGTCAGGCGATCCTTCTTCTGGTCGAGCCAGGACGAGTAGTTCCCCTCCCAGGGGATGCCGGCGCCCCGATCGAGCTCGAGGATCCAGCCCGCCACGTTGTCGAGGAAGTAGCGATCGTGCGTGACGGCGACCACCGTGCCGGGGTACTCGGCGAGGTGGCGCTCGAGCCAGGCGACGGACTCGGCATCCAAGTGGTTGGTGGGCTCGTCGAGCAGGAGGAGGTCGGGCTGCTGGAGGAGGAGCCGGCAGAGGGCGACGCGCCGGCGCTCGCCCCCCGAGAGCACCGAGACCTCCTGGTCCGCCGCTGGGAGGCGCAGGGCGTCCATGGCGATCTCGAGCTGGCGGTCGAGCTCCCAGAGATTCTGCGCATCGATCTGATCCTGCAGACGCGCGAACTCGTCGGCCGTCTCGTCGGAGTAGTTGGCGGCGAGCTCGTCGTAGCGCGCGAGCACCGCGCGCTTACCCACCACCGCCTCCTCGACGACGTCCTGCACGGTCTTGCCGACGGGGAGGACCGGCTCCTGCGGGAGCATGGCGGCCGTGTAGCCCTCGCCCAGAAACGATTCACCGTCGTAGTCCTTGTCGAGCCCCGCCATGATGCGCAGAAGGGTCGACTTGCCGGCCCCGTTGTGGCCCAGCACCCCGATCTTGGCGCCGTGGAAGAAGGAGAGCCAGATGCCCTTCAGGATCTCCTTGCCCTGCGGCGTCACCTTCCGCAGGTTCTTCATGGTGTAGATGATCTGCGGCATGGTCGACGGTCCTCCCGGACGAGCCCTTGAGTCTATCCTGGCTCGGCGGCAGAACCGAGCTATGCTCCCGGGCGTATCACCCAACTCAGGTGGGGTCCCGGGTCCGGAGGGCCGAAGAATCGAGGTGCCAGCGATGAAAGCGATCGCCGTGGTGGTCGGAGCGAGCCTGCCGGTGCTCGCGGCGCAAGCCGCCGTCGTCGCCGGACAGCAGGCGGGAACTCGGGTCGAGCCCGCGCTCGCGCGGCTGGAGGTCGGCGCCAAGCGGGCCGGCTGGGACGGCATCGAGCTCGGCATGTCGCTCGTCCAGGTCGAGCGGCGAGCGGGCCAGACGCTCGCCGTGACGCCGACCGGTAAGCCGGGCTGCGGCGCGGCCAAGATCGAGCTGGATCATCACTCGCTGCAGCTCAGCCTCGATCTCGACGGCGCCAAGCCGGGCGCCAAGGTGCGCCGCATCCTGGTGCGCTTCGAGGGCTATCAGATCGCGGCCGGCCGCGCCGACCTCGTCGAGGAGCTCCGCGGAATGGCACCTGGAATCGTCTACCTGCCGCCGTCCGGGAGTCCCGAGACGATCGAAGCCGACGACCCCAGACCGACCTACTTGCTGCCCGGGGCCGCCGGCTCGGCGGTGCGACTGATGCCGCGCTTCGGCCTCCTGCTGGCCTCGCGCGACTGCCTCGAGAACTAGAACCGGATGCGGTAGCTCGCGGTCACGTTCCGTCCCGGCTCGGGGCGGAAGAAGCTCGCGTTGGAGAACTCGGCGTAGAGCGCGTCCGTCAGATTCTCGATGCCGAGCGTGAGCTCGTGCGAGACGGTCCCGCCTCTCACCAGCGTCACGCCTCCCGCGATCCCGTGCACGGTGAAGGCCGGGAGCTCGTTGCCGATGGCCGGCGCCGGCTCCCCGGGCTCGAGCACGATCTTCTGACTGCCGTTGTGGCGCACGTGGTATTCGGCCCACCAGCGCCCGCCCGAAGGCTCGTAGCGAACGTAGGCGTTCACCTTCTCCGAGTACTGGTCGCTGACCGGCACCGGCGTCTGTCCGAGGCGCTTGCCCGTCAGATGGGTGTAGTTGAGGCCGAACGCGAGATTGGAGGGTGCGCGGTAGCCGAGCGCGACCTCCACCCCCTCGTAGCGCAGGTGGTCGACGTTGCGCTCCTGCACGACGGCGCCGCCGCCGGAAGCCTCGATCGCCTGCTGGACGTCGGCGGGCAGAGCGGCGATCTCCTCCTCGGAGAGGAAGTCCTGGATGATGCCGTCCTTCAGGTCGCTCCGGAAGTAGACCGCCTCCATCCAGGCGTTGCTCCGCCGGTACTTGATGCCGAGGTCGTAGTTCTTGCCGGTCTCGGACTTCAGATCGGGGTTCAGGATCTGGTATCCGGAACCCTCGGGCGTCGGGCCGTTGAAGAGCCGCTCGATGATGTTGGGCGCGCGGAAGGCCGTGCCGTAGGACGCCAGGACGTTCAGATAGTCGGTGGCCTGATAGAGGAAGTTGAGCGCGCCGACGACCTGGTCGTCGGAGAAGTCGAGACCCGAGATGTCCCAACCTTGCGTCGCCTGCGCCTTGGTGTCGACCTTCTGGTACCGGAGGCCGGCCACCACCTTGAACCGGTTCGCGAACGAGATCTCGTCCTGCGCGAACAGGCCGTAGCTCGAGTTCTTGGCGTTGGGCGCGTTGGGGGTCGTATCGTGATCGATCTGGGTAACCGCGAAGGGGGGGAAGGGGAACCGGATGGTCGTCGTGTAGAGGGAGTCGTCGCTGTTCTTCGAGTCGTCCCGGTACCCCTCGAGGCCGTAGGTCACGATCTGCTGGCTGCCGAGCACCTTGACCGCCTGGCCGCGCAAGCCCCAGGTCTCGAGGTCGGTCGAGTTCAGCGTGTCGATCACCAACCCGGAGTTCGGGGCGCCGGGGAAGATCGGCCCGAAGTTGATGTCGATGAAGTTGCGGAGCTGGCGCTGGTTGTTCTGGAAGTAGAGCTGCGCGTCGATCGAATCCGCGACGGCGAGCCCGAGCGCGGAGCCCACGTAGCCGACGGTGGTGCGGTCGAAGTCCTGGAAGGGGTAGGTGATGCGGATCTTCGTGTCCTCTTCGACGCCGTAGGCCGCGGCGTCGACGTAGCCGAAGCCCGTTTCGTCGGCGCTGTAGCGACGATGGCGCAACGTGAAGTTGTGGTGCTCGCCGAGATCGAAGGTGAGGACGCCGTAGAGGCTGTCGTCCTTCACCCCGGTGTCGAGGACGCGAGCGGGCTTCGCGAGGTGGACGTCCCCGAAGTTGCCGCTGGCGGAGTCGTAGTCGTCGCTGTCCCGGTGCGACGCCGAGACGAGGAGGCGGACGCCGCCGATGCGCGTCGTCGCGGCGGCGTGGGCTCGGGACATGCTCCCGGCGGTGCCGAAGCGGAAGTCGGCGTTCCCCAAGATGTGGCGCCCGTCGGGGAGCGAAGCGGGGCGGGTCACCAGGTTGAGGACGCCGCCGATCGCGTCGCTGCCGTGGAGCACCGACATCGGACCGCGCACGACCTCGACCGAGGCCACGTCGTCGACGTCGACAAGACCGGTGATCTCGCCGAAGTCGGTCTGTCGGCGGGCGTTGTTGAGCCGCAGGCCGTCCTCGAGGAAGAGAATGCGAAGGCCGCGCTGGCCACGGATCACGGGCCGGACCTGATTGGCTCCGACGCCGTTGACGTCGACGCCCGGCTGGTCGCGGAGCAGGTCGGCGGCGCTGTCCGGAAGCTTGCGCTCGATCTCGAGCTGATTGATCACGGTGACCGGGGTCGCGACGTCGAAGACGTCCTCCTGGTGGCCGACCGCCGTGACCGTGGTGCTGTCGAAGTAGGAGCCGGCCGGCTGGTCCGAGGCCGGCTTGGCCGGCGGAGCGGGCTGCTCCGCCTTCGGCTGGTCGGCGTCCTGGGGAGTGCTGGACTGGGCGAGCGCGCCCGTCGTGGCCAAGCAGAGGCCGATGGCAAAGGTGCGCAGGGTGAGCGAAGACATCGTGTTCTCCTCCCGTCGGGGGGCATTGCTGCAGCGTCGGGCGCTGCCGGGAGCGCCCCGCCGGCCGCCGGCACACCCGGCGGTCGCGTCGCAGGCGCTCAGGCCAGGCCGACGGAGGCGGGTGGAGGACGGGGGGAGAAGGCTCGGGGCCGGCGCCCCGCCGCCAGCGGGTGGAGCGGCGCGGGCGAGAGCGTCAAGCGGCCGCGTGCCGAGGGTACCCGGCGCACCGTCGCGCCGCGGACCTTCGGAGCCCGGAGGGTCTCGAAGGCGAGCCCGGAGACGGCGCCCAAGGGGAGCACGAGCCAGAGCTCGGTGCCCTGGTCGGCGGTGAGATCGACCGGCGCCGGGCCGACGTGCACCAGGAGGACGAGCAGCCAGAAGACGAAGGCGGTGCGTCCCTCGAAGAGCGATCCGCGGTGACGGCGCAGGCCCCAGGCCGCGACGCCGAGCACCAGCGCGGCGACCCAACGCGAGAGCACCGGCAGCTCGGCGATCGAGGCGTCGACGAGGCGGTGCGCGAGGATCCAGACGTGGTAAGCGACGACGGCGGCGACCGCGCTCGAGAACCCGAGGCGCCCGAGGCGGAACCAGGAGGTGTCCCAGGCGAGGAAGCGGGAGTTGGCGGGGCGCCGCGACATCGCGAGGGAAGCTAGCACAGGCCACGCGCTCCTCCCGCTACCCTCGAGGGCAGGCGCAGGGTGGGTTCGCGGAGACCGATAGACTCACCCCGTGCGCTCCCCCGAGGTGGCGACGGCGATCCCGGAGCTCGTCCGGCGCGGGTGGCTCTCCGCCGAGCGGGCGGCGCCGCGCCTGCGCGCCGCGCGGGGAGAGCTCGAGTCGGCGCGAGGCGAGCTCCGCGTCCTGCTCTACGCCGGGGTTCTCGCCCTGGTCGGTGGCGCCTCGCTCCTCGTGCGGGAGAACCTGGAGCGCATCGGCCCGGTGGGCTTGGCGAGCGCGCTGGCGATCGCCTCCGCCGCCTGCCTCGCGTGGACCCTTCGGCGCGCCCCGGCCTTCACCTGGCAGCGCGCCCCGAGCTCCGACTGGAGCTTCGACTATCTGCTCCTCCTGGGCATTCTCCTCGCGGGTCTGACGCTCGCCTACGTCGAGGCGAAGTTCACCCCGCTCGGCGCGGCGTGGCGCCATCACCTCCTGCTCATGAGCGGAATCACCGCCGGCCTGGCGCTGCGCTGCGACAGCCGGCTCGCCTGGTCGCTCGCGCTCTCGACCTTCGCCGGCTGGCGTGGTGTCGGTGCGGCGTCGGCCGCCGGGCTCCTGGCGAACGCCCTCGGCTCGGGCGGTGACGCCCTGCGCGCCAACCTCCTCCTCGTCGGGTTGCTCTTCGTCCTGCTCGGCCTGGTCTTGCGCCGGTGGAATCGCAAGGCGCACTTCGAGCCGCTGACGACCTGGCTCGGCACCGCGCTGTCGCTCGCCGCGTTGGGAACGGGAGCGTTCGCGCGGGGAGGCGCCGGCGTCGGGTGGGCCCTGGCGCTTCTCGCCGGCGCCTGCGTGGCCGGGATCGTGGCGCTGCGGGCGCGGCGTTTCTGGCACTTCGCGCTCGCCGCCGTCGGAGCCTACGCGGCGTTGACGCGCCTCGCCTCGCCCCTCTGGAGCGATCCCCTCGGGGGGTGCTTCTGGTTCGCGGCGAGCTCCGCGGCGACGCTCGTCCTCCTCGTCTGGCTGCAGCGCCGCTTGCGCGGGGAGAGCGCTTGAGATCCGAGATCGCCGCCGCCGACCGCGCCTTCGAGGTGCGCCGCGCCGCGCGCGCCTGGCGGGTCGCGGGGGAGATCGACGGTCGCGCGGAGGCGGCCATCCACGCCGGCTATCCGGACGACCGCCGCCGCGCGTCGGGACCCTTCCGGGCGCTCTTCTTCGTCTTCGCCTGGTTCGGGGTCTGGACGGCGCACGGCCTGGGTCTCGCCTTCTGCGCGGCGCTGGGCCTCGGCTGGAGCCGGCAGCGAGCGCTGGCGGCGCTCACGGTGGCGAGCGGGCTCGTGCTGCTCGTCGCCGTCGAAGCGCTCACCGGCCACTTCCGCCTACGGCGCCACGGCGTCGAGGAGGCGACGGCTTGGCTCGCGTGGGGCTACACGCTCGGTGGGGCGACCTGGTGGCTCGCCGAGGGGACGGATCTCGGTGTCGGCGCTCTGGTGAGCGCGGCTGGGTGGGGAGGCGCCGCGTTGGCCGCCCTGCTCGCCTGGCGCTGGGGGATCCCCGGCTCCGGCCTGGTGACGGCGGCGGGCCTCCTTCTCGCCCTCTCCCAGGCGCCAGGCAATCGCTGGCTCTGGCTGCTGCTGGGCGCCGCCGCGAGCTGGCCGCTCGCGGCGCTGTCGGTCGCCGGCCGGGTCTCGCCGGAGCATCGCCGCCGCTTCCGGGAGGCATTCCTGGTGGCGATCCTCGCGCTCTACCTGGCGGTGCACGTCGCGGGCGTCGAGGCGCATCTCTTCTGGTGGATGCGGATCGATCGGCTCACGCGGGCCGGCGCGTCGCCCTCGCCGGTCGAGGGGTGGCCGCTCGCCCTCGCGATCGCCGCGATGATCGCGTTGCCCACGCTGCTGCTGGCGCAGGGACTCCGGCGCCACTTTCGGCCGGCGGTGGACCTGGGGCTCTTGCTCGCCGTCGCGAGCGCCGGGAGCCTCGCTTGGCGCTACGAGATGCGCCCGGTCTGGCTGGTGCTCCTCGCCGGGGGCGGTCTCCTGGTGGGCCTCGGGCTCGTCCTGCGCCGCGCCCTGAGCAGCCGCGCTGGAGACGAGTGGCGGGGGTGGACGGCGCGCGAGCTCGCGGAGGATCGCGACAGTCTCGAAGTGTTGGAAGTTGCGGCGACGTTGGCGACGCTCGCGCCCGCGCCGCGCCCGGCGGA
>CAYZBH010000013.1:26097-60916 GCA_964476605.1 uncultured Thermoanaerobaculia bacterium | reverse complement strand
CCTCCCCCGAGGTTCACGGGAGGAGTGTAGCGCGCTTCTTCGGGCGTTGCGGCCGCATTCCGCCGCTGTCAGACTGGCGCGCGTGCCGCCGGACGACTCCCCCCGCGAAGAGCAGCGTCGCCTGGAGTTTTCGGCTGCGAGAACCGGCGGGTCGAGCCATCTCGCCATCCGGATGTCGCAGCCGGAGGCGAAGACCGTCGCCCCGTTCTGCTTCCTCTATCTGCACGGGTTCGGATCGGTGCAGGGGGGGGAGAAAGCGGAGTTCTTCCGCGCCCGCGCGGCGGAAGCGGGGCTGCCGTTCTGTTCTTTCGACTTTCAGGGACACGGCGAATCGGGCGGCTCGCTGCGCGATCTCACCTTCTCGCGCAACCTCGACGACGCGGCACGGGTGCACGACTGGCTCGCGGAGCGCGGGCTCGGCACCGTGGTGCTCATCGGCTCGTCGATAGGTGGAGCGACCGCGCTCTGGCACGCGGCGCGCCGTCCGCATCAGGTCCTCGCCGGCATGCACCTGGCGCCTGCGGTCGGCATGGGTGCGGCGCTCGAACGCTGGGCCGGCGCGGAGGGGCTGGAGCGCTGGCGACGCGAAGGCGCCGTGCGCTTCACCAACGAATTCGTCGATGCCGATCTCGGCTGGGCGCTGATCGAGGATTTCAGGCGCTACGACCCCGAGGTCCTCCTCTCCAGCTACCGGACGCCGACCCTGGTCCTGCAGGGAATGCAGGACGCCTCCGTCGACTATCGCGACATCGTGCGTCTCGCGGCGCGCGCCCCCGGCGGGCTCTTCCGCTTGCAGCTCTTCGCGGACGGCGGGCACCGCCTGACGGAGCGGAAGGAGGAGCTCTGGGCGCTCATGCGCGAGTTTCTCGCCGCCCGTCGCATTCTCGCCGCCGCCTGAGCGAGCTCCATCGAGCGTGTGGGATCAGTGCGGAGCGTGCTCGCCGCGCGCGGTCGCGTCCTCCGACCGGAAGGTGAGGCGCCCCTCGCGGTAGTGGGCTCCGCGTAGCGCCAGCGCCAGCACCTCGCCCAGCTCCTCGACGGGATGAACCTGGATGCTCTCGCGCACCTCGGGTGGCAGGTCCTCGAGGTCGGCGAGGTTCTGCTTCGGCAGCAGGATCTCGGTCAATCCGGCGCGCACGGCGCCGAGGATCTTCTCCTTGACGCCTCCGATCGGCAGCACGCGGCCGGTGAGGGTGATCTCGCCGGTCATCGCGAGATCGTGACGCACGGGGCGCGAGGAGAGCACCGAGACGACGGCCGAGGCCATCGTCACGCCGGCTGACGGACCATCCTTGGGAATCGCGCCGGCGGGAACGTGGACGTGGAGGTCGCGCTCGAAGGAGCTCTCGTCGATGCCCAGCGCCGCGGCATGCGCCTTGGCGTAGCTCCAGGCGGCGCGCGCCGACTCCTTCATCACGTCGCCGAGCTGGCCGGTCAGCACGAGATCCCCCTTGCCGCGCATGGTCTGCGCCTCGACGAAGAGAATGTCGCCGCCGACCGGCGTGTAGAACATGCCGGTCGCGACGCCGACCTGGTCCTGACGCGCGGCTCGCTCGGGGTGGACGCGCGGTCGCCCCAGCAGATCGTGCAGGGCCTCGACGTCGACCGTGATCTGCGCGGCCTCGCGGCTCGCGATCTTGCGCGCCACCTTCCGCGCCAGCTTGCCGAGCTCGCGCTCGAGCTGCCGGACGCCGGCCTCGCGCGTGTAACCCGAGATGAGGGCCGCGAGCGCGCCGTCCGCGAGCAGGAGCTGGTCCGGACGGAGGCCGTTCTCCTCGAGCTGGCGGGGAAGCAGGTAGCGCCACGAGATCTCCGCCTTCTCGGCTTCGGTATAGCCCGAGAACTCGACCGTCTCCATGCGGTCGAGCAGGGGCCCGGGAATCCCTTGCGGGAAGTTGGCGGTGCAGACGAAGAGCACCTCGGAGAGATCGAACGGGACTCCGAGATAGTGGTCGGTGAAGCTGTCGTTCTGCGCCGGGTCGAGCACCTCGAGCAGGGCCGAGGCGGGGTCCCCCTGGAACGAAACGCCGAGCTTGTCGATCTCGTCGAGCAGGAAGACCGGGTTCTTGGTCCCGGCCTGTCGCATGCCCTGCAGGATGCGTCCCGGCATGGCGCCGACGTAGGTGCGCCGGTGGCCGCGGATGTCCGCTTCGTCGCGGGCGCCGCCGAGCGAGATGCGCACGTACTCGCGCCCCATCGCGCGGGCGATCGACCGGGCGATCGACGTCTTGCCGACGCCCGGGGGGCCGAGGAAGAGGAGGATCGGGCCCTTCGCCAGTTTCTCCGGCCGCTTCTTGCCACCCTCCTCGCGGGGCTTCGCGTCGTCCGGCGCTCCTCGCTCGCTCGTGGGGCCCGCTTCCCCCATTTCGCGAGCTGCGGTGCTCGGACGACGCTCGCCTGCACCGTCGTCGCGGGGCTTCGCGTCGTCCGGCGCTCCTCGCTCGCTCGTGGGGCCCGCTTCCCCCATTTCGCGAGCTGCGGTGCTCGGACGACGCTCGCCTGCACCGTCGTCGCGGGGCTTCGCGTCGTCCGGCGCTCCTCGCTCGCCCGCGGGGCCCGCTTCCTGCGTCTCGGCGGCGCGGGCGAGCCGGAGCTGCCGCACGGCCAGGAACTCGAGCACGCGGTCCTTCACGTCCGCCAAGCCGTAGTGGTCCTCTTCGAGGATCCGGGTGGCGGACTGGATGTCGAGCTTCTCCTCGCTGCGCGCGTTCCACGGCAGCTCGGCGACGGTCTCGAGGAAGGTGCGGATCACCTGCGACTCCATCGACTCGCGTCCGATGCGCCGCAGACGCCCGAGCTCGCGGTCGGTCTCCTTGCGCACCGCGGGCGGCAGCTCGAGCTTGGCGAGGCGCTCCGCGAGCTCCTCGAGGTCGCCGGCGTCGTCGCCCTCCCCGAGCTCCTTCTGGATGGCCTTCATCTGCTCGCGCAGCACCATCTCGCGCTGACGGTCGCCGAGCTCCTCGCGCACCTTGGTCTTGATCTGCTCCTGCGCGTCGAGCACGGTGAGCTGGCGCTGCACGTGGATCAGGACCTGACGCAGACGTTGCTCCACGGAGAGGATCTCGAGGAGCTTCTGGCGCTCGGGAGTGGGCAGCTCGACATAGGCCGAGACGAGGTCGGCGAAACGGGAGGGCTCCGAGGCGATCGCGATCACCTGCTGCACGAGCTCGTCCGGGAGGCCGGCCCGCTTCGCGAGGTCGATCGAACGCTCCCGCGTCTCGCGGTAGAGCGCCACGAACGCCGCCTCCTGCGGATCGGTGGGAAGCTCGTCGGCCGCGGCGAGGGTCGTCGCCACCAGGTAGCCGTCGCGCTCCTGATAGCGCAGCGCGATGCCGCGCCGCTCGCCGTGCAGCACGAGCTGCATGCCGGAGAGGCTCTTCTGCACCTGGCCGAGGCGCGCCACCGTGCCCACGTTGTAGAGCCCCTCCGGATCGACGTCGTCGACGTTCTGGCGCTGCGAGACGGCGAGCACGAGGGGTTCGGCGCCCTTGAGCGCCGACTCGATGGCGCGCAGAGTCCCGGGTCGCCCCGCGCCGATCGGCAGCGCGATGCCAGGGAAGAGGACGGCGTCCCGCAGCGGCAGGACGGGAAGCAAGAGCTGCTCGCTCATCGGTTCTCCTGAAGGCGGTGCGGCCGCCGCGGGCGGGCCGACCGACGCCTCTCACAACCGGCCCCGGGAAGAGCTTATTCCCCGCGGGCTCCTCAGCGCTGCTGGATCCAGAGCACGAGCGCGAGCGCGACGCCGATCACCACCACCGCGGCGCGCGCCCTGGCGGGGCCGATCCAGCGCCCGAAATTGGCGCCCGCGAAGCCGCCGGCGACCGCGCCCGCGAGCATCACGAGCGCGAGCGGCCAGTCGACGGCGCCGCGCGCGATGAAGATCGCGGCCGCGACGCCGTTGATGCAGATGCCGAAGAAGTTCTTGAGACCGTTCATGGCGTGGATGTCCTCGAGCCCGAGCGTGCCGAGGATGACCAGCATCAGGATGCCGATCCCGGCGCCGAAGTAGCCGCCGTAGAGCGCCACGCCGAGCTGGGCCACGAGCGCCGTCCGGAGGCGCCGCCCGGCGAGCTCGGGCGCGAGCGCATGGGGCGCGGTGCGTCTCCTGAACGAGGCGAACGACTGCAGGAAGAAGAGCGACGTGGCGAAGAGGATGAGCCAGGGGGCGAGACGCGCGAAGATCCGATCCGGCGTGGCGAGGAGCAACAGGGACCCGGCCGCGCCTCCCAGGAGACTGGGCACGAGCAGCGACGTGAGCCAGGCGCGGTGGGTCGCCACTTCGCGCCGGTAGCCGGCGAAGCTCGCCGCGGCGCCCGGCAGGAGAGCGACCGTCGAGGTCGCGTTGGCGGTCACCGCGGGGACGCCGAGCAGCAAGAGCGTCGGGAAGGTGAGGATCGTTCCGCCGCCGGCGAGCGCGTTGATCCCGCCACCTGCCGCCGCGGCGGCGAAGAGGAGCGCGGCGTCGAGCGGTCTCACGGGCCGCGACCGTTCAGCTCGTCTTGAAGACGAAGCGCGAGGTGCCGAACTGCACGCGATCGCCGTCGGCGAGCAGGCGCTCGGCGACACGCTGGCCGTTGACGTAGGTCCCGTTCTCGGAGCTCAGATCCTTGAGCAGCCATCCCCCTTCGGTCTCGGCGATCTGGGCGTGGCGTCGGGAGACCGCGGGCTTGAAGATCCGCACGTGGTTCTCCGGAGTCCGGCCGATGAACGTGAGCGGCTCGAGGCGGTGCTCGGGCGGCTCGATGTCGTTGTCGAGCGCGACCAGCCGCGGATGCGCGGCGCCGGGCACCGGGAGCGCCGTCGGCAGGACCGGCGTGGTCTCGGCGACCGGAGGAGGCGGCACCTCGATCCTCGGTGTCTCGGCGTCGGAAGGTGCGGGCTCCTGCTCCTCCGCGGCGTCTGCCGGAGCGGCGCTCGCGCCCTCGGTCTCGGCGGGGAGCGGGGGCGGAGGGGGCGGCGGCGGCTCCGGGGCCGGAGGAGGCTCGGGGGCGAGATGCAGCGTCCCTTCCTCGTGACGTCCCTCGAGCGGCGAGGTGACCGCGAGCACTTCGGCCGTCTGCCCCGGGGCGAGATCGCTCGGCGAGTCGAAGGAGCCCACGAAGCGCGCCACGAGCTCGGAGATCTCGGCCGACTTCCCCTCGGCCCCCTTCATCTTCTCGCCGAGCTGCGCCATCCGGCGCCGATACTCGTTCTCGTCGAACTCCCCGAGGCGGTGGCGGAAGCCGAGCTCCTCCTGATCGAGGCGGAGCGCGTTGAAGGCCTCCTGGGCCCCTTCCTGGAGCGGTTTCAGCTGGAGAAAGAGCTCGCGGGCCTGCTGCTTGAGCGGTGCCGCTTTGGCCTCGATCCCTTCGATGCGCCCCGCGTAGTCCGCGCGGACGCGTGCCAGGACGACGTCGGAGACCTGGCCGGCGTTCTCCTGCAGGCGCGCCAGACGCTGGCGGAGCGAGTCTCGCTCCCGTTTCAGGTCGATCAGCTCGTCGAGCAGGGACGTGTCGATCGCGGGGAGGTCATCGGTCATGGCGCAACTCCTCGGCGGGACGCATGCCCCGATTCTACAGCTCCCTGGGCGGTCGCTGGCCGTGCGCCTCCTCGGGCGGGAAGATCATGAACGTCGACGTGGCATGGGCCGCGAGGCGCCCGTCCGGCAGCTCGAGGCGTCCCTCCGCGACCGCGGAGCGGCGCCCGAGGTGGATCACCGTGCCGATGCAGGCGAGACGCGGCGAGCTCGCGTCGAGGGACCGGATGTAGTTCACCTTGAGGTCCAGGGTCGCGCAGGTGGTGCCGAAGGGGAGCTCGGAGATCACGGCGCACCCCGTCACGGTGTCGAGGAGCGCGGCCGCGACGCCGCCATGGACGACGCCGTTCGGGTTGAAGTGATGCTCCGCCGGCTGCAGGCCGAAGACGACCCGTCCCGGCTCGACCGTGTCGATCTCGAAGCCGAGCAGGACCCCCACCGGCGGCTGGGGGATTCTCCCCGCCTGCATCGCTCGCAACAGCTCGAGCCCGGAGAGGCGCTGCTCGATCGCCCGTCGGGCCGCCTCCCGGGGATCGCTCCAGCGGACCGTCCGCTCGTGCTCGTGGTCGCTCACGGCTCGGCGTGCCACTCCGGGATCCGTCCCGGCGTCCACGGTGCGCCGGCGCTCTCGAGCTTGCGCTCGAGCGTCGCGAGGTCTCCCTCGACGAGGGAGCGGAGCTTCGTGAGCGCCTCCCCGAAGGCCTCCCCGGCGATCCGGTAGGCGTCCTCCTGAGTCGCGGTGGGCCTGGCCGTGGTGGTCCAGCTCGCCAGCACCGCGGCCTGCACGCGCTCGGAGATCGAGGGCGGCGTGGGCTCGTTGCGCCGCCGGAGGAAGCTGTCGCCGGAGAGGTCGACGCGCAGCGTCTCGAGCGCGAGCTCCAGGCGATGCGCCTCGGCGTCGAGCGCCGGGTCGAGCGCCGGGGTTTCGCGGAGCGCCTTGCGCACCAGCGCCAGCCGGTTCGTCGTCTGGCCCACCAGCTGCTCCGCGCCGAGCACCGCGCGCTGCAGGCGCGCCAGCTTCTGCTGGAAGGCGAGGACCGCCCCGCGGTCCTCGGCGGGGAGGGTGGCGAGATCGAGCGCCTCCACCTCGAATCCGGCGGGCGGGGCTAAGGGGGAGGAGACGCCGTCGAGGCGAAGCGCGAGCTCGACCGTGTAGTGGCCGGGCGCCGCGAAAGGACCCTGCGGCGGCACGTAGTCGGGGTCGTCCGGCACCTTGGCCGGAACTGGGTCGGACGCCGGATAGCGCAGATCCCAGGTGAGGCGGTGGAAGCCGGCGGTCGCCGGCCCCTCGAGCCTGCGAACGACGCCGCCTTCGGCGTCGCGCACGGTCGCGACGATCACCGGGCTCTCTTCCTGCGACTCCGCGCGCAGGCTGTCGAAGCTCGGGACCTCGAGCTCCTTCTTCGCCGCGAACGCTTCCTTCTCGCTCGCCTGGCGGCGCTGCTTGGCGCTCTTCCGCTCCTCCTTGAGGTAATAGCTGAGCGTCGCGCCGAAGGGCGGGTTGGCGGCGGCGTAGAAGGTCTCGCCCAGGAATCCCTTGTCGCGCGCGCCGATGCGGGAGCGCGGGACGAAGAGCCCGGCGGTGCGGGGCGGGAAGAGCAGAACGGGGCTCTCGAGCGCCGTCGCGGTCACGCCTCGCAGCGGCGCGAGGTCGTCGAGAACGTAGAAGCCGCGCCCGAAGGTGGCGAGCACGAGGTCGTCGGCCGAGGACTGCAGCGCGAGGTCGCGAACCTGGATGGTCGGCAGTCCGCCCTTGAGCTGGATCCACTTCTTGCCGCCGTCGAAGGTGGCGAAGAGGCCGAACTCGGTGCCCGCGAAGAGGAGGTCGGGACGGACTGGATCCTCGGCGAGCGCGTAGACGCTGCCGCGCTCGGGCAGGTCGCCGGCGATCGAGACCCAAGTGCGCCCGCGATCGGCGCTCCGCGCGACGTAGGGCTTGAGGTCGGCCATCTTGTGGTTGTCGAAGGCCGCGTAGAGGACATCGGCGCCGTGGCGGGAGGCGAGCAGGCGGCTCACGTAGGTGCCGTCCGGGACGCCAGGGAAGCGCTCGATCCGGCGCCAGCTCCCGCCCCCGTCCTCGGTGACCTGCACGAGGCCGTCGTCGGTCCCGGCGTAGAGCAGCCCGGGGTCGCGAGGCGACTCGGCCAGGGCCACGACGTTGCCGTAGAAGGACGTGGAGGCGTTCTTCGCGACGGCGTCCGGCTTCTGCACCTTGCCGAAGACCTTGAGGCGATTGCGGTCGATCTGGCGCGTCAGATCGGGCGAGATGGCGCGCCAGCTGTCGCCGCGATCGTCGCTCCGGTAGAGCCGCTGCGACGCGAAGTAGAGGCGCGTCGGGGCGTGCGCCGAGAGCACCAGCGGCGCGTCCCAGTTCCAGCGTGCCGGGGCCTCGCCGGGGGCGGTCTGCGGCTGGATGTCGACGTTCTCGCCGCTCTTGCGGTCGAAGCGGGTGAGCCCGCCATGCTGGTACTCGCCGTAGACGATATTGGGATCGTTCGGATCGATGGCGGCCCAGAAGCCGTCGCCCCCCTGGACGACGAACCAGTCCTCGTTGGCCGGACCTTGGTAGGCGAGCGTGCGCGAGGGGCCGCCCAGGGTCGCGTTGTCTTGCGTTCCTCCGTAGACGTGGTAGACGGGGCGAGCGTCGTCCACCGCGACGCGATAGAACTGGGTGATCGGCAGATTCTCGAAGAAACGCCAGGTGGCGCCGCGGTCGAAGCTCTCGTAGATGCCGCCGTCGCAGCCCACCACGTAGTGGCGCGCGTCGGCGGGATCGATCCACATCGCATGGTTGTCGACGTGCTTCGACTTCTCGCCGAGATTTCGCCAGGTGGCGCCGCCGTCGTCGGTCACCTGGAGGTAGGTGTCCATCGAGTAGACGCGGTCGACGTCGAGCGGATCGGCCACCAGTTCCTGGTAGTACTGCGGGCTGGTCGAGCCGTAGCCGCCGCGCTTCTCCCAACTCTCGCCCCGATCGCGCGAGCGGTAGAAGCCTCCTTCGCCGGGCTCCGCTTCGACGAGGGCGTAGACGACGTCGGGGTCGGCTGGCGAGACGGCGAGGCCGATGCGTCCGAGATCCACCTTGGGGAGGCCGCGATCCACCTTGCGCCACGTGGCGCCACCGTCGGTCGTCTTGTAGATCGCGGACTCCGGGCCGCCGTCGATCAGCGTCCAGACGTGCCGGCGGCGCTGATAGGCGGTCGCGTAGATCACGTCGGGGTCGCGCGGGTCCATCGCCAGGTCGGAGGCCCCGGTGTCGTCCGAGATCCGGAGCACCTGCTTCCAGGTGGCGCCCTGGTCGGTGGTCTTGTAGACACCCCGCTCGCCACCCGCGGCCCAGAGCGGACCTTGCGCGGCCACGTAGACGGTCTTGCTGTCGCGCGGATCGATCAGGATGTCGCCGAGGTGCTCGGAGCTCTCGAGACCGACGTTCTTGAAGCTCTTGCCGCCGTCGAGGGTCAGGTAGACGCCGTCACCGTAGGAGACGCTACGCTGGGAGTTGTTCTCGCCCGTTCCCACCCAGAGCACGTTCGGATTCTTGGGATCGACCGCCAGGCAGCCGATCGAATAGGACGCCTCGCCATCGAAGATGGGGGCCCAGGTGGTCCCGGCGTTCTCGCTCTTCCAGACGCCGCCCGAGGCGGCCGCCGCGTACCAGGTGCGCGGGGCGCCCGCCGGGATCGCGAGGTCGACGATGCGCCCGGAGGTGACGGCCGGTCCGATCGACCGGAGCTCCAGCCCGGACAGCGTGTCCGAGGTCAGGAGCTCCTTCGCCGCGGCGTTCTTGGCCGGAGGAGCGACCTTGGAAGCGGCGGCGAGCGGCAGGGCGGAGAGAGCGGCGAGAAGGAAAGCCGGGGTCAAGACCCGGCGACGCGCGGAGCGGTTCATGATCGCGAGGCCTCCGAGGAACGGAAAAGAGCGGACGCCGCGGCCTCGGGAGGCTGCGACGCCAGGATCGTACCAGCAGGTACGTCGACCCCAGTGCCAAGTTCTCCGCGTGCCCGAGGAGTCTCCGTGACGGTGGCCGAGCGCGAGGTCAGGTGATGGTGACGAGCCCATCGCGCAGCACGTCGAGGAGCTGGATGAGCTGGTCGGTCCGATCGGAATCGAGCGCGGCGAAGGCTTCCCGGGTCGTGTCGACGACCGGACCGTCGAGCCGGGCGAGCACTTCGAGGCCGGCGCCGCTGATCGAGCAGAGCACCTGGCGGCGATCGTCGCGACAGCGCTCGCGCCGCACCAAGGCTTTGGCTTCGAGGCGGTCGAGGAGGCGGGTGATTCCCGGCGCCTGCTCGATCATGCGCAGAGCGATCTCCAGGGTCGGAAGCGGCTCCGGGTGGGATCCGCGGAGGATTCGCAGCACGTTGTACTGCTGCATCGTGATCCCCGCCGGCTCCACGGCGACAGCGATCCTCCGCTGGAGCAGATCGGTCGTGCGCATGAGCGCCACCGCGGCTTCGCCGGAGGGGTGCGCGAAAGGGCGGCTCTGCTTGAGCTCGGCGAGCAGGCGCGTCGAGGTCGTCATGAGGACAGTCTGCCAGCCAATGGTTTACTAGTCAATCAAATCACTCACGCCGATCCGGAGCTCCAACCGTCGGCCTCTTCGGCGTGCGAGCAGCGGAACCGGGAGCGGCGGGCTTGTCCCCCTTCCCCGACCGGGGGCGTGAAGCAGAATGGGAGGAGGGGAGGCGCCATGCGATGCAAGGCAGGCTGGAGAGAGGGGCTCGCGTTCCTCGTGCTGGCGTCCGCCGGAGCGGCTCGGGCCGATGTCGAGGCGGATCTGCGCCGGGACCTGGTCGGCAAGGTGGCCGTCGTGCGGGAGAGCCTGGTCTCCGAATGCACGGATCACTACACGGATCTCGCGGTCTCGGGGCGGCGCATCTCCGGCGGGCGGGGTGAGCGCCTCGAAGCGGGGGAGCTGGCGACGATCGACAATGTGCACGTCGGGTGGAGCCGATTCGACGTCAACTTGAGTCTCCTCGAGCCGCTGCGCGTGCGGTGGACCGACGGACCCTTCACGCTCTACGAGCAGCGGAACTGCCGGGTCCAACTCGGCTTCGACGTATCGCGCGACGTGAAGAAGGACCGCGCGCGGGCGCTCGCGACCATCGAGGAGGTGCTCGAGCTGCAGCCGAGTCCCGCCGTCGCACGCCGCTCGCCGGCCTACAACGGACGTCGGGTCGAGCCGCTCCCGGCGGATTGGGAGCAGACCCGCCGGGCGCACGCGGTCTGGAAGGCGGCGCGGGTCAACGACGCGGTGCGGGCGAAGATCGCCCGTCTGCTCGACGACGCCGCGAGCGTCCTCACCTACATGCCCTCGGACGCCGGCTACCTCGAGAGCTTCGGCGACGGGGCGAGAGCCCGGCGCAACGAGAGCTGGTCGAATTGCGATGCGATGCTCGAGGCGTCGTTCTACGTCTCCGGCTCCGGGGGCGGGGACAAGCGCGGCTGGGCGGACGGCCAGCACGTCGCCTGGGCGACGCGGCTCGCGGCCGCGCTCGGAGAGTGCTACCTGGAAGCGCCCGAGTGAGCCGGTCGGGGCTTCACTAGTCCAGGAGGCTCTCGCTCGGACCGAGGATGCCCTTGTCGCGGAGCCACTCGTCGTTGAGCTTCGACAGGTAGCGCTCCCCGGAGTCGGGGAAGAGGGTCACGACGAGGGCCTCGTCGGGCAGGCGCCGGGCCAGCTCGCGCGCCGCGAACGCGGCGGCGGCGCCGGAGGAGCCCGTGAAGATGCCCTCGCCGCGGGCCAGCTCGAAGACCGATCGATACGCGATCCGGTCGCTCACGGTGACGACCTCGTCGATGTAATCGGGCCAGTACGACGGGGGAAGGTAGCTCTGGCCGATGCCGTCGATCAAGTAGAGGTGAAGCTCCTCGGGGGGCGGCATGCGCCGGTGCCGATGGTAGTAGGCGTAGGCGCTCCCCTTCGGGTCGACGCCGATGACGCGGACGTCCGGGTTCTTCTCCTTCAGGTACTTCGCGGATCCGCTGATCGTGCCGCCGGTGCCGATGCCCACCACCCAGTGGGTGATCTTCCCGTCGGTCTGCCGCCAGACCTCGGGGCCGGTCGTCTGGTAGTGGGTCTCGGGGTTGGCCTGGTTGTAGTACTGGTAGGGAAGATAGGCCCCCTGCTCGTCGCGGATGCGCTCCGCCACCTTGTAGTAGGAGCGCGGGTCGTCCGCGTCCACCTCGACGGGGCAGAGGACGACTTCGGCGCCGTGCGCGCGCAGGAGAGCGATCTTCTCGCGGGAGATCTTGGTGGTCGCGGTACAGATCAGCTTGTAGCCCTTGAGCACGGCGGCGATCGCGAGACCGAGTCCCGTGTTTCCCGAGGTCGGCTCGACGATCGTCATGCCGGGCTTCAGCCGCCCCTCCCGTTCGGCGGCCTCGATCATCGAGATGCCGATGCGGTCCTTGACGCTCGAGCCCGGGTTGAAGAACTCGAGCTTGGCGGCGAGCAGGGCGCCCTCGGGGTGGTAGCGGCGCAGCTTGACGAGCGGCGTATTGCCGAGGGTTTCGAGGATGTTCTCGCGCAGATCCATGGGTTGTCGGCTGGGTCGCGCGCCTCGCAGCGCGGGCCGGAGGGCGGCATGATAGCGCCCGGACCGGGAATCCTCAAACGCTCAGGGGCCGAGAAATCGCAGCACGAGGCGCACCGCGAAGAAGAGCATCAGGAGCCCGGTCAGGCCTTGGGTCACGATTTCCCAGCTCGGAGTCGCGAAGCGGGCGCCCATGCGGACCGCGCTGCAGAGCACGAGGCCCCAGAGCGCCGCCGCGGTGACGACCGCGCCGGCGAGCAGCAGCGAGGAGGAGAAGTCGAGCCTCCCGCCCGCCTGCTGACCGATCACCGCGAGCCAGAAGGCGATGTTCCAGGGGCTCGAGAGCGCCATGGAGATTCCGAGCAGAAAGCCGCCCCGCGCGCCGTCGAGGCGGGAGCTACGGGGCGCGGGCGGCTCGCCCTGGCGGTGCGCGCGCGCCGCCCGCCAAGCTCCCCGGAGGAAGGTCCAGGCGAGCAGGAGCAGGAGCGCGAAGCTGATCGTCGCGAGCGCGGGGCGCACACCGGGCAGATCGGCCGCGACACCGGCGCCCAGAGAGACGGCGAGCGCCCAGAGGAAGTCGCCGCTGCACGCTCCCAAGCCCACCGCGTAGGCGGACCAGAAGCCGCGGCCGAGGCCGCGCCGGATCATCTCCGCGTTGATCGGTCCCGGCGGCCAGGCCACCGACCAGCCGAGGACCAGGCCCGCGGCGACGAGGTTGGCGCTCGACGCGGTCACCGGCGGGGCTCGGGCGCGATGGGAAGCGCGAGCGAGTGGAAGATCTCGCCGGCACGGATGGAGCGCGTGGCGCGCACGAAATCGAGCTGCCAGGAGAGGCCGTGGTGGTGCGCGATCTCCCGGAGCCGCGCCGCGACCTGGTTCGCGGGACCCGCGCGGCGCTCGGGATTCTTCTCGAGCAGCGCGCTCACGAGCTCGACCACCGGGCGTGGGACATCGGACGGATAGCTCTCCGGGAGGGGCGCCGGCTGGTGCAGGGTCGCGTCGAGGATGTCGCGCAAGAGTCGTCCCTGGAAGGGATAGGCGCCGCGCAGCGCGCGGCACAGCACGACGCCGAGCGCGAAGAGGTCGCTCCAGAAGGTGAAGGGGCGCCCCTGCAGAGCCTCGGGTGCGAGGAAGCCGGGCGTTCCCACCACCATGCCGGGACGCTCGTTGCGCTGCGAGAGGAACTGCGAGAGTCCGAAGTCGGCGATCTTGATCGCCCCGCCATGGCTCAGCAGGATGTTGCCGGGCTTGATGTCGCGATGCACGAGCTCCCGCTCGTGGGCGGCGGCGAGCCCCTCCGCGATCGCTTGGCCGAGGGGCACCACCTCCCGCCAGGAGAGGGAGCCGCGCTCCTCGAGGTAGCGATCGAGCCCCATGCCGTGCACGTATTCCATCGCGACGTAGCCGATCTCGTCGACCTGCTCCGCGTCATAGATCGCGACCACGTTCGGATGGGCGATCTGCGCCGCCGCGACCGCTTCGGCGAGCAGCTTGCCGATCGAGGCGCGAGTCTTGTCGGCGTCGCGCGGCTCGGTGCCCTGGAGGTGGATGGTCTTCAGCGCGACCGCGCGCTGCAGCCTCGGATCCCAGCCCCGGAAGACGGTGCCCATGCCTCCCGAGCCGAGGAGCTCGATGACTTGAAAGCGGCCGAGGAAGACCTCGTCCAGCGCCTCGCGATCCCGCGCATTGCGCTCCATGGCGCTCATGGCGCGCTGGAGCTCGGCGGTCTCCGAGCCCTTCGGAGGCGCCCCCGAGAGCCCCGCGAGACGGCGCTGCGCGGCGAGCAGGGCACGGAGCGGCCGCACCAGTCCCCGGTACGCGGCGGCGGCGATCAGCGCCGCGAGCGCGAGCGCCAACGCCGCGGCGCCCGCCGCCCGTCGCGCCATCCGCCGCGCCGCGGCCTCCGCGATCGCCGCGGGCTGCGTCGAGATCACCACCCAGCGCCCCTGGTCGGCGCTCGACCAGGCGCCCACGAGCGTCCGGCCGGCGAGGTCCTCGAAGCGGCCGCTGCCGGAGAGCCGTCCCGTGGTGGCGGCACCCAGAAGCTCGGCTGGGAGGTCGCGCGTGGCCTCGGCATCCCCCAGGAGCGGCCGGCCCCCGCGATCGAGGAGCAGCAGACGAGCTTGCTCGCCGAGCTCTTCCGGTGAGAGCGCCGCCAGGAGCGGCCGGGCGTCGCACGCGAGGCGGAGCGTCGCGGCCGATCCCGGGACGGGAAGGTCGAGGCGGAGCCAGGACCCGCCGCCGAGGGCCGCGAGCGACGCGGGCGCCCCCTCGGCGCCGCCGAGCAGCCGCTCGACGACCTCCGCCTGCTGCTTCTGCTGGGCCCGCAGCAGGAGAACGCCGTCCGCGCCGTGGAGGGAGACGCCCACGATGCCGGCGCTCTGCCAGCTCGCGAGCGCGTCGCGGAGGCTCGCCTGCGCCTCGGGCGAGGTCGGATCGCGCTTCAGTGCCGGGGCCTCGAGCAGCGATCCGGCGAGGGAGCGCCGCGCGTCGAGGAAGGTGTCGATCGCGTCCGCCGCGGTCCGGGCGGAGACGGTATGCGTCCGCAGCAGTTGCTCGACCAGCGCCTCGCGATTGACGCCCGCCAGGCCGGCGACGGCGAGAGCGAGCGGCAGGGTGCCGACGAGCGCCAGGGCGATCGCGATGCGGCCGAGCAGGCCGAGGCGGAGCCTCGAGCCGCCGCCGTTTTCGAGAGGAGCGGACATCGCGCGAGATCGTAGCAGCGGCGACCGGTTCAGCGTGGCGCGTCGAGGTGCGCGAGCGAGGCGTCGCCCATCTCCACGCGCCGACCCGCGAAGTACTCGCTCCAGCGCCGGTCGACGAGCCGCTCGGTTTCGGGATCGCAGAAGAGCTCGGCCGGGTAGCTCGGCTTGCGCCGGGCGTCGATCAGGATGGGCGGCGTGCGCAGCACGTGGTTGCGCTCGACGCGCGTCCCTGCGGCGTAGAGATCGGCCGCGGGCTCGAAGCGGGTAAAGGTCGTCCAGAGAAAGTTCATGGCGCTCGCCGCGGCGCGCCGCGGCTCGTCGGTGAGCACCAGGAGCGGCCAGCCGGCGAAGGCGGGATGGGTCGCGAAGCGCGCCGCGGCCCCGGGCTCGCGCGCGAAGTCGGGGCCGCCCACGACCAGGCAACCGGGGCAGAAGACCGCGACCTCGTGCGCGCCGGGCGGGAGTGGCACCTCCGGCGCGAAGGCGCGCGGCAGCTCGCGGACCGGATCGCCCAGGCCGAGCCAGACCCCTTTCGAGCCCCGGTTCACGGCCGGACCGGTGTAGTCGAGCGTGTCCATCGCGAGATTCGCGAAGACGAAGAGGTCGGTCTCGACATGGGTTCGCGCGAGAACGTGCGCGAGCGTGCCGCGGAAGTCCTTGAGATCGACCGCGCGGTCGGTGACGAGGAGGAATTTGGTGAGCGCGAGCTGCCCTTCGCCGAGGATGCGGAAGGCCGAGACCATCGCCTCGCGCGGATAGCGCTGCCTCACGACCGCCGCGGCGAGCGAATGGTAGCCGGTCTCGCCGTAGGACCAGAGGTTCTCGACCGCTGGCATGACGAGCGGAAAGAGCGGCGACAGGAGCTCTTGCAGGTAGTCGCCGAGGAAGTAGTCCTCCTGGCGCGGCTTGCCGACGACCGTTGCGGGGAAGATCGCGTCGCGCCGCCGGCAGAGCCATTCCACCGCGAAGACCGGGTAGTCGTGGCGGAGCGAGTAGGTGCCGTAGTGATCGCCGAACGGGCCTTCGGGGTGACGTCTCCGCGGCGGCACGCGCCCCACCAGCGCGAGCTCGGCCTCGGCGAGCAGCGGTTGCTCCGCGGGTCCGTCGACGAGGCCGAGCTTCTGGCCGACCACGAGGGAGGCCAAGAGCAGCTCCGGGACGTTTTCCGGAAGCGGCGCGATCGCCGCCAGCGTCAGCGCCGGCGGGCCGCCGAGGAAGACGGTGACCGGCAGCGCCCGGTCACGCTCTTCGGCGACGGCGTAGTGGTACCCGCCCCCCTTGCCGATCTGCCAGTGCATGCCCGTCGTCCGCGCGTCGTGGATCTGCATCCGGTACATGCCGAGGTTGTGGCCGAGGCCGTCGGGGTGCTCGGTGTAGACGAGCGGCAACGTCACGAAGGGGCCGCCGTCCTCGGGCCAGCAGGTGAGCGCCGGGAGGCGATCCAAGCGGACGTCCTCGGTTCGTACCTCGGCGACGGGGCCGGTGGCGCGGCGCCGCATGCCGATGCGGAGCAGGTCTCCGCCCAGATCGCGCGCCCCCCAGAGGCGGCCGAGCGAGGGCGGCAGGAGCTCGCGCGGCAGCCCTGCGAGGCGCCGGACGAGCCGCTCCGGGCGCGCGCCGAAGGCGAGCTCGACGCGGCGCGCGGTGCCGAAGAGGTTGCTGACCAGCGGGAGGTCGGAGCCCTCGATGTTGCGGAAGAGCAGCGCCGGTCCGCCGGCCGCGATCACCCGGCGGTGGATCTCCGGGATCTCGAGCCGGGGGGAGACGGGGGCCGTGACCTCGACCAGGTCCCCTTCGCGCCGGAGTCGATCGAGGAAGGCTCGGAGATTGGGGAACCCGGGCTCGCGCATCCGCGGTCAGCCTATCAACGGCAGAGCCGGAGCGATGGGGACGCGTGCCACAATTCCGGCATGTCGACGCCTCGTCCCGACCCCGCAACGCTCGAGGCGCCGCACTTCGCGAACGGCCGCTTCTTCAATCCTTGGGGGGTCACCAAGGCGACCTTCCGCGACGTCTTTCGCTGGAAGGTGCTGTCGCGCAATCGCTGGGACAAGCGCCGGCCTCCGAACGTGCCGGTTCTGCCCAACGACGGCGCGCGCCTCGCGCGGAGCGTCCCTCGCCCGGAGATCACCTGGATCGGTCACGCTTCGTTCGCCGTGCAGACCGGCCGGCGCGTGCTCCTGGCCGATCCCCACTTCGGGCCGCGGGCCCTGCTGCCGAAGCGCTGGTCGCCGCCCGGACTGCCGCTCGCGGCGATCCCCTCCGACGCCGTCGCGGTGCTCTCCCACAATCACTACGACCACCTCGACGACTGGACGCTCCGGCGCCTTCCGAAGTCGATCGCCTGGTTCGTACCGCTCGGGTTGGGTGCCCATCTGCGCAAGCACGGCTTCCGCGATGTCGGGGAGATCGATTGGTGGCAGAGCGTGGAGCGGGACGGTTGGAAGCTCACCTTCCTGCCGGCGCAGCACTGGTCGCGACGGCTCGGACAGCTCGACGAATCGACGCTCTGGGGCTCCTGGCTGATCGAAGCGGCGGGCCTCAGCCTCTACTTCGGCGGCGACAGCGGCTACTTCCACGGCTTCGCCGAGATCGGCCGGAGATACCCTGGCATCGACGTCGCGCTGCTCGCGATCGGCGCCTACGAGCCGCGTTGGTTCATGAAAGCGGTGCACATGGATCCCGCCGAAGCGCTCACGGCGTTCCGCGAGCTCGGCGCCCGGCGGCTGGTGCCGATGCACTGGGGGGCCTTCGACCTCTCCGACGAGCCCGTGGACGAGCCGCCGCGCGCGCTCGCCGCCCGGCTCGCGGGCGACGACCGGGATCTCGCCGGAAGCGTACGCACGCTCGCGGTAGGGGAGACGCTCGAGCTCTGAAGCGACTCAGGCGGCGTGCGTCCCGCTCGCGTCGTAGTCGATGAGCGACTTCGGCGGCCAGGCGACGCGGAGAGCGTTGGCGACCGCGACGACGTCGATGATCTCCTGGGTGAGCGCGCCGGCGACGGGAGGCAACCAGCCGGCCGCCGCGAAGCCCATGCCGAGCACCGAGATGGCCATGCCGCCGACCGCGCTCTGGAGCGCGATCGCGCGCATGCGGCGGCCGATGTGCAGGAGCTCGTCGACCCGCGAGAGCGAGCTGTCGAGGATCACCGCGCCGGCCGCCTCGGCGGTGATGTCGCTCCCCTGGCCGAAGGCGACGCCGACGGTCGCGGCGGTGAGCGCCGGCGCGTCGTTGATGCCGTCGCCCAGGAAGATCGTGGGGACCCGAGCCGTCTCGGCGCGCACCAGCGCCAGCTTCTGCTCCGGCGTCTGTCCGGCGTGCACCTCGCGGATGCCGACTCTCTCGGCGAGATAGCGGACCTCCGACTCGCGGTCGCCAGAGACGAGCAGGACCCGCTCGAAGCGATGGAGCTCCGCGAGGTGCCGGATGAAGCGCGTTCCATCGGCGCGCGGCTCGTCTCGGAAGCGGCAGAGGGCGGCGAAGGTCCCGTCCACGAGCACGACGCACTCGAGACCGTCGGCGTGCGGCGGCAGCGCGGCGGCCCGCGCGCCGAGCTGCTCGCTCGCCTCCTTGCGGCTCAAGACGCGCAAGCGGTGGCCGCCGACCACGCCGCGCAACCCCTCGCCCGGGCGCTCCGTCATCTCGTCGGCTTCGTCGAGCGGCAGCCCGCGGGCCGCGGCGGCGGCGAGGATGGCGGCGGCCAGCGGATGGCGCGAGTAGCGTTCGAGGCTCGCCACCATGGCGAGCACCCGGTCGGCGTCGAATCCCGGCGCGGGCTCGACCTCGGTGAGCCGGGGCTCGCCGTAGGTGAGCGTTCCGGTCTTGTCGAACATGGCGACGCGGCAGGTGTCGATCCTTTCGAGGACCGCCGGATCCTTGATGATGATGCCGCGCCGCGCGGCGAGCGAGATCGAGCCGATGATCGCGACCGGGATGGCGATCAGCAGCGGACAGGGCGTGGCGACGACGAGGACGGCGAGGAAGCGGCGGGCATCGCCGCTCGCCGCCCAGGCCGCGAGCGCGAGGGCGACCGCAATCGGGGTGTAGATCGCTCCGAGCTGGTCGCCCAGACGGCGGAGGCGCGGGCGCCGCTGCTCCGACTCGCGCATCACCTCGAGGATCTTGGCGTAGCGCGAGTCGACGGCGCGACGGTCGGCGCGGATGACGAGCGCCGTCTCGCCGTTGATGGCTCCGGAGAGCACCCCCACCCCGGGCACCTTCGAGAGGTGGTAGGGCTCGCCGGTCAAGTAGGACTCGTCCATCGCGCCGTGCCCTTCGAGCACCGTGCCGTCCACCGGGCAGATCTCGTGCGGGAAGACGACCAGCTCGTCCCCCGGCGCGATCGAGTCGAGCGCCACGTCGGCGACGCCGCCCGCCTGCCGCCGATGGGCGCGCGAGGGCATGCGCCGGGCGAGCGCTTGGAGAACCGAGGAGGCGCTCCGCACCGCGTAGGTTTCGAGCGCCTGCCCGCCGGAGAGCATCAGGACGACGAGCGTGCCGGCGAGGTACTCGCCGAGCAGCACCGAGGTGACGATCGAGATCCCCGCGAGGAGGTCCGAGGAGAACTCGAAGCGGGCCACGTTCCCCGCGAGCTCGAGGACGAGCGGCAGGCCGCCCAGCAGGAGCGCCACCAACAGCGGCCAGTCGGCGATCTCGAAGCCCCACCGCACGGAGCGCAACCCGAGCGCGTAGCGCAGCACCAGATGCGCCGCGATGGCGAGGATCGCGAGCGTGGCGATCATTCCCTGCCGGGAGAGGAGCCCGCGCTGGGGAGTAGTGGGAGCGGTCATCGGAGGAAGTCTAGCGGTGCGCGGCGCGGCTTCCGCCGCGCCGCCGGGCGGGGCGTGGCATAGAGTCGAGGGCGCTCCCGAGCCTCCCGGAGGTCCCGCATGCGACATCACCTGCGCCGGTTCTTCGTCATCGCAGCTCTCGTCCTCCTGGCCTTCTTAAGTGCCTGGGCCATGCCGCCGCGGCTGCTTGGGGGGGCGCATCCGCTGGTTTCCACCTTCTCGATCGTGGCGCTCGATCCGGCGAACGGGGATCTGGGGATCGCGGTGCAGTCGAAGTTCCCGAACGTGCGGGCGGTGGTCCCCTGGGCGCGGGCCGGGGTGGGGGCGGTCGCCACGCAGAGCTTCGCCGAGCTCGACTACGGCATCGACGGGCTCGAGCTGATGGCGCGCGGGGCGAGCGCGGAGGAGGCGTTGCGCATCGTCCTTCGCAAGGACGCCGGGCGCGAGCAGCGCCAGGTCGGGATGGTCGACGCGCGCGGCAACGCGGCCACCTGGACGGGGAAGGAGTGCTTCGCCTGGGCGGGCGGACGAGTCGGGCGAGAGGGTGGGGGAGTAGCCGAGGCGGCTCCCGGCGAGGTGGTCTCCGGACACGGCTACACGGCGCAGGGGAACATCCTCGTCTCGCGCGCGACCGTCGAGGCGATGGCGCGGACCTTCGAGTCGACGCCGGGAGAGCTCGCGGACCGGCTGCTCGCGGCGCTCCTCGCGGGGGGGAAGGCCGGCGGCGATCAGCGCGGCGAGGAGAGCGCGGCCCTCCTCGTCGTTCGCGCGGGCGCCGGCTACGACGGTCAGGACAACTTCGTCGACATCTCGATCTACGACCATCCGACGCCCCTGGCCGAGCTGGAGCGCCTCTTCCGCCTGAATCGCCTCTACTTCACGCGCTCGAGGCCCGAGAACATGATTCCCGTGACCGCGGAGGTGGCGCGGGAGCTGCAGAGCATCTGGCGCGAGCGCGGCTTCTACGATGGACCGGTGGACGGCGTCATCGACGCGCGCTTCCAGAAGATCCTGGTCGACTTCATGGGGTGGGAGAACTACGACGTGCGGATCCCGGAGGTCCAGGGGGTCGATCTCTCGAAGGGGGAGACGCTGCGGATCGACCGCGAGGTGCTCGCGGACATCCGCGACGTCTTCGCCGGCAAGCGCTGGAAACCCCGGCGGCCCGCGAACGAATAAAATATGGGGATGCCGGCGCGCATCGCGCGGCGGATCATCGTTCCCAGGATCCTCTCGAACATGGAGCCCAACGACATGAACGCATCCCTGCTGCCTACACTCGGGGTGGCGACGCTGCTCGCCGCGACCCCGGGCGTCGCCGAGAATCCCCTCCTCAAGCCCTGGACGGGTCCGTACGGTGGCGTCCCGCCCTTCGATCAGGCCCGGGTCGAGCAGTTCCAGCCCGCGCTCGAGGCCGCGATGGCCGAGCAGCTCGCCGAAGTCGAGGCGATCGCCGCGAACCCGGCGCCGCCGACCTTCGAGAACACCTACGCCGCCCTCGAACGGGCGGGCCGGACGCTCGAGCGCGTCACGACGGTCTACGGGGTCTTCTCCTCGACCATGAACACGCCGGAGTTCCAGGCGGTGGAGCGGGAGATGGCGCCGAAGCTGGCCGCGCTCGCCGACCGCATCACCCAGAACGAGCGACTCTTCTCGAAGCTGGCCTCGGTCTACGCGGAGCGCGACCGCGCCGCCCTCACCCCGGAGCAGCGCCGCCTCGTCTGGTGGGTGCACAACACGTTCGTGCGCGCCGGCGCCGAGCTCTCGCCCGCCGCCAAGGAGCGCATGTCGGCGATCAACCAGCGGCTGGCGTCGCTCTACACCCAGTTCAGTCAGAACGTGCTCGCGGACGAGGACGACGAGACGCTGTTCCTCGAGGCGAAAGACCTCGTCGGCATTCCGGAGCCGCTCCGGTCGGCGTTCGCCGCCGCGGCGGCCGAGCGTGGCCAGCCCGGCAAGTTCGCGGTGCTCAACACCCGCTCCTCGGTCGAGCCCTTTCTCACCGCTTCGGAGCGCCGCGACCTGCGCGAACGCGTCTTCCGGAGCTTCACCAACCGGGGGGACAACGGCGACGCCCAGGACAACAACGCCCTGATCCCGGAGATCCTCGCCCTGCGCGCCGAGCGCGCGAAGCTCCTGGGCTACCCGACGCACGCCCACTGGCGGCTCGAGAACGCGATGGCGAAGACGCCCGAGCGGGCGCTCGAGCTGCTCGAGGCGGTCTGGAAGCCGGCCGTCGCGCGCGTCCACGAGGAGGTCGCCGACATGCAGGCGATCGCCGATGCCGAAGGGGCGAAGCTCGAGATCGAGCCTTGGGACTACCGCTACTACGCGGAGAAGGTGCGCAAGGCGAAGTACGACCTCGACGGTGACGCCATCAAGCCCTACCTGCAGCTCGAGAAGCTCCGGGAGGGCATGTTCTTCGTCGCCGGGGAGCTCTTCGGCTTCCGCTTCACGCCGGTCGCCGGGCTCCCGGTGGTCCACCCCGACGTCCGCGTCTGGGAGGTCACCGACCAGGGGAGCGGCCGCCACATCGGGCTCTGGTACTTCGACCCTTACGCGCGGTCCGGCAAGCGCTCGGGCGCCTGGATGAACGCCTACCGCAACCAGGAGCGCTTCGACGGCGACGTGACCACGATCGTCTCCAACAACTCGAACTTCGTGAAGGGTGCGCCGGGCGAGCCGGTCCTGATCAGCTGGGAGGACGCACGCACGCTCTTCCACGAGTTCGGCCATGCCCTGCACGGGCTCGCCTCGAACGTGAGCTATCCGACGCTCTCGGGCACGGCGGTGGCGCGCGACTACGTCGAGTTCCCCTCGCAGCTGCTCGAGCACTGGCTCTCGACCCCCGAGGTGCTCGATCGGTTCGCGGTGCACTACCGGACCGGCGAGCCGATGCCCAAGGCGCTGCGCGAGAAGATCGAGCGCGCCGCCACCTTCAATCAGGGGTTCGCGACCGTCGAGTACCTCGCGAGCGCGCTGGTCGACATGAAGCTCCACCTCGCGGGCTCGACACCGATCGACCCGGACCGTTTCGAGCGCGAGACCTTGGCGGCGCTCGGCATGCCGCGCGAGATCGTGATGCGCCACCGCATTCCGCACTTCGGCCACATCTTCTCGGGGGACGGCTACTCGGCCGGCTACTACAGCTACCTCTGGGCCGACACGCTGACCGCGGACGCCTGGGAGGCCTTCCTCGAGGGGGCAGGCGCCTGGGACAAGGCGGTGGCGAAGCGGCTGCGCGACGACGTCTTCTCGGTCGGGAACACGATCGATCCGGCGGACGGGTACCGCGCCTTCCGCGGGCACGACGCGGGAATCGACGCCCTGATGCGCGACCGCGGCTTCGCGCCGCCGAAGGGGACGCCGGTTTCGTCCTCCGAATAGCCCGCGCCCTGCGGCCGGCGACGGCTTCTCTCAGCGCAACGCGGCGAGGAGCACGCCGGCCGCCACGGCCGATCCGATGACGCCCGCCACGTTGGGCGCCATCGCGTGCATGATGACGAAGTTCTGAGGATCCTCCTCGGCGGCGACGAGCTGCGCGACGCGCGCCGAGTCGGGCACCGCCGAGACCCCCGCGCAGCCGATGATCGGATTGATCTTCTCGCGGACGACGAGATTCATCGCCTTCGCGAAGAGCACGCCGCCCGCCGTCGCGACCGCGAACGACGCCGCGCCGAGCGCGAAGATCTTGAGCGAGGCCGGGGTCAGGAAGCGCGAGGCGTCGGTCGACGCGCCGACGGTCACTCCGAGGAGGATCGTGATGGCGTCGAGAAAGGCGTTGCGCGCCGTCTGCGCCAGCCGCTCGGTGACCCCCGATTCCTTGAGCAGGTTGCCGAAGAAGAGCATTCCCAGGAGAGTGATCGATCCCGGGGCGATGAACGAGGTGAGCAGAAAGCCGAGGATCGGAAAGAGGATCCGCATCCGCTTCGAGACCGGGCGGTTCGGCTTCATGCGGATCCGCCGCTCCTCGCGCGAGGTGAGCATGCGGATGATCGGTGGCTGGATCACCGGCACCAGCGCCATGTAGGAGTAGGCCGCGATGGCGATCGCTCCCAGGTACTCCGGCGCCAGCTTGGAGGCGAGGAAGATCGCGGTCGGACCGTCGGCGCCGCCGATGATGCCGATCGAGGCGGCGTGCGCCGGGTCGAAGCCCAGCAGGAGCGCCGCCCAGAGCGCGCCGAAGATCCCCACCTGCGCGGCGGCGCCCAGCAGCACGAGACGCGGATTCGACAGCAGGCAGGAGAAGTCGGTCATCGCCCCGATGCCGAGGAAGATGAGCGGCGGATAGTAGCCGCGCGTCACCCCCTGGTAGAGGATCGAGAGGACGCTCCCGTCCTCGTAGATGCCGATCCCCAGCCCGCGGGCGTAGGGGATGTTGCCGAGCAGGATGCCGAAGCCGATGGGGACGAGCAGCAGCGGCTCGTAGTCCTTGCGGATGGCGAGGTAGAGGAAGAGCACGCCGACGGCGAGCATGCCCAGGTTCCCCCAGGTCATGTTGCCGAGCGCGCCGGCGTCGAGAAAGGCGCGGAGCTGGTCCATCTCAGGCGTAGCGCGCGAGCGCCTGCCCCTCCTTCACGGCGTCGCCGGCGGCCACGAGGAGCTCGGCGATCGCGCCGGCGCGCGGGGCCACGATCGAGGTCTTCATCTTCATCGCCTCGATCACCACCACCACCTGATTCGCGGCGACGCTCTCGCCGGCCCGGCAGCGGAGCTCGAGCACGGTGCCCGCGACCGGCGAGACGATCGCCTCCGCGCCCGACGAGGAGGCTCGAAGCGCGGCGGCCGGGCGTGCGGGCGATGCGCCGTCGGACTCGCCGGGAGTGGCGGTCTTGCGCTTCCGGGCGGCCGGTGCGACCGCGGGAACGGTCGGGAATCCCTCGCCGGCGTCCAGCACTTCGACGTCCACTTCGTAGGCGACTCCGTGGACGGTGATCTTGAGCTTCATGGTGACCTTCTCTCTGGCAGCACGGGCGTTCTTCAACGCTCCGCGGGATGGGTGCGAACGGCGTGCGAGCCCTGGAGCGCCGCGCGGCCGGTGACGGCCCAGGCGCTCGCGGGCTGGTCGCCGGGTGAGAGCCGGCGGATCTGCCGGATGCGATGGCGCCCGGCGACGAGGGTGGCCGCGGTGGCGGCGACGAGGACGACGGTGAGCTGGTCGATGGTCGGTGTGCGCCCGAACGCCGCGGCCTCCTCGGCCGACTCGGCGGAACGCCAGCGCTCGTCGAGGCGGCGCATCCAGGAGATCGCGCCGGCGACGAGCGCCAACGCGAGGAAGACCACCCCCATGCCGACGAGGGTGATCTCGAGGCCGAAAGCGATGGGGTCGACGGTCACGGTCGGCGTCCGCTCACATCGGGATGAGGCCGTGCTTCTTCTGCGGCCGCAGCTCCCGCTTGTTCCGCAGGACCTCGAGCGCGCTCGCGAGATAGAGGCGCGTTTCGGCGGGCTCGATGATCTCGTCGAGCATGCCGCGGCCGGCGGCGACGCGCGGGTCGGCGAACTCGGCGCGGTACGCGGCGGCCCGCCGCGCGAGCTCCGCCGCCGGATCCTCGGCGCTCTCGATCTCCTTGCGATGGAGGACCTTGACCGCGCCCTCGGCCCCCATGACGGCGATCTCGGCGCCCGGCCAGGCGGCGCTGCGATCGGCGCCCATCGCCTTGGCGCACATGGCGAGGAAGGCGCCACCGTAGGCCTTGCGCAGCACGACGGTGAGTTTCGGGACCGTGGCCGCCGCGTAGGCGAAGAGCATCTTCGCGCCGTGCCGGATGATGCCGCCGTGCTCCTGCTCGACGCCCGGCAGGAACCCGGGAACGTCGACGAAGGTGAGGAGGGGGATGTTGAAGGCGTTGCAGAAGCGGATGAAGCGCGCCGCCTTGTCGGAGGCGTCGATGTCGAGCGCGCCGGCTCGCGCGAGCGGCTGGTTCGCGACCACGCCCACGGTGCGGCCGGTCAGACGGCCGAGGCCGATGACGAGGTTGGGAGCGAAGTCCGGCTGGATCTCGAGCAGATCGGCGCGATCGAGCGCGCGGCGCACGACCTCGCGGATGTCGTAGGGCTCGCGCGGATCCTCGGGGAGGATTTCGGCGAACCCCTCGTCGGGGTAGAGCGCCTCTTCGTGGAGCTCGGCCACGAAGGGCGGATCCTCGGTGTTGTTGGCCGGCAGGAGCGCGAGCAGCCGGCGCGCGATCGCCACCGCATCGGCGTCGTCGGCGGCGACAAAGTGCACCACGCCGGAGTAGTGCGCGTGGCTCTCGACGCCGCCCAGCTGCTCGGCGGTCACCTCCTCGCCGGTGACCTCCCGGATCACCGAGGGGCCGGTGATGTAGAGCTGTCCCGCGCTCTCGACCTGGATGATGAAATCGGTGAGCGCGGGGGAGTAGGCGGCGCCGCCGGCGCAGGGGCCCGCGATGATGCTGATCTGCGGCACGACCCCCGAGAGCAGGACGTTGCGGTAGAAGATCTGGCCGTAGCCGTCGAGGGCGTCGACTCCCTCCTGGATACGGGCGCCGGCGCCGTCGTTGAAGAAGAGGAAGGGGTGTCCGGTGCGCAGCGCGTCGTCCATCAGGTCGGCGATCTTCTTGGCACCGGCCTCGCCGATCGAGCCGCCCGCGACCGTGAAGTCCTGGCTCGCGGCGTAGAGCGCGCGGCCGTCCACGTTGCCGACGCCGGTCACGACCCCCTCGCCCGGCAGCTCGCGGCCCGCGAGCTCGGGATGGGTCGAGCGATGGCGCAACCAGAGATTCCACTCCTGAAAGGTGTCGGGGTCGAAGAGCAGCGCGAGCCGTTCGCGCGCCGTGAGCTTGCCGGCGGCGTGCTGGCGCTTGATCCGCTCCGAACCTCCGCCCAGGCGGAGACGCTCGCGCTCGGCGCGCAAGCGGAGAAGCGATGCGTTGGGGTTCATGGTCTCCTGCGGCGCCGGGAGGGCGCCTCCACCATGCAAGGTAGCAAGCGAGGAGAGAAATCGCGCTGTGCGTTCGGGTAGGTCGCCCGCCCCGGCGGCGGGCGTGGGGCGTCAGCCGCCGAAAGGCAGCGCGTCCCCCAGCTTTCGGCCGATCCGGTCGCGAATCCAGTGGGCGTCCCACCACTCGACCGGCCGGACCGGCAGCCCTTGCAGCAGGAAGGTGAAGTGCAGGTGGTCACCGCCGGCGAGGCCGGTCGCGCCGCTCTTGCCGAGCACTTGGCCGCGCTTGACCTCGGCCCCCTCGGTGACGGCGATCGAGGAGAGATGGGCGTAGAGGCTCATCAGTCCGTAGCCATGGTCGATCACGACGGTGTTGCCGTAGATCCCGAAATAGCGTGCCAGGACCACGATCCCCGAGTTGGCCGCCGGCACGTCGGCGCGCGCGACCGAGGCGAGGTCGAAGCCGAGGTGGTCCTGCCGGTCCACCTCGCGGCCGCCATAGAAGTAGGTGCGCCGGTCCGCGAACGAAGACATCACCTGGCCCCCCGGGAGCGCCAGGAAGGCGGCCTTCCAGAGGAATTGCGGGCGGGTACGCGTCGCCAGCTGGCGGAGCTCCGCCGCGTTGGCGCGGCGCAGGTCGCGGTTGATCTCGAGGTAGTTCTCGAGCAGACTGCCGCGGTCCACGAGGCTCGGTGTCTGGGCGAAGATCTCGGGCACCACGCGGGCGAGGAACGCGTCCTCGAGCCGGATCTCGTCCTCGTGCGGCGCGAGCGGCGAGTAGCGATCGACGAAAGGCAAGCGAGCCTCGTTGCCGACTTCGTCGGCGGCGAGGAGGCGGATCGCATTGCCGTCCGCGAGATCGTACGGCGCGGCGAAGAGCGCGAAGCGCTCGTCGCCCGCTCCGCCGGGGAGCGGATAGCCGGGAAAGAACCAGTCCCCCACCTCGATGCCGTCGCGCACCGAGGTCGCGCCGACGCGGTAGACGACCGCCTCCGCGCCCCCTTGGGTCACGTAGTGCTGGGTCGAGAGGAGGGAGAGCGCCGGCGGCACCAGGCGCACCGGGAGCGAGACCTCGGCCTCGGCCGCCTTGCCGGCGCGCAGCCAGGCGGGAGACGGGCGGGCGACGACGCGGAGCTTCGCCTCTCCCTCGGCGAGGCCGGGAAGGGCGTTCTTGCCGATCTCCAGGCGCAACGTCCGCTCGACGGTGCCACGCGCCAAGGGGTTCCAGGGAGCCGGTGTCGTCAGCTTCTCGTCCGCCAGCTGGAACGTCGCTGCGCCCTGCACGATCTCGACGTGCACGCCCGCGATGCCACGGGAAGGCTCGCGCACGGTGACGCCGATCGCCGTCGTCCGTCCGATCGCCCGCACGGACGGGTCGATCGCGATCGACGGCGCCGGTCCGGTGCGGAAGGCTCCCATCGCAACGACCGCGAGCGCGGCGAGCAGGAAGAGGACGAGGATGCCGCGGCGACGGCGGCCGCGGCGGCGGGTGAGAGTGTCGGTGTCGGGGCGCAAGGGCATCGTGCGAGAGTCTCCAGGGATCGTTGCGCCGCGAGAGGCGGCAGGCATGGAAGGATATCAACCGCATGCCAGAGCTCCTGCGATCTCCTCCGCTTCTGGGCGGTGTCTTGATCGGCGGCGCCAGCCGTCGCATGGGGCGGCCGAAACAACTTCTCGAGATCGCGAGCCGGTCGTTCGCGGAGCGCGTCGTCGACGTCCTCGCGCCGCGCGTCCGAGAGGTCGTGCTGCTCGGTGCCGGGGAAGTGCCGGCGTCGCTCTCGAGCCTCGCCCGGCTCCTGGACGCGCCTGGAGTCGCTGGCCCGCTCGCGGGCATCCTCGCAGCGGTCGAATCGAGAACCGAAGACGCGTGGCTCGTCGTCGCCTGCGATCAGCCCTGGCTCGACGGGGCGCTCCTCGACTGGTTGATCGCGCAGCGAACGCCCGGGCGGGACGGGGTTCTTCCGCGCGCCGACGAAGGGCGCGTGCACCCCTTCCCCGGCGTCTACGAACCGGCGCTCGGTCCCAGGCTGCGCGCCCTGGCGGTGGCCGGCGGGAGCTCGCTGCAACCGTTGGGGCGCGATCCGAAGATCCTCACGCCGGTGGTGCCGGAACCCCTGCGCGCGTCCCTGCGGGACGTCGATCGCCCCGGGGACCTGCCGGCCTAGGGCTGCACGCTGTCCCAGCGGTCGGCGTTGCCGATCTCGAAGCCGTCGGAGAAGAGGTGGCCGGCGATGTCTTCCCAGGCGTAGACGTAGACCGCGCCGGCGAACGAGCCGCCGTCGATGTCGCGGGGCGACCCGACGGCAACCGTGAACTGGTGCACCGCGAGCGCCTTGCCCCACCAGAGATAGTCACCGCTATCGCTCGCCGCTCGGCTCCCTTCGTAGACCCAGCTGGAGGACGTCGGGTTCCAGCTGAAGGCGAAGACCCGTCCCGCCTCCTCCTGGACGCCGACGCGTGAGAAGGGCGCGCTGGCGACTACCTTGGTGAAGGCCTGGGCGACGGTTGCCCCCAGTTGCCAGACGCCCTCGGCGGCGGGTGGCGCGAAGCTGTAGTCGAGCGACCAGATCGTTCCCGAGCGACGGTAGAAGTAGAGCTTGCCGTGACCCGAGGACCACCCCGGAGCGCCCACCACCGCGAACTGGTCCCAGATGCCGACCGCGGCGCCGAACTGATGCTGCGTCGCACCGTCGCTCGCCGTGAGCTTCTGCTGCAGCGTCCACGTTTCGCCCGCGCCGCGGTGGTAGACGAAGGCTGAGCCGGTGTTGGCGCCCAGCCGCGTGTCGCCGGGCGCGCCCACGATCGCGTAATCCCCATTGACCTGCACGGCGGCTCCGAACTTCTCGGCGCTGTCGCCTCCGGGCGGACCGAGCTCGCCGGCGCCCACGTTGAGCTTTTCGATCACCGCGACTCCCGGCTCGAAGGCCGGGGGGAGCGTGCACGACCCTCCCGCCATCCAGCGTTGGCCGTCGGTCGACACCGAGATGCCGAGGTCGCTGTAAGGCGTGAGCCCGTCCCCCCACTCGTGAAATGACACGTACGTCACCTCTCCTGCGCCGTCGATGGTGCGCTCGAAGAGCTCGAAGGCCCCCTCGGGTGTCGAGGCGAACGCGTCGCGGCCGGGGATGCCCACCATGATCTCGTCGCCGGAAGCGGCGACGGCGGCGCCGAACTCTCCGTAGACCCCGAAGGCCCCGATCGTTCCTTGGCTGAGGCAGTCGACGGCACCCCAGGTGGCGCCGTCCAGCTCGAAGAGTTCGACCCTGCCGGTTCCGTGCCCGCCAGCGCAGTGGTCTCCGGCGGGCGCCCCGACGGCGAGTATGTTGGTGGTCAGGAGCGTCGTGCCCAGCGCCACCGATTCTCCGAGACGGGCGTTCACCTCGTTCCCGATCAACTTGAGTTCCGCACCTCGGGTGACCGGAGAAGCGCCGAGGAGCGCGGCGACCAGAACGGTCGAAAGGGCGGCGAAGCCGGGGCGGTGGGTTCGAAGGGGCGAGGGCCGGAGCGACGGAGACGCATGGGACATCGAAACCTCCTCGGTAGCGGCCAGGCGGGGCCGAGGTGGCAAGGCTAGGAAGGGGAGCGCGAGCTGGGAATGGACGAACGCGCCAGATTGGTGGACGAACGCGCCAGAATCGCCCCCGGGGAGCCGCTACAATCGCTGGCGAGTCTCCGATGAGCGCCGGGCCCCATGCCTCGCCCAGCTTCGCCCCCGACCAGCTGGTCGGCGGGCGCTATCGCGTCACGCGGTTCCTCGGCCAGGGCGCGAGCGGCGAAGTCTACGCGGCCGAGGACCGGGAGCTCGGAACGACCGTCGCTCTCAAGCTCCTGAGACCCGGCATCGCTTCCGATCCGCACTCGATCGAGCGCTTCAAGCGGGAGATTCTCCTCGCCCGCCGCGTGAGCCATCCCAACGTCTGCCGGCTCTTCGACCTTGGGCTGCACGAGAGCGGAGGTGCGGCGGGCGGCAGGCCGATGCTCTTCCTCACGATGGAGCTGCTCGACGGCGAGACGTTGGCGCGACGCCTCGCGGAAGCGGGTCCGATGCCGCCGGACGAGGCTCTCCCGATCGTCCGTCAGCTCGCTCGCGCCCTCGATGCCGCCCATGCCGCCGGCGTGGTCCACCGGGACTTCAAGAGCGCGAACATCGTTCTCGTGCCCGAAGCCGGCGGCGAGCGTGCCGTGGTCACCGATTTCGGGCTCGCCCGCAGCGAGCGTCCCAGCAGCGCCGGAGCCGTGTTGACCGAAGCCGGCGGTCTCCTGGGAACTCCGGCCTACATGGCTCCGGAGCAGGTGGCGGGCCGGCCGGCGAGCCCCGCGAGCGACCTCTACGCGTTGGGCGTCGTGCTCTACGAAATGGTGACGGGCGCGCTGCCATTCGGTGGGGAGACACCGCTCGAGGTCGCGGTCAAGCGGCTCCGCGAGCCTCCGACGCCTCCGGAGGTCTATCGGCGGGAGCTGCCGGCGCGCTGGCGGGAAGCGATCCTGCGCTGTCTCGACCGCGAGCCGGAGCGCCGCTTCCGGAGCGCGGAAGAGGTCGTGCGGAGCCTCGATCCGGAAACCATGATGCTCCCCAGGCCCCGGCCGGAGGGCTCTCGGCGTCGCTGGGGGATCGTGGCGGCGATTTTCGCGACGCTCCTGATCGGGGCTGCGGTCACCTGGCAGGTCCGGCGAGGGGGGGAGTCCGGGAGCTCGAGGCAGGCCGCCCGCGCGTCGCGCCGCTCGATCGCGGTGCTCGCATTCGCCAACGCGACCGAGCGCCCAGAGTCGGCCTGGCTCTCGGCCGCGCTCGCCGAGATGCTCACCTCGGAGCTCGCCGCGGGGGGTGCCGTGCGCGCGATCCCGGGCGAGGTCGTCGCCCAGGCGAGGCGGGACCTGGGCCTCGCGCCACGCGATGCCCTGGGCGCGGAGACGCTCGCCAAGCTGCGCCGGATCCTCGGCGCCGACTGGGTCTTGCTCGGTAGCTACACGGCGCTCGGCGAGCGCAGCGGCGGGCGGCTCCGCCTCGACGTGCGCCTGCAGGAGACGGCGGGCGGCGAGCTCGAGGCGCTGCGCGTCGAAGGGGCGGAGGCGGCGATCTTCGACCTGGTGCGCGATGCCGGCGAGCAGCTGCGTCGCAAGCTGGTGGCGGGCGGGGTGGTCGCGGCGGCGGGAGAGTCCGCCGCTCGCCCTGCGAGCGCCGAGGCGCTACGCCTCTACAGCGAGGGGCTGGAAGCGCTGCGGAGCTCGGACCCGCTCGGGGCGCGCGAGCGTCTGGAGCGGGCGGTCGCGGCCGATCCGGTCTATCCGCTCGCGCAAGCGGCGCTCGCCCGTGCTTGGTCGGAGCTCGGCTACGACAGCGAGGCCTTGGCCGCCGCGGAACGCGCCGCGCGTCTCTCGGACTCTCTGCCGCGCGCGGAACGCCTGACCGTTCAGGCGCTCGAGCGCCGCCTCTCGCGCGATTGGCCGAGGGCGATCGCGCTCGCGCGCGAGCTCCGAGAGGGCGACCCGACGGATCTCGAGCTCGGACTGCGGCTGGCCGAGGTGGAGCTCGAGGCGGGCGACGCCACCTCCGCGCTCGCGGTCCTGGAGGAGCTCGTCCGTCTCCCGCCGCCGGCCGGCGAGGATCCGCGCATCGACCTGTTGGTCGCGCAGGCGGCCGAGGCGCTCTCGGACTTCCACCGCCAGCTCGCGGCCGCCGAGGCCGCGGCGGGCAAGGCCGAGAGCTCCGGCGCCCGGTCGGTGGCGGCGCGCGCCGAGCTCGCCTGGGGGACGGCGCTCCGGCGCCTCGGCGAGACGACGGTGGCGGCGGAGCACCTCGAGCGGGCCGTGGCGCTGGCGACGGAGCTCGGCGATCGCGCGCAGGCGGCGGTGGCGGCGCAGGCGCTGGCGAATCTGGAGCGGTCACGGGGTGATTTCGTCGCCGCCGAGCGCCGTTTCGAGGAAGCGCGCGCGACCTTCGCGGCGATCGGCAACCGGCGGCGGGAGGCGCGCGCCCGTCTCTCTCTCGGTCTGGTGGCCTCCGAGCGCGGCGACCTGGTCAGGGCGCGGCAGCTCTACGAGGAGGCGCACGCGACGCTCGCCGAGCTCGGCGACCGGCGTGCCGCCGCGGCGGCGCTCGCGAACATCGGCACCATGCTCTACCTCGGCTGGGACTTGGCGGGTGCCGAGCGCCGCCACGAAGAGGCGCTCGCGGAATTCAGGGCGCTCGCGGATCGCACCAGGGAGGTGGTGGCGCTCGCCAATCTCGGACAGATCCGGCGCGAGCGCGGGGATCTCGCGGCCTCGGATCGCTTCTGGACGGAGGCTCTGGAGCTCGCGCGATCGACCGGCGATCGGAGCGGGGAAGCGAGCGCGCTCTTCGGGCTCGGAGAGAACCGGGAGCTCGCGGGAGACCGAGACGGGGCGCGCAAGCTCCTGGAGGAGTCCGCGGCGCTCTGCCGGCAGATCGACCAGGAGCACGGAGCGGCGGTCGCGGAGCTCTCGCTCGCTCGCCTCGATCGCGACGGCGGGAAGCCGGCGGAGGCCTTCTCGACGTTCCGCCGTCTGGCGGCGGACTTCGCGGCCCGCGACGCCGCCGACGAACGGCTGCAGGCCGAGCTCGAGGCGGCGCGATCGTTGGTCCGCCAGCGCGGGAAGGAGGGAGCCGCGAGCGCGGCGCTCGCCGATCTCGGCCCGGAGCTCGCGGCGACCCCCAACCTCGGCCTGGCGCACCTGGGGCATCTGGTGTCGGCGGAGATCGACCTGGCCCTGGGCCGAAGGCAACGCGCGCGACAGACGTTGGAGGAGGATCTCGCCCTGGCGCGCCGCGCCGGGCACCGCCTGGGAGAGCTCGAGGACCGCCTCGGACTGCTCTCCCTGAGCCCCACGGCGCGAGCGCGCGACCAGATCGTGAGCGAGGCGCGCCGCGCCGGATTCGAGGCACTCGCCGGGCGCGCCGCCGCGCTCGCGCCCGCTCGGTGAAACCCCACTTCGCGGCTGTGCAGCGCTCGACAGACGCCGACAGCCCGCCGCGGCATCCTTCCCTCACCCTCCTTCATTCCTTCCCCCGCAACGCCGGGGTAGACCGACACCCCGGCGTTGCCCCCTTTTTCCCCCACCTGTTAGATTCGCGCGCTCGATGGGCGAGCGCCGCGACCCTTTGCTGACTCCGGCTTTCCTGGAGCTCTGTCTCTTCAACTTCGCGGCTTCGGCCGCGGTCTTCGCCCTGCTGCCTGTCGCGCCGTTTCACATCCGCGATCTCGGGGGGCCCCCCGAAGCCGCGGGCTTCTTCCTCGGCGGGCTCACTTTCGCCTCGGCGGCCACCGCTCCGTGGACCGGCGCCGTGGGGGACGCGCTCGGGCAGGGTCGCGTCCTCACCGCCTCCGCGGCCGGCATCGCGCTCCTCTTCGGGCTCTACGCCCTCCTTCCGACATGGGAACTGTTCGTCGCCGGAGCCTTGCTGCAGGGTTTGCTCTGGTCGGCGGTCCTCACCTCCTCGGGGGCCTACGCGATGCGGTTGATCCCCCCGGAGAGGCGCGCCGAAGGGATCGCCGTGCACGGCATGGCGACGCTGCTCGCGATCTCGGTGGCGCCGACCGCGGGTTTCGCGCTCTACGCTCTCGGTTGGCGCGCGCTCGCGCTGACGCTCGCCGGGGTCAACCTGGCGATCGCCGTGCTCGCCGTCCGCTTCGCGCGTGCCGAGCCACCCGCGCGCCGCGATCTCCTGGCGGCGGTGCGCGGGCACGGCGTCGCCTGGCCGGTCCTCCGCTTCGCGCTCGGGATCTTCCTCGTCGCCTTCGGCTACGGCGGTCTGACCAGCTTCGTGGCGCTCTTCTGCGAGGCGCGCGCGATCGCGCCAAAGGGGATCTACTTCGTCGCCTTCGCCGGGACGATGCTGGCGCTGCGCCCCTTCGTGGGCCGGCTGGTGGACCGGGTGGGGCCCTTCCGCACCTTCGCGCCGTCGCTCGTCCTGGTGGCGCTCGCGCTCCTCGTCCTGCCCTTCGCCACCCAGCGCGAGGGAATCGTGGCGGGGGCGATGCTCTACGGCGCCGGCTTCGCGACCGTCGGTCCCGCGTTCACCTCCTACGTGATCACCCGCGTGCCGGCCGAGCGCCGCGGCGCGGCGTTCGGCGCCAACATCGCCGCCTTCGACAGTGGCATCGGCAGCGGGTCGATCGCCTTCGGGCCGCTCGTGACGCACCTCGGGTACCGCTGGACCTTCTGGATCGCGGCGGCGCTCACCCTCGCCGCTTGGCCGTACTTCAAGCTCGCGCGCGCTCGCTTCGAGCGCGCGACCGCCGACTGAGGCCGGCGGGGTCCGTTCAGCTGGCGGGAGCGTCGCGGCGCGAGAGGAGCGCGCTGTTGCCGATCAGCCAGCGCGCCCGTTCGAGCCCCTGCAGCCGCTCGCG
>CAYZBH010000013.1:24826-25997 GCA_964476605.1 uncultured Thermoanaerobaculia bacterium | reverse complement strand
TTGCCGGCGTCGAGGAACGGATCGAGCAGGAAGCCGTTCGCGCATCCGACGTCGAAGACCGACTCGAAGGGGAGGAGGTCGAGCAGCGCCGCGGCCACCCGTCCATAGTCGGCGCGGAACTTCTCCCGCTTGCCGAAGTGCTCCGCCGCGAAGGACTTGTCGCGGCGGAAGAGAGGCATCGGAGGGCTCCCGGCGGTCTAGGCGAAGAGCTCGGGGAAGCGCGCCGGGGAAGCTTCGCGCATCAGTCCGTAGACGGCACGGAAGATCTCCTCGCGATTGGGTTTCGCGAAGTAGTCGCCGTCGGAGCCGAACGGGGGGCGGTGCTCCTTGGCGGTCACCGTCACCGGTGGCTGGTCGAGCCACCAGAAGCCGCCGTTTCTCTCGACGATCTGCTGCAGCACGAACGCGGAGGCGCCGCCGGGCACGTCCTCGTCGACGATCACCAGCCGGTTCGTCCTGCGGAGGCTCGCACCGATCACGTTTTCGCGGTCGAAGGGGAGCAGGGTCTGGAGGTCGAGCAGGTCGACCTCGATGCCCGAAGCGGCGAGGAGCTCGGCCGCCTCCAGAGCGATGCGGCAGCAGGCGCCGTAGGTGACGAGCGTCACGTCGTCGCCCGCGCGCAGGCGGTCGGGGACGCCCAGCGGGACCCGGAAGTCGCCGACGTTCTCCGGCATGCGCTCCTTCGCCCGGTAGCCGTTCAGGACCTCGACCACCAGCGCTGGATCGTCCGCGGCGAGGAGCGTGTTGTACATCCCGGCGGCCTGCGTCATGTTGCGCGGCACGCAGAGCCAGAGCCCCCGGAGGAGGTTCAGCAGCCCCCCCATCGGCGAGCCGGAGTGCCAGACCCCCTCGAGGCGATGGCCGCGCGTCCGCACGATGACCGGCGCCGCCTGGCCGCCGGCCGAGCGCCAGCGGAGCGTCGCGAGGTCGTCCGAGAGGACCTGCAGGCCATAGAGGACGTAGTCGAGGTACTGGATCTCGGCGATCGGGCGCAGGCCGCGCAGGGCGAGCCCCACCGCCTGCCCCATGATCGTGGCCTCGCGGATGCCGGTGTCGGAGACGCGCAACGTGCCGTACTTGGCCTGCAACCCCTGGAAGCCCTGGTTGACGTCGCCCAACTGCCCGACGTCCTCGCCGAAGGCGACGAGATTGGGGTGGCGCGAGAGCGCCA
>CAYZBH010000013.1:0-24726 GCA_964476605.1 uncultured Thermoanaerobaculia bacterium | reverse complement strand
CCAGGCGCGCCGCTGCGCGTCGCGCGCCGCGGCCAGTCCCTCCTCCTCCAAGGTCCGGAGCTCGGATTCGCTCGCGAGGCCCGCCTCGAGCATCCAACGCCCCATGCGCCGCAGGCCGTCGTGCTCTTCCTCCCAAGCGAGACGGTCCTTCGACTTGTAGCGCTCGTGGCTGCCGGATGTCGAATGCCCCTGCGGCTGCGTGACCTCGGTGACGTGGATGACGCAACCGACGTGGTCGCGCCGGGTCGTCTCCGCGGCCGCGAGGTAGGTCGCGCAGAGCGCGGGGTAGTCCCAGCCGCGCACGACCCGGATGTCGAGCCCCCGCGTCCCCCCGGGCTCACGCTGGAATCCGGCGAGCATGTCGGAGAGGGAGGGACGGGCGAGCTGCAGCTCGTTGGGTACCGAGATGCCGTAGCCGTCGTCCCAGATCGAGAGCACCACCGGCGCCCCGAGCACGCCGATCGCGTTCACCGCCTCCCAGAAGTGCCCCTCGGCGCAGGAGGCGTTGCCGATGGTTCCGAAGGCGATCTCCTGGCCGCGATGCGAGAAGGTCGTGAAGCGCGCGAGCTCCGGAAGCTCGCGATAGAGACGGGAGGCGTACCCGAGTCCCACGAGGCGCGGCATCTGGCCGGCGGTGGGGGAGAAGTCGGGCGAGGAGTGTGGCTCGGCGGTCAGATCGAGCCAGCTCCCGTCGCGAGCCCGCATGCGGGTCGCGAAGTGGGCGTTCATCTGGCGGCCGGCCGAGTGGGGCTCGCGTTCCGGGTCGGGGTCGGCGTAGAGCTGCGCGAAGAACTGCTCGAGAGTGAGCTGGCCGATGGCGAGCATCAGAGTCTGGTCCCGGTAGTAGCCGGAGCGGATGTCCCCGGGGCGGAAGGCACGGGCGAGCGCCAGCTGCGCGACCTCCTTGCCGTCGCCGAAGATGCCGAACTTGGCCTTGCCGGTCAGCACCTCCTTGCGGCCGATCAAGCTCGCCTGGCGGCTCGCCCAGCCCAGCCGATAGTCGGCGACGACGCTCTCTCGCGTCAGCACCGGCGCCTGCTCCTCTCGCGCGATCTCCGTCATGAAGCGCCGATTCTACCGGCTCGGCGCCGCGCCTCGCGACCAGTCGAAGGCGAGCTCCCCCTTGCGCGCCAGGATCGCTTCCCACCAGCCCCGGTGGTCGACGTACCAACGCACGGTCGCCTCGATGCCGCGCTCGAAGCCGATCTCCGGCCGCCAGCCCAAGTCGCGCTCGAGCTTCCCCGGATCGATGAGGTAGCGCCGGTCGTGGTTCGGGCGGTCGGGCACGTGCTCGATCCACTCCTCGGGCCGCTTGCCCAGGAGCTCGAGCACCTGTCGCACGATCTCGAGGTTGGTGAGCTCGCGGCGCGCCGAGACGTCGTAGATCGGCAGCAGCTCCGGGTGGATCGCCGCTTCGTGCGGGATCTCGCGCCCGGGCCCGTGCAGGATCGCCCAGATCGCCGCGCAGTGGTCCCGCACGTGCAGCCAGTCGCGCATCTGGAGGCCGTCGCCGTAGACCGGCACCTTGCGCCCCCGGAGCACGTTCGTGATCATCAACGGGATCAGCTTCTCGGGAAACTGGAAGGGGCCGTAGTTGTTGGCGCAGTGGGTCATCGCGATGTCCATCTCGCGATAGGTCTGCATGTAGGCGCGAACGAACTGGTCCCCCGCCGCCTTGGCGGCCGAGTACGGGGTCTTGGCATTGAGCGGGCTCCCCTCCGTGAAGTAGGGGGCCTCGGCGGCGAGCTCGCCGTAGACCTCGATGGTCGAAACGTGCAGGTGGCGCCGGACGGGATGTCGGCGGGAGGTCTCGAGCAGGGTCTGCGCCCCCAGCGCGTTGGTGCGCGCGAAGGAGGAGGGGTCGACGACGGCGCGGTCGTTGTGGCTCTCCGCGGCGAAGTTGACGACGTAGTCGGGGGCGAAGCGGCGGTAGGCCTCCGCCATCCCCTCGTAGTTGCAGATGTCGTCGACCAGGAGCTCGAGGCGCCGACGGACGGCGTCCAGGTTGGGCTCGTTGGCGGCGAACGAGAGGTTGTCGACCACCATCAGGTCGGCCTCGGGCTCGCGCTCGAGCAGGTAGTGGACGAAGTTCGAGCCGATGAAACCGCAGCCACCGGTGACGAGGTATCGGGCCATCGACAATCCTCCGCAGGAAGACGGGTCTCGGGCGCGGTGGCGCCGGGCGAGCGGTCCCGCTAGCTCAGCGTAACGCCTCGGGGGCGGTCGGGACCAGCCGCGCGCACTCGAGCAGCTCCTTGGCCGCGGCGAGGTGGGGCAGCAGCGAGAACATCGATCCGCGGACCAGCTTGAGGCCGCCGCCCAGGAGCGCGGAGCCCGGTTCGATCTCCCCGTCGAGCAGCCGCAGCCAGACGCCGGCCGGGGCGCTCAGGGTGAAGTCGGCCGCGGCGAGGTCACCGGCGAGCGCGGGGCGCGCGGCACGGCAGCTCCCATGGGCGAGGTCGAGGAAGAGGGCGCGGCGTCCGGTGAAACCCCCGGAGCCGTCGGGCTCGAGCTGGAAGACGAGCGCGCCGCGCCAGCGCGCGGCGGCATCGCGATAGCGCTCGCTTCCCGCGAGCTCGCGCTCGAGCCGTGCCGCCCAGGCGGAGCCGAAGAGCTCCAAGCCGGGCGGGACGGCATCGGGTGCGGTCAGGCTCACTTGGCGCTGGGGTTCTCGACGCCCTTGCGGGCGAGCTCGTCGTCGATCACCTTGGCGAGATCCTCGTAGGGCACCGCGCCGGAGATGAAGCGGCCGTTCACGAACATGGCCGGAGTTCCGGAGACGCCCGCCTTCTGGCCGTCGGCCAGGTCACGCTGCACGACCTGAGCCTTGCCGCCGCCATCGAGGCAGCCCTCGAACTTCGCAGCCTCGAGGCCGATCGCCGCGGCCTTGGCCTTCAGGTCGGGCACCGCGAGCTTCTGCTGATCGGCGAACATCGCATCGTGCATCTCCCAGAACTTCCCCTGGTCGGCGGCGCAGAGAGCGGCCTCCGCAGCCTTCGGCGCCATCGGGTGGATGTTCAGGGGGAACTGCCGGAAGACGATGCGCAGCTTGTCGCCGTAGGTCTCCTTCGCCTTCTGGAGAGCCGGCACGACGCGGCCGCAGAAGGGGCACTGGAAGTCGGAGAACTCGACGATGGTGACCGGAGCGCCGGGGGCGCCACCCTCGGCGGGCGAGCCCGCCTCGGCCACCTCGACGCGCGGCACGTCCATCAGGATGCGAGTCTTGAACTTGTTGCGCAGCCCCTTCATCAGCGCTTCGCGCGCCTCGTTGGTGCGCTGCTGGGTGAGGTACTGCTTGACCTGAGGCGCGATCTGCTCGAGCGGACGCCCGCCGACCCGGCTCTTGTTCTGGTCGTACCAGGTCGAAACGTCGGTGTCGGTGACCTCGCCCACCTTCGACTGGATCTCGGTCTGCTGCAGCGCCGCGACGTCGACGCCACGCGCCGCCGCCTCGGCCTCCATGAGCTTCTGGTCGACCAGGCGATCGAGCCCCTGCTCGAGCAGCTGCTGGCGCTGCTGGTCGAGCCGCGCGAGCTGCGGAGCGATCGACTCCTCGAGCTCCGCCATGGTCACGGTCTTACCGGCGATCTCGGCGACCGCGGCGTTCTTGTCCGCCGCGGGCTTGCCGGCGGCGGCGCTCTTCTCCCCGGCGCAGGCGGGCAGCACGAAGCCGACCAGGCCGAGCACCGCGAACGAGGCGAACGCCGCGAGCGCGCGTCGGCCGTTCTTCGACTGCAGGTGGTGGGTCATCTCCTCGGGTCTCCTCTGAGTCTCCCGGCGGATGGCCGGGAGGCGCCGGAATGGCGTTTGGCGGGATCGATGCAAGTCGAGCGCCAACGGGGAGTCTACTCGATCCGCCGCAGTGAGCCGAGGAGCAGGACGATGGCGATCGGATAGCATCTCGCGAGCGCGTGGCCGACGGCTGCGCCGGAGCAGGAACCCCAAGAGGAGAGAAGCATGCGGACTTCCATGATCTGGATTCTCGGGCTGGTTGCGGCCGCCCCGCTCGTCGCCGAGCCCTGCCAGAAGAAGGTGCTGGGCGGCGGCGTCACGCTCGCCGAAGCGACTCCCGTGGCGTCGATCCTGGCCGAACCGGAGAGCTTCGTGGGCAAGGAGCTGCGCGTCGAAGGCACGGTGGCCGAGGTGTGCGAGAACGCCGGCTGCTGGATGGAGCTTCGGGCCGGGGAAGGGGACAGAGTCCTCAAGGTCAAGGTGAAGGACGGCGAGATCGTCTTCCCGCTCGCGGCGCGCGGCAACTCGGCCGTCGCCCAGGGGAGCTTCGAACGCCTCGAGATGAGCCGCGACAAGTACGTCGGCTACCTCAAGCACATCGCGGAGGAGCAGAAGAAGCCCTTCGACGAGGCGACCGTCCCCTCCGAGGGACCGTTCCGGATCTACCAGCTCAAGGGGACGGGCGCCGAAGTCTGCATCTGAGGTCGGCGCCCGGGCTATGCTCGCGGCGAACTCCATGCGCCGCGCCCCTGGGCTCCTGGTCTTTCTCCTGACGCTCGCCCTCTACGGCGTCTCGACGCACGCCAAGATCTTCTCGGCGGGCAACGATGCCGCCCGTTGGGCGACCGTGGAGGCGCTGGTCGACCAGGGGACGACGTCTCTCGAGGGTTCCCGCTTCCATGGCACCGTGGACCGGGTCGAGCTCGCGGGGCACGAGTACTCCAACAAGCCACCGCTTCTCTCCCTCGCGGCGGCGGGCGTCTACGCGCTCTTGAAGCAACTCTTCGGCTGGACTCTCGCCGGCGCCGGAGCGGGCCGGGTCGTGCGCTGGGTGACCTTCGCGGTCGTCGGAGTGCCGAGCGCCTGGCTGGTCGCCCGCTTCCGTCGCGAGCTCGCGCGCTACCCGGATCTCAAGCCCCTCGCGGCTTCGCTGCTCACTTTCGCGCTCGCCGCCGGCACCCTCCTCTTCAGCTTTTCGACGACGCTCAACAACCACACGGTGGCGGCGGCCTGCATCTTCGTGGGCTGGTGGGCGGCGGTCGATGCGCGCGGAGGGGCGTGCGGGGCCTGGCTGGGTGCCGCGACGGCGATCGACCTCCTGCCCGGCGCCGGCTTCGCGCTCTTCGCGCTCCTGCGACTCGTTCGCAGCGGTGAGCGGCGCGCCGCGGGGCGCGCCGCGGCGGCGCTCGGGGGGGCGGCGATCGTGGCGATGGCCGCGAACCTGGCCCACCACGGCTCGCCCCTGCCGATCAAGATGGTGCTGGGCGCGCGCGATCTGTCGGCGCTCGCGGGACCGAGCGTCGCGGGCGTCGTGCTCCCCCAGAGCTGGACCTACCCGCTCGAGATCCTCTTCGGGTGGCACGGTCTCTTTCTGGTCTCTCCCGTGCTCGCGCTCGGTCTCGCGGGGCTCTTCGTCGCCTTGCGGCGTCCAACCTGGGGAACGAGCAGCGACTGGCGATGGCTCGCGGCCGCGATGGGGTTCCAGGTGGCGGTGCACGCGCTGCTCGCGGGCTCGTACGGTGGCTGGTCCTATGGCTATCGATACCTGATCCCTCTCCAGCCGCTCCTGCTCGTCGCCGCGCCTCATCTCCAGACGGCTCGACTGGTGCGCGCGCTCGCCGCGACGATGCCGGTCTCGATCCTCTTCGCGGCGCTCGGCGCCTTCCACCCCTGGCCGCCGGCCTACGAGCAAGAGACCCACCGCCAGCCGGTCGCCAGTCTCGTGACCAATCCGATCGGCGGCAATGCCGCCGCCTGGCTCGCCGTCCACGCTCCCGACACGGCGCTCGCGCGCTGGACCGGGGCCACCTTCGTGAGCCCCGACGCGGAAGCGCGGCGGGCCTACTTCGCGCTCTTCTACGGCAGCAAAGGAGACGTCGTGACCATGCGGAGTTTCGCCCGGTGAGCGGCTGGAACCGTCTCCTGGGGTGCGGTCCCGAGTGCGATCGCAAGCTCGAGGTGCTCGGGGGCACGACCACCTTTCTGACGATGGCGTACATCATCGTGGTGAATCCGGCGATCCTCGCGTTCGCCGGCTTCCCGACCGGACCCGGGACGGTCGCCACGATTCTCGCCGCGGCGTTCGGCACCCTGCTGATGGCCTTCTGGGCGAAGCGCCCCTTCGCGGTCGCCCCGTACATGGGGGAGAACGCGTTCCTGGCCTTCGGACTCACCGCTCTCGGCATCACCTGGCAGCAGCGGCTGGGCGCCGTCTTCCTCGCCGGTCTCCTCTTCCTCGTCATCACCCTGATCGGTCTCCGGAGCTGGCTCGCGGAGTCGATCTCGCGGAGCCTCAAACAGAGCTTCGCGGTCGCGATCGGGCTCTTCCTCGCGCTCATCGGCCTCTACGAGGCGGGAATCGTGACGAGCGGCGTCACCGGGACCCCGGCGGCGGCTCTCGCCGGCTCCGACGGCCGGCTCGGGACCCCGCCGGTACCGCTCAAGATCGGCGACTTCGGCGATCCGCGCGTGCTGCTGGCGCTGCTCGGCGTGGTCTCGATGCTCGCCCTCCTGCTGCGCGGCGTGCGCGGCGCGATCCTGCTCGGCATGCTTCCGCCGGCGCTGCTCGGGCTGGCGACGGGGGTCGCGGCGCCCCCCGCGGAGTGGGTGGCGATGCCCTTCGTCGGCGAGCGCTCGCTCGCGCCGATCGCGCTCCACCTGGATCTCGCCGGGTTGCTCCGGCCCGAGCACCTGCCGGTGCTCGGCACCCTCGCGCTGATGGGTTTCCTCGACACCCTGGGGACGCTGGTCGCGCTCGGCGCGGCGGCGCGCCTGCTCGACGAGAAGGGGAACCTCCCGGGGATCGAGAAGCCGATGGCCGTGGACGCGGTGGCCTCGATGGCGAGCGCCCTCCTGGGCACTTCGACCTCCGGCGCGTATATCGAGTCGGCGACCGGCATCCGCGAGGGCGCGCGCACCGGCCTCGCGGCGCTGGTGACCGGCGCCTGGTTCCTCGCCGCGCTCTTCTTCGTGCCGGCGGTCGGGGCGCTGCAGGCGATGACCTTCGTCTACGCGCCGGCGCTGGTCGCGGTCGGGGTGCTGATGATGCGGTCGGTCGCCGAGGTCGAATTCGGCGATCTCGCCGAAGCCGTTCCGGCGTTCGCGACCATCGCGCTCACGGTCTTCACCTACAACATCGCGAACGGCATCGCCGCGGGCCTCCTGCTCGCCCCGGTGGCGAAGCTCGTCGCGGGCCGTGCGCGCGAGGCGAAGCCCGCGGCCTGGCTGCTCGCGGCGAGCTGTCTCGCCTACTTCGTCTGGGGACTGCGCCACTGAGCCTGCCGACTTCCACCCTGATCCACCTCGACGATCGCTTCGCGGTGCTGGCGAAGCCGGCCGGGCTGTCGCTCCGGACGGCGCGTTCCGAACCCGACGCGGCCGCCGTGCGCCTCGTCGCCGCCCTGCCGCCGGCGGAGCGGGCGGGAGTCGAGGGGCGTCCGCTCTGGCTGGTTCATCGTCTGGATGTCTCGACGAGCGGCCTCGTGATCGTGGCGTTCGACGCGGCGACCCATCGCGAGCTCGCCCAGCGTTTCGCGAGCGGCCGGGTCGAGAAGCGCTACTTGGCTCTGGTCTGGGGGCACCCCCGACCGGCGAGCGGCACCTGGGCCGCCCCGCTCGGACCCGATCGCGCCGACCGGCGCCGCATGCGGATCGATCCCGCGGGTAAGCGCGCGGAGAGCGGCTATCGAACGCTGGGACGGGCGCCGTACGTCGCCCTCCTGGAGCTCGCGCCGCGCACCGGAAGGACCCACCAGTTGCGCGTGCACGCGGCCGCCGCGGGGCATCCGATCGTGGGGGACGACCTCTACGGCGGGCCGCGCGAACGCGGGGTGCGGGACCGCGCCCTGCGGGCGGCGCTCGCGCCGGGGCGGTGCCTCCTCCACGCCTGGCGGCTCGAGATCGGGGACTGGTCGCCGGCGCGCTACGAGGCGGCGCCGCCGCCCGACTTCGAGGCCGCCCTGGACGCCGCCGGGCTGGCGCTTGCAATTCGCGAAAAAAGCTGAAAGAGTCTCGGCCTCAGCAATCCAGGACCCACCTCTCCCCCTTCGCATCCACTGAAATCCAACGTCTCGCCTCCGTTCACCGTTTTCGGGATCCACGTCGGATCCCTAGGCCGTGGTTCCGTCAGCCGGACGAGCGGCACTTTCCACGCAGCACGAGCAAGGAGCAGGGTATGACCGAGCAGGGCACCGTCAAGTGGTTCAACAACGAGAAGGGTTTCGGTTTCATCTCGCGCGAGAGCGGTCCGGACGTGTTCGTCCACCACACCGCCATCCTCGCCGAGGGGTACCGTTCCCTCAACGAAGGGGATCGCGTCTCCTTCGAAGTCGTCGAGGGCCAGAAGGGCCTGCAGGCGCGCAACGTCGTCCGGCTGTAGTCGGCAGGATCGAGTGCACCCCCCCGCGGGTGCGCAGGAGTGCCGGCCCCGGCCAGGGGTCGGGTTTCATTAACCTTGAAGTCAGAAGGAGCAGTGCATGACCGAGCAGGGCACCGTCAAGTGGTTCAACAACGAGAAGGGCTTCGGTTTCATCTCGCGCGAGAGCGGTCCGGACGTGTTCGTCCACCACACCGCCATCCTCGCCGAGGGGTACCGGTCGCTCAACGAGGGGGACCGCGTCTCCTTCGAAGTCGTTGAGGGCCAGAAGGGCCTGCAGGCGCGCAACGTCGTCCGCCTGTAACCGCTAGATCCCGATCGAATTCTCCTCGCCCCGGCTCCGGCCGGGGCGTTTTCTTTTTTCCCCCCGAAGAGTGACTCCCCGCGCGTCCGAGGTACTTTTCCCTCAGGAATGGACCTCGAGGCGACAGTGGAGGAGCTCGCACCCCGACTGTTGCGATTCTGCCGGGGACGGCTCGGCGACGCGCCGGCCGCGTGGGACGTGGCCCAGGATGCCCTGACGGCCCTGGTGAGCCGATGGCGCAGGAGCGGGCCACCGGAATCCCCCGAAGCGTACGTCTTCCGCATCGCGAGCCGCCGCGCCAGCCGGGCAGCGTTCTTCAGGTGGCGGTGGCTCTCACTCGATGGATCGACACCGTCGCTCGCAGGCCAGACGCCCGAGAGCCTCGAAAGCCGCGCGGCGCTGAGCGAGCTGTTCCGGGACCTGCGAAGGCTCTCGAAGAAGGAACGTGAGGCGCTGCTCTTGATCGTCGGCGCCGAGCTCAGCGTCGCTTCGGCCGCCGCAGTGCTCGGAGTCTCGGAGTCGGCGGTCAAGATGCGAGTTTCTCGCGCCCGCGAACACCTGAGGAGGCTGGGACATGGCCAGGGATCCCATCGATAGCCGGCTGCGCGCGGCGCTCGAGGCGTCGCCCGAATCGGCAGAGCGTCTGCGCGCTGCGGCGCTACGGCCCACCCAGAGGGCTGGTCGGACTCCTCGACGAGCTTGGCTGGCGGCCAGCGCGGTGGCGATCGTCTTGGGGGTTCTCGGCTGGAAGGCCTGGTCCGCTCCTGCCCGGAGCACCCTCGAGCGGCCACCGCTGATCCTGTCCAACCGCGGTGAAGTCGTTCGGCTCAGTTCGCCGGACGGCTCGTCTCTGCGCGCGAGGAGCGTCGAGAAGCAACGCACCGAAGGGGTGCACTTTCTCTGGATTGGCACGAGCAAGGAACCGCCGAAAGGAGAGACCAGATGACCATTGCGAGTCCAGTTCGATGGGTCATATTGCTTCTTCTGAGCTTGGCGTCCGCGGGCGTCGTCTTCGGGGGAGAGAATCGCTCGGATCGACGAGTATCGATCGACGTCGCCGGTGCGCCCGTGGCAGACGTCTTCGGAGCCCTCGCCGAGGAGCTGGGAGCCTCCCTCCTGATGGACACCGCCCTCACCGGCACGCTCAGCATGCGGCTGGACGACGTCGGAGTCTGGACTGCGCTCGCGGCCGCATGCGACTCGGTCGGCTGCAGCTTTTCGGTTTCGGATGGCGATCCCCCCACTCTTCACGTGATGGCGAAGAGAGGCCGCCCTGCCGAGAGGCGTCCCGCGCAGCGGGATTCTCCCTTGTCTGAGCGGACCAGGACCCCCATGGCAGTCTCACTGAAGGAAGCTCCGCTGGACGAGGTGATGCGGACCGTCGCCACGATTCTCGAATGCAACCTCGATCTCCGCGTCGGAGGTGAGCGGAAGTTCACGGCGCGCATGGAGAACGTCTCGGTGATCGAGGTGCTCGATCGCATCGACGAGACGCTCGGTCTTCGGTCTTCGATCGAGGAGGGGACGGAGCCCGGGAATTGCCTGCTGAGGGTGCGCTCGCGTTCGGATTAGGTTCGGTTCGTCCTCCGCGAGAGAATCCGCGCGGAGGAGCCATGCCGACCGATGAAGCGAAAGTCCATTCGACACGCGTGTTGCACAGCGGGCGCGTGTTCGAGCTGCGGGTGGAGGAGGTGGAGCTGCCGGGCGGGAGGAGGACGACGCTCGACCTGATTCGGCATCCGGGGGCGGCGGTGGTCCTGCCGCTCCTGCCTTCGGGAGAGGTCCTGCTCGTGCGCCAGTACCGGCACGCGGCGAAGGGTTCGTGGCTGCTCGAGGTTCCCGCCGGAACGTTGAACGCGGGGGAGACCCCGGAGGTCTGCGCGGTGCGGGAGTGTGCGGAGGAGGCGGGGTTCCGGCCGGGGCGGCTCGAGCCGCTCGGCTTCCTCTGGACCACGCCGGGCTTCACCGACGAGCGGATCTGGATCTATCTCGGGCTCGATCTCGAGCCGGCCCGACAGCAGCTCGACGACGACGAGTACCTCTCGGTCGAGCGTCTGCCGCTCGCGCGAGCGCTCGCCCTGGCGCTCGACGGGGGGATCGACGACGGCAAGTCGATCGCGGCGCTCACGCGGGCCGCGGCGCGCCTCGGAGTCGCCCCCGCGCGCTGAACCAGAGACGTCCTCAGGAATCCCAGGAGAGCCGCGCGCCCTCGGGGAGCCTCGCGACGCGCGTCACGCGCGCGAAGCGCGACGGGTCGTCCCACCGCACCTCGAGGGTGAACTCGATCCGGTCGCCGACCGCGAGCCCCTCGACGGCCACCTCGGGCGCGAGCGTGAACGGCATCGTCATCGCTTCCATCCCGACCACCTTCCCGGTCTCGTTGCGGAACGAGGGAATCGCCTCGTGCCGAATGACGAGGTCGCGCGCGGGAGGTTCCGGCAGCCGGAGGATCTCGCCGCGGACCTGGTACTGCGCGGCGGGAGCCGGGGGAGCGGCCGAAGGGGCGCAGGCCGCGACGAGCAGGCAGAGGGCGGACAGGGCGGAGGCGACGCTTGGCGCTCTCACGGGCGCAGCCTATCAAGGGATCGCGGGGGCTGGGCGAGAGCTCTCGTTCGCGGCTACACTTCGCGCTCGCGACTTCAGGGGGGCGGCCTCGATGCACGGGCATTTCATCGTCTGCGGGTTCGGGATCATCGGCTACCGCATCTGCGAGATGCTGCACCGGCTCGGAGAGCGCGTGGTCGTCGTCACGCTGGGAGGACACGAGGAACGGCTCGCCGCGGCGCGCGGCAACGGCGTCGAGATCCTGATCGGAGATGCCCGTGACCCGGCGCTGCTGCGCCGCGCCGGCGTGGAAAGAGCTCGCGCGGTGCTCGTCGTCGCGGCGAGCGACCTCGTCAACGTCGAGATCTCGCTCGACGTGCTCAAGCTGAGCCCCGACCTGCCGGTCGTCGTGCGCCTCTTCGATCAGAACCTGGCGCGTCAGTTGGAGGCCGCATTCTCCATCCGCCGGGCCCTCGGCATGGCCGTCCTGGCGGCGCCGAATTTCGCGGCGGCGGCGATCGGTCGGGAGGTCGTCGGGAGCTTCCGATACGAAGAGGACAAGCTGGTGGTGGGACGCCTCGACGTCGCCAATCACCCCGATCTCGCGGGGCAGCGCCCGGAGGAGCTGGGAGGCGGCCGGTTGCGGTTGCTCGCGCGACTGGTCGATGGGGCGCTGCGGCGCGACCTCGAGACCGAGGTGCGTTCGGGCGAGACGCTCGTGGTGCTGGCGACGCGTGGAGACTTCGATCGAGTGACGGGCGTGGCGCCGAGCGTCCGGCCGCCCGCGCGACCCGCCTGGCGAGAGCTCTGGGGACGGTTTGCCGCCAACGTGGCCAGCGCCTGGCGCGATGCTTCGGCCGGGCTCAAGGGGGTCTTCGTCACGCTCCTCTGCCTGATGGTGGTGAGCGTCGTCGTCTTCCACCTGGGCATGCGCCTCAGTCTGGTCGACGCGCTCTACTTCATGGTGACCACGCTCACGACGACCGGCTACGGCGACATCTCGGTGAAGGGCGAGGCGACCTGGCTCAAGCTCTACGCGACGATGATGATGATCCTGGGCTCCGCGACGATCGCCACGGTCTATTCCCTGATCACCGATTGGCTGGTGAGCGCGCGCGTGCGCCAGATGCTCGGCCGCAGACCGGTCCCGGAGGCGGGCCACGTGGTCGTGGCGGGGCTCAACAGCGTCGGCTTCCGCACCCTCGAAGTGCTGCGCGACTCGGGGATCGAGGTCGCCGCGATCGAGAAGGAAGCGGAGAACCCCTTCGTGAGCGGCTTGCAGAGGGAGATGCCGGTGGTGATCGGCGATCCGCGCTTGCCCGCGGTGCTCGAGCAGGCGCACGTAGGCCGCGCGCGCGCGATCGTGGCCGTGACGGACGACGATGCCGCCAACCTCTCGATCGGCCTCACGGCACGCGAGAGCAACGCGCGGGCCCGCGTCGTCGTGCGCCTCTTCGACGCCGAGTTCGCGCGCAAGGTGGAGGCGAGCCCGGCCATCGATGCCGCGCTCGGGGCCTCGCGGATCGCCGCTCCGACCTTCGTCGCCTCGGCCCTCTTTCCCGGCGTCCTCAAGGCTTTCATCGAGAGCGACACGCTCTGCGTGCTGCTGGACGACGGCGCGGAGCCCTCGTTCGCGGCCGAGGATCAACCCCAGATGGTCTGGTCGGCCGGGGCGCCGGCGTTCGGCGAAGAGGACCGGCACGGACGCTCTCTGGTGCTCGTCTTTCGCCCCTTCACGCGCCCCTGGGACACCGGCGGTCTGGTCGCCTGAGCGCGAGCTAGACTGATCCGGTGAGTACCCACGCGCGCTGGGACAAGCGGGACCACAATCTCACCGACCGCGGGTTGCTGGCCGGTCCCGGTTGGCGTCTGGTCGAGCTCAGGCGCCTGGCCAGGATCCTCGCGGAGTTCCTGCGCGGTTTCCGGATCTTCCATTTCGCTCCGCCCTGCGTGACGGTCTTCGGATCGGCCCGCTTCCCGGAGTCGCACCGCTACTACGGCCTGGCGCGCGACGTCGGCCGCCTCGCCGCCGAGGCGGGGCTCACCGTGATGACCGGAGGGGGCCCCGGCATCATGGAGGCCGCCAATCGCGGCGCGCGGGAGGCGGGCGGCCGCTCGATCGGTTGCAACATCGAGCTGCCGCACGAGCAGGCTCCCAACCCTTACCTCGATTTCTTCCTGGAGTTCCGCTACTTCTTCGTGCGCAAGGTGATGATGGTGAAGTACTCCTGCGGGTTCGTGGTCCTGCCCGGAGGCTTCGGAACCCTGGACGAGGTGTTCGAGACGGCAACCTTGATCCAGACCGGGAAGATCCCCGACTTCCCGCTCGTCCTGATGGGGAGCGAGTACTGGCGCGACCTCTTCGAGCTCCTCGAAGGGATGATGCTCAAGGAAGGCACGGTCAGCGCGGAGGACGTCCGCCGCCTCCAATTGACCGATTCCGCCGAGGAGGCGATGGCGCGCGTCGAGAGCTACGCGCGCGACGTCGCCGGCGTACGCCTCCGGCCGCGGCGACGGCGCCTGCTCGGCGAGCGGCACCTGGCCGAGCGCGAGCCTCCGGCCGCGCCATGAGCTCCTCGGAGGCCTCCGCCTTCGAGAGCGTCCTCGAGGAGATGCGACGTCGGCTCGGACCGGAGCTGGTCGCCGAGCGCTGGCTCGAGGCGGAGCCGGAACGCAGCGCCGAGGTCGAACCGCCGCTCCCTCCGGAGCTGCGCCAAGCGCTCGCGGGCGCCGGCATCTCCCGCCTCTGGAGCCACCAAGTCGAGGGGTTGGAGGGGGCGAGGGCCGGGCGGAACGTTCTCCTCACGACGGCGACCGCTTCGGGCAAGTCGCTCGTCTTCCAGCTGCCGTTGCTCGAGGAGGCGCTCCGGGGGGGAGCGGGAAGGGGCCTCTTCCTCTTTCCGTTGAAGGCGCTCGGGCAGGATCAGCTCGGCAAGTTGCGGGGGCTCGCGGCCGCCGCGGGCCTCGACGACGACTCCTTTTCCTGCGCCATCTATGACGGCGATACGCCTCCGTCACGCCGCGCGGCGCTCCGGCGCCGGCCCCCCCGCGTTCTCATCACCAACCCGGACATGCTGCACCTGGGGATCCTGGCGCACCCGGAGAGCTGGTCGACCTTTCTCTCCGAGCTCGCGTGGATCGTGCTCGACGAGCTCCACGTCTACCGGGGGCTCTTCGGATCGCACTTCCACCACGTGCTGGCGCGCCTGCTGCGGCTTGCGCGCGCGCGGGGGGCGCGCCCCGCGATCGTCGCTTCGTCGGCGACGGCCGGCAACGCTGGCGAGTTCGCGGAGCTGCTCGCGGGTGCCCCCTTCGAGACCGTGGCGCGCTCCGGAGCGCCGCGCGAGGGGCGACGCCTCTGGCTGATCCGCCCGGCCGGGAGCACCTACACCCTCGCCCTGGAGCTCCTCGCGGGTCTGCTCGAGCGGGGGCAGAAGACGATCGTCTTCACGAAGGCACGGCGGATCACCGAGCTCCTCTACGGCTGGCTCGAACGGCGCGACCGGCGGATCGCGCGCCGCGTGGCGAGCTATCGCGCCGGGTTCCTTCCCGAAGAGCGGCGCGAGATCGAGGCGAAGCTGCTCGATGGGCGGCTGGACGGCGTCATCTCGACCTCGGCCCTCGAGCTCGGGATCGACATCGGCGGGCTCGACGCCTGCATCCTGGTGGGCTTCCCGGGGAGCCGCATGGCCACCTGGCAGCGCTCGGGGCGGGTGGGGAGGCGCGGGCGCCCCTCGTTGACCGCGCTGGTCGCGCAGCCGGACGCGCTCGATCAGTACCTGCTCGACCACCCGGACGAGCTCGTCGCGCGCCCGTGCGAGCCCTTGGTCTTCGATCCCGACAACGAACCGGTGGCGGCGGCCCATCTCGAGTGCGCGGCAGCGGAGATGCCGCTCTCGCGCGCCCGCGACGCCGACTATCTCGCCCGTCACGCGGCGCTGGTCGGCGACTTGCTGCGCCGAGGCGTGCTCGCCGAGAGCGCCGAGGGGGAGGGCCTGGTCGCGCGCCGGCGGCGCCCCCAACGCGAGATCCACCTGCGCGGCTCGGGCGGGACCTACGCGATCGTCGAGCGGGGGAGTGGAGCGCTCGTCGGAACGGTGGACGGCGCGCGCGTCTTCGGGGAGTGCCATCCGGGCGCCGTCTACCTGCACGCCGGGCGTCAGTACGAGGTCGCGACGCTCGATCTCGAGCGGCGCCGCGCCGAAGTCGTCCCCGCGGACCTCGACTACTTCACCTCGCCGCTCGCGGAGAAACAGACCGAGATCCTCGAAGTGCTCGACGACGTGGCGAGCGGCGGCCTGCGCGCCGGTCTCGGCCGTCTTCGCATCCGGGAACGCGTCACCGGCTTCGAGCGCAAGCGAACGCTCGGGCAGGAGGTGATCGATCAGCAGCCGCTCGACCTGCCGTCCGTCGAGATGGAGTGTCAGGGACTCTGGTGGCACGCGCCGGAGGGCATGGCGGAAGAGCTCGCCCTCGGGGGGCGCCACATCCTAGGCGCGCTCCACGCCGCCGAGCACGCGGCGATCGGACTCTTCCCGCTGCTCGCGCTCTGCGATCGCAACGACCTGGGCGGCATCTCGCTCGCGCACCATCCACAGCTCGGCGGCGGGGGCGTCTTCGTCTACGAAGGTCAGCCGGGAGGGCTCGGCATCGTCAAGAAGGGCTTCGCGGCGCTGGCGGAGTTCCTGGGACGCGTGCGCGACCACGTGGCGGCGTGCCCCTGCGAGTCGGGCTGCCCCAGCTGCGTGCAATCCCCGAAGTGCGGCAACGGCAACCGGCCGCTCGACAAGCCGGGTGCGGTCGAGCTACTGGCGCGGCTGATCGACCCCGGAGCCACGACCCCCAGCTCGCGGGCGATACCGGCGATGGCCCCCGCCGAAGCTCCTTCGCCGGGATCGGACGAGCCGCCGGCGCCGGATCGTCCGGCACCGGCGCGGGTGAGACGGAAGAGCTCGCCACCCGCTCCGAGGGTCCGGCGCGAAGCGCCCGAGACCTCGGGCGGAACGGTTCTCTTCGACATCGAGACGCTGCGCTCGGCAGACGACGTGGGAGGGTGGGGGAAGATCCATCGCATGGGGCTGGCGCTCGCGGTCGTCTGCCACCTCGAGGAAGGACGCTTCGCGACCTTCTTCGAGGCGCAGGCGCTCGAGCTCGCGGCGGCGCTCAAGGGCGCGCGGCTCGTGGTCGGCTTCAACAGCCGGCGATTCGACTACGCGGTGCTCTCGGGCTACACGGGCGAGGACTACGGTCGCACGCTGCCGACGCTCGACCTCCTGGAGTCGCTCACCGCGCGGCTCGGCCATCGCGTCGCTCTCGGGCACGTGGCGCGCGAGACCCTTGGCGTTGGCAAGTCGGCCGACGGTCTGCAGAGTCTCGCTTGGGTCAAGGAGGGGCGCTTCGACCTGGTGGAGGAGTACTGCCGGCGGGACGTCGAGATCCTTCGCGACGTCTACCTCTTCGGCCGGCGCGAGGGCTACGTGGTGGTGTCGAGCGGCGCCGCCGGGCGGATTCGCGTCCCCGTCGACTGGTGAAACGGGAGCTCAGGCGATCTCGAGGTCGGTGCGCGCGAAGCGCTCGTCGTCGGCGAGCAGGGGCTGCCGCGCGAGCCGGGCGGTCGCGTAGGCGAGACAGTCGCCGAAGTCGAGCGCCGCACGATGGTGTCCCGCGCCGTAGCGCTGGTGGGCCTCGAGCGCGACGCGGAAGTGCGCGTCGCTGAAGGGGACCACCTGGAGCTCGAACTCCTGCACGAAGCGGGCGATGAGCGCGTGCACTTCGCGGCCGAGCGGATTCGCGAGCTCGAGGCTGGCTTCGGCGAGGGTGGGGGCACCGACGCCAGCGGAACCGGCGTTCGCGAGGGCGTCGATCAACCGCTCGCAGGCCGGCCTGCGCAGGAAGATCGACGTGACGGCGGATGCATCGACGATCACGCCCGGAGCGATTCGGGAAGGCGGCTGGTCAGTGCTGACCGAGCCGGCGCCCGGCCGAGCGCGCGCGAATCACCGACCAGACCTCGCGTTCGAGGAAGGAGCGCAGCTCCTCGGCCCGGCTCTCGCGCACGACCTGGAACGAGAGGCGCTGCTTGCGTTCCTCGAGAGCGCGACGAATGGCTTCGGTCTTGGACTCTCCGGTGATCTCCGAAATCTCGGTCGCCAGGCTCTCGACCCTCGAGTTCTTGATGTTGAGCGCCATCCGCCGCACCTCCTGAGTCTTTCCGCGAGGATAGGTAGAAAGGTGTAATTTGTCAACCCAGGTGTAATACCTGTCGGAGCTCCCGGCCGGGTTGCGTCGTGGACGGCCCCCTCCCGTACCTTCGGGCGGGACCTCGGCGGGTGGAATGGGGCAGAATCCGCCGCCATGACGAACTCGGTCCGTCCTTCCGCGTGGCGCCGCGCCCTGCTCTGGCTCGCCGCCTTCCTCCTGACCGTCGGAGCTGCCGGCTACCAGCGGCGGACCGGTCCGACTTACCCTTACCGCGGCGCGGTCAGGGTCGCCGGGGAAGAGGTCGAGTTCCGTTTGCTGCGGAGCGCGGAGACTTCGGCCGATGCGCGCGTCGTCTTGCCGGCGCCGGCCTCGGAAGCGACGGCGAGGCTCCAATTCCGCCGCCTCGGCACGGGCGAAGAGTGGACCGGCGTCCCTTGCGCCGTCGAGGCGACGCCCGTCGGGCGGCAGTTCGTGGGTCTCCTGCCGCGCCAGCCGGCGGCGGGGAAGCTGGAGTACTTCCTGGAGCTCGAGTCGACGGCGGGCAACGCCCGGATCCCGGCGGCACCGGGTGAGAGCATCGTGATGCGCTTCAAGGACCCGGTCTGGACGCCCCTGCTCGTCACCCACGTCGCCATGATGGTGATCGGCCTCCTGGTGGGCCTCCGCGCCGCGTTGGGAGCGCTCTTCGCCCCCTACAACATCCGGCTGCTGGCGGCCATCGCCTGCGGCGCGGTGACGCTCGGCGGCATGCTCCTCGGCCCCTTCGTGCAGAAGCAGGCGTTCGGCGCCTTCTGGACCGGTTTCCCGTGGGGTCACGACCTGACGGACAACAAGACGCTCATCATGTGGCTCGCCTGGCTGCTCGCGACGGCGGCCCTCTTCGGTCCGCTCGCCCGCAGGCCGGCCGCGGCGCGCGTCGCGGTGGTGCTGGCGGCCGTGGTGACCACCGGCGTCTACATGATTCCGCACAGCCTGCGCGGCAGCCAGCTCGACTACGCGGCGGTCGAGCGCGGCGTCGACGCCAAGGACGCGATCGAGACCGGCCACTGACCCTCGGGACGGTCCCCTAGAGAAGCATGCTCGCCAGGTTGGCGAGCTCGCTGCGCTCCCCCTTGTCGAGATTGATGTGGGCGTAGAGGCGGTGCCCCTTGATGCGGTCGATCAGGTAGGAGAGCCCGTTCGACTGCGCGTCGAGGTAGGGCGTGTCGATCTGGAAGATGTCCCCGGTGAAGATGATCTTGGTTCCCTCCCCGGCGCGCGTGATGATCGTTCGCACCTCGTGCGGGGTGAGGTTCTGGGCCTCGTCGACGATGAAGATGATGTTGGAGAAGCTGCGGCCGCGAATGTAGGCGAGGGGAGTGATGTGCAGCTTCTCCATCTCGACCATCTCGTCGATGCGCTTGAACTCCCGGTCCTTCTCGTCGTACTGGTGCTTGATGATGTTGAGGTTGTCCCAGAGCGGCTGCATGTAGGGGTTGATCTTGGACTTGATGTCCCCGGGCAGGTAGCCGATGTCCTTGTTGGAGAGCGGCACGAGCGGGCGTGCCAGATAGATCTGCCGGTAGTCGCGTCGCCTCTCGAGCGCGCCCGCGAGCGCCAGCAGCGTCTTTCCGGTCCCCGCCTTGCCGGAGACCGAGACCAACGGCACGTGCGGATTGGTGATCGCGTGCAAGGCGAAGGTCTGCTCGGCGTTGCGAGGGGTGATGCCGTAAGATGGCACCTTGTGCACGCGCTCCACCTGGTTGGAGGCGGGATTGAACCAGCCGAGCGCGGAGTGGCCGGGACCGCGCAGGATGAAATAGTGATTCGGGAACGGCGTCTCGATTCCGTACTCCGCGGGAGCGAAGCCGCCGACTTCGTAGAGCATCTGGATCGGCGCCGGATCGTCGATCTCGACCTCGGACTTCCCCTTGTAGAGATGGTCGACGTCCTTGATGCGGACGGTCTCGTAGTCCTCGGAGCGCAGATTCAGGGCCCGGGCCTTGACGCGCAGGTTGATGTCCTTGGACACCAGGATCACATCGCGCCCGGGCTCGCTCTCCTGGAGCGCCAACGTGGTGTTGAGAATGCGATGGTCGTTCTTGCCCGAGCCGAAGACCGCGCAGGCGTCGAGGGAGGCCCCTTCCTCGGTCACCACCCGGAAGCGGCCGCGCTCGGTGCCGTCGAGCGGGATCCACGATTGCAGCATGTCGTGGCTCGAGAGCTTGTCGAGATGGCGGATGAATTCCCGCGCCTGCAGGTTGACGACGTTGTCGCCCTTCTTGAAGTGATCGAGTTCCTCGAGGACGGTGATCGGGATCGCGACGTCGTGCTCCTTGAAGCTGTAGACGGCGTTGGCGTCGTAGAGGATGACCGAAGTGTCGAGCACGAAGATCTTCGCGGCGCGGCGCGTCATGACCGGGATCTTCTCACGCCGCCGCGACCGTCCGGAGCGCCGGAACCGGGGTTGCGGCTAGAATCGGTGCCGGATTCCGTCCCTTAGATGAAAGAGCTCGTCGCCGCCACGGAAGCCAACCTCTTGGCGCAGGCCCTGCTCGCGGCCTTGCTCGCGGTGCTGTTGCGCCGCTTCTACCTGGCGCAGCGCCGCTCCTACCTGCGGCACTGGGCGCTCGCTTGGTGGGCGCTCTCGATCGCTCAGCTCGGGGCCGCGTTGGCGTTGTCGCTCTCGGAGGCCCTTCCCGCCTCGGACTGGAGGCGTCTCCTCGCCACCTTTCTCGCGCAGCTCGGTGCCTACTATCAGGCGGCCTGGCTGCTGTTCGGCGCCACCGAGCTCGGAGGCCGCCAAGTCACCAGCGATCGCGGCATCCGCGCCATCTTCCTGGCGCTCGGGGGCCTCGCCGTCGTCTCGACGTTCGCCTGGGCGTTCACTCCGAGCGCGGTCTCGAACCGCGTCTTCCTGCGCATCAGCCTGCGGGCCCTGGTCGTCGCGATCGCCTACCTGATCGCGAGCTGGGTGCTCTGGCGCGCCTACCGGAAGAGCGAGGAGACCGGGCCCCGGATCGTGGGATGGGCGTTTCTCGGCTACGGCGCCAACCTGACGCTCGTCTTCGTGGCGACCCTGGAGACGCGGCTCCGGCCCTGGCTCGTCTTCGCGAGCCCGCTCGAGCTGGTGTCGCTCGCCGTGCTCGGCATCGCGACCGTGGTCTGGATGCTCGAAGACGAGCACTTCCGCCTCGTCGACGCTTCCCGGCAGATCGAGAAGCTCGCCTACTACGACGTCCTGACGGGGCTCCCGAACCGGAAGCTCTTCCTGGACCGGCTCCGGCAGTGGATCGACCGACGCGGGCGGGTCGACGGGTTCGCGGCGCTCTTCTTCCTCGATCTCGACAACTTCAAGCGGATCAACGACAGCCACGGCCACGACACCGGGGACGCGCTGCTCGCCGCGGTGGCGGAGCGGCTCCGTTATTCGGTCCGGGAGGGGGACACGGTCGGTCGTCAGGGCGGGGACGAGTTCACGCTCCTCCTCCCGGGGATCCGATCGACGGATGACGCGGCGGCGATGGCGGCGAAGCTCCTCGAGCGGCTCGCGCAGCCGCTCGAGGTCGGAGACCTCCATCTCTTCGCCGGCGCGTCGATCGGCATCACCCTCTTCCCGCAACACGGCGACGATCCGGCGGTCCTCCTGCGCAAGGCGGACACGGCGATGTACCGGGCGAAGGAGGCGGGGCGGGGAAGGTTCCAGATCTACGACGCCGAGATGTCGGACCAGAGCCGGGAGCGTTTCGTGATCGAGACGGCGCTCCGGATCGGCATCCAGGAGGAGCAGCTGGTCCTGCACTACCAGCCGATCGTCCAGGCGGGGAGCGGCGAGATCGTCGGCGTCGAGGCTCTCGTGCGCTGGAATCACCCGGAGCGCGGCCTCCTGCAGCCGGCGCAGTTCCTCTCCGTCGCGGAGGGAGCCGGCATCTCGGACGCCCTGAGCTTCTGGGTGCTGGGCAAAGCGTCACGCCAGGTGCAGACCTGGCGCCGGCGCTTCGGCATGGACCTCCGGGTCGCGGTCAATTTGACCGCCCGGGCCTTCGAGAACCCGCGCCTGATCAAGAAGATCGACGAGGTGCTGGCCGAGGCCGAGCTGCCGGCGCGGGCGCTCGAGCTCGAGATCACGGAGACCATGGCCCTTCTGCACGCGGGCGGACCGGTTTCGCTCCTCAACGAGCTCCGCCGCCGCGGCGCACGGGTCGCCGTGGACGATTTCGGGATCGGCTACTCGTCGCTCAGCTACCTGCGCGAGCTTCCCATCGACACGGTGAAGCTCGACTCTTCCTTCATCCGGGAGCTGGGAAGACGGCGAGAAGACTCCAAGATCGTCGGCGCCGTCATCCAGCTCGCGCACGGCCTCGGCATGGAGGTGGTCGCCGAGGGCGTGGAGGAGGAGGAGCAGATGGCCATCCTCGAGATGCTCTACTGCGACAAGATGCAGGGATTCCTGTTCAGTCAGCCGCTCGAGCCCGAGGCCTTCGAGCGCCTCATGGAAGCCGCAGGACCTTTTCGAACTTCTCGAGCGCCCAGTCGAGCTCCTGCGGTGCAATGACGAGCGGCGGCGAGAAGCGGATCACATGCGTGTGGGTCTCCTTGCAGAGGATCCCCTCCGCCGCGAGCGCCTCGCAGAAGCGGCGCGCGCCGCCGGCTTCGGGGTGGAGCTCGACGCCGATCCAGAGCCCCTTGCCGCGCACTTCCTTGACGTGCGGGGAGTCGATCGCCCGCAGGCGCTCGAGCGCGTAGGCGCCGAGGCGCGCCGAATTCTCGACCATCCCCTCTTCGACCAGCACCTTGAGGGCCTCGCGCGCCACCGCCGCGCCGAGGGGATTGCCGCCGAAGGTCGAGCCGTGGTCGCCAGGCTTGAAGACCTCCATGATCGCGTCGTCCGCGAGCACGCCAGAGACGGGATAGAAGCCGCCCGAGAGCGCCTTGCCGACGATCACCGCGTCCGGGCGCACGCTGGCGTGCTGGAAGGCGAAGAGCGCGCCGGTGCGGCCGAGGCCGGATTGGATCTCGTCGACCACCAGGAGGGCCTCGTGGCGCGAGGTGATCTCCCGGAGGCGCGGCAGATAGTCGGCGGGCGGGATGATGATTCCCCCCTCGCCCTGGATCGGCTCGACCAGGACGGCGATCGTGCGAGACGTCATCGCCGCCTCCACCGCGTCCGCGTCGCCGTACGGGAGCATGCGGAAGCCGCTCGCGAACGGGCCGAAGCCGGCGCGGTACTGCTCCTCGGAGGAGAAGCCGACGATGGTCGTCGTCCGGCCGTGGAAGTTGTTCGCGAAGACGAGGATCTCGCTCTCGGTGTCGGGCACGCCGCGGACCGTCTGCCCCCACTTGCGGGTCAGCTTGATCGCGGTCTCGACCCCTTCGGCGCCGCTGTTCATCGGCAGGAAGCGCTGATAGCCGGAGAGCCTGCAGATCTCCTCGCAGAGGCGCCCGAGCTGGTCGTTGCGGAAGGCGCGCGAGCAGAGGGTGAGGCGCTGCGACTGTTCGGCGATCACCCGGATGAGGCGCGGATGGCAGTGCCCCTGGTTGACGGCCGAGTAGGCGGCCAGGAAATCGAGGTAGCGATTCCCCTCGACGTCCCAGACCCACGGGCCCTCGCCGCGCGTGATGACGACGTCGAGCGGGTGGTAGTTGTGCGCCCCGAAGCGGTCCTCGAGGGCGATGAGATCGGCCGAGCTCTGGGCGGGAGACGTGGGCAAGGTATCGGTCATGAGGGACTCCGGGAAGGAAGCTGCGGTGCGAGGCCGATCCTATCCTGTTCGACTAGGATCCCGGCAACATGCGAAGGCGTGGTCCAGGGAAGGTGAGCCTCGAGCGGGCGCTCTCGAAGCTCGGATTGATGTCGCGTAGCGTCGCGCGCCACGCGATTCACGAGGGGCGCCTGCGCGTGGCGGGGCGCGTCGCGACGGATCCGCGTGCGCCGGTCGTGCCCGAGACGCTCGAGGCCGAGCTCGACGGCGTGCGCCTGGAGCCGCCCGCTTTCCGTTGCGTGCTGCTTCACAAGCCGCGCGGCGTGGTGACGACGCGGTCGGACCCGGAGGGCCGGGCGACCGTCCTCGATTGCGTCGCGGGGAGTGCGCATCTGATGCCCGTCGGTCGGCTGGACTGGGCGACGTCGGGACTCCTGCTCCTCACCAACGACTCGCGCCTCGCGGACTGGCTGACCGATCCCGGGAACCGCGTGCCGCGCACCTACGTCGCGACGGTACGTGGCCGCGTGGATGCGGAGGCCGCCGCACGGATGCGTCGCGGCGTGGTCGAGCGAGGGGAGAGCCTGCGGGCGGAGCGGGTCGAGATCCGCAAGGCGTCGGGGCGGGAGAGCCATCTGACGATCGTCGTCGACGAGGGGCGTCATCGCATGGTGCGCCGGCTCTGCGCCGCCTGCGGTCACGAGGTGACGCGCTTGAAGCGCGTCGCTTTCGGCGGCCTAGATCTCGGTGCTCTCGCGCCGGGGAAGCTCCGGGACGTGGATCTCGAGGAGCTGCGGCGCGCCTTCGGCCGCGAGTGGGAGAAGGGACCGATGGCGGAGGTGAGGAGGGGCACGGCATGAGCGACGAACGGCTGGACCACTTGCGACGCCGCATCCGCAACCTCGACGCCGCGCTCCTCGGGCTGATCGCCGAGCGCATGGAGCTCGCCCGGGAGATCGGTCGCGAGAAGCTCGCCACCGGAACGCCGTTGCGAGATTTCGAGGTGGAGAAGCGGGTGCTCGAGCGGGCCGACGCGGCGGCGGCGGACCTGGGCCTCGCGCCGGAGCTGGCGCGCGCGCTCATGCGCAGCCTGGTCGACGAGGCCTGCCGGGTGCAGGAGCACGACCGTCATGCCGCGTACTCGGGCGCGGCGGAGACCATCCTCGTGGTCGGCGGTCGCGGCCGCATGGGGCGCTGGTTCGCGCGCTTCTTCGACAGTCAGGGGCATCGCGTCCGTCTCTACGACCGCTCTCCCGACGACGGTGAGTTCGCGAGCGTCGCGTCGCTCGCGGCGGGGCTCGCGGACGCGACCCTAGTCCTGCTCGCGGTGCCTCTCGAGAGCGTCGCCGAGGCGCTCGGCGCGGTGGTCGCGACCGGATTCAAGGGCACCATCTGCGACATCGCGAGCCTCAAGGGGCACCTCGCCGCGGATTTCACCCGCGCGCGCGCGGCGGGTGCGCGGGTGACCAGCATCCACCCGATGTTCGGCCCTGGCGCGCGGACCCTGTCCGACCGGGTGATCTGTCTGTGCGACTGCGGTGATCCGGAGGCCACCGGGCACGTCGCCGGGCTCTTCCGCGAGACCGCGGCGACGCTGGTGCCGCTCTCGCTCGACCGGCACGACGAGATCGCCGCTTACGTGCTCGGCCTCTCGCACCTGATCAACCTCC
>CAYZBH010000012.1:0-69597 GCA_964476605.1 uncultured Thermoanaerobaculia bacterium | reverse complement strand
CTCAGGAGCTTGTGGTCGCAAGGCCGTGGGGGTTCGAGTCCCCCCTTTCGCACCAACTCACACTAGACGAGGACCAGCACCCCTTCGGCGATCGGCTCACCCCGACGCGAGAGCGTCCCGGAGATCCTGGTCAAGCCACCGAAAGCCCTGGCCTCTCCCATTCGGACCTCGATAACGTCTCCGGCCTCCGGAAGCGACGACGCCGTGAGCCGTTCGATGGAAGCGAGGCGCATCGATCGCGCCGCCTCCTCCCCCCCGGGCCGGCGCAGGAGGATGGCGGCACCTTGAGCGAGCAACTCGGCGCAGAAAGGAAGCGGCAGGCCGCCGCCGTCACGGGTCCAGTAGCCGTTCGCCGAGATCAGCGCCGAGGCGACATCGCCCGTCTCCCGATCCAGCCACCGGAAGGGAAACCGGTGCGGCAGCGCCATGACTACCTGGGCGAAGGAGCCGCCTGCCGGGCGGAGACGAACTCGGCGATCTGATCGACCGTGGCCAGAACCTGCGCTCCGACCTGCTGATCGTCCACCGAGACCCCGAATTCCTGCTCGAGCCCCAGCACCAGCTCGAGCGCGTCGATCGAGTCGAGACCGAGGCCTTCGGGCCCGAAAAGCGGTTCACTGTCGCCGATGCTCTCGGGCGCGCGCTCGAGCTTCAGCCGTTCGACGATGAGTTTCTTGATGCGGTCTTTCATCACATACCCGCGAAGTCGTTGACTCTCGACATCGTAGCACGCACGCCGCACCGCCTTCAGGCGGTCAGGAGCCCGCCGTCGACGCGCAGCACCTGTCCGGTCACGTACGAAGCGTCCGGCGAAGCGAGGAAGGCGATGGCCGCGGCCACTTCCTCCGGGCGCCCCACCCGTCCGACCGGCACGTCGCCGAGGGCCTCGGCGAGCTTCTTCTCCGGCATGCGGGCCAGCAGGTCGGTGGCGATGAAGCCGGGAGCGACCGCGTTGACCGTCACGCCGTAGGTCGCGACCTCGCGCGCCAGGGACTTGACGAAGGCGATCAGTCCGCCTTTCGCCGCTCCGTAGTGCGTCTGCCCGCGCTGGCCGGCGACGCCGCTCGCGCTCGAAACCGCCACGATGCGTCCCCAGCGGCGAGCGAGCATTCCCTTGATGGTTGCTTTCGTCAGCCGGAAGGCCGAGCTCAGGTTGATCTCGAGCAGCTCGTCCCAGTCGTCGTCGCTCACGAACGGAAGGAGCGCGTCCCGGGTCGACCCGGCGTTGAGCACGAGGATGCCGACCTCGCCGAGATCCCGCCGCACCGCCCCGACGAGCTCCGGAATCGCCGCCCGATCGCCGAGATCGATCGGGTAGACCCGCCCTCCCAACTCCGCCGCGAGTTGCTCCGCGGCGTCCCGCTGGTGAAGGTAGGTCACCGCGACACGATGACCCGCAGCGGCCAGGCGGCGCGCCGTGGCCGCCCCGATTCCCGAGCTCGCCCCCGTGATCAATGCCACTCGAGCTTCCGAGCCCACGTCCGGATTCGCGCTCATGCCACCCCCTTGCCGCGGACGCCTGCGAGCTCTCTCGTGCCCCCCCGCCCCGGCGCGGCGCTCGCGGAGCCCTCGACGGCCTCCCGGACCGTCCGCCACGGTAGTCCCGCCAGCGTCACGCGAAAGCGCTCGAGGAAGCCCGTCCTCGAAGCCTCGTGGAAGAAGCGCGCCAAACCGGTCATCAAGCCAGGAACCGGACGGTCCACCAGCTCCCAGGGATGCACGACCAGCGCCGGGAGCCCACCCTCACGGAGCCGCGCCCGCGCCGCCGCGAGGATCCACCGCGGCGAGGCTGCGCGCCCACACCAACCTCCCGCCGGGAGCCTGAGCCCTCTCCCCCAAGTCAACGGCGGCACCTCCGTCAGGGCCAGCCCATCGTGCCAGCGCCAGCGGACCGGCAAGAGCGGATTTCCCGAGCTCCCGGCTCCCAGCGCCGGCATGAGCGAGCTGTCGAACGCGAAGCCCGCCTCGGCCACCAGGCGCAGGCGTGGATTCGACGCGCGACGCAGCGACCATTCAGGGGCCCGATATCCGATCACCTCGGCGCCCACGAGGTCTTCGAGAAGGCTCTTGCCACGGCGCAGCTCCTCGGCGTAGGCGCTCAAGGAGAGCTCGTTGGCACGCCGGTGATGAAAGCCGTGGCAAGCGATCTCGTGACCGCATCGAGCGAGCTCCCGCAAGCGCCCGGAGAGCGGCGACGCGACCTCCCCGAGCACGAAGAACGTCGCCCGGGCGCCGCACGTCTCGAGCTCGTCGGCGAGCAACGGCAAGAGGCGGTCGAGCTCGGGAAGGAAGTGCGCGCGGAGCTCCGGGAGGTTGAGCTCCGGGATCCAACAGGTGTGGTACCACTCCTCCACGTCGACCGTGAGGGCGGGAGCGAAGGGCCCCGGAATCGCTTCGCGTGCGGGCTCAGTCATCGACCTTGAAACGAATGGCGGCGAGCGCGATGCGCACCGTGTCGCGCAGCGGCCGGAAGTGGCTGATCTCGCCTCCGTAGATGGTCCGGACCGGCGCGTGCCCGAGCCGGGCACCCAATCGTCCAGCCTTGATCAGCATCTCGGATTCGATCGCGTAGTCGTCGGAACGCAGGGACAACTTCCGGAGCAGCCCGGCCGAGAGAATCCGGTAGCCGGACTGCGAGTCTTGGAGCTCGTAGCCGGTCATCCAGGTCAGGATGCGCGTCCCGATGTAGTTGGTCCAGAACCGGCTGCGCGGGATGCGGCTCGCGTCCTGGAGTCGGGTCCCGACCAGGAGGTCGCACCGCCCCAGATCCCAGGCTGTGAGGAGCGCGGGGAGATCGTCGGGGTCGTGCTGCCCGTCGCCGTCGAGCAGCACCACGCTCTCCACCCCGAGCTCGAGCGCGAGGCCGATTCCAGCCCGCAAGGCCGCCCCCTTGCCCGCGTTGCGCGGCAGCGAACGCACGGTGGCACCTGCTTCCGTGGCGCGCGCGGCGGTGCCGTCCCGGCTCCCGTCGTCGACCACCACCACCCACCCGAGGTGCCGGAGCGAGCCCGTGACGACGGGACCGATCGTGGCCGCGCAATCGTAGGCCGGAATGACGGCTGCGAGGTCGGGACGGGACACGGGACAGCGCCTTATAGCACAGCCCAAAAACGCCCCGCCCCCTTGTCCTCCAACGGGGCCATGTGAGAGTCTTCACGAGTGCCGCAAACGTACGCGCCGGTCCTCGTCGCCATCCTGGTCGCCTTCGCTCTGGCGGCCGTTCTCCTGGCACTTTCGTGGTTCGCCGGCAAACGCACCGGCGGCCGCATCAAGCAGTCGACCTACGAGTCGGGCCTCCCGCTTCTCGACCGCTCGCGAAAGCGCCTCTCGATCGCCTTCTTCCTCATCGCCATCGACTTCGTCGTCTTCGACGTCGAAGCCGCGTTTCTCTATCCCTGGGTCACCGTGCTGCGCGCCGGCGGGTGGCCTCTGTTCTGGGCGGTGATGGCTTTCGTGGGCCTCATCGTCGTGGGACTCGCCTACGTCTGGAAGAAGGGCGGGCTCGAGATCGTGACCCGCCCGGGTCGATTCGCCAAGGAGATCGCCGGCTCATGAGCGAAGCGAAGCCGACGGCATTGACGGCCCTGCCGCAGGCCGCCATCGACGAGATCCTGTCTCTGCGCTCTCGCTACCCCACGCTCGAAGCTCTGATGCTGCCGGCCCTGCACGTGGCGCAGCGCGTCTGCGGAGGGTGGCTCCCGGAGCCCGCCCTCGAGGCGGTCGCCGAGCTGCTCGAGGTTCCGGTCGCGAAGGTCGCGGGCGTGGTCTCCTTCTACGACATGTACCACGAGCGCCCGGTCGGCAGGCATCGCGTCCGCGTCTGCACCAACTTGTCCTGCCAGCTGCGGGGCGGCGAGGAGATCCTGGCGGCACTCGGCGAGGAGCTCGGCGTGGGCGAGGACGAGGTGACCGGCGACGGCCGCTGCTCCTACGTCCACTTCGAGTGCCTCGGCTCCTGCGACACGGCGCCGATGATGATGGTGGACGACGACTTTCACGAGAATCTGACCCCGGAACGCGCGCGGCGCATCGTCCGCGACCTGGAGTGAGCATGGCCTTCGAGCGTGTCCTGACCCGCAACATCGGTCGACCGGAAGCGCTGACCGTCCGCGGCTACCGCGAGAGCGGTGGCTACGACGCCCTCGCGAAGGCGCTGAAGATGCAGCCCGAGGAGGTCACCGAGGAGGTCAAGCGCTCGGGCCTGCGCGGGCGAGGCGGTGCCGGTTTTCCCTGCGGCATGAAGTGGAGCTTCGTGCCGCGCGCGAACGACAAACCGAAGTACATCGTCTGCAACGCCGACGAATCCGAGCCCGGCACCTTCAAGGATCGCCTGCTGATGGAGAAGGATCCGCATCAGCTGCTCGAGGGGTGCGTCATCGCCGGCTGGGCGGTGGGCGCCAACACCACCTACATCTACATCCGCGGCGAGTACACGTTCGCGGCCCGGGTGCTCGAGGACGCGATCCGCGACGCCTACGACCGAGGAGTGCTCGGAGAGAGCGTTCTCGGCAGCGGTTTCCGGCACGACATCCACGTGCACCGCGGTGCCGGCGCCTACATCTGCGGCGAGGAGACCGGGCTCCTGGAGTCGCTCGAGGGCAAGCGCGGGCAGCCTCGCGTCAAGCCCCCGTTCCCCGCCGTGGTGGGCGCTTTCGGCTGTCCGACGGTGATCAACAACGTGGAGACTCTCTGCTGCGTCACCCACATCATCGGGCGCGGCGCCGAGTGGTTCAAGTCGATCGGAACCAACGAGCGCAACACGGGACCCAAGCTCTACGCGGTCTCCGGGCACGTCGAACGCCCGGGGACCTACGAGCATCCGATCGGCATCACGTTCGACGAGCTGCTCGCGAGCTGCGGCGGAATGTACAAGGGCCGGGCCCTCAAGGCCTGGATCCCCGGCGGTGCCTCGGCGCCGATGATGACAGCCGGCGAGTCGGGCCTCGCCATGGACTTCGACACGCTGGCCAAGGCGGGCAGCATGCTCGGCTCCGCGGCCGTGATCGTGATGGACGAGACGACCTGTCTCGTCAGGGCCACGCTCCGGCTCGCGGAGTTCTTCGCGCACGAGTCCTGCGGGCAATGCACTCCCTGCCGGGAGGGCACGAACTGGATGCGTCTCGTGCTCGAGCGGATCGAGAGCGGGAGGGGCAGCGAGGCTGACCTCGACCTGCTCGCGAGCATCGTCCCGAACGTCGGCGGGATCTCGCTCTGCGCTCTCGGCGACGCCGCGCAAGGGCCGGTACGCTCCCTGGTCGCCAAGTTCTCCGACGAGATTCGCGACAACCTGCGCGCCTCGCGCTACCCCCTGCCCCGCGTCCGTTTCTTCGACCTCGGAGCCGCCGCCTGATGCCCAAAGTCGTCATCGATGGCCGAACCGTGGAGGTCCCCGCCGGCACCAATCTGATCGAGGCGGGGCTCAAGGTCGGCGTTCACATTCCCCACTACTGCTATCACCCCAGGCTCTCGGTCGTCGGCCAGTGCCGCATGTGCATGGTCGAGATCGAAGGGATGCCGAAGCTCCAGGCCGCTTGCTCGACGCAGGTGATGAAGGACGGCATGGTCGTGAAGACCGCCTCCCCCACCGCCGTGGAGGCGCAGCGCGCGATCATGGAGTTCCTGCTCATCAACCACCCGCTGGATTGTCCGATCTGCGACCAGGCCGGAGAGTGCGGCCTGCAGGACTACTCCTTCGAGCACGGCCAGGCGTTCTCGCGCTTCCGCTTCGAGGAGAAGCGAACCTACCCCGAGAAAGAGCGCATCCCGCTCGGGCCTTCGGTGCTGCTCAACATGAACCGTTGCATCCAGTGCACGCGGTGCATCCGGTTCACGCACGAGATCTCGAAGACCGGCGAGCTCGCCTTCTTCGAGCGCGGCTCGCACGCCGAGATCGGGACCTTTCCGGGCAAACCCTTGGACAATCCGCTGGCCGGCAATGTCGTCGACATCTGCCCGGTCGGCGCGCTCACTTCGACCCAATTCCGTTTCACGGAACGCGTCTGGAATCTCGAGCGTCGCCCCTCGATCTGCACCGGCTGCGACGCCGGATGCAACATCACGATCGAACACCGGCGCGGCGCCATCAAGCGTCTGAAGCCGCGCGCCAACCCGGAGGTCAACGACTTCTGGCTCTGCGACTACGGGCGCGGCACCTACGAGCGTCACCGGGACCAGAGGCGCCTGACGGCACCCTCGATCCGGCGCCAGGGCGCGCCGCAACCGGCGAGCTGGAAGGAAGCGCTCGACGCCGTCGCCTCGTCTCTCCGGGGGCGGCGAAACGAGTCGATCGTGGCCATTCTGGGCTCGGGAAACCTCACGACCGAGGAGGCCTTCCTGCTCGCGAAGCTGGCCGCCCTCGTCCAGACTCCGCACCGTTCGATCTGGGTGGACAGCGGCCCGGCAAGGAACATTCCGAATCCGGCGGGTGGCGTCACGGGCCACGACGCAGCGCCCAACCGGCGCGGCGCCGAGCTCGCGGGCCTGGTCGCCGAGGAGGGCGCGATCGACGCGCAGGCTCTGCTCCTCGACGGCGCCGCCTCCCGCTGCGCCTTTCTCTTCGTGGCCGACAGCGCCTTCGGCAAGGCCGCGCACGATCCGAGGGTCGTGGAGCGGTTGCGAGAAGCGGCCTTCCTCGTCGTCATGGGCTGGGCTGACACGCCGCTCGCTCAGGTGGCCGACGTGGTCCTCCCCGCCGCGACCGCGGCGGAGAGCGAAGGGACCTTCGTGAACGTGAACTGGCGGCTGCAGCGGCTCGAACGCGCTTTCCCCCCGCCCGCCCAGGTCCGCCCGGGGCTCGAGATCCTCGCCGACCTGCTCTCGCGCTTCGACGGTCAATGGGCGTCGATCACTCCGGCGACCGCTTTCGACCTGCTCACCGAGGAGCAGCCCGAGTTCGCCGGCTTGCGCTATCCGTCGATTCCCGGAATCGGCCAGGCGCTCGCCCGGTCGGGCGCCGTCCGTTCCGGCGCCGAGGCCTAGGAGCGCTCGCGATGCCGACTCCCATCCTCGCCACCGCGGTCCTCATGGGCCTCTGGACGTTCGCGCTCATCAACGTGACGATCGTCATGCTCTGGCTCGAGCGCCGGGCCCCGGCGCTCATGCAGGATCGCCTGGGTCCCAATCGGCTCGGGCCGCTCGGGCTCTTCCAGGCGATCGCCGACGTTCTGAAGTTCATCTTCAAGGAGGACCTGAATCCCTCGGCCGCCGACAAGGGGCTCTACCTTCTCGCGCCGACCATCGGATTCGTGGCCTCGATGATCACCTACGTGGTGATCCCGATCGGTCCGCCCATCGAGGTCGCCGGACACCGCATCCCGCTCTCCGTCGTCGATTCCGACAACGGCATGCTCCTCTTCTTGGCCTTGGCCAGCCTCGGAGTCTACGGGCTGGTGCTCGCAGGCTACAGCTCCAACAACAAGTGGTCGCTGATCGGTTCTATCCGCGCTTCGGCGCAGATGATCAGCTACGAGCTCGCGCTCACCCTCTCCGTCGTGGCGACCCTCATCCCGGCCGGCTCCCTGAACCTCTCGGAGGTCGTCGATCACCAGATCTCCCGCCACGTCTTGGGCGTCCTGCCGGCCTGGAACGTCTTCCTGCAACCTCTCGGTTTCCTCGTCTTCCTGGTCTCCGCGTTCGCCGAGACGAACCGCACGCCTTTCGACCTCCCCGAGGCCGAGTCGGAGCTGGTGGCGGGGTACCACACGGAGTACGGGGGGCTCCGATTGGCGCTCTTCTACATGGGCGAGTACCAGTCGATGGCCGTTCTCTCCGTGCTCTGCGCGACCCTCTACTTCGGTGGCTGGTCGATCCCCGGCGTCGACCTCGCCGCAGCGGGTGCCGGACTGGCGGGCCTCGCGATCTCCCCCGGCTTCATGTCCGCGGGCATCTGGACCGGCCTCTTGGGATTCGCGACGCTGGTCGCCAAGTCGGGCCTGATGATGTTCTTCTACATCTGGGTGCGCTGGACGTTCCCGCGCTTTCGTTACGACCAGTTGATGCGGCTGGGTTGGAAAATCCTGATGCCGCTCGCTCTTCTCAATCTGATCGTGGTCGCCGCCGCGGCGATCTCGGGGAGGTTCTAGGATGGAGCTCGCCTTCTTCATCCTGCTCGCGGGTGCCGCGCTGATCTCGGCGTGCGTCGTCGTCTTCAACCGGAATCCCGTCTACGCGACCATGAGCCTGGTGGTGACGTTGGTCGCGACCGCCGGGCTCTTCGTCATGCTCGGCTCGCCCTTCCTGGCCGCGCTCCAGATCCTGCTCTACACGGGCGCGATCCTGGTCCTCTTCCTGTTCGTGATCATGCTGCTGAACGTTCAACGCGAGCGCGCGTCCCACGGCAAGTTGAGCTTCGTCACCGCGGGCGCAGGGATCGCCGCGGTCGTGCTGGCGGGAGCGGTGGTCCGCCTGTTCTGGGCCGCCCATTCCGAAACGACTCCGCCGGCCCTGGACACCGAGCTCTTCGGCATCCGCTCCGTCGCGAGAGAGCTCTTCGGCACGTATCTCCTCCCCTTCGAGGTGATCGGCCTCCTCCTGCTCGTCGCCGTCGTGGCCGCGAGCTGGGTGGCCAAGCGGCCGGAGCCCGGCTCTTCCGAGGAGGTCCGATGACGGCGATCCCCATCGTCTGGTACCTGATCCTCGCCGCCGCGCTCTTCTCGATCGGAGCGTTCGGGGCCCTCACGCGGCGCAGCGGCATCGCGATCTTCCTCTCCATCGAGCTCATGCTGAATGCGGCGAACCTGACGCTGGTCGCTTACTCACGCCTCCTCGGCGATCTCGCCGGCCAGATGGTCGTCTTCTTCGCGCTCGCCGTCGCGGCCGCGGAGGCCGCCGTCGGCCTCGCGCTCTTCATCGCCATCTTCCGCCTGCGTCACACGATCGACGTCAACCGCCTCAATCTGATGCGCTGGTAGCCCGATGAACGCTCTCGACTATCTCTGGCTCGTCCCCCTGCTTCCCTTCGCCGGCGCCGCCCTCAACGGCATCGCCGTCCGCGACCGCCAGAAGCCCCTGGTCACGGCGATCGCGATCGGCATGCCGGGCCTCTCGCTGCTCATCGCGCTCGCCTGCCTCTGGCAGTACATCGCGCACGGTGCGCACTCTCCGTACGAGCAGGTGCTCTACGCGTGGAGCGTCGGCGACCTCAAGCTCGACGTCGCGTTCCTGCTCGATCCGCTCTCGTCGGCGATGCTCTTCGTGGTCACCTTCGTCGGTTTCTGGATCCACGTCTACTCCGTGGGGTACATGGGGCACGAAGCGGGCTACCGGCGCTACTTCGCCTACCTCAACCTCTTCATGGGGGCGATGCTCCTGCTGGTGCTCGGCAACAACTACCTGGTCATGTTCGTAGGGTGGGAAGGCGTCGGACTCTGCTCCTACCTGCTCATCGGCTTCTACTACGACCAGGAATTCCCGCCCTACGCCGGGCGCAAGGCCTTCATCGTGAACCGGATCGGCGACTTCGCATTCCTCGTCGGCCTGTTCGCCCTGTTCGCGAACTTCGGCACGCTCAACTTCCGGGAGCTCGAGCACTCCATCCTCGCGAACCTCGATCTCGCAAAGGCTCCTTACGCCTTGGGGCTCTCGCTCGCCGGCTTCGTCGCGCTCTGCTTGTTCGTCGGCGCCATGGGTAAGAGCGCTCAGATCCCGCTCTACGTCTGGTTGCCCGACGCGATGGCCGGCCCGACGCCCGTCTCCGCGCTCATCCACGCGGCGACCATGGTCACCGCCGGCGTCTACATGGTGGCACGGACCAACCTCGTCTACCAGTTGGCGCCGGGTGTCTCGACGTTCGTCGCCACGGTCGGAGCCGTCACCGCGATCTTCGCCGCCACCATCGGCCTGGCGCAGAACGACATCAAGAAGGTCCTCGCCTACTCCACCGTCTCTCAACTCGGCTACATGTTCCTGGCCGCGGGGGTCGGCGCGTACGCGACGGCGGTCTTCCACCTCACGACCCACGCGTTCTTCAAGGCCCTGCTCTTCCTCGGATCGGGCTCGGTCATCCACGCCATGGGTGGGGAGCAGAACATCCAGAAGATGGGCGGGCTCGGCCGCAAGCTGCCTTGGACCTATCGTACGTTCCTGGCGGGAACGCTCGCGATCGCCGGCGTGCCCTTCCTGTCCGGCTTCTTCAGCAAGGACGCGATCCTCGGCGCGGCCTTCGAGTTCTCCCCCGTCCTCTGGGCGATCGGACTCGTCACCGCCGGGCTCACGGCCTTCTACATGTGGCGGCTCGTGAGCCTCACGTTCTTCGGCGAGTTCCGCGGCACCCACGAGCAGGAGCATCACCTCCACGAATCGCCAGCCGTCATGATCCTGCCACTCGCCGTGCTCGCCGTCGGAGCGGTCTTCGCCGGCTACGCGGGGAAGATCCCGTTCACGCACTTCGACTGGTTCGGAGATTTCGTGTCGCGCGTCGTGGTCGAGATCCCGGGACACGAGGCGCACGCCGGACACCATGAGCTCGGTCTAGAGCTCGCCCTCGTCGGAGGCTCGGTTGCCGCGGCGGCGCTCGGTCTCTTCCTCGCGTGGCGCCGCTACGGTGGCAACCGAGGCACCAGCGCGGACGAGGCGTTCGCGCGCCGGTCGCCGTCACTCCAGCGACTCCTCGCCAACAAGTACTACGTGGACGAGATCTACGACCGCCTGGTGGTGAAGCCCGCGGCCCGTCTCGCGCGCTTCTGTTGGAAGGTCATCGACTCGATCTTCATCGACGGCGGCTTGCACGTCGGCGCGTTCGTGACCGAGCTGATCGGCGACCTCGGCCGCTTCTCGACCACGGGGAACGTCCGTCAGTACGCGCTCTACTTCTTCGCGGGAGTGCTCATTCTCTTCTGGTGGATGATCCTCTGATGCAGCCAGGATTCCTCGAACTGCTCGTCGGCGACACCATCACACGGCTGGTCTTCTTCCCCACCGTCGCCGCCCTCGGATTGCTCCTGTTCGCCCGCGCGAGCGAGACCGTGATCAAGGTCTACGCTCTCGTCGCTTCGCTCATCGAGCTCGCCTTGATGGCCGTCTTCGTCACGGCGCGAGTGAGCGGATCGGCGTTCCTGGCTCGCGACCCGGTCCTCTCCTGGATCGATCTGCCGTCGCTGCGGATCGGATACGAGGTCGGAATGGACGGCATCGCGCTGCCGCTGGTGCTGCTCACCGGCCTGCTGCTCCCAGTCGTCTTCCTCGGATCCTGGAAGGGAATTCACAAGCACTGGCTCGGCTACGCCTTCTCCATGCTCCTGCTGACGACGGGGATCCTGGGCGCGCTCGTCGCCCTCGATCTCTTCGTCTTCTACGTCTTCTGGGAGCTGATGCTGATCCCCATGTACCTCATCATCGGCATCTGGGGCGGCGAGCGCCGGGTCTACGCGGCCGTGAAGTTCTTCCTCTTCACGATGGCCGGAAGCCTCTTCATGTTGCTCGCCATCCTCTGGATGGCCTGGTCCCACGCCCAGGTCGCAGGGATCTGGAGCTTCCGCTACGAGGACCTGCTGAGGCTCGACTTCCCGATGCACCAGCAGGTCTGGCTCTTCGCCGCCTTCGCGCTCGCTTTCGCGATCAAGGTGCCGATGTTCCCGCTCCATACCTGGCTTCCGGACGCCCACGTCGAGGCGCCGACCGGCGGCTCGGTCATCCTGGCAGGCATTCTCCTCAAGCTCGGGACTTACGGATTCCTCCGCTTCGCGCTCCCCTTCTTCCCGCAGGCCAGCCGCCAATTCGCCCCCTGGCTGGTGGGCCTCGCCCTGGTGGGAATCCTCTACGGAGCCCTGGTCGCCTGGGCGCAGCTCGACATGAAGAAGCTGGTCGCCTACTCCTCCATCGCTCACCTCGGTTTCGTGATGCTGGGCCTCTTCGCCTTCGATCTGTTGGCTTGGCAGGGGGCGTTGATCCAGATGGTCAATCATGGCCTTTCGACCGGCGCCCTGTTCTTGCTCGTCGGCATGCTCTACGATCGCCGCCACACCAAGAAGTTCGAGGAGTTCGGCGGACTCGCCAAGGTCATTCCACGCTTCGCCTTCTTCCTGGTCTTCGCGACCCTCGCCTCGGTGGGCTTGCCGGCGCTCAACGGATTCGTCGGCGAGTTCCTCGTTCTGGTGGGCTCGTACCGCGGCGGGCTCCGCTGGCAGACGGCCGCGGCGGCCTTCGGCGTCGTCTGGGCCGCGGTCTACCTGATGAAGATGCTGCAGGAGACGATCTGGGGACCGATCACCAAGGACGAGAACCGTAGCCTCAAGGATCTCGACTTCCGCGAGGTCATGGCACTGCTCCCTCTCTGCGTCTTCATGCTCTGGATCGGCGTCGCTCCGAAGCCCTTCCTGGAGCCCAGCCGGCCGGCCCTCGCGGCGGTCCTCGAGACCTATCGAGCACGATCCCTGGAGGCGCCACCGGAGCGCCTCCGACTCAACCCCGGCGGTGCCGAAAGCCTCGCGACCTTCGTCGCCGGCGGTCACGCCTTCGAGCTTCGGGGCACGAAATGAACGAGCTCCTGATCGGAACCTCCGCGAGCTGGGCCGCGCTCCGGCCCGAGATCGTCCTGACGGCCGCCGGCTCGCTCGTGCTGCTGCTCGAGGCCTTCACGCCGCGCCTGCGGCGCTCCTTCCTCCTGCTCTCGCTCGCCGCTGTCGTCTACGCCGCGAGCCAAGTCGCCGCTCAGCCGCCGGGCTCCTTCTTCGGGGGGCTGATCGAGTCCTCCGGCATCACGGGCGCGTTCTCGCAGGCGATCCTCCTCGCGACCGGCCTCGGACTTCTCGCCGCCCAGGGCTACCTGACACGGGAGCGACTCCTCTCCGGCGAGTATCCGGCGCTTCTGCTCTGGTGCGCGGCGGGCCTGCTCCTGCTGGTTCGCGGCACCGAGCTGCTGTCGATCTTCGTCGCTCTCGAGCTGCTCTCCGTCGGGCTCTACGGACTTGCCGCGTACCATCGGCGCGAAGCGCTCTCGGCGGAAGCCGCCATCAAGTACTTCCTCATGGGAGCGCTCGTCAGCTCGTTCATTCTCTACGGCACCGCGCTCGTCTACGGAGAGACCGGATCCACCCGTCTCGCCTTGGTCGCCGAGTCCCTCGGCAAGGGGGCAGGGTCTCCGGGCCTCGTCCTGCTCGGGCTGCTCATGCTCGTCTGCGGGTTCGGATTCAAGCTCGGGCTCGTGCCGTTCCACGCCTGGGCGCCCGACGTCTATCAGGGGGCACCGTCGCCCTTCGTCGCCTTCCTGTCCGTCGCTCCCAAAGTGGCGAGTGCCGTCGTCCTCGCCCGTCTGGTGACTCTCGCCTCGGGCGCCCCCACGGCCGGAGACTGGCGGGCCCTCGTCTCGCTCCTCGCGGTCGCCTCGATGCTCGCCGGGAATCTCTTCGCCCTCGTGCAGCGGGACATCAAGCGGATGCTGGCCTACTCCGGCATCGCCCACATGGGCTATCTCCTCATTCCCCTGGCCTCACCCGGTCCGGAATCCTGGCGCCCGCTCCTCGTCTACCTGTTCTCCTATGCCCTCATGAACGGAGGCGCCTTCGTTCTCGTTTCGATGCTCTACGCCAAGCCGGGTGAGCCCCACCAGATCGTCACGCTCTCGGGTTGGGGCTTCCGCTTCCCGGTCGCCGCCGCCTGCCTGACGATCTGCATGCTCTCCCTGGGGGGCATCCCCCCGACTCTCGGCTTCCTCGGCAAGTACCTCGTCTTTCTGCACGCGGTGCAGCACGGGAACCTGGCGCTCGCCCTGACCGGCGTCGTCGCGAGCCTGATCGGCATCGTCTTCTACTTGCGCGTCGTCTACATGCTCTACATGCGCGAAGAGGTGACCGCGCCTTCGGGCCTGGCGCTCGATTGGGCCGGTGGTCTCGCAGCGGTCGTCGCCGCCGGCGCCACCCTGCTGCTCGGCGTGCTTCCCGGCCCGTTCCTGGGCTGGATACAGCAGGCAGTCAGCGCGCCTTGAGCCGGACCCGGGCGCGGCTCTCCCGGCCGGAGAAGGACATCGGCAGCCCGCGAGCTCAGGAGCTGCGTCTCGCCGACGCCTCGCGGGGATCGGTCTCTCATCTGACGGTCAACCGCGTTTCTCTCTATCTGCGCTCGTTGCGGCAGCTCACGGGCGAAGGCGTCTCGCGAGTCTCCTCCGAACATCTCTCGCGGATCTGCAACCTCTCCGCAGCCCAGGTCCGCAAGGACCTCGCCCAGTTCGGCGAGTTCGGCGTCCGCGGAGTCGGGTATGACGTGCCCCGCCTCGAGCAGCAGCTCGCGCGCGTGTTGCAGCTCGACCGCGTGCACAACGTCGTCATCTACGGCATGGGGAATCTCGGCACCGCTCTCGCACGGTTCCCCGCCTTCAACGGCGGCAGCTTCCAGGTCGTCGCCGGCTTCGATCGCGATCCGGCCAAGATCGGCTCGGCGAGCTCTCCGATCCCGGTCTTCGCGCCGCAGGAGGTGCCACGGGTCGTGCGAGAGACGAGCGCCACCATGGCCATCCTCGCCGTTCCCGCGAGCTCGGCCCGAGCGGGCTACGCTCTGCTCGCGGAAGCGGGTGTACGGGCGGTGCTGAACTTCGCGCCGGTCGTCCTCCCCGCCGTGGCAGGCTGTCGTGTCAAGAACGTCGACTTGCGGGTTCCCCTCGAGGAGCTCGCCTTCTACGACCAGCCCGCGCGCTGAACCTCCTCCGCCGGCATTCCGCAGCCCGGATTCCGGCGCGGGGCTATAATCCCGCCACCGGAGAAAGGAGGGCACCATGCGGGGCGACTCGACCCATCGAAGCCGGACGGCGGGATTCACGCTCATCGAGATGCTCGTGACCCTCGTCGTGCTCGGGATCCTCGCCCTGATCGGAGTTCCCGCGTTCCTCTCGATGCTCAACCGCCTCAAGCTCACTGGGAACGCCCGGGAGATCGCAACTCTCATGCAAGTGGCCCGGCTCGAGGCCATCAAGCTGAACGCACCGGCGGAGGTCAACTACGACGCGGCGACGCGTTCCTTCTTCGCCTTCGTCGATCTGGATTTCGACGGCCTCTATACGGATGGCACCGACCGGCAGATCGGTGGCCAGTTGCGTCTCTCGTCCGGAATCGCCCTGCAGGGTCCCCAGGACGCCACCCCAGAGGACGTCAATTCCATCGACGGCTGGGACGACGGCGCCGACCCGAACCCGGGGCCGATCTTCAATCCCAACGGCTCCGCCGATCGTGTCGGGGCCTTTCGCATCCGCGATCGCAGGGACAACACGATCGAGATCCGAATCGAGACACCGGCCACCGGCCGGGTGGTGCTCCAGAAGTGGTTCGGCGCCCCCCTCAACGCCTTCTTCGAGAACGGAGAGGGTGGCCACGACTGGGCCTGGTGAGGATCACCCCGGAGCGAAGAAAGAGAGGGCCGACTCGCCGTAGCGTCGAGTCTCCACGCAGACCAACCCAGGAGTCTCCGCCGGGATCCGATCCCGCGCGGCGTGCTCCAGCGCGAAACGCCCCCGCGGGTCGAGGATCGCGGCGCACAGCGTGAAAGCCTCAGCGTCCAGGATCAGCCGGTAGGGTGGATCCGCGAAGACGAGATCGAAGCGTTCGCCTGCCGCTCCGAGCGACTCCAGGGCCGGCAGCACGGGCCTCCCGAGGACGCGGGCCGCTCCGGGGAAGAGCGACGTGGCGTTGCGGCGGAGGATCTCCAGCGCGGCACGATCGCTCTCCACCAGCACCGCCTCCAGAGCCCCGCGGCTCAGAGCCTCGAGCCCCATCGCGCCGCTTCCCGCGAAGAGATCGAGAAAGCGGCAGTCGCGGACCTCTTCCAGCCAGATCGAAAAGAGCGCCTGGCGCACCTTGGCCTCGGTCGGGCGCGTCGCGGGGGGCACCGCGAGACGCCTTCCGCGGTGCGTTCCGCCGGCGATTCGCAGGCCAGGGCTCGCCCTCATGGTTCCCCGCCCCGCGCCAGGAGACGCGCGAAGTAGCGCCTCACGTCGGTGCGGGGCACGTAGAGAGAGAGCGGATCGATTCGCCCCCGCAGCTCGACTCCGTGCCCGTCCGACGTGAATCCGACGACGTCGAACTCGACCCCGTCCGCGCGGGCGAGACGGTCTCCGATCCTCGGATCGTAGCCCGCCGGGAACTCTCCCGAGATTCCCGCCGCCCGCGCGAGGTCGGCGAGCTCGTCCGCGATCCGAACCAGCGCGTCCAGGGCGAGCGTTCGCGTGTCGAGGGTTCCGTAGCGAAAACTCGACGGGGGACCATCCGAAATCCGCAGGTCGATCTCGCACCAATCCACCCACGCTCCCTCGACCGCCCGGCGATCCGGACCGGTCTCGCGGAGGTCGATCGCTCGCAGGCGGGCGAGGAAGCCCGCGACCCGTTCCGGATCGAGCTCGGCGAGCGCGAGCGTCTGCGCTCCTTCGCGAGTCTCCCGCCAACGAACCGTTCCGTTCGCGAACAGCGTGACGTCGTTCGATCCGAGCGTGCTGGCGCAGTCGCGGCGCAAGACCTCGACCGTCCGGGGATCCTCCGCTCCCGCGGGCCAGGCGGCGAGCGCGAGCAGCAGCGGCATCCAGGGGAAGACCGTCAACCACCCCTCCGGATCAGGAAATCGCGCGCGTAGGTCATCTCCTCGTCGACCTCGATCTCGCCGTCGAGGCGCGCCGCGCGCGTGCGATCCAGCGCCGCCCCCAGCTCCGGGCCCTCCTTCGCGCCGGCCCGCTTCAAGGCCTCCCCGTCGATCTGCAGCTTGAAGGGACGAAGCACGGCGATCTCTTCCCGGACCCAGCGCGCCGCCTCCGCCTGGAGCGCTCCGGCGAGCGCCAGCTCCGGAAGGTCCAAGCCCGCGAGAGCTCGATGGGCCACGCTCCGGCGCGTCACTCCGGCGAGGGACGCGACCGCCGCCTCGCTCCGCTCCAGTCCCAGGACGAGGCTCTCCCGGGCGCGTCGCGGCAGGTCGAGCCGGCCCGCCAAGCACCGCCGCTCGTCCGGTGAAAGTCCGGCCCCGAGGAGCGGGAGCGCGAGCGCCGCGCCAGAATCCGGCGTCGGGCCACCGGACACCTCCTCGAGAAGCTCGCGAGCGCTTCGCAGCCTTGCGGCCGCCGCCCGGTCGAATCCGAGGGCCCGCGACAGCCCGGCCAGGAGGCCGAGGTCCGCGAGCCGCAGGAGGAAGTCGGGCGCGCCCTCTCCCGCCAACCCCTTGTCGAGAGTCCGCCAGAGGCGCGCTCCACTGACCGACTCCACCGCTCCGGCCGCGATCGCCTCCCGGGCCGCGATCTCGGTGGCCGCCTCGAGTCGGAATCCGAGTCGCGCTTCGAAGCTCGCGCCCCGAACGATGCGCGTGGGATCGTCGACGAACGAGCCCGGGTACAGGATGCGCAGCACTCCGGCGTCGAGGTCGTCCAGACCGCCGTGTGGATCGATCGGGACTCCCGAGAGATACGGAGCGATCTCGAGCGCCAGGGCGTTGATCGTGAAGTCCCGGCGGCCGAGATCTTCGGTCAGACCGGCCGCCTCGACGAGGGGCAGGCCGCCTCGCACCGGGTAGCGCTCGCGGCGTGAACAGGCGACATCCACTCGTCCGCGTCCGGGCGCGAGGATGCGGCAGGTGAGGAACTCGAGGTGCTCGTCGAGACGCCCCCCGAGGCGACGCGCCAGCCCGGTCCCCACGACCAAGAGCCTCTCCGGCGCGGCCTCCAGAACGAGATCGAGGTCGTCGCTCGGGCGGCCGAGAAGATAGTCGCGAACCCCACCGCCCACCCAGTGGAGGCGTTCGCCCAGCCGTTCCGCCTCCGCGACCACGAGGCGAAGCGTCTCGCGCAAGCCATCACCGAGCGCGGCGAGCCCCCGAGCGCCCGCGATTGGATCCGCCATCGCGTCGATCCTACTCCCCGGCCTCAGCTCTCGATGCGATGGACGCGGCCAGCGCCGACGATCCGCTCGAGATCGCGCATCAGCGATGCCGTGAGCTCGACCTTGAACCGCCCCTCCGGCGCCACCTTCACCGACGCGTCGTCCAGCCGGATCTCGAACTCCACTGCCGACACGCCTGGATTCTCCGTGAGGAGATCGCGCAGCCGGACCATCTCCGAGGTCGGAAGCTCGCGAGGGAGCTCCAGGCGGAGACCCGGAGGGAGCCGCTCGGAAGCGGTCGAGATCGAGGAAACTTCCTCGGCGCTCATCTCGAACTCGGCGCCGCGCTCCCGGATCTGCCCTTTCACCAGGAGCGCCGCGTCCTCGTGGAGGAGCCCGTCGTAGCGCTGGAGCTGATCCGCGAACAGGGTCACCGGAATCGACCCGGTGAGATCCTCGAGCACGAACCGACCCATCACGCGGCCCGCGTTCGGTCCGCTCTTGATCTTGCTCCGGGAGATGCGCGTCACCAGTCCGCCGATCGTCGCCGCGCCCTGGAATCCGGAACGAATCTGCGCCGCCGTATGGGTCACCAGTCGCCGCAGTCTCGCCTCGTGCTCGACCAGAGGGTTGCCCGAGAGATAGAAGCCGAGCGCCTCCTTCTCCAGCCGGAGCCGGTCCGATTCGCTCCAGACCTCGACCGTCGGCAGGTTGGGCTGCGCGCTCGTGGGCTCGCTGCCGAAGAGGCTTCCCTGTCCTTCTTCCCGCTCCCTGCGGCGTCGTTGGGCGAGCTCCCCGAGCGGCGCGAGCGCAGCCAGAGCGGCCGCGCGGTGCCCTCCGAATCCGTCGCAGGCGCCGGACTTCACCAGCGCCTCGAAGACCTTCTGATTCACGGCGTGGGGATCCACCTCGCAGACGAGCTGCGCGAGGTTCTGGAATCCGCCCAACCGCTGGCGCGCCGCGAGGATGGCCTGTCCCGCCGCCTCACCGATCCCCTTGATCGCGCCGAGACCGTAGCGAATCGCGTCGCCCACCACCGAGAAGGTCCACTCGCTCGAGTTCACGTCCGGACCGAGAACCGGGATGCCCATCTCGCGCGCTTCCAGGATGTACTTGACGACCTCGTCCGTGACCCCCATCTCGCAGGAGAGCATCGCCGCCATGAAGGCCACGGGATGGTGCGTCTTCAGATAGGCCGTCTTGTACGCGAGCATGGCGTAGGCCACGCTGTGGCTCTTGTTGAAGCCGTAGCCGGCGAACGGCTCGATGTACTCCCAGAGCTCCTGCGCCTTCTTCCGGGCGACGCCGCGCGCGGCGGCCCCGGAGACGAACTTCTCCTTCTGCTCCGCCATCACCTCGGGCTTCTTCTTCCCCATCGCCTTGCGGAGAACGTCGGCTTCCCCCATGGTGAAGCCGGCCACCGCGACCGCGATCTGCATGACCTGTTCCTGGTAGGCGATGACGCCGTGGGTCTCCTCCAGGAAAGGGCGGGTCTCCGGAAGAACGTACTGGACCTTCTTGCGCCCCTGCTTGCGCTGAATGAACTCGTCGACCATGCCGACCGAGAGCGCTCCCGGCCGGTAGAGGGCGTTGAAGGCCGCCAGCTCCTCGAACCTCGACGGCTGAGCGCGACGCAACATGTCCTTCATGCCGCTCGATTCGAACTGGAAGATGCCGTTCGTTCGCCCCTCGCAGAACAGCCTGAAGACCTCGGCATCGTCGAGGGGCACCGCGTCCAAGTCGAGCTCGATGCCCTGGTGCCGAAGCGTCCTCAACGTGTCGTCCACCACGGTCACGGTCTTCAGGCCCAGGAAGTCCATCTTGAGCAGACCGAGGCGCTCGACCGCCTTCATGTCCCACTGGGTGGTGATCTCGTCCCGGTTCGTCTTGTAGAGGGGGACGAGCTCCTCGATCGGCCGAGGCGCGATGACGACGCCAGCCGCGTGCACCGAGGCGTGCCGCGTGAGGCCCTCGAGCCGGCTCCCGACCTCGATGACGCGCTTGATCTCGGGATCTCGGGACGCCTCCGAAGCCAGGCTGTCCACCGTCCGAGCGGCTTCCGACAAAGACCGCGTCATGTCGGGCAGGAGCTTCGCGACGCGGTCCATCTTCGCGAACGGAAGGCCCATGACCCGCCCGACGTCGCGCAGCACCCCCTTGGCGGCGAGCGTGCCGAAGGTGATGATCTGCGCCACGCGATCGCGTCCGTACTTCTCGTTCACGTACTGGATCACTTCACCACGCCGGCGCATGCAGAAGTCGATGTCGATGTCGGGGAGACTGATGCGCTCGGGATTCAGGAAACGCTCGAAGAGAAGTCCGTAGCGCAGAGGATCCACGTCCGTGATGCGAAGCGCCCAGGAAACCAGCGATCCTGCCGCCGAGCCCCTTCCCGGACCAACCGGAATCCCTTGCTCCCGCGCGAAGCGGATGAAGTCCCAGACGATCAGGAAATAGCCCGCGAATCCCATCTCGCGGATGACTCCGATCTCGTATCGCAAACGCTCGCGGTAGGTCTCCTGCGCGACGCCGCCTTCACCGCTCGCGTGCCGTGCCTGCTCCTCCAGGCGGCGCTCCAGCCCCTCGCGTGCCATGCGGTCGAAGAACCCATCGAGCGACTCCCCTTCGGGGAGCGGAAATTCGGGCAGGTGGAAGGTATCCGAGAGAATCTCGAGCTGGCATCGCTCGGCGATCCGCAGCGTGTTCTCGAGAGCTCGTCGGTCATCGGGGAAGAGCCGCGACAGCTCGTCGATGTCCTTGAGGTAGAACTGGTCGGTCGCGTAGCGCAGGCGGTCCTCGTCCGCCAACATCCGCTGCGTCCCGATGCAGAGCAGGACGTCGTGAGCAAACGCGTCGTCCTTCCTCAGGTAGTGGCAATCGTTGGTCACCACCGTCTCGAGGCCGAGCTTCCCCGCCATACGTCGCAAGATCTCGTTCGCGGCTCTCTGCTCCGGGATTCCATGGTCCTGCAGCTCGAGGAAGAAATTCTCCGAGCCGAAGACGTCGGCGTAGAGCCGCGCCGTCGCCTCGGCGTCCGCTTCCCGGTTGGCGAGGATGCTCTCGTTGATCTCACCCTTGAGGCAGGCCGAGAGCGCGATCAGGCCCTCGGAGTGCCGCCGCAAGAGGTCGTGGTCGATGCGGGGCTTGTAGTAGAAACCCTCGAGATAGGAGCGCGTCGTGAGCTTGATGAGGTTGTGATAACCGACCTCGTTGCGCGCCAGCAGGACGAGGTGATTGCTGCCACCACGGGACGGGTTGCGTTCCGCCATCGAGCCCTGTGCGACATAGGCCTCGATACCGATGATCGGCCGGATTCCCGCCTTCTTCGCGCGGTCGTAGAACTCGATCGCGCCGAAGAGGTTGCCGTGGTCAGTGAGCGCGAGCGCCGGCATGCCCGCTTCCGCCGCCGCTTGCACCACGTCGTCGAGGCGATTGGCTCCGTCGAGGAGACTGTACTGGCTGTGGAGGTGAAGGTGAACGAAGTCCGCCATCTCGGTACCGCGCTCAGGCGCGACTGCCCATCCGGTTCGCGCGGTAGATGTATTCGATGCCCGATCCCAGCGTGAACAACGCGACCAGGTAGACGGCGATCGTCGCCGAGATCTCGAGCTCCGACCAGCGTGCCGACAGGAGGACGAGGATGACCGCGCCCACCTGCGTGCCGGTGTTCAACTTGGAGAGCGGCGTGGGCGGAAAGCGCGAAACTCCCTGCGCGAGATAGAGGATGAGCGCGACGGCCACGATCACGACGTCGCGTGTGATCACGAGCGCGGTCACCCACGACGGAATCACGAGCCCGGAGCGGAGGCCTGGAATCGACAGCACGACGTAGGCGGTCACCAGGAGCATCTTGTCCGCCATCGGGTCGAGGTAGGCGCCGAGCACCGACTGCTGCTTCCAGAACCGCGCGATGAAACCGTCGAGCGCGTCGGTGATTCCCGCTACGGCGAACACCCAGAGAGCCTGTGAAGAACGGCCGTCGAGGACCGCGACGACGAACCACGGGATCAATCCCATGCGAAGAATCGACAGCAGATTGGGGATGGTGAGGTTCATTCGCCCACCATGCGCTCGAGCGCCTGCCGGAGCATCTCGAGCACGTCCCGGCCCGACGGGGTGATGCCGGCTCGACAGGCGTCGCTCGACGCCAGCAAGCCACAGTCGATGGCGGCTTGGCAGAGTGCTTCGCGCCCCCGTCGCGCCCCCCCGGCGCAAGCGGGCCAACCCGCATCCCCGCCCAGCAGGACGAGCAGAGCCGAGACCGCATCTTGCGGCCGCAACGAGGCGTCCGGCGTGAAGCGATGCAGCGTTTCGTCGACCGGCATGAGGCCCAGATTCACGACCCGGACGATCTCGTCCTGCGCGGGATGATCCAGGATGTCGGACGCGATGCGCGCCGAAGCGGGTCGGGCGGAGCGGATCTTGGGTACGAGCCAATAGAGCAGCACCGCGAGGTCGCCGCGCGTGGTGGCCGGAGCGCGCGCGATGCGACGAACCGACTCGGGCGCGTTGAGGAGCCGCCATTGGAACTTGGCGCGCCGCAGGGCCTCGGCCAGAGCCGCATCGGAGGGGCTCGCCGCCGCCATCCCTTCGATCAACGCGAGGCCGACTCGCGGGTCGCCCACCGTGAGCTCCAACTCGCCCCGGCGCAGCGCCAGATCGCGCCTCTCCCCACCGGCGGCCAGGAGCGACCGCAGCACGGCCAGCTCGCGCGCCTCGTCGCCGCGCGCCACGGCCAGCTCACGCTCGGCCTCGAGCGTCTCGACGGTTCGCGGCCACCAGCGCGTCAGACTGGAGAGCGCGGCTTCGGCGTCGTCGACCCGTCCCGCGCGGAGGGCCTCGTCGAAACGGCGGTGGACGATCTCGCGGGCTCTCGGCGCCAAGGCTGTAGCGCGCAGGGTGGCTGCGGGCAGCGCGTCGGCAAGATCCAGATACGCGCCAAAGGCCTCGATCAGGTCGCCCGCGCTCTCCAGAGCACGCGCCCGAAGAGCGCGGAGCGGCAGGCAAGTCTCGGGCTCCCCTCGGGGAGGCGCGAGCTCTCGCAGGACCTCCTGGGCTCTGCCCGCGACGAGACGCGCCTGACCTCCGAGTACGAGGGCGGCGTGGGAGCCAGGTGCCGCGGCCAGGACCCGCGTCGCCACCGCTTCGACCGCGGCGGCGCTCCCGCCCGCCAGCAGGTCCTGATACGCGCGCAGCAGCGCGTCGCGATCGAGCGCGTCCAGAGCCCCCTCGCAGTCGGAAAGCGGGTCGAGCAGGAAGTCGGCGAGATCCCGCGCCAAGGGGGTCGGCCTCGGCTCGACCCGTGGCGAGGAAGCGCACCCCACCAACGCGATCGCGACGAGCAGCGACGCGACCTCCGCAAGGCGGCGCGCAGATGTCAACACGACCGGAAGGTCACCCCTCGGCGTGGGCAATCGTGGCGATCGCGTGCTTGTAGACCAGAGTCTCCCGACCGCCCGTTTCGACCACCACGGCGAAGCGATCGAAGCGGCGTATCTTCCCTTCCAGCCGCTTGCCGGTCACCAGCTCCAGCGCCATGGCGCGTCCGTCCTTGAGACTCTGAAACAGGAATCCATCCTGGATGTTGATGCTCGGCTTGTTCATCTCACCCTCCGGCGGCTGGCGCGCCGATCATCTCCACGATGGAAGGTAGCTCCCGCTCGAGCGAGTCCGCATCCCACCATTCGATGTCCGATTCGCGTCGGAACCACGTCTCCTGCCGCTTCGCGAACTGCCGCGTCGCCCGAATCAGAGCCGAGGTCGCTTCCTCCAGTGTCGCCCTGCCCGCCACGACCTCGGCGAGGTGGCGATAGCCGATCGCCTGGAAGGCCGGAGCGCTCGGAACCACCCCCGCATCGAGCAGCGACCTCACTTCTTCGAGCCAGCCCGCACCCAGCATCGCGCGCGCCCGGGACGTGATGCGATCGTACAGAACGGCGCGAGGAAGCGTCAATCCGATAATCCGCTCGATGCGCACCGGAGGCGCGGAGCCGAAGGGCTGGCTGGCGATCCAGCGCGAGAGAGGGACTCCCGTCGCGCGAAAGACCTCGAGCGCGCGCAGCGTCCGCTGCGTGTCTCCCGCCGCGAGACGCGCCGCGGTCGCCGGATCGACGCGCGCGAGCTCCGCGCGCAGGGCGGCGAGACCCGACTTCGCGCGCCACGACTCCAACTCGTCGCGAACGCCCGCATCGACGGGCGGGATCGCGGCGATCCCCGCTCGGAGCGCCTTCAGGTAGAGGCCGCTGCCGCCGACCAGGATCGCCCGTCTCCCCCGTTCCCGGATCTCTCGCACGGAGAGATCCGCTCGGCGGGCGAATTCGCCCGCGGAGTAGGTCTCGCCGGGTTCCAGAATGTCGATCAGGTGGTGAGGAATGCGGTTCCGGTCCGCGCGCGACGGCTTCGCGGTTCCGAGATCGAAGCCGCGATAGACCTGCAGGGCGTCCGCGTTGACGATCTCGCCGTCCAGCGCCGCGGCGAGGCGCATGGCGAGGGCGCTCTTGCCGGTCGCGGTCGCTCCCACGATCGCCACTACCGAAGTCGTCACCGGCGCGAGTCTAGCCCGGGATCGCCGGGCGTTCATCGATCGCGGACCGCGAGGGAAGAGGCGGGCAACTCGAGGCCGAAGGCCGAGCCTTCCGCCCAGCGCGCCACCAGCTCCCCGTCTCGCGCCGTCGACAGGATCAGTCGTCCGGGAGCCTCCGCCAGCCGCGCCAGCGTTTCCCGAGCCGGGTGGCCGAACCGATTGCGGCGTCCCGCTGCGATCCATGCGATGCGGGGAGAGGCGGCCCCGAGCAGGGCGCGACCGCCAGAGCGCTTGCCACCATGGTGAGGGACGAGGAGCAGGTCGCAACGCAGGCGCCCGGCATGCTCCGCCACCAAGCGGGTTTCTCCCGCACGTTCGATGTCGCCCGGCAGGAGGATGCGGCGCCCTCCCGCCTCGACCATGAGAACGAGGGAGAGGTCGTTGTCGCTCCCAACCCCGGCGGTGCTCGGCGCTAGGGTGTGTAGGGTGATGCCCCCGAGGCGTCGAACATCGCCCGGCTCCAGGACGCGTCGCGTGGCGCCGGAGAGCTCGCCGAGGCGGCGGAGGCAGTCGGATTCGGCCGCGGGAGCGGCCGACCAGATCTCCCCCACTGGCAGGTAGGCGGCCACGTCGATCAGGCCGCCGCAGTGGTCGAGGTCCGGGTGCGACACGACGAGCGCGTCCAAACTTCCGAGGCCGCGCCGCGCGAGCAAGGGTAGCCAGACCTGGACCGCGAGGTCGCGGCCGAGGGCGCCCCCCCCATCGACGAGCACGGCCCGCCGACCCTGTCGCAGGAGGATCCCCTGACCTTGGCCGACGTCGGGGGCCACCAGCTCGAACGGCTCCCGTATCGAATTCGTCGCTCGGGGAGACGCCGCCAGGAGGAGCCCCGCGAGCAGAGCCACGCGGGCCCGACCGGCCCGGCTGACCGCGAAGATCGCCAGGAGAGCGATCCCCGTCCCGAGCAGGTAGGACGGGGGAAGTGGCAGGGCGAGCCACGACCCGGCGGGTAGGTGAGACGCCGCACTCAGAGGCCAGGCGAGCAGATCCAACGCGACCGCGAGCCTGGACGCAAGATCGGGCACCACCAGTCCCAGGAGCAGCCAGACGAGCCCCAGAGCGGCCAGCAGGGCGGCGAGCGGCACCGCCACCAGGTTGAGAAGCGGCGCGAGCGGCGCCACGGTGGAGAACGTGCCGAGCCCGATCGGCAGCGTGGCCGCCTGCGCGGCGAGCGAGGCCGCGAGCGCCGTGGCCATGGCGCCCCGCCGCCGCCAATTGCGAAGCAGCCACGGCGTGCCGCCGATCAGACCGGCGGTCGCCGCGCAGGAGAGCTGAAACCCGACGTCCGCCGCGATGCTCGGATCCGCGACGACCAGAAACGCAACCGCGAGCGCGAGACCCTGAGCGGAGCTCGAGGCCCTTCCGACCGCACGGCCGCCGAGCATCAGGAGACACATGACCGTGGCCCGCGCGAGAGACGGGACCGGACCCACCAGGACGAGATGGAGCAGCACCACGATCGTCGCGGCGAGCAGTCGCCAACCACGCCGGGCCCAGCTCGCCGTGGCCAGAGCGAGACCGGCGAAGATCCCGACGTTCATTCCCGAGACGGCGAGCAGATGGGCCAGCCCCAGACGGCGGAAAGCGCTCAGGAGCCCGGGACTCAGCCCTTCGACTTCGCCCAGGACGATCCCCCGCACGAGCTCGACGCCAGGGTGGCGCCTCGCTGCGCCGTCGAACGGCGCGCGCACGGCCCGATACGCCCGCTCCAGGAGGCTCGCTCCCCACCCCGGAGAGCCTTCCCGCAGGACCAGCGCCGTCGACTTGCAGCGGAGGCGGAATCGGCCTGGAGGCGACGGGTCCTCGTTGAAGTAGCCGGCGGCGCGGGTGAGGAAGGCCCGCACGCGGAGGGTGCTCCCGTACGGGGGCGAAGGTCCGACACCTCCCAGATCGAGCGCGACTTCGGCGCGCGTCACGACGATCAAGGCGCCTTGCGCCACACTTTCGAGCGCCAGCCGGCAGGTGCGTCCCGTGGGCATCTCGCGGCAGGGCGTGGAGACCAGTCCACGGGCTTCCACCGGCCGCTCTGGATCGAGGGATTCCAGGGCGCGCGGAGTCGCGCCGTCGAGCGCGCCGGCGAGCAGGCCGCAGAGCGCGGCTGCGAGGACGGCACCGCGTCGCCACCCCAGGCAGACGGCGAGAGCCATCGCTCCGGCGAGCGCGCCGATCGGCAAGTAGTCGAGTCGAGGTGCGAGCAGTGCCCCCGCGAGCAGCGCCATCGCGGGGGGAGCTGCCGGAGCTCGGAGGCGCCGCATCCTCCGAGAAGACGCGGCGCCCAGCGTCTACCTTGCTTCAGGGAGGGGAGTCCTTCCTCCCTTCGGCCTCGGGAGCGAAGAGCGAGAGCAGGGGCAGGCCGAAGTGTCGGCGGAGCAGCCGTCTCCGGATCCCCGCCTCCGCTTCCGACACCTCCTCGTCCGTCCAGCGTGCCCGCAAGCGCCCCAAGGCCTCCGCCACCGCGATCTCGATCTGCTGGCGCTCGTCCTGCGTGAGCCGCCGGTCGAGCTCCAACAGGATCTCCCCGTCCCAGCGCGCGAGGCTCGCTTCGATCTCCGGCAGCTCCCCCGCAGCACGCGCGATGCGCGCCTCCCAGGCCGTGCGATCCGCAAGCCCTTCGGGCAGCGCGGCGGCGAGGCGCGCCAGACGATCTTCGATCGCTAGCGGAGCGGGCGGCGCCAGGCGCCCCCCGGCCTGCAACTCCACGACCTCTTCCCAGGCCCCTTCCACGGCGGCCGAGAAGTAGCGGAGGCTCGAGATCGTCCGCTGCTTGCGCGCCGCGCGTCGGGCGAAGAGCGTCTCCATGACCTGAACGACGAGGCCGATGGGAATCCCGCGACGGCGCCACCCTGCGGCGGTCTGCCAATCGGCCGCCGAGAGCAGGGTCGCGCGCCCTCGCAGGCGGAGGAACGCGCTCTCCACCTGCGCGAAGTAGGCTTGGTCCTCGGCCGTCGGCTCCGGATCAGCTCCGGTTGCGCTCATGGATCAGCTTGAGCCCGATCAGCGTGAGCAGCGGCTCGGTGCGTCGCAGGAATCTGGAGCCGCTCGCGATGAGCTCGGCCTGGCCGCCGGTCGCGACGATCTCGCGTACGCCGGAGACCTCCGCGAGCAGGCGCTCCAGGATCCCGTCGACCAGCCCGATGTAGCCGAAGTAGATCCCCGCTTGCATCGCGGACGCGGTGTTCCGACCGAGCAGCTCCTGAGGACGGCGCACGTCGACGCGATAGAGCCTCGAGGCGTGCGCGAAGAGCGCCTCCGCCGAGATGAGGATGCCGGGCGAGATGATGCCTCCCGCGTACTCCCCCCCGGCGTTCACCACGTCGAACGTGGTCGCGGTTCCGAAATCGACCACGATCACCGGAGCCCCGTAGAGCTCGCGCGCCGCCACCGCGTTGACGATGCGATCGGCGCCGACTTCGCTCGGGTTGTCGTAGCGGATCGGCAGGCCCGTCTTGACGCCGGGCTCGACGTACAGGGGTTGATGACCGAAGAACTCGCGCGCCAGGCGATTCAGCGTCGCGTTGAGCGGAGGCACCACCGAAGAGACGACCACGGCGCTCGCCGATTCCGGTTCGAGTCCGGCGCGGCCGAAGAGCGGCAGCAGCATCGCACCGTACTCGTCCGCGGTGCGCTCGGTATCGGTCGAGAGCCGGAAGTGCGCCACCAGGTCGTCACCTCGGTAGACCCCGAAGACGGTGTTCGTGTTGCCGACGTCGACCACCACCAGGATCTCGCCCGCGGATCTCGGCTTCACCATGCGAAGACCTCCCCCGAGCTGACGACCCGTTCTCCGCCATCGGTCTCGAGCACCAGGAATCCGCGGTCGTCGAATCCTCGGAAGTTCCCCTGGACCCTCTCGTCGCCGATCCGGCATTCGAGCGCCTCGCCCGGGTGATGCGCGGAGAGGTCGGAGAATCGCTCGATCGCTTCCTCGCGCGAAGAGGACATTCCCCGCCAGACCGCGGCGATCCCCCCGCTGGTGAAGTCGGCGAGGCTCCAGCCGCAGTCGGGTGATTCGGCCAATACCGAGGTGACCTCCGCTCCGGAAGGCGGCTGCGGCAGGACCTCGAAATTCACCCCGAATCCGATGACGGCGCAGAAGGAGCCCGCGTTCTCCGGCGAAGGTACGGCATCGACGAGGACACCGCCGATCTTCCGACGCCCCACGACCACGTCGTTCGGCCACTTGATCCGGCACCGGGCGTCGAGAATCGAGTTCAGGAAGGTCGCGAGGGCGACCGCGGCCCGCACCGGCGTCGCACCGAGCTCGAGGTGGTCCGTGCACGCGATGACCAAGCTGGCGTAGAGCCCGCCACGCGGACTCTCCCACGTCCGCCCCTGTCGACCTCGGCCGGCGCGCTGCTCGAGCGCGCCCACGACGTAGGGTAGGGGTTCGTCCCCCTCGTGGAGAAACCGGTCGAGGAGCCGGCGCGCGAGCTGCTGCGTCGACTCGACGGTCGAGAGCAGGGCGACGTTGAGATCCCAGGCTGGGATCTGCTCGCGTCGGGAGCTCCAGGAGGCGCCGAGCTCGGCGACCCCCGTCGAGGAGCGGCCCGCCGCGTCGGAAGTCACGGTCCGCCTTCCGAAGCCAGGGATTCCAGGAGCCGCGCTCGCCGCTCTTCGAGCTCACGCAAGCGGCGGCGCGCTCCCTCGACGATCTTGGCCGGGGCCTTGCCCAGGAACTCCGAGTCGTCCAGCCGCGTCCGCGTCCGCTCGAGCTCGCCGTCGAGGCTCGCGAGGTCCGCTCTCCGGCGTTCGAGGTCGGCCGCCGAGACCTCGCGCTGGAAGGCGATGGCAACGCCGATGCCATCGAGCACGTGGCGCGCCATCGCCGCCGAGCCGTCGCCCTCGAGCGCTTCGGCCACGCCGCCGAGCGCGCGCAGGAGAGGCTTCGCAGCCAGGAGCCGCTCGCGCGCCTCGGCGTCGCCACCCGCCAGATAGAGCGTGGCGGGGGTGCGCGGCGGCAGCTTGCTCTCCGCGCGTTCGTTCCGGACGAGCGCCACCACTCGCATGAGACGCTCCATCCGGCCCTCGGCTTCGGGGTCGCTCCAACCCTCCGGCGCCACCGGATAGGGCGCCAGGCAGATGGTCTCCGGGTGCACGGCCTCGTGCCCGGGGATGCGCTGCCAGAGCTCCTCGGTGAGAAACGGCATCACCGGGTGCAGCAGGCGGAGTGCCTGCTCGAGCACCGTGAGCAGGACCTCCCCGACGCGCGGCCGCCCGGCCTCCCCCATCAGAGCCGGCTTCGCGGCTTCGATGTACCAATCGCAGAAGTCGCTCCAGAAGAAGTGGTAGAGCTCGTTCAGCGCCTCGTCGAAACGGAAGCTCTCCAGACTCTCGTCGACGCTCCTCGCGGCGCGCGCCAGGCGCGACAGGATCCAGCGCTCCGGATCCTCGAGACCGTCGGCCGCGAGATCCACCCGGACGCGCGCCTCCCCCACCTTCGAGAGCGCGAAACGCGTGGCGTTCCAGATCTTGTTGCCGAAGGCCCGATAGCCTGCCATCCGCTCGGGGTCGAGCGGGATGTCCCGTCCCGGGGCATCGAGCTGCGCCAGCGTGAAGCGCACCGCATCCGCGCCGTACTCGTCGACCAGGTGCTCGGGATCGAGCACGTTCCCCTTGGTCTTCGACATCTTGACGCCCTCGGCGTCCCGCACGAGACCCGTCAGGTGGACCCGTGCGAAGGGACTCTGGCCGGTGAAATGGAGGCCGGTCATCACCATGCGCGCCACCCAGAAGAAGAGGATGTCGAATCCGGTGACCAGCACCGAGGTCGGATAGAAGGTCTCGAAGTCCTCCGTACGGTCCGGCCAGCCGAGAGTCGAGAAGGGCCAGAGGGCGGACGAGAACCAGGTGTCGAGGACATCGGGATCCTGAGTCAGACGATCGGTCCCGGCCAGAATGGCCGCCTCTTCCGCCGTGTGGGCGACGTAGCAGGCGCCTCGTTCGTCGTACCAGGCCGGAATCTGATGCCCCCACCAGAGCTGGCGCGAGATGCACCAGGGGCGAATGTTCCCGAGCCAGTGCTCCCACGTCTTCCCCCAGGAAGCGGGTACGAGCTCGAGCCGCCCGTCGCCCAGAGCGGCGAGCGCCTCGCGCGCCATGCCCGAGACGTCGCAGAACCACTGCGTCGAAACGAGCGGTTGGACGCGCGTGCCGCTCCGCTGGCAGTGCCCGACGTTGTGGACGTAGTCCTCCTCGCCCACCAGCAGGCCCTCCGCCCGGAGCTTCTCCAGCAGGAGCTCGCGGGCAGCCTCCGCCTCGAGTCCCGCGAACTCCGCGCCGGCGGCCGGCGTCATCCGGCCGCGCCGGTCGATCACCTGGATGCCGGGCAACCCGTGGCGGCGGCCGATCTCGAAGTCCGCCGGATCATGGAAGGGCGTGACCTTGACGACGCCCGTTCCGAACTCGCGCTCCACGCTGGGGTCGGCGACGAAAGGAATCGGGCGGCCGGCCACCGGCACCCGCGCCGTCCGATCGAGCAGATGGCGGTAGCGCGCGTCCTCAGGGTGCACCGCGAGCGCGGTGTCGCCCAGCATCGTCTCGGGGCGCGTGGTGGCCACCACGACCCGCTCGTCGGAATCCTCCACGGGGTAGGCGATACGCCAGATCTTGTCCTTGACCTGCCGCATCTCGACCTCGAGGTCCGAGATGGCGGTGTCGAGACCGGTCGACCAGTTGACGAGATACTCCCCGCGGGTGATCAGACCTTCGCGGTACAGGCGCACGAAGGCCTCGCGCACCGCCCGCGAAAGACCCTCGTCGAGCGTGAAGCGTTCGCGCGTCCAGTCGCAGGAGGCGCCGAGCAGGTCGAGCTGGCGCCGGATGTTCCCGTGGTACTGCTCCTTCCAGGCCCACATGCGCTCCAGGAAGGCGCCACGCCCGAGGTCGTGCCGGCTCGTCCCCTCCTTGGCGAGCTCACGCTCGACCATGAGCTGGGTGGCGATTCCCGCGTGATCGGTTCCCGGCAGCCAGAGCGCGTTGTAACCCTGCATCCGGCGCCAGCGGGTGAGCAAGTCCTGCAGCGTCGACTGGAGAGCGTGCCCCATGTGCAGCTTCCCGGTGACGTTCGGCGGGGGAATCATGATGCAGTACGGCGGCCGCCCGGAGGAGGTGGACGAGACGAAGGTCCCGCGCTCCGCCCAGATCCTCTGCCAGCGGCCTTCGTAGCTCTTGGGATCGAAACGCTTGTCCATCTCCACTTTCCGGGTCGAGTTGAAAGACGCACGCTCGGCGGCGCCGCGGAGTCCGCGGCACGCCGTGGCGGGGACACCCGCGTGGGACTACTCTACCGAGGCTTCCAGCTCGCGGATGCGGGCCTTGAGAATCACTTCCGCGAGATCGGGGACGACCTCCCAGGCCACGTCGCGCACGACGCGCTCCCCCGCCAGCTCGAGCACCCGCCGGGCGATCCGGTCGACGTCGCCGTCGGAGAGCGATCCGTTGCCAGCGGTGACGGGCGGCACCGGCTCGGGCGCCGGCTCCGGGATCTCGATCCGTGCGGCCGAGGCGAACATGGTGGTGGCGAAGGACTCGGAGGGCGCGCTTTCCGCCACGACCGAAACCGACTCGAGCTCGTATCCGAGCCCGTCAGCGCCGCCCGGCGCGCCGGCTACCGACTCTTCGGGGACCGGCTCCCAGTCCTGCTCGTCCGCGGACGCCTCGACCACGGGCTGCGGCCGTGCCACCGCCGTCGCCGAGGCGAGCTCGCGCACGCGGCGCAGGAGCTCTTGCGAGTCGAACGGCTTCTTCAGGTAGCCGTCGGAGCCACATCGTGTCGCCTCCTCGGGATCGAACGCCTCGAAGGTACCGGCGAGCAGGAGCACGGGGACGTCGGGGTGGAGCTCCTTGGAGCGCCGGCAGACTTCGTAGCCGTCCGCTCCCGGCATATGGACGTCCGCGATGACGACGTCCGGGGTCGTCTCGCCGAGGCGCGCGATGGCCTCGGCACCGTTGCTGACCGCGCTGACGTGGAAGTCCTCGTCCAGGAACGTCAGCTCGACGACTTTCTGGATCGTCACGCTGTCGTCGGCCAACAGAATCGACTTGCTCATTTCGCTCCCCTCCAACGAGCCCGGCGCCTCGCGGCGCGCCTTCGCGCCATCTCAGCCGTCCAAGCGGGTCTCGAGGTACTTGACGATGTCCCCGGTCGACGTTCCCGGCAGGAAGACCTGGTCGATGCCCGCGCTCCTGAGGCCGGCGATGTCCCGATCCGGGATGATGCCGCCTGCGAACACCAAGACATCGTCGGCCCCCGCCTCCCGCAGCAGCCGCGTCACTTCCGGAAGGAGACGGTTGTGCGCTCCGGAGAGGATCGACAGGCCGACCGCGTCCACGTCCTCCTGGACCGCCGCCGCCGCGATCTGTTCCGGCGTCTGCCGCAGCCCGCTGTAAATGACCTCGTAGCCGGCATCACGCAGCGCGCGCGCCACGACTTTGGCTCCTCGATCGTGCCCGTCGAGCCCCGGCTTGGCGATCAACACCCGCATGCCCTTGGCGCTCATAGCCGCGATTCTAGCAGTTGACCGCGCCCCGCGCCGGCCTCATCGCCCGTTGTCCAGATAGCCCAGGGCCCGGAGCTTGGCGGCCAGGTCGGCGTCGAGCGGCGGATTCTCGTCGGAATCCCCGGCGAGATCGCCGCCGGCCGAGATGGCGAGAACACGCTCCTTCAGGCCCGCGACCACGTCCGGCTGCAGGGCGGCGAGGTTGGTCTGCTCGCCCGGGTCGCGCCTCAAGTCGAAGAGCTCCAGGGGCGGCCGGTCGAGCGCGGTCTCGCGCCTGGGAAAGGAGTAGATGAACTTGTAGCGCAGCGTCCGCAGGGCCTTCGACTCGTAGGCGCGAACGTTCGTCCGCTCGGCGAAGGCCTCGCGCGGCGCCATCGCCTCGCCGGCGAGCAGCGGCACGACGGAGGTCCCCTGGACGCGGCTCTCGGCGGGAATCTGCAGCAGCTCCAGCAGCGTCGGATAGAGGTCGATCAGTTGCACTTGGTCCGCGACCACCGAGCCCGGTGCGAGCGCACGAGCGCCGAGGCGGGCGCGCACCGACGGGGGCAGATGGACGAGCAGCGGAACGTGCAGCTGGTGATCGTGCAGGCTCTGTCCATGCCCCCAGGTCGCGTGCTCCCAGAACTGCTCGCCATGGTCGCTCGTCACCACGATGATCGAGTTGTCCAGCCAGCCCGCCCGGGCCGCTGCTTCGAACCACTGCCCCAACTTCTCGTCGGTGTACCGCAGGTCACCGTCGTAGAGCGCCTCGATGTAGGCCATCTCTTCTTCGGTGAAGACCTTTCCCATGTGCTGCCAGAGGTCCTTGCTGAAGGTCGTCCCGAGACGTCCCGGCGGCATGGCGCGCGCGAATTCGTCGTGCGTGTAGGGCTCGTGGACTTCGTAGGTGTGAAGGAAGAGAAAGAACGGGCCGGAGGTTCGGCTCGCGGTCCAGCGCACCGTCTCCTCCGGCGCATGGATCCAGTCGGAGAGCCGGAAGGCCTCGAATCCACGGTCGAACCCGAAGCGCACGTCCACCTGACCACCGCCGGTCAGCGCGAGCGTGCGATACCCCGCGTGCCAGAGGACGCGCGCGAGATAGACCCTTTCGAGCTCGCCTCGGGAGGCCGGATAGATTCCCGAGAGCATCGCCTGATGGGAAGGCTGTGTCCACGGCGCCTGCGCGATCGCCCATGCGAACCGGATGTTGTCGGCCGCGAAGCGGTCGAGCCGCGGGGTCGTCGGACGGCGCCTATAGCCGTACGCACCGAGGTGATCCGCGCGCACGGTGTCGACGCTGATCAGGATGAGATTGGGCCGCGCGCTCGGTCCTGCGTCGACGATCGGATTCGCCCAGGCACCCCAGGGCAACGGGTCACCCGAGGTCTCAAGCGCCAGCCTGACGTGACGCCCGGCCCATCGTCCGAGGGAGACGGTCGCCTCGTTCCACCCCGCCAGCCTGTCGCGCGACGTGACCGTCCCCTGCGACACCTCCACCGGGGAGCCTCCGTCCGATTCCACGGCGGCGCGAAACGCGAGGCTCCACGACTCTCCCTCGCGCCCCTCCGGGGCGCCGGCCGCCCAGGCGAGCCGGAGCGTCGGGCGCTTCGGCAGGTCGAGGTCGAAGACGTAGCGGCTCCCTGCGGGGGCCGCGATCGAGGCGCGCTGGTCGTAGCCATCGCCGTCCGGCAGCCGGCGTCGGGCCAGGCTCACGACACGATTTGGCGGAGCAACCATCGCGACGTCCGCCAGCCAGGACTCGGGCACCTCGGGGTGCTCCCCGTCCCCGAGCGACGCAGTCGTCACCTCGCCGTGCTCGATCAACCGTTCGCTGGGCCTGGCGCCCTCTTCCCGCATGCACCCGGAAGAGAGCGCCAAGACGAGCCCCGAGCAGAACGCCAAGTGCGCCAGCCAGGTCGGCGATCGGGACGATCGTTCTCCGCGAGCTGCCAGGGCGTCGCTAGACGGCGCCACGGTACTCCACGAGATCGGTCGAGGGCGGCGAATAGCCGAGCTGGCGCAACTGGGAGACGACTTGCCCCCGATGGTAGGTCGAGTGATTCACCACGTGGAGGAGCACCTGCCGGAGCGGCGCGGAGCGCGCCTCGCCCCGCAAGTTCGTCCACGCGAAGTCGGCATCGACTTGATCGCCCGACAACGTGGCGAGGAAGAACTCGAGCTGCGGCCAGAAGTCCTCGAAGCTCGCGGCGAGGAGCTCCACGGTCGGGAAGTCGTCGCGACTCGGCAGGTGCGTCAAGGGGATGCCCAGCAGGCGCGAGAGCCAGAGCTGCTCCGCGCCGAGGATATGCGCCATGGTGCCGAGGACCGAACCGAAGCTGCTCCCCGTCTCGCGCATCGCGTCCTCGGGGCTGACCCCCTTGAGCGCCTCGAGAACGGCCCGATCGGCCCACATCGTGTAGGCGAGGAGTCCGCGTAGTGTGGAGACGGTGTCGGCCATCGGTTTCAGAATACGGCAGGTTCCTCGTAGCTTCCGAAGACTTCGCGCAGGGCGTCGGAGATCTCTCCCACCGTACAGTAGGCCTTCACGCAATCGAGGATCAGGGGCATCGTGTTCGCGTCGCCGGCGGACCCCCGCCGCAGGGCATCGAGAGTTCTCGCGACCGCGCCTCCGTCCCGCCGTGACTTCACCGCGTCGAGCGCCGCGACCTGGGAGTCCCCCATCGTGTCGTCGATGTAGAGAGTCTCGAGCGGCGGTTCGTCCTCGAGCTGGTAGCAGTTGACGCCGACGATCTTCTTGGTCCCCTGCTCGACCGAGCGCTGATAGGCGAAGGCGGCATCCATGATCTCGCGCTGCGGATAACCCGCCTCGATCGCTTCCACCATGCCCCCGAACTGGTCGATCCTCCGGAAGTAGTCGAAGGCACCCTCTGCCATCCGCTGCGTCAGCTCCTCCACGAACCAGCTCCCGCCCAACGGATCGATCGAATGGGCAACTCCCGACTCGTGCGCCAGGATCTGCTGCGTCCTGAGCGCGATGCGCGCGTTCTCCTCGGTCGGCAGCGCGAGCGTCTCGTCGAGCGCGTTCGTATGCAGCGACTGGGTGCCTCCGAGCACCGCGGCGAGCGCCTGCACGGTGGTGCGCACGACGTTGTTGACCGGCTGTTGGGCGGTGAGGGAGCAGCCCGCGGTCTGGGTGTGGAAGCGGAGCATCCACGACCGCGGGCTCCGGGCACCGAAACGCTCCCGCATGACGGTCGCCCAGACGCGCCGAGCGGCGCGGAACTTCGCGATCTCTTCGAAGAAGTCGTTGTGCGAGTTGAAAAAGAAGGAAAGCCGCGGCGCGAACTCGTCCACGTCGAGGCCCGCTCGAATCCCGTACTCGACGTATTCCACGCCGTCCCGGAGGGTGAAAGCCAGCTCCTGGAGAGCCGTGGAGCCCGCCTCTCGAATGTGGTACCCCGAGATCGAGATCGTGTTCCACTTCGGCACGTGCTGGCGCGCAAACGCGAACTGATCGGTGATCAGCCGCATCGAGGGGCGTGGCGGGAAGATGTACTCCTTTTGCGCGATGTACTCCTTGAGGATGTCGTTCTGGAGCGTGCCGGCGACGTCGCGGGCAACGTCCACCCCCTGCTGCTCCGCCACCGCGAGATACATGGCAAAGAGGATCGGCGCCGTGGAGTTGATGGTCATCGACGTCGTCACCGCGCCCAGCGGGATACCCTCGAAGAGAGCTTCCATGTCGGCGAGCGTGTCGATGGCGACGCCGCACTTTCCGACCTCGCCCGCCGCCATCGGATGGTCCGAGTCGTAGCCGTACAGGGTCGGCAGGTGGAAAGCCACCGAGAGGCCGGTCTGTCCCTGCTCGAGCAGGTACTTGAAGCGCTGGTTGGTGTCGGCCGCCGAGCCGAAGCCGGCGAATTGCCGCATCGTCCAGAGTTTGCCGCGGTACCCCGTGGGGTGAATCCCGCGGGTATAGGGAAACTCCCCGGGAACGCCGATCTCCCGTTCGAGGTCGAAGCGAGCCTCCTCCGCGGTCGCGAGCGGGGGAACCTCCATCCCGGAGACCGTGGTGAAGTCCTTCTTCCACCCAGGCCGCTCCGCTTCGGCGCGGTTGCGCGCGCTCTCCCAGCGCTCGCGCGCCTTGCGCAGGCGCTGGGCGAGATCTTCGCGCAACGGAGACCCGGCGGGCGTCGCGGGGCTCTTTTCGGGCGGATGGGACACGGCCATGAGGTCGATCTCCTGGGACGAAACGGCGCGCCAGTCGGGGCTCGGAGTGTAGCACCCCGATGCGCGTCGCTCGGTCTCCCGGGCTACACCCCGGCGAGGGCCGGCAGCTCGACTCCCCGCGCGCGCGCCGCCGCGGCCAGCACGCGATCGAGATCCTCGCGGACACCTCCCCCGAGCTCGCCCGCGGGCTCCACTGCGAGCTTTCGCGCGACCTCCGCGCGGGCACGCGACGCGGCGTCCCGGGAACCTGCCGCCTCCCAGTCTCCGTAGGTCGACCGATCGACGAGCCGGGAGAGGGTCGCGAGCTCCTCGCGGTAATGGCGACGCGTGTGCGGGTGGCCGAGCATCTGGCCGTTCGCGACCGCCGCCCCGATGAGCTCGATGGCGTCGCCGCCGCGCGCTTCGATGCCCCGGACGAGGCGGAGCGCGAGCAGGCAGGCGTCGTGGTCCAGCAGGAGCTTCTCGAAGGATTGAGTGAGGAGGAAATCGAGGAGCCCCGGGCCGGAGATGAGATCGAAGCCCGCGAGGGCTCCCATCACGGCCCCGGCGGCGCTCTCCATGCCCGCCTGGTAGTCGGGGCGCTTCGCATCCGAGAGAGCGAGGTAGCCGTGACAGGGGATCCCGAGGTGACGCGCCACCTGCGCGAATCCAACCTGCAAGAGGAGACTCTCCGGCGCGGACATGACGGCCGTCCCCAGGCGCATGTCGAACGCGGCGGGGGCGCCGCCGAGGACCACGGGTGCTCCGGGAGACGCCAGCTGGTGGATCAACAGACCGGAGAGGCTCTCGGCGACGTGCTGCACGACCGTCTCCCGCAGGGTGACGGGCGACGTCGCGCCGGTGAGGGGCACCGGCACGATCTGCGCGGGGATTCCGGCGCGCGCGCAGTCGACGAGGGCCTGGGCCGTGAGGTCCGTCCAGGTGAGCGGGGAGGTCGGACAGCAATCGAAGAGGGCGAGCGGCTGGGCGCGCAGCCTCCCCTCGTCCCCCCGCACCGCCACCAGCATGTCGCGCATGACCGCGAACGACTCCTTCGAGAAGGTCCCCGTCACCACCGGCTTGCGGCCGAAGGCGAGCGCGACCCAGAGTCGGTAGCTGTCGGAGAGGCTGCCCGGGACATCGCTCGCGACGAGTGCCGTGGACTGCGCCGCGTAGGCCGGGAGATCCTCCACGAGGCGCGCGAGATCCACCAGGTCCGCCGCGCGTGCCAGGCGTCGCTCCTCCCGCTCCCCGTCCAGCCGGTAGACGGCGGCCGATCCCGGGTCGAACTGAACCAGACCTTCCCCGAAGCGAAGCGCCGGCTCGCCGGAACGGCTGAAGAGGACGAAGCGGCGTGGCGCGCTCGCGAGCGCCCTCTCCAGCGTGGCGCCGTCGGGATGGAACCGTCCCGCTCGCCGCGGCACGCCTGCGGCGGAGAGGAGCTCGGCCCCCGCGGCGTTCTCCACCCCGAATCCGACGCGCGCGAGCACCGCGCGGGCCTCGTCGACGAGGGCGGCGACCTCGGTCGCGTCGAAGAGCGCGCAGCGAACCATCGCGCTAGGCCCCGGGTTCCCGCCGGTAGCGACAGGACGCGAGCGCGCACCGCGCGCAGCCCGCGAGCCCCGCGACCGGCTTGGCGTCCGCCCCCAGCCACATCGCGAACGAGATCGTCTTCCTCGGCACCATGAGCAGCGAGCTCTCCAATCGGATTCCGAGCGCCCGCGCCGGGAGGCGCTCGAAGAGAGCGCGCTGTCCGGCGAGCAGCCAGGTGCCGTATCCGGGGCTGATCCGGCAGGAGACGGGACCGTGCGGGCTCTCGGCTGGAAACGGTGCTTCGCCCCTGCTTTTCGGCGGAGCGAGCTCGCGGACGATCGCGGCTCCGAGCCGGTCGGCCGCCTCTTCCACCGCCGCGCTCCCGGCGGCGTCGAGAAACAGCGCACCCGCCGCATCGCCCTCCCGCAGGCGCTCGCTCGACAGCTCCTCGATCGCCGAGCCGATCGTCACCAGTCCGATCACCAAGCCCGCGGCCGGGATCTCCTCGAGACCGAGCTCCCCCGCCTCCTCGACGGCCAGCGGACGCCAGGCGCCGCGCGGGGAGGCGAGTTCGCGGGCCTCGCCCACGGCCTCCTCGAGGCGCCCGGCGAGCGACGCCGACGGACGACGTCCGCCGCGGTAGCCGAGGAAGTGCAGTACGTCGTCTTCCCGGACTGCGACTTCGAGGCGCAGGGTCCCCTTCACGGGCCCTCGTCGAGCAGGTCGCGGAGCGCCCGGAGAAACCGGGGATCGGTGCCGCAGCAGCCGCCGAGCGCCGCTGCGCCGGCCTCCGCGAGGGGCGCGAGGTCGGCCGCGAACTCGCGTGGTTCCTGCGTGTAAACGAAGCCTCGGGCACGGGGCTCGGGACGCCCCGCGTTCGGCTGGAAGAGCGTCCGCGCGCCCGTGCCAGCGAGCAGCTCGCGCCCGAGCACCGCCATGTCGCCGCTCGCGAGCGAGCAGTTCGCCCCCACCGCCGAGGCGCCCCGGCGCGCGAGCTCGTCGAGCGATGCGAGCAGCGGATTCCCCATCACCGTGAAGAAGCCGCGTGGCCGCCGCTCGAACGCGAGCGAGACCAGGACGGGGAGCCCAGGAGCGGCCTCGAGCGCCGCGGAGAGGGCGATCCGGGCCTCGGCGAGATCGCTTTGCGTTTCGACGTGGAGGGCATCGCATCCGGCCTCCGCGAGCGCCCGGGCGAGCCGGAGATAGCCCGCGCGGAAGCGCACCGGGTCTCCGGTTCCGACCGGAGGTAGGAGCTCCCCCACGGGTCCCAGGTCCCCGACGACGAACGTGCCAGCCGCACTTCGTGCGAGCGCCGTGGCGCGCGTTGCGATCTCCTCGCAGCGCTCCGCGAATCCGAAGCGCTCCAGACGGAGCGGGTGGGCGCCGAAGGTGTTGGTCTGCACCACGTCACAGCCCGCGGCGACGTAATCGGCGTGCGCGGCACGGACCTCCTCTGGGCGCTCGAGATTCCAGCGCTCGGGGGCTTCGCCCGCCGCCAGTCCCCGCGCCATCAGCAGGGTGCCCATCCCGCCGTCCCACAGCAGGCAGGGGCCACGGGCGAGGCGATTCGAGAAGGACATCAGGAAACCAGTCGCGCCGCGACGTCGACGGCGCGCAGCGCGTTCTCGGCATGGTGGGCGCCGATCTCCTCCGCCCAGCGCGGGGTGGTCGGCGCGCCGCCGACCAGGAGCCGCGGCCGGCTCGGAAGCGCCGCGGCGCGGAGCGCTTCGGCGAGGCTCCGCTGTCCCACCATCGTCGTCGTGAGCAGCGCCGAGGCGGCGACGATCTCCGCGCCGACCTCGCGCGCCCTGGCGACGAACGCCTCCGCGGGGACGTCGACGCCGAGGTCGTGGATCTCGAAGCCGTGCGCCGCGAGCAGGACGCCGACCAGGCTCTTGCCGATGTCGTGCAGGTCCCCGCGCACGGTTCCGAGCACCACCCGGCCGCGGCAGGTCACACCTCCCGCCCGCGCGGCGAGCGCCGGCAAGAGCTCCGCCATGGCGCTCTTCATCGCTTCGGCCCCCTGGACCAGCTCCGGCAGGAAATAGTCGCCGCTCTCCCAGAGCTCGCCGACCCGCCTCAGCCCCGCTCCGAATCCGAGCTCGACCGCGGCGACGGGATCCCCCTCCGCCGCGAGGTGGAGGCGCGCGAGCTCCCGCGCCCGGCCACCATCGCCGGCGACGATCGCCTCGCGAAGCTCCGCGAGATCAGGCGGCTGGGCCGTCATGGCCCGAGTCTAGAGCGGGTTCTCGCTGCCGGGTCCCGCCCCGGGAGGCGGGGGCAAGGGGACCCTGAGCCCTTCGGCCAACCCTCGGTACTTGGCGAGGACCGCCCCCGCGTTGCCGCGTGGCAGCTCGCGCGCCAGGGCCGCGGGGAGGGCGAGCGCCGACCAGGCGAGAAAGGAGAGCCAGCCCAGTGGACCTGCGTACTTGCGGACGAAGATCGCGGTCGAGCGACCGGTTCGAAACGTCCTGCCGGCGACATACCCGCCGGTCGTCGGCGAGACCATGTGCCAGAGGCGGGCGCGATACGCGTAGCCGCAGCGGAAGCCCGCGCGCCGGGCGCGCATGCACCAATCGGCGTCCTCGACGGACACGTGGTAGACGGGATCCCAGAGCCCGGCGGCGAGCATCGCATCGCGCCGCGCGAGCATGAGCGCGCCGTTCACGTAGTCCACGACCCCGTCCAGGTCGTACTGACCCCGGTCGAGCTCCCCCATGCCCCGCTCGCGGGTGACCGACTCTCGGAACCGCAGGATCCCCCCGGCGGACCAGATCCGCCGCGGGTCGCTGTGGTAGTAGCACTTCGGCCCGACGCAGCCGAGCTTCGGATCGGTCTCGATCGCGGCGATCAGCGCGTCCAGGAGATCGGGCGCCACCTCGATGTCGTTGTTCATCGGCATCAGGTAGTCGTAACCCGCCTCGAGGCCGACCCGGAATCCGAGGTTGAGCCCTCCGGAGATCCCGAGGTTCCGCTCGGTGCGGAGGCGCCGGACGCCCGGATAATGCTCCGCCACCGCCGCGTCCGAGCCGTCGGACGAACCGTTGTCGACCACCAGGAGATCGAGCGCCGGATGGCGCATGGCGAGCAGGCTTTCGAGCGTCGCCAGCGTGAGGTCGCGGCCGTCGAAGTTGAGGACGATCCCGAGGACGCGGCCGGAGCCGCCGGTCGAGCCGGAGGCGCTCACGACGCGAGCAGGTGGCGCGCGATCACCAGGCGCTGCATCTCGCTCGTGCCTTCGTAAATCGTCGTCACGCGAACGTCGCGGTAGAGGCGGGCGATCTCGTAGTCCTCGCAGAAGCCGTTCCCACCGTGGACCTGCAACGCGTCCCAGCAGGCGCGGTTGGCGGCCTCGGAGGCGAAGGCCTTGGCCTCGGACGCGAGCCGCCCCGCCTCCGAACGCCGGCCGGACACCAGCGCGGCTTGGTGCAGCAGGGCGCGCGCGGCGGCGAGCTCGGTCGCCATCCGGGCCAGGGTGAACCGGATCGCCTGGTGCTCGGCGAGCGGCACGCCGAACTGTCGCCGCTCCTTGGCGTACTCGAGCGCGAGCTCGAGCGCGCGCCGATGCATGCCCACGGCCTGCGCGGCGATGCCGAGACGGGAGTGGTCGAGCGTCGCCAGGGCGATGTGGAAACCCTGCCCCTCCTCGCCCAGCAGGAACTCCCCCGGCACGCGGAGCGATTCGAAATAGAGCGCCCCGGTGTCCGAGGCGCGCAAGCCGAGCTTCTCCTCGGCGCTTCCGCGCCGGAACCCGGGCCACTCCGCCGAAATGACGAAGGCGGAGATCCCTCGCTTGCCGGCGTCCGGGTCCGTCTTGGCGAAGGCAACGAACCACTTCCCGACGCCGGCGTGGGTGATCCAGGCCTTCTGTCCGTCGAGCACCCAGTCGGAGCCGTCGCGGTGCGCCCGCGACGTCATCCCCCCGGCATCACTCCCCGACTCCGGCTCCGTGAGCCCGAACCCCCCCAGTGCCTCTCCCGAGGCGAGCTCCGGCAGCACCCGCCGCTGGAGCGCGGGCGTTCCGAACTGGACGATCGGCCACTGGCAGACCGAGTTGGTGACGCTCATCGAGACGGCGGTGGACGGGCAGACGCTGGCGACCTCCTCGACCGCGAGGCAATAGGTCAGCGGCGACTGGCCGGCGCCTCCGAGCTCCTCGGGCACGAGCATTCCGAGCAGCCCCATCTCGCCCATCTCGCGGAGAATGTCCGCCGGAAAGCGATGCTCACGGTCGCGTTCGCGCAGGCCGGGGCGAATCCGCTCCTCGGCGAAGCGGCGGACCTCCTGGCGGAGCAGCTCCTGTTCCTCGGTGAAGGAGAAATCCACCGGCATGGCGCGGGCTCAGCTCTCCCGGAGGATCCACTCGGAGATCACGAGCTTCTGGATCTCGCTCGTCCCCTCGTAGATCTCGGTGATGCGTGCGTCGCGGAAGAAGCGTTCGACGTCGTATTCGCGGGTGTAGCCGTAGCCGCCGTGGATCTGCAGAGCCTTGCTGGTGACCCGCTGCGCCATCTCGGAGGCGAAGAGCTTGGCCTGCGCCGCCTCCAGGCTGTAGCGCTTCTGCGTCATCTTCGCCCAAGCGGCCTTGAAGACCAGCAGGCGCGCGGCATCGAGCTCCATCGCCATGTCGGCGAGGTAGAACTGGATGGCCTGGAAATCGGCGATCGGGCGGCCGAACTGGCGCCGCTCCTTGGCGTACGCGAGCGCCGCCTCGAAGGCCCCCTGCGCGATGCCGACCGCCTGCGCCGCGATGCCGATCCGACCGCCGTCGAGCGTCGACATGGCAATCTTGAACCCTTCGCCCTCTTCTCCCAGCCGCTGGTCCGCGGGCACGCGCATCCCCTCGAAGAAGAGCTGCGTGGTCCCGGAAGCCTGAACGCCCAACTTGTATTCGTGGTGGCCGCGCGCGAATCCCGGCGTGTCGGTCGGCACGATGAAGGCCGAGATCCCCTTCTGCTTCCTCTCGGGTTGGCTGTTCGCGAAGACGATGGCGATGTCGGCGTGCGTCCCGTTGGTGATGAAGACCTTGCTGCCGTCGAGTACGTAGTGATCGCCGTCGCGCCGCGCCGTCGAACGGAGCGAGCCCGCGTCGCTGCCGGCCTCTGGCTCGGTGAGCGCGAAACAGCCCAGTTTCTCCCCCGCGGCGAGCGGCGCCAGAAACCGGTGCTTCTGCTCCTCGGTGGCGTACTTGAGGAGCGGATCGCAGACCAGGGAATTGTTCACCGAGAGGATCACGCCGCTCGACGCGCAGACCTTGGAGATCTCCTCCATCATCACGCAGTAGGCGACCATGTCCATGCCGGCGCCGCCGTAGGCCTCCGGAACGTAGACCCCGGCGAGGCCGAGCTCTCCAGCTTGATGGTAGTAGTCGAGCGGGAACTCGCCCGACGCGTCGATCGCCTTGGCGCGCGGCGCGACGACGTCCGCCGCGAAGCGACGCACCGTGTCGCGCAGCAGCACCTGATCTTCGTTGAGCTCGATCTGCATCGTGGGAGGATGCTAACAGTCGGAATCGAGCTCGGCCAACCGTCCGCTTGGCTTCCCGCGCGGATCTGCGACAGAATCCCGTTCATGGCGAACGGGAATACCAGGCTCGGATACACCGAGCTCGAGCTGCGCAGCTATCTCCCTTCCGGCTGGGGCGTCCGCGCCGGCGGCAAGGAACGTTGGGACCCGGACCGGCAGGTCTGGAGCATCGAGGTCTACGACTCGGCCGACAACATCTGGCCGCTCACCGTCGCCGCTCGCGAGGCCTCCGCGGCGGGCCGGCTCGAAGCCCTCAAGAAGAGCGTCGACAAGCTCTACCGGGTCGCGCTCGCCTAGCTCCCGGCCCGCCCCGGCGACGGCTGCGGCCGGCTGCCCGGCTTGACGGCGACCGATCCGCCGGCGCAGAGCGGGCAAGCCTCCGGAGGGTAGGTCGGAAGCGCCAGAGTCAACAGGCCCCGATACGGCACGTCGAAGCCATGGCGGCCACCGCTGCGGTCGATGATCGAGCCGATCGCCACCACCAGGGCCCCGGCCGCGGCCGCGAGCGCCGCCGTCTCGAGCGTCGACTTGCCCGTCGTCACCACGTCCTCGACCACCGCCACTCGTTCGCCGGGCGCGATCGCGAAGCCGCGCCTGAGCGTCATGCGCTCTCCCTCGCGCTCCGAGAATCGGAACGGAATCCCCAGCGCCGCGGCCACTTCGTGGCCGATGATCACCCCACCGAGAGCGGGCGCGAGGATCGACTCGGGGCGCTCGGGAGCCAGCTCTTCGGCGAGCTGGGAGCCGACCGCACGCGCCCGGCGCGGGTCCTCGAGCAGCAGCGCGCACTGGACGTAGGCCGGCGAGTGCAACCCAGAGGAGAGGAGGAAGTGGCCGCGGCGCAGCGCGCCGCAAGCCTCCAGAATCGCTTCGAGCTGCTCACCCCTCGCCACCGCCGGACTCCTTTCGCTTGATCTCGTACTGCTCCATCTTCTTGTAGAGATTGCTCCGCGGCGTGTCGATGGCGAGCGCCGTCTGGGTCACGTTCCACTGGTGCTCGGCCAGCTTCTGGACCAAGAAGAGCTTCTCGGCCTGATCGCGGAACTCGCGCAAGGTCTTGAGCCCCTGAAAGGCCTGGCCGAGCTCGGCGTCCCCCTCGCCGATCGCCGCCACGACGATTTCGCCGCCGATCAGGTCTCCGGGCGTCAGGATGAGGAGACGCTCCACCAGGTTGCGCAGCTCGCGCACGTTGCCCTTCCAGGCGTGCGCCTGCAGCCGCTCCATCGCCTCGGGCGTGAAGCGCTTGCGGCGGAAGTTGTTGGTCTCGCAGTAGCGGCGCGCGAAATGCTCGACCAGCAGGGGCAGATCCTCCAGCCGCTCGCGCAACGGCGGCGTCCGGATGGGCACGACGTTCAAGCGGTAGAAGAGGTCCTCTCGGAAGCGACCGGCGGCGATCTCCGACGTGAGGTCGCGATTCGTCGCCGCCACGACGCGGACGTTGACCCGCACCACCTTGTCGGCACCCACCGGCTCGACGTCGCCGCTCTCCAGCACCCGCAGCACCTTGGCCTGCGTGCGGGCGGACATGTCTCCCACCTCGTCCAGGAAGATCGTGCCGCCGTCCGCGGCCACGAACTTTCCCGTCTGCTTGCGCACCGCTCCGGTGAAACTCCCCTTCTCGTGCCCGAAGAGCTCGGACTCGATGAGCTCTTCCGGAATGGCCGCGCAGTTGACCTGAACGAAGGCCTGACCCCGGCGCGGGGAGAGCGCGTGGATGGCGCGCGCCACGAGCTCCTTGCCGGTGCCACTCTCGCCCGTCACTAGGACGGTCGCCGGGCTCGGCGCCGCGAGCTCGATCGTCTCGCGGAGTCTCCGCATGGCGGTCGAAGCGCCGATGAGCTCGATCCCGTCCGCCGCGGCCGGCTGCTTGCTGTCGCGCTGCAACCGGTACGACTCGACGGCGTTGCGCAGCGAGAGCAGCACGCGCTCGCGTTGCAGCGGTTTCTCGAAGAAGTCGAAGGCTCCCCGGCGCGTCGCTTCCACCGCGGTCGCGACGTCGGCGTGGCCCGAGAGGACGATCACCGGCATCTCGTAGCCCCGTTCGCGAAGCGACTTGAGGGTCTCGAGGCCGTCCATCTCCGGCATCCGGAGATCGAGCAAGATCGCGTCGGGAGGCCGCTCGCGCGTCTTCTGCAAGGCCTCCAGACCGTGCGCCGCCTCTTCCACCCGGTAGCCCTCGAACTCGAGCACCATGCGGAGACTCTCGCGGATCGCGGGCTCGTCATCGACGACCAGGATCGAGGCTCGCGAAACGGCGCACATCGGCGCGCAGTGTAGCAAAAAGGAGACGGCCGGCCCCGTGGGAGCCGGCCGCCGAAAGCCCTCTCGACGCTGCGCTAGGGCACGCGCACGATCGCGAAGAAGCTCACGTCCCGGTCACTCCGGCCACGCGAGTCGACGCGTCGCACGTAGAGCCTCAGGAAGGATCCCGATGCCGCCGCGCGAACGTCCTTCTCGAAATCGCCCACGTCTGTCACCGGCCGCCCGTTGACCTCGGTGATGAGGTCCCCTTCGGCCAACCCCTCGTCGTAGAGCGGGCTCGAGGCCGAGACCTCCCGGACCACGATGCCGTCGACGCCCGCCGGGAGCCGCAGGCTCTGGCGGAGCGCCGGCGTCAGGTCCTGGTACTGCAGGCCGAGCCAATCGACGCCGCGCGCCTCCTCGTCCTTGGCCTGAGGCTGGCTCTCCGCGTCTCCCTGGCGCTCGGCGAGCTCCACTTTCTCGGTCATCCGCTTGCCGTCGCGGAGCACCTCGAGCTCGACCTTTCGACCCGGCGGCAAAGAAGACACGTAGTCGATCAGATCGCGCGTCTCGGTGATCTTGCGGCCGTCGACCGAGAGCAGCACGTCCCCGTGCCGAAGCCCCGCCTTGTCGGCCGGGGAGCCGTCCACCACCTGCGTCACGAGGGCGCCACCCGCCTCCGGCAGGCCGAACGCCTGGGCGCGCTCGTAGTCGAGGTTGGCGATGTTCACGCCGATGTACCCGCGGCTCACCTTCCCCTTCTCCTGGAGCTGGGGAAGCACCGCTTTCAGGGTGTTGACCGGCACCGCGAAGCCGATGTTCTCCGCTCCCCAGTTCATGGCGGTCGCGATGCCGACCACCTCCCCGGCGAGATCGACGAGCGGGCCTCCGGAGTTGCCCCGGTTGATGGCGGCGTCCGTCTGGATGAAGTTCTCGAACGAGCTGTCGCGCGAAAGGCCGATCGAGCGACCCTTGGCGCTCACGACGCCCACGGTCACGGTGTGATCGAGGAGCAGCGGATTGCCGATCGCCATCACGTAGTCACCGACCCGCAACCGGTCGGCGTCTCCCAGGGGGAGGAACGGCAGGTTCTTCCCCGCATCGATCTTGAGCAGGGCGAGATCCGTCGCGGGATCGGTGCCCTTCACCTCCGCGTCGTAGGTGCGCTCCTCGAACCGCACGCGCACCTTGGTGGCCCCTTCGACGACGTGGTTGTTCGTCACCACGTAGCCGTCGGCGCTCACCACGAAGCCGCTACCGCCCGAGTCCGACCGATACTCACGGTCGTCGTCGCCCCGCTGACGCTGCCGGGGACCGAAGAAGAAGTCGAAGGGATCCTGGCCTCCGTGATAGCTCTGGCGCTGCCCCTTCTCGATCGTCTGCGCGTCGATCGAGACGACTGCCGGCAAGACCTTCTCCGCCAAATCGGCGAATGAAGGCAGATAGCTGGTGCCGGCGCGCGGGCCAGCGGCCGCCTGCGCCGCCGCTTCCGGCGCGGGCGCCGCCGCTCCGGTGGTGCTCAGATTCAGGCTGCCGGCGAGGATCATGCCGAAGATCACCGCGCCGAAAACCAACGCGAGCGTGGTGACCTGTCGGGTGCGGGACGAAGACTGCGCCATCGAGGAATCTCCTTTCGCGAATACGCCGCCGCGAGACGCGACGTGAGGTGACCTAGCAAGCGACGTGCCGCGCGCCGACCACGGGCTTCGGTCGGATTCGGATCGAGCCGGCGATCCGCCGCGCCAGTTTGGCGCCTCCGGCGCGGGGACCTTCCTCCGTTCCTTGCCATCGTCGGCAAGCCGAGCTATCATCACGGCTTGCCAGCTTGCCTGACTCGTGGAAGGTGGGCCGTGTAGCCCACCTTTTTCGTTGTCTGGGAAGCTCGATCGGGATGGCCGAGGCGAGGATCGACTCCGGATTGCAAGACGAGCTCGCGGCCATCGCGGCGGAGCGCGGTTGCGAGCTCGTCCGCGTCGAGTTCAAGGGCGGCACGTTGCGCCTGGTGCTGGACCGGCCCGAGGGGGTGCGCCTCGAAGACTGCGAGGCGGTCTCCAAGCAGGCCTCGGCGCTGCTGGACGTGGCCGACTTCGGGCGGGGACGCTACACGCTCGAAGTCAGCTCCCCGGGTCTGGATCGCGAGCTCTACGGTCCGGCGGACTACGTCCGGTTCGTCGGGAAGCGAGTGCGGGTCCGGTTCGTCGAGCCGGAGAGCGGGCGGCGCGCAACGGTGGTCGGTCGCCTCGCGGCGTTCGACCCGGGGAACGAAACGGTGACGGTCACCGAGATCGAGGGCGGACGCGAGTTGACTTTGCGCCTGGCGAACATCCAGCTGGCGCGCTTGGAGATCGAGTGGTAGGAACCAAGGGTATGGCACAGACAGCGACGGCCGACATCAACCTGGGCGAAGTCCTCCGCCAAGTCGCGCGCGAGAAGGAGATCGACTACGAGCGCTGGGTGGCCGCGCTCGAAGACGCGATGGCCTCCGCCGCGAAGAAACAGCACCGCATCAAAGAGCCGGTTCGCGCCACCTGGAACCCCGAGACCGGGAAGTTCGACGCCTGGATCGTCAAGAAGGTGGTGGAGACGGTCGAGGATCCGGCCGCCGAGTGGACGGTCGAGGAGGCCGAGCCCCACAAGCCCGACGCGGCGATCGGCGACGAGATCCTCATTCCGGTGTCGACCGAGGGGCTGGGCCGCATCGCGGCGCAGTCGGCCAAGCAGGTCCTCTACCAGCGGGTGCGCGAGGCGGAACGCGAGAAGATCTACAACGAGTACATCGACCGGGTCGGCGAGGTGGTCAACGGGACCGTGAAGCGGTTCGAGCGCGGCGACATCATCGTCGACCTCGGCCGCACGGAGGCGATCGTGCCGCGGCCGGAGCAGGCGCGTCACGAGCGTTACAGCCAGGGCGAGCGCATCCGGGGCGTCATCGTCGAGGTCCACAAGCAGCCCAAGGGGCCACAGATCGTCCTCTCGCGCACCGATCCGCGACTGCTGGTCAAGCTCTTCGAGATGGAGGTGCCGGAGATCTACGACGGCACCGTGATGATCAAGGCGGCCGTGCGCGCGCCGGGCGAGCGGGCCAAGGTCGCCGTCTACAGCCGCGAGCGTGACGTCGATCCGGTCGGCGCCTGCGTCGGCATGAAGGGCTCGCGCGTGCAGGCGATCATCCGCGAGCTGCGCGGCGAGAAGATCGACATCATCGAATTCTCCGACGATCTCGTGACCTTCGCCCAGAGCGCGCTCGCGCCGGCGAAGATCACCCGCGTGTCGGTGCACCATACCGGCTCGGTGCCACATCTCGACGTCATCGTCGAGGACGAGCAGCTCTCGCTCGCCATCGGGAAGCGGGGCCAGAACGTGCGCCTGGCGGCCGAGCTCATCGGCTGCCGCATCGACATCAAGTCGGAGAGCGACGTCAAGGACGAAGTGGCGGACGCTCTCGCGCGCATGCTCCAGTCGGCCTTCACGCAGGAGCGCCCGGCCGTTTCGCTCACGGACGAGCTCGACCTGACGACCATTCCGGGTATCGGCGTGAAGACGGCCGCGGATCTCGCGGCGGCCGGCTTCTCGACCCTCCAGGCGCTCGTCGACGCGACGCCCGAGGATCTGCAGCAGCTCGACGGCGTCGGTCCGAAGACCGCCCAGTCGATCCTCAACTGGGCGAACGAGCGGGCCGCCCAGGCCGGCGAAGGAGAAACCGCCCCGGAGGACACCGTCGACACCGAGAGCTCGATCCCGGCGCCGCCGGTGCAGGCGACCGCCATGAACGATCAGGACTTTCTCGCCGCGCTGTCGCGGGCTTTCAAGGAGTCCGAGGAGCGCGCGAAGGCGCTCGAAGCGACCGCCGAGGAGGCCCGGCAGGAGCAGGAGCCGGAGAGCGAGAACTAGCGCCGTCCGCGGCGCGCGCAGCGATTGGCAGTAAGGAGAGTTACCGAGCGTATGGGAAAGATTCGGGTCCAGGACCTCGCCTCGATGATGGGGGTCTCGCAGCAAGATCTGGTGTTCAAGCTGCGATCGATCGGCGTTCGCGTCGAAGGTGAGGAGGCCGCGGTCGAAGCGGAAGTTCTGCAGGCCATCCTGGCCGGCAAGAAGTTGGCTTCGCCGCGCGAGGTCATCATGGACGACTCCGCTCCCGAGGGTGCGCCCGCCGCTCCCCGCCGCGCGACCCCGGCGCCGCTGGCGCCGGCTCGGCGCACGGCCGTGAATCCTCTCCGCCCGGCGCGTCCGAGGACGATCATCCAGAAAGTCGAACCTCGCATCAAGACCCTCCCGAGCTCGCAACCGGATCGCTTCCCGGTCGCGCCCGAGCCGAGCGTCGCACCCTTGCCGACCGTCCCGCCGCGTCCGACCGAGTCCCAGGAAGCGCTACCGCCGACCCCCGCGCCCGCCGCCGCGCAGGCGCCGCTGCCGAGCAAGGCTCCGGCGCCCGCCGCCGAGGCGGCTCCCGCGACGCCTTCTCCAACCCCTCCGGTTCCGACACCCGCCGCTCCACCGCAACCGCCGCCGCGGCCGACGCGGGGTGCCGTGTTGATCCATCGCCCGACCGAGCCCTATCGCCCCCCGCAACCGCCGCCTCGACCTGGGCAACGTCCCGGAGCAGGGCCGAGGCCGCCCGGCGCCAGCCGTCCCTACACCCCGGGCAGCCGACCGTCGGGTCCGGGTGCGCGCCCCGCTCCAGGATCCAGGCCGGGAGGCTACGCTCCATCCAGCCGACCCGCTCCCGCCAGGCCGGGAACGCGGCCCGGATCTCCACCGCCACCGCCTCCCTCCCGACGCCCTTCGGCGCCCGGAGGGGAGGGGGACAAGAAGAAGGCGAAGAAGGGTCGCAAGTCGACTCCGGAAGTGGCGACGACCGACGTCCGGTCGCTACGCGGATCGCTCGAGGACATCGAGAACGTCGTCGACGAGGCGGTCGTTCCGACGGGATCGATCGCGGCCCGCCGCCGCCGGCGTCTGGAGACGCGGTCCGAGCCCGGGATCGACGAAGGCGTGCTCCGCTCGGCCCGTAGCGCCGAGTCGGGACCGGTCGTCATCTCCGAAGGGATGACCCTCAGGGACTTCTCGGACAAGCTCGGCGTCAAGGCGAAGGACCTCATCAAGATCCTCTTCCAGCGCGGCATCGTCGCCAACATCAATTTCGTGGTCGAGCCCGACCTCGGACAGAAGCTGGCCGGCGAGTTCGGTCTCGAAGCGAAAGTCATGACCTTCGAGGAAGAGGTTCAGGCCCGCCAGGTCGAGAGCCAGGAGGAGTCCTCGGGCAAGCTCGTGGGGCGCGCGCCGGTCGTCACCATCATGGGCCACGTCGATCACGGCAAGACCTCGCTGCTCGACAAGATCCGCTCCTCGAAGATCACCGAAGGCGAGTTCGGGGGAATCACGCAGCACATCGGCGCCTACCACGTCGACGTCAACAGCCGCCAGATCGTCTTCCTCGACACTCCGGGCCACGAGGCTTTCACGATGATGCGCGCGCGCGGCGCGCGGGTCACCGACATCGTCGTCCTGGTGGTCGCGGCCGACGACGGCGTGATGCCGCAGACGCAGGAGGCGATCGACCACGCGCGCGCCGCCGGCGTGCCCATCCTGGTCGCGCTCAACAAGATCGACAAGGCCAACGCCAATCCCGACCGGGTCAAGCAGCAGCTCGCCGAGCGCGGACTCCAACCCGAGGACTGGGGGGGCCAGACCGTCGTCGTGCCGGTTTCCGCGCTGCAGGGCACCGGCATCAACGAGCTGCTCGAGATGATCCTGCTCACCGCCGATCTGCAGGAGCTCAAGGCGGATCGCGAGCGCGCCGCGCAAGGCGTCGTCCTCGAAGCACGCAAGGAGACCGGGCGCGGCATCGTGGCGACCGTCCTCGTTCAGAACGGCACTCTGAAGGTCGGCGACATCTTCGTCTCCGGCGCCACCTGGGGGCGCGCGCGCTCCATGGCCGACGACCGGGGACGCCGGGCGCAGGAGTCCGGACCCGCGACGGCGGTCGAGGTCACCGGCTTCACCGACGTTCCGGAGGCCGGCGACACCTTCCAGGCGGTGGGTGACGAGCAGAAGGCGCGTAGCATCGTCGAGTTCCGGCAGCAGGAGCAACGCCGCCGCGAGCTCACGCCGACCGGAGCCCGGCTGTCGCTCGACCAGCTCTTCAGCCAGATCCAGAAGGGAGACATCAAGGATCTGCCGGTGGTGCTCAAGGCGGACGTGCAAGGGTCGGTCGAGGTGCTCAAGGAGTCGATCGAGAAGATCTCGGCCGCGCGGGTCAAGGTCTCCGTCCTGCACAGCGGCGTCGGCGCGATCTCGACCAACGACGTCCTCCTCGCCTCGGCGTCGGAGGCGATCATCGTCGGCTTCAACGTGCGACCCGAGCGCAACGCGGTCGAGCTCGCCGAGAAGGAGCAGGTCGAGATCCGGCTCTACACCGTGATCTACGAGCTGCTCGACGACCTCAAGAAGGCCATGGTCGGGCTGCTCGAGCCGACCTTCAAGGAGGTCGCGCGCGGGCGCGCCGAGGTGCGGGAGATCTTCCGCGTTCCGAAGGTGGGGACCGTCGCGGGCTGCCACGTGGTGGACGGCGTCGTACCCCGGGCCGCGAGCATTCGCCTGGTGCGCGACGGCCGCGTCGTCTTCGAAGGCAAGATCTCCTCGCTCAAGCGCTTCAAGGACGACGCTTCGGAAGTCAGGGCCGGATTCGACTGCGGTATCGGCATCGACCGCTTCCAGGACGTCAAGCCCGGAGACGTGATCGAAGCCTATTCCCGCGAGGAAGTCGCACCCACGCTCGTCTGAGGTCGCGCCGCGGCCTCGACGGCTCGCGGCGCGAAGGACCATGTACGTCGGAGTCGCCGTTCTCGAGCTTCAGCTCCCCTACTGCCACGATCTCAAGTCGAAGCGGCGCCTGGTGCGTGGCCTGGTCGAACGGCTGCACGCGCGCCACCGCATCTCGGCCGCGGAAACGGCGCACCTCGACCTGCTGCAGCGGGCCGAGATCGGCATCGCGGTGGTCGCCGGCCGCGAGCGGGCCGTGCAGGAGATGCTCGACGAGGCGCTTCGTCTCGCCGAGGAGGAGAATGAGCTCGTGATACTCGCCTGGCACCCGCAGATTCTGGAGGAAGCCCCATGAGCCAGCGTAGCGAACGGGTCGGCGACCTCATCCGGACGGAGCTCTCCGAGTTGCTGCGGCGGGAGATGCGAGACCCACGCGTCGCCCTCGCTTCGGTGACTCGCGTCGAAGTCAGTCACGATCTCGGCCACGCGCGGGTCTGGATCTCGGCGCTCGGAGACGAGACGCAGCGCGGCGCCGCCATCGCGGGGATCGAGCACGGGAGCGGCTTCCTCAGATCGCAGCTGGCGCGACGGCTCAGACTGCGCGTGGTGCCGGAGCTCCGGTTCGAGCTCGACCGGGGCGCCGAGCACTCGCAGCGCATTTCGGAGCTCCTGGAGGAGCTGGAGGGGGGCGACGGTGACGCCTGAAGAGATCCTGCGGTCCCTCCGCGACGGGGAGCGGTTCCTCCTCACCAGTCACACCAACCCCGACGGCGACGCCATCGGCAGCGAGCTCGCGCTGCAGCGCATCCTGCGCCAGGCCGGCAAGGAGGCGGTGGTCTGGAATCTCCACCCCTCCCCTGGCGTCTATCAGCCGTTGCCGGGCGCCTCCGAGATCCACGTCGGCACGTCGCCGCCCGCGGGATTCCCCGCGGCCTTCGACGCGGTCGTCGTGCTCGAGTGCCCGACCCTGGATCGCACGGGACTCGAGGAAGAGCTCCTCGGACGAACCCTCCTCAACATCGACCACCACCTCGGGAACGCCCGGTACGGGATCGCGAATTGGGTCGACAGCGAGGCTCCCGCCGTCGCCGAAATGGTCGCGGAGGTGGCACGCGATCTCGATCTCACACTCGATTCCACGACCGCGGACTGCCTGCTCCTCGCCTTGGTCACGGATACCGGGGGCTTCCGCTTCGCGAATGCCACGCCCAGAGCCTTCGAGGCAGCCGCCGCGCTGGTCCGCGCGGGAGCACGGCCAGACCGCGTCTCCCACTGGATCTACGAAAGCCAGCCGGAGCGCGCCGTGCGCCTGCTCGGGGAGATGCTCGCGACACTCGAGCTGCATGCCGGCGGGCGGGTCGCGTCGGCGCTTCTGACGCGCGAGGCGTTCGCCCGCGCCGGCGCGCTGCCCGGTGATTCCGAGGGCCTGATCGACACGCCACGCTCGATCGCTGGCGTCGAGGCGGTCGCCCTGTTGCGCGAGCTCGAGGAGGGAGCCTGGAAGATCTCGCTCCGGAGCCGGGGACCGGTGGACGTGGAGCGCGTGGCACGCGCGATGGGGGGCGGCGGTCACAAGAACGCGGCCGGTTGCAAGGGGGATGGAGACGTGGCGTCCCTGCGATCTCGCATCGTCGAAGCGCTCGCCGCGTCCGTGGAGGCGGCGCATGGCGCTTGACGGTCTGTTGCTGGTCGACAAGGAGTCGGGCTGCACGTCGCACGACGTCGTGCAGAGCGCACGGCGCATCCTCCGTCAGAAGCGCATCGGACACTGCGGGACGCTCGATCCGGACGCCACCGGCCTCCTCCTGCTCACCGTCGGCCTCGCCACGCGGCTCACCCGCTTCCTGATCCACGCCCCGAAGACCTACGAGGGAACCATCCGCTTCGGTGTCACGACCGACACCTACGACGCCGGGGGTCGCGTCGTCGACGAGCGATCCCCCGAGGGGATCGATCTCGACGGCGCCCGCAGCGCCATGGACGGCTTCGTCGGCACGATCGAGCAGCGCCTCCCTGCCTACAGCGCGCGCAAGGTCCAGGGCGTGCGGCTCTACGAGCTCGCGCGACGCGGAGAAGAGGTGCCGGAGAGCAGCAAGACGGTCACGGTCTACGAGTTCGGCGCGACGGGACCGATCGTCGAAGCCCACCTGGGATTCCGGCTCGCCTGCTCCTCGGGTACGTACGCGCGGTCGCTGGCGCACGACCTGGGGCAAGTGCTCGGGTGCGGCGCGCACCTCGCCACGTTGCGCCGTTCTCGGGTCGGCCCCTTCGCGATCGAATCGGCGCTGCGCCTCGAGGAGATCGAGCAGCGGCGCCGCCTCGACCAGGACCTCGGACCCGCCTGGATGCCGCTTGCCGAGATCCCCCTCCCGTTCTCGACCGCGACGCTCGACGCCCAGCAGGAGCGCCGGGCGCTGCACGGCCAGACCATCGTCTACCCCGGGCTCCCCGCCGAGGCCGGGGACTGGGTCCGGCTCGTGGAGCGGGGCGGCGCCCTGCTCGGCGTGGGCGCGGTCATCGAACGGCTCGGCGGTTCGGGCGTCGCCGTGATCCAGCCGAAGGTCGTTTTCAAGACCGCCCCGACTGTGGTAAGCTTCTGATTTGACTAGAACATCGATCGGAGGAAACGACTTGTCTCAAGCCAAGGAACAGATCATCCGGGACTACCGGGTGCACGACACCGACACCGGCTCGGCCGACGTCCAGGTGGCCCTGCTCACCGGCCGGATCAACGAGCTCACCGAGCATTTCAAGACGCACACGAAGGACCACCACAGCCGGCGTGGCTTGCTGAAGCTCGTCGGCCAGCGCCGGCGCCTCCTCGACTACCTCAAGCGCCGCGACGCGGAGCGTTACCGCCAGCTCATCGAGCGGCTCGGCCTCCGCAAGTAGGCACTCTTCTCCGACAATCCCGACCATCGGCTCGCCCCCGGATTCGCCGGGCGGCGTCCAGGCCGTAGCCCCGGGGTTGTCCGTCAACCAAGGAAAGCGAATGAAAACGCAGCGCAGCATCCAGGTCGGCTCCGAGACCCTCGTTCTCGAGTCCGGCCACCTCGCCAAGCAGGCTCACGGCGCCTGCCTCGCCCGCTTGGGCGATACCGTCGTCCTCACCACCGTCTGCATGGCGCAGAGCGCCGTTCCCCGCGACTTCCTGCCCCTGACCGTCGACTACCGCGAGTACACCTACGCGGCCGGACGGATTCCCGGCGGCTTCTTCAAGCGCGAGGGGCGCCCGACCGAGAAGGAGACGATCACCTCGCGCCTCATCGATCGTCCCCTCCGCCCCCTGTTTCCCCCCGGCTACACGAGCGAGACGCAGGTCATCTCCCTCGTGCTCTCGGCCGACGGCGAGCACGATCCCGACATCCTCGCGATCAACGGCGCCTCGACGGCGCTGGTGCTCTCCGAGGTGCCCTTCTATCATCCGGTCGGCGCGGTCCGGGTCGGCCTGATCGACGGCAAGGTGGTCTTCAACCCGACCAACAGCCAGCGCGACGTGGCCGATCTCGATCTCGTGGTCGTCGGCACCGAGGAGGCGGTGGTGATGGTCGAGGCGGGCGCCAACCAGCTCTCCGAGCAGACGCTGCTCGAGTGCATCTGGGCGGGGCACGCGGAGATCCAGAAGGTCATTCAGGCGCAGATCGCGATGTTCCGCGAGCGCGGCCTCTCGAAGCCGGTCTGGAACGCCCCCGAGCCCTACCCGCAGGAGCTCTACCAGGAGGTCCGCGCGGCGATCCATCCGCAGCTCCAGGCGGCGCTGCACACCAAGGGGAAGTTCGAGCGCAAGGACGCCGTGTCCAAGGTCCAGAAGGACTATCTGGCGGCGATTCCCGAGGAGCAGGCGGACCGGAAGGTCCTGGTCAAGAAGGTCTTCGAGACGCTCGAGGAGGAGATCCTCTACCACTCGGTGCTCGAGACGCGCAACCGCTTCGACTCCCGCCGGCTGGACGAGGTGCGCCCGATCGATCTCGAGGTCGGACTCCTGCCCCGCACCCACGGCTCCGCGCTCTTCACGCGCGGCGAGACGCAGGCCCTCTGCTCGGTGACGCTCGGCACCCAGCGCGACGCCCAGATCATCGAGGAGTACGAAGGGGAGACGAAGCAGAAGTTCCTCCTCCATTACAACTTCCCGCCATTCTCGGTGGGCGAGGTGAAGTTCATGCGCTCGGCCGGGCGGCGCGAGATCGGCCACGGCGTGCTCGCGCGACGCGCCCTCCTGCCGGTGCTGCCGCACGAGGAGGACTTCCCCTACACCATCCGCGTCGTCTCCGACATCCTCGAGTCCAACGGCTCCTCGTCGATGGCCACCGTCTGCGGCGGGTCGCTCGCGCTCTTCGACGCCGGCGTGCCGATGCTGGCGCCGGTCGCGGGGGTGGCGATGGGCCTGGTGATGAAGGACGGCCGCTACGCCGTCCTGACCGACATCGCGGGCCAGGAGGATCACTACGGCGACATGGACTTCAAGGTCGCCGGCACGCGGGAGGGCATCACGGCCCTCCAGATGGACCTCAAGCTCGCCGGCGTGACGCGCGAGATCATGGAAGTGGCCCTCGCGCAGGCGAAGACCGGCCGCATGCACATCCTGGATCTCATGGAGCAGAAGATCGGGTCGCCGCGCCCCGAGCTCTCGGCCTACGCTCCCCGGCTCTACACGTTGCAGATCGCCAAGGAGAAGATCCGCGACGTCATCGGACCCGGTGGCAAGACGATCCGGTCGATCGTCGAGGAGACGGGTTGCGAGGTCGAGGTCGAGAACGACGGCCGCGTCGTCATCGCGTCGCCCGACGGCGAGGCGGCGAAGCGCGCCATCTCGATGATCGAGCGACTCACCGAGGTGCCGGAGATCGGCAAGGTCTACAAGGGCACCGTGCGTCGCGTCGAGGCGTACGGCTGCTTCGTCGAGATCCTCCCCGGTCAGGACGGCCTCGTGCACATCAGCGAGCTCGCGCCCTACCGCGTCCGGGAGACCTCGGACATCGTCAAGGAAGGCGACGAGCTCGAGGTCAAGGTGATCGAGATCGACGACACCGGCCGCGTGCGCCTCTCCCGCAAGGCCGTGATCATGGAAGCTCCGGACTACGATCCCGCCCAGTACGCCGGGATGGGGATGTCGGAGGACGAGCGTCCGCCGCGGGGCGATCGCCCCGATCGCGGGGGGCGCGGGGATCGCGGGGATCGCGGTGGCCGGAGCGGCGACCGCCGCTTCGGACGCGGCGGCCGCGGTCGCTGAAGCGCAGCCGTTCGAGGGCTAAGATCGAGGCCGGTCCCTGCCAGGGATCGGCCTCTTTCTTTTCGGGAAAGGAGAGGGCGCGATGCCCCACGGCGAACTGAGCACCCGCGAGCTCTCCACTTACCTGGACGAGCTCCTGGAGGCCACGCGTGACAAGGACTTCGGCCCGAATGGGCTCCAGGTCGAAGGGCGGCGCCCGGTCCGCAAGATCGCGACCGGGGTTTCGGCCTGCCTCGAGCTCTTCGAGCGCGCCGCGAGCGCGAGCGCCGACGCGGTGCTCGTGCATCACGGTCTCTTCTGGGACGGAATGCCGCGCCAGCTCACCGGTGCCCAGTTCCGGCGCGTCGCTTCGCTGATCGAGAGCGGCATGGCGCTCTTCGCCTATCACCTGCCGCTCGATCGTCATCCCGAGCTCGGCAACAATGTGCTCGCGGCTCGCGGCCTGGGGCTCTATTCCGTTGAGCCGTTCGGCTTTTACCAGGGGACGGCGATCGGCTTTCGCGGTCGCTATCCCGAGCCGCTCGCCCCCACCGAGCTCGTCGCCCGCTGCCGTAGGCTCTTCGACCACGAACCGCTCGCCTTTCTCTCTGGCCCGGACGAGATCGCGACGGTCGGCATCATCTCGGGCGGGGCGCAAAGTGAGCTCCACCAGGCCGTCGCGGCCGGCCTCGACGCTTACATCACCGGCGAGGTCTCCGAGTGGGTGATGAACGTGGCACGCGAGAGCCGCATTCACTACCTGGCCTGCGGTCACTACGCGACCGAACGGCTCGGGATCCGCGCTCTCGGCGAGCACTTGGCCGAACGCTTCGGCCTCGAGCACGAGTTCATCGACGTGCCGAATCCGGTCTAGGCGCCGGCGAAGGTCCCGCCCAGTTTCTCAGTCTCTCGATAGCCGTCGCTCCCCCATCCCCGGCCGTCGGGTGAAGACTCCAATCTCCCGAGGGGGCTCCGGCTCGCAACGCTTTGCGAGGCACGTCGCGTCTCCTCCGCCTTCCCCCGCCGGCCTCTCCCCCGAAGAGTTGCCATCGTCTTCGGATCCTCGAGAGCACTGGGGCGGGGGCAGCGTCCGGGCGGAGCTCCCCGCAGAGGGGCCTCTGAGGCCGAGCAGTCGAAATCCCTGGCAATCGGAAACGCCCCGGCGAGGCCGAAGCGGAGGCGGGCGCCCTCCGTTGGCTAGCGTACAGCGCCCGCCGGTCCCGGCGCGGGGAGATCGGACCGGACGCGATAGGGGGAACCTAGGCTACCGAGAAACCGAGAAACCGAGAAACCGAGGAACCGAGGTTTCCGATCTACCCGCGCGCCTTTGAGAAGAGCCCGAAGAAGTTCTCGGTGGTGAGGGCCGCCGTTTCATCGAAGGAGAGGCCGAGCTCCCGGGCGAGGCGTTCGGTGACCTCGACCACGTAGGCCGGCTCGTTCTGCTTGCCGCGATGGGGCACCGGCGCCAGGTAGGGAGAGTCGGTTTCGACCAGGAGGCGCTCGCGCGGGATCTCCGGCAGCACTTCGCGGACGTTCTCGGCCTTGGGAAAGGTGATCATCCCCGAGAGCCCGAACCAGCTCGCGAGCGGGAGCGCCGCCCGCGCCATCGCGAGTCCGCCGGCGAAGGAGTGCAGATCGATCCGGAGGCCGCGATAAGCCGGATCCGAGAGCACCGCGAGCATGACCTCGTTGGAGTCCCGGTTGTGGACGACGACGGGAAGACCGGCGTCGAGCGCCACTTCGATCTGCGCCCGGAAGACCCGCTCCTGCACGTCGCGCGGCGCGTGGTCGTAGAAGAAGTCGAGCCCGCACTCCCCCACCGCGACGGCCTTCGGATGGTCCAACAGGGCGCGCAATCGTTTCTCGTCGCCGCTCCGCCACCCCGAAGCCTCGTGGGGATGCACCCCCAGCGCGCACCAAACCCCCACCTCACGGTCGCAGAAGTCGAGCAGATCGTCCGCTTGCGCGAGCTCCGTCGCGGGAACCAGCACGCCGTCGACGCCGCGCTCGCGGGCGCGCTCGAGCGCCGCTCGGCGCTCCTCGCGGTCGAGATTCTGGAGATGCGCGTGCGAGTCGACGAGCGACGCGCGCGAGCTCACTTCACCCGCGTGCCGGTCGGGACGCCCTCCGCGTGCGGGCGGAGCAGGATCGGCCGCCCTTCCACGTCGGTCGCGGCGAGCACCATCCCCTGCGATTCCTGCCCCATCAGCTTCGCGGGCTTGAGGTTCGCGACGATCACCACCTGCGTCCCCGTGAGCTCCTCCGGCCTGTAGGCCTTGGCGATGCCGGCCAGGATCTGCCGCGGGCGCTCCTCCCCCAGGTCCACCATCATCTTGAGGAGCTTCTCCGACTTCGGGAGATTCTCGCAGGAGAGCACCTTTCCGACCTTGAGCTCCACGGTGCCGAAGTGCGCGATGTCGATCAGATTCGCCGTCCCCTCGCTCTTCGGCTCGGCGGCCGGCGCGCCGGCCGGCGGCGTGGCTGCAACAGCCTCCGGCGCGGGAACCGGTGGCGGGGTGATCTCGGCCATGAACTTCTCCTTGTCGATGCGAGGAAAGAGCGGGGCGAGCGGGGGGAGCGCGACGCCACAGGGCAACCCTCCCCAGGCGAGCGCCCCGAGAGAGGCCGGCGGCGCGCCGGCCCCGATGCCGGCGAGCACCTTCGGCGCGATCTGCGGCATGAAGGGGAGCAACCCCGAGGCGACGATGCGCACCGCTTCGAGCCCGTTCCAGAGCACCCGCGAGAGCTCCTCGCTCGGGCCTTCGGTCTTGACCTTCTTCCAGGGCTCGCGCGCCACCAGGTACTGGTTCGCCTCGGCCAGCAACCGCCAGAGCGAGCGCAGCGCCGACTGGAAGGCGAGCGCCTCCATCGCCGCGCGGTATTCCGCCACCACCTCGCGCGCCACCGGGATCAGCGGGTTGTCGTCGCACGGGACCGCCGGCGTCTTGCCGTCGAAGGCCTGGCGCGCCATCGTCACCAGTCGGCTCGCCGTGTTGCCGAGGTCGTTGGCGAGGTCGGAGTTGAAGCGGTCGACGAACGCCTCGTCCGAGAAGCTCGCGTCCTGGCCGAAGACCATCTCGCGCAGCAGGAAGTAGCGCAGCACGTCCGGCCCGAAGCGCGCGACGAGCTCGTCCGGCCGGACCACGTTACCGACCGACTTCGACATCTTCTTCTCGTCGCGGAGCCACCAGCCGTGCGCCCAGACCGTGGTCGGGAGCGGCAGCCCCGCCGACATCAGGAAAGCCGGCCAGTAGACGCAGTGGTGGCGGATGATGTCCTTGCCGATGAGGTGGAGTCGGGTCCGGCTTCCCCCACCCGCCCAGAAGGCTCGGTAGAGGGACGATGAATCGTCGATCGTGGCGCCTCCGGCGGCATCCGTCGGGGCCGACCGAGCTCCCGGGCCGACGCCGCCCGGGTCGGCAATCGGAAGCTCACCGCTGCCGAAGCCGAGCGCGGAAATGTAGTTGGTGAGCGCATCGAGCCAGACATAGACGGTGTGGCCGGGATAGCCGGGGAACGGAATCCCCCAGGTGAGCTCGGTCCGGCTCACCGAGAGATCGCGCAGACCCGAAGCGACGAAGGCGCGAACCTCGTTGCGCCGCGTCTCCGGCTGAATGCAGCCGGGGTTGGCGTCGATCCAACCGAGAAGCGGCCGCTCGTACTTCGAGAGCCGGAAGAAGACGTTCTCCTCGGAGTGCCACTCGGTCGGGCGCTCGTGGGTCGGACAGCGCCGCTCGGAGAGCAGCTCCTTCTCGGTGTAGAAGGTCTCGCAGGACGGGCAGTACCACCCCTCGTGCTTGGCGACGTAGAAATCCCCGGCGCGGTCGATCCGCCGGATGAGCTCTTCGACTCCCCGCCGATGCCTCGGCTCCGTCGTGCGCACGAAGTCGTCGTGCGTCATGCCGAAGACCTTCCAGAGCTCGTGGTAGCGGGCCACCACCCGGTCGGCGAGAGCCTGCGGCGGAATCCCCTCCCGCGCCGCGGCGCGCTCGATGTTCTGCCCGTGCTCGTCCGTTCCGGTCAGGAAGCGGACGTCGTCGCCCGCGAGCCGCCGGTAGCGCGCCAGCGTGTCCGCGACCACGGTGGTGTAGATGTGGCCGATGTGCGGCAGGTCGTTGACGTAGTAGATGGGAGTGGTGACGTAGAACTTGGACATCCGCACCTCGCGCGCTCGGCGCGCGCGGCAGTCTATCAGCCGGTGGGATCCGCTTCGGGAGCGTGAGCGAGCAGCTCGGCGGGGACGAACAGGTAGCGCTCGCCGCAGAAGGCGCACTCGGCTTCGACCCGTCCCACCTCGTCGCGTATCGCGTCGAGATCGCTCCCCGGCAGCACCACGAGGTGCTCCCGCAGGCGCTCGCGACTGCACGAGCAGCGGAAGCGGATGCCGCGCTCGTCGATCAGCGACGGCGCGAGGCCGGCGAGCACGTGATCGCGCAGCCCCTCGAGCCCTCCCCGGTCGAGGTCCCGGCTCACCCCGCCGAACTCCGAGAGATTGGCCTCGAGACGGGCCACGGCGGCTTCGGAGGCTCCCGGGAGCACCTCGACGATCATGCCGCCGGCGGCGCGGATTCCCTCGGGGCCCGCGAGGACGCCGACCATCACCGCCGATTGCGTCTGCTCGCTCTGTTCCAGGAAGTGCGCGAGGTCGAGGCCGATCTCGCCGGTCTGGAGCTCCACCTGGCTCTCGTAGACGCTGCCGTCGACGAGCTCGCGCCGGACGCGCAGCGTGCCCCGCCCGACCGCCGCCCCGACCCGCAGCTTGCCCTCGGGTCCGGGTGCCAGGTCGACGCGCGGCTCGCCGACCAGGCCGCGCACATTCCCTTCCGGGTCGGCTTCGGCCAACACCTTTCCCAGAGGGCCGTCCCCCACCACGGTCAGGGTCAGCCGGCGGGAGGCCTTGATCGAGAGCCGGTGCAGGAGCACCGCGCCCGCCATGGCGCGACCCAGGGCGGCGGCCGCGACCGGCGAGAGATCGTGCCGCCGTCGTGCCTCCTCGACCGCGCCCGCGAGCTCGACCGCGGCCCAGCGCAGGCTGACCTCGCCGGCGACTCCGTATTCGAGACGCCCTTCGCCGAAGCCGGGACCCGCCAGCGATCCCGTCACCTCGCGGCACGCGTGGCGAGCGCCGCCGCGAGCGCCGCCTGGTGGACTTCGCGCCAGGTCACGCCGGCGGCGAGCGCGAGCCGCCGGCAGTCTTCGGACTCGGGTGCCTCGGCGATCGGACGCCCCCGGAAGCGCGCGCGCTTGACGCGCACCTCGCCGAAGGGGGTCGTGACCAGGACGGTCTCGCGCTCCGCTTCGAAGCGGCCAGCGGGCACGAAGCGGCAGCCGAGCGAGCCGGTCTCCGCCAGGAGAAGAGCCGCCAGGCCTTCGAAGCCTTCCCGCCGCGCGAGCAGACTGACCAGGTGGCCGGGGCGCCCCTTCTTCATGAGCACGGGCGTCACGTAGACATCGAGCGCACCCGCCTCGAGCAAGCGCGCCGTCGCGTGCCCGATCCCCTCGCCGGACAGGTCGTCGACTTCGCACTCCACGACCAGGACCTCGCTCGTCGCCGCGTCGCCGATGGGTCGTCCGGCGAAGAGACGCACGGCGTTCGCGCGCCCCGCCACCTCTTTCCGCCCGAGCCCGTATCCCACCCCCTCGAGGACCAGCGCCGGCAGCTCCGTGAAGTCGTCGACCAGCTCCGCCAGGAGCGCGGCACCGGTCGGGGTCAGGAGCTCCCCGCCGGGCGCCGAGCGCACGGGGATCCCCCGGACGAGCTCCGCGACCGCGGGCGGCGGTACCGGCATCTCGCCGTGCGCCCCCTGGATGGTGCCGCTTCCCACCGCGACCGTGCCGCAGGTCACGCGGCGCGGGGCGAGCCACTCCATCGCCGCGGCGGCGCCGACGAGGTCGACGATCGAATCGATCGCCCCCACTTCGTGGAAGTGGACCCGTTCGACCGGCAGGCCATGCGCCTTCGCCTCGGCCTCGCCGAGCCGGTGGAAGAGCGCGCGGGAACGCTCCCGGACCGCTTCCGGGAGCGCGCTCCGATCGAGGAGCGCGAGAATCTCCTTCAGATGCCGGCCGTGCCCGCTTTCCGGCGGAGGTTGCGGGGTCCGAGGGGTCTCCGAAGATTCCTCGGGATCGGGGCCTTCGATCGGCTGGCCCTCCGAAAGGACCCGAAAACGGGTGCCCGCGAAGCCCCCCCGGCGCGCGCGCCGCGCCTCGACGGCGATTCCGGGAAGGGCGAGCGCCGCGACCGCCTCCGCGAGCACCGTGAGCGGCATGCCGAGATCGAGGCAGGCGCCGAGAAACATGTCGCCGGCCAGGCCGGAGAAGCAGTCGAGATGGAGGTCGCTCCCACGCACGCGCGGGAAGCTACCATGCCCCCCGCTCGCGCAAGGAGACCCAGCGGCCGACGCTGCCGAGCACGAGATGGTCGACCAGCCGGATGCCGACCACCTCCCCCGCCTCGGCGAGGCGCCGGGTGAAGGCGATGTCCTCCGCCGAGGGCCCCGGGTCGCCGCTCGGGTGGGTGTGAAAGACGATAAGCCCGGAAGCGCCCGCGAGCAGCCCCTCCTTGAGGATCGCCCGCGGCTCGACGGCGGCGCGGTTGAGGGTTCCCCGGTAGAGCTCGCGCTCGGCGATCAGGCGGTTGCGGGTGTCGAGGTAGAGCGCTCCCAGGACCTCCTGGTCGCGCAGCCGGTAGCGGAGCGCGAGGTAGGAGGCGACGGCGGCGGGAGCCCCCAACGCCGTCCCGTCGATGGCCTCGGAGCGCGCGAGGCGCCGCCCGATCTCGACCGCGGCCAGGATGGACGCCGCCTTCGCCGCGCCGAGCCCCTTGCGCAGGAGCAGCGGCGCCCCGCTCTCGGCGAGCCCGGGGACCCCTCCGACCCGAGCGAGGGTCTCGCGCGCCAGGTCGATCGCCGAGGCCCCCGGGCGGCCGGTGCGGAGGAGCACGGCGAGGAGCTCGGCATCGCCCAACGCGCGCGCCCCCTGGGCGAGCAGGCGCTCGCGCGGCCGCTCGTCGGAGGGGAGCTCGCGGATCAGTTGCGCGAGCGCCAGCGGCGGATCTCCTCGGTGAGACGGGGCAGGGCGACCCCAGCGGGCTCGCGGATCGAACAGTCGGCGAGCGCCGCGAGCTCGGAGGGCTCGCGATTGACCTCGACGACGAAGGCCCCCCGGCGGGCGGTAATCTCGATCAGCCCCGCCGCCGGATAGACGGTCGCCGAGGTTCCGATGGCGAAGAAGACGTCGGCCGCCGCCGCGGCCTCGGCCGCCTCGTTCAGCGCCTCTTCCGGCAGCCGCTCGCCGAACCAGACGACCGCCGGCCGGAAGGGTCCACCGCAGTCGCAGCGCGGTGGCCGCTCCGGGCTCTCCTCCACCGCCTCCGGCATCGGGCGCTCCCGCCCGCACCGGTTGCAGCGCGCCACCCAGAGCGTCCCGTGGAGCTCGAGCACCCCGACGCTCCCGGCGCGCTGGTGGAGGCGATCGATGTTCTGGGTCACGACTACCAAGGACGGAAAGAGCTCCCGCCAACTTGCAATCGCGCGGTGCCCCGGATTGGGCTCGGCCGCCGCCATCCACCGGAAGCGCTCTACGTACCACCGCCAAACCGTCTCCGGCCGCCGCGCGAACGCCTCCGGCGTCGCGAGCTCCTCCGGCCGGAACTGCTCCCAGAGCCCCCCCGGCCCGCGAAACGTCCCCAACCCCGACTCCGCGGAAACCCCCGCACCGGTGAAGACGACGACACGGGAGGCGGAGCCCAACCGTCGGCCAAGCTCCTCGTCATCCAAGAAGTCGGACATGGAACCCTCGAGAGACGCACGATTCAGCCACGATCGTGACAGCCCGTGACGGCATTCTCACCTACCCCGTTCCCCACCCCACTACCCGAAGAGACAGGGAAGAAAGTCGAATTGCCCTGTCACACTTTGACCGGCTCAGGGAACTATGGAGGAGAACCAGGACTTTCCGGGAGATTCCTCATGGGCGACACCAGCTCTCGATCTTGCCTGCTAGCGGGAACACTTCTGGTGTTCCTCTCGCTTCCTCTGACCGCACAGCCAGCTTCCCTCGTGAAGGACATCGATCCGAGCTTGGACTGGTATAACTCAGCACCGGTCTTTCTCGGCACGGCCGGTCCGACGGCGTACTTTTCCGCGAGTCACCCGGAGTTTGGGCGCGAGCTCTGGCGGACGGACGGCACACCAGAAGGTACCGTGCACCTAGGTGATCGATGCCCTGGAAACGACTATCGTGACTACCTTGGCGTGGCCACGCTTGGCACAAGGCTTCTCGTAGTCGAGATGAGCCGGTGTGGCGCCCCAGAGCTCCTTTCGCTCCCTCCAGATTCCAATGACGTGGTGTCTATCCTCGCGAATGCTGCGGGTAGTCCTGCACTTCCAACCTATCCGGAATCAAGCGATTTCGGAGTTGTGAATTCGCGTTTGGTCTTCTCCGCCTTCCTTAGTGGGTCGAATGAGAAGGGTGTCTATGCGACCGACGGAACGGCGTCTGGCACCCAGAGCCTCGCCAGCTTCGACCCCGGAAGGGCTCTCGCCATCCTGTCAGCCGCCCACGGGAATCTCCTCTTCAGCGTCTACGACCCTGTACTTGATCAAGCGGAGCTCTGGGCAACCGACGGTACTGCGGAAGGGACGAGACGAATAGTGGAGATTCCGGGTCATGTCGGCTCCACGACTGTCTCGTCTGGGCGTGGCAGGGTCTTCTTCTCAGTAAGGGCGGAAGCCGGGCTCGAGATCTGGGCATCCGATGCCAGTCCGGGCGGTACGTCAAAGCTCCAGCTACTTCCCGGACCGGAATCTCGAATCCTCACGATGTCTGCGGGACAGCGAGTCGCATTCTTCGTTGCAGAGGACGCGGCACGAGGCCAGGAGCTCTGGTCTAGCGATGGGACGCCGGCCGGGACGAGGCAAGTCACTTCCTTCCAGCTTGCGGATCCCTTCGAGAACATGTTTTCCGATCCTATTAACCTCGCGGTGGTGGAGGACAGTGCTTTCTTCTACGCCGCAGACGAGGCAGTCCCGGAGAGCCTGTGGCTCGCATCGAGTGAACCCGGATCGGAACGAGTGCTGCGCACACTGTGCGGGAGTCAGCGTTGCTACTTCTCCGGGCCAACCACCTTGGACGACTTCGTGGTCTTTCCGCAATTCTCGGCAGCGACGGGCTTGGAACCGTGGGTCACCGACGGTACGTCGAGCGGCACGAGACTGCTGGCGGACACCTGCCCTGGGGCTTGCGACGGCGGCTTCGAGCTGCTGGCCGTGAATGGGTCAGACTTCTACTTCCTAGGTGAAGCGCAGTATGGACTGCGGACGGTCTTCGCAGGCGATCTCCAAGGGCTCCAAGTCAGGAGTCTCTACGATGAGCTCCGGCGAGGGCCGCGTTACTCGAACATCGACCACCCTTCCGCTTTGGGACTCGGCAACAAACTGCTGTTCAGTGCCGGCGGAATCTACTCGGGCCTTGGGCCCTGGGTCACCGACGGGTCGCCGGTCGGCACGTTCCGACTGACGGCAACGTCAGGTGACCGGCTGTTTCTGAGTTCCTTGCCGCGAGGATTCGCGAGTAGTGGGCCGACTCTCGCGTTTTTCGCCGACGACGACTACCACTCGAACCAAACTTGGCTGTCCGACGGGACTGCGGCGGGAACCCGTCAGGTTGACGAGTTCTCCTTCCTGATTGGACAGCCCGCCATTGTCGGCCTTCCGAGTGGCTTCGCGATGGCATCTGGAAGCGGAATCCTCGCTGTTGACCCAGAAACAAGCACCGCGCGCGTCGTTCGAGCGCTGGAGATTCTCAACGTTAGGGGATCTGGGACCACGAATGGCACGGCGGTCTTCCTTCTGAGTACTTGGAGCGGAACTGAGGTCTGGCGCACGGACGGCTCGGAGGGAGGGACCTCAAGGACATACCTCTTGCCCGCAGACTGGGGCGCGACCAGTTCCTTTCGACACGTTGGTGACCATCTACTCTTCCAAGGAGGCCCATACACGGCACAGTCTGGGCTGTATTCCCTCAGCGCCACCTACGGATCACCTACCAGGCTCATACCTCTGGACATGCGACTGGAGGAGCTACCCGTTCCGGAACATGAAGCAATCTCCTTCTTCGAGACCTTCACCAACGCGACGGGCGAATCCAGAATATGGAGCACCAACGGCAGCGCCACGGGAACGCACGAGATCACACCCCTGAGAGGATGCGGACTCGCCGGAGCCACGAAGACCGACCTAGGCTATGGCCTGCTCGTAAGAAGCGACCAGACTTCTTCGGTGGAAGCATGGCTCAGCGACGGAACGAGCAACGGGTCGATTCTGAGTTCAATAATCCCCGCAATTCCCCCTTGGTCGCCTGTTCAGATGAGGTCCGTGGCAGGGAAGGTCTACTTCGTACTCGACTATCAGGAGGCCAGCTGGCTCTGGAGTGCCGATCTCTCGACTCACACTTCGCTCCCGCTTGTTCAAGTATCTCGCGACGGCTACGTCGCATTTAGCCCCGACCTCTTTTCCGACGGAATCCACTTGTATTTCTCGAAGTGCGACGAGAGCCATGGATGCGAGCTCTGGGTCACCGATGGGACTTCGGGAGGAACCGAGCTGCTGCAAGACGTGAATCCCGGGGAGCGGTCCTCTCTACCTGCCGACTACTTCCGTGTGGAGAACCTGCTCTACTTCACCGCCGACGATGGGGTCCACGGGCGGGAGCTCTGGGTGCTGCCGCTCGATGGGGGACCGGCGTGCCGGGCTTCGGACACCGCGATGTGCCTCGAGAACGGGCGCTTCCGGGTCGAGGCCGACTGGTGGGACTTCCAGGGTCACTCGGGGCGCGCTCAAGCGGTGCCGCTCACCGCGGACACCGGGACCTTCTGGTTCTTCGACCCCGACAACGTCGAGATGATCCTCAAGGTCCTCGACGGGACGGGCTTCAACGGCCATCACTGGGTCTACTACGGCGCCCTCTCCAACGTCGAGTACGCCGTCACCATCACCGACACCGAGACCGGCGCCGCCAAACGACTCTTCAACCCGGCCGGCCGCTTCGCGAGCGCGGGGGACATCACCGCCTTCGGGCCTCAGGGCGCGCACGCCTCGGGCGAGCTCGTCGAGGAGACGACCCGCGCCGGCACGCCACCGGAGGTCCTCCTCGCGACCCTGAGCGCGCCGGCCGGTCTGCCCGGGAGCTGCGTACCGAGCGATACCCAGTTCTGCATCCTCGAGGACCGCTTCGCGGTCTCCGCCACTTGGCGGGACTTCGCGGGGAACACCGGCCAGGGGCACGCCCTGCCCCTCACCTCCGACACCGGCTACTTCTGGT
>CAYZBH010000011.1:56343-70137 GCA_964476605.1 uncultured Thermoanaerobaculia bacterium | reverse complement strand
GGCGGGCCGCTGGTCTTGGAGGAGCGCCCGCTGCCGGAGCCTGGGGCAGGCCAGGTGCGGCTTCGCGTCCTCGCCTGCGCCGTCTGCCGGACCGACCTCCACGTCGTCGACGGCGAGCTCCCCGATCCCAAGCTGCCCCTGATCCTCGGCCACCAGATCGTCGGCGTGGTCGAGGCGCTGGGCGACGGCGCGAGCCGCTTTCGCCCCGGCGATCGCGTCGGCGTCCCTTGGCTCGGATGGACCTGCGGCACTTGCGCCTTTTGTCGCTCCGGACAGGAGAATCTCTGCCCCGAGGCCCGGTTCACCGGTTACCAGCTCGACGGCGGATACGCCGAAGCCTGCCTCGCCGACGAACGATTCTGTTTCCCGGTGCCGGCCCGTCTCGCCAACGAGCAGGCCGCGCCCCTCCTCTGCGCCGGGCTGATCGGCTACCGCGCTCTGCGGATGGCGGGCGAGGCCGAACGGATCGGTTTCTACGGCTTCGGCGCCGCCGCTCACCTGCTCGCCCAGGTGGTCCGCCATCGCGACCAGCGGCTCTACGCCTTCGTGCGCCGGGGGGACGAGGCCGCGAAGCGCTTCGCCGAAGAGCTCGGCGCGAGCTGGGCGGGTTGGTCCGACACCCTCCCTCCCGAGCCCCTCGACGCTTCCATCCTCTTCGCCCCGGCGGGCGAGCTCGTTCCGGCGGCGCTCGCGGCGGTGCGCCCGGGCGGCACGGTCGTCTGCGCCGGCATCCACATGAGCGACATCCCCTCCTTCCCGTACCGCCTGCTCTGGGAGGAGCGCAGCGTGCGGTCGGTCGCCAACCTGACCCGCGCCGATGGCGAGGAGTTCCTGGCCCTGGCCCCCCGGATTCCGGTCACCTCCCGGGTGGAGATCTTCCCCCTGTCCGAGGCGGAGATCGCCCTCGACCGGCTGCGGGCGGGCGTTCTTCGCGGAGCGGCGGTCCTTCGCCCCTGATCTCTCTGGTCTAAGATCCCTTCGGGGAAGATGATCGTCGCCGTCGTCAGTCGCAAGGGAGGGGTCGGCAAGACGACCACCGCGGTGAGCCTCGCCGCGGCCTTGGCACAGCTCGGCAAGCGGGCGCTGGTCGTCGATCTCGACTCCCAGGCCTCGGCCTCGCTCAGTCTCGGCGTCGCGCGCTCCGAGCTCGCGCCGTCGATCTACGACGTCCTCTTCCGCGGAGCTCCGGCGATCGAGGCCGTGCGCGAGACGAACACGCGCGGCGTCTCGCTCCTCACCGCTTCCGCCGACCTTCTGCACGCCGACGTCGAGCTCGCGCAGGTTCGCAATCGCGAGCGGCGCCTGGCCGAGTCGCTCGCCCCCCTCGCCGAGCGATTCGACTGGATCCTCCTCGACTGTCCGCCGGCTTTCAACACGCTCGCTCAGAGCGCGCTGGTCGCGGCGGAGCATTTCATCGTCCCCGCCGTCCCCCATTTCCTCGCCTTCGACGGCATTCAACCGCTCCTCGAGGCCGCCGACCGCCTCCGCGTCCGCTACGGCAAGGCCGAGAGCTTTCTCGGCGTCCTCCTGACCATGGTCGACAACCGCACGAAATCGGCGCGAGCGCAGGCGACCGCCCTGCGCGAGCGTCTGGGCGCGAAGGTCTTCGACAGCGAAATCCCGGTCAACGTGCGGCTCGCCGAAGCCCCCGAAGCGGGACAGACGATCTTCGACTGGTTCCCGCGCGCGGCCGGTGCGCACGCCTATCGGCTGGCCGCCGTCGAGCTACTCCACCGGGCCGGTTTCGAGGTCTGAGCCCGCCACCCCCCGGGGTGGCTGCACCCCCCTGGCCGGAGCCTAAGCTAGCCCCATGAGCCCGCTCTCCCAGGCGCCGTCGAACGGCGTCGTCCCTTCTCTCGTCGAGACTCCGTGGCGCGATCGCTACGCGCTGCGCACCCGCGCGATGACGAGCTCGGTGATCCGTGAGCTGCTGAAGCTCACCGCCAAGCCCGACGTCATCTCCTTCGCCGGCGGCCTGCCGGCACCCGAGGTCTTCCCGCTCGAGGAGGTGCGCGCCGCCGCCGACCGCGTCCTCACCGATCAGGGCCCGACCGCGCTCCAGTACGGTCCGACCGAGGGCTTCATGCCGTTGCGCGAGCTGCTCTGCCGACACATGTCACGCTACGGCATCGAGGTTCGCCCGACCAACGTGATGGTGACCTCCGGCTCCCAGCAGGGCCTCGACCTGTTGGGCAAGCTCTTCGTCAACTCGGGGGATCGCATCCTCACCGAGGAGCCGACCTACCTCGGGGCCATCCAGGCCTTCACCGCCTACCAGGCGCAGTACCTGACGGTCCCGGTCGACGACGACGGAGTCCTCCTGGGCGAGCTCGAAGAGGCGCTGCGCGCCGGTCCGAAGTTCATGTACATCCTGCCGAACTTCCAGAATCCGGGCGGCTTCACGCTCTCGCTCGAGCGACGTCAGAAGCTCGTCGAGCTCGCCAGCCACTACGGCACGCCGCTCATCGAGGACGACCCGTACGGACAGCTCCGCTACGCCGGCAAGCATCTGCCGCCGCTCGTCAAGATCGACGCCGAGCACCACGGCAACGGCAAGGGCGACCTCCCCTATCGCGGCGACGTCATCTATCTCGGGACGCTCTCGAAGACGCTGGCGCCGGGGCTCCGCATCGGCTGGATCGTGGCACCGGAAGAGGTCATGGCGCGGCTCGTCCAGATGAAGCAGGGGGCCGACCTCCACACCTCGACCTTCAGCCAGATGGTCGCCTTCGAGGTGGCCCGCGGGGGGTTCCTCGACCGTCACGTGCAGACGATTCGCGAGGTCTACCGCGCGCGCCTGCAGGCCATGCTGGAGGCCCTCGATCGCCACTTCCCACCCGGCTCGCGCTGGACTCGACCCGAGGGGGGGCTCTTCCTCTGGCTCACCCTTCCCGAAGGGCTCGACTCCGCCGAGCTGCTCAAGGACGCGCTCGAGGAGAAGGTCGCCTTCGTTCCAGGCCACGCCTTCCATCCGAACGGCGGCGGCCACCGGACCATGCGGCTCAACTTCTCCTACTCGAAGCCGGAGGTGATCGAGGAGGGGATCCGGCGCCTCGCGACGGTCGTGCTGCGTTCCCAGGATCGGCTGCGCGCGGCGCACTAAGGCGCGCGTTCCGGGTCAGAGCCAGCTCGAGCGGTCGAAATAAAGCGGCTTCGCCTCCGGGTGGAGCGTCTTGAAGCGCCGGTAGCGAGCGAGCGCGGCGCGGTAGCTTCGCTCCGCCATCCGCAGCTTCCGGTGCGGCGTCTCGATCAGCCACCGCTCCACCTTCCAGACGTTGCGCTCCGAGAGCCGCCAATCGTACCCACCGAGCGCGGACAGATCGACCACGACGTAGCCCACGAGTCGCGCGGTCAGATCGACGTAGGGCTCGCAGTAGCTCGCGGCAAGCTCCCGGGGCCTCCGGAAGACGGCCTTGCGCCCGTGCAACCCGGGATCGCGCGATCTCGCCACCGCTCCCCACCGGCCGTCCCGCCCTCGGAACGGGAAGATCACGTGATCGAGCAGGTCCTTGGACTGGAACGAGAGCAACAGCGTCGGGTAGCCGTGTTGCTCGAGGATCGTGGCGGCCGCGAGCGCGCCTTCCAGGCAGTGCGCGATGCCGTCGCGCACCACGCCGCGAAAGCTCCTCAAGGTCTCTCCACCCGCTTCCGAGTTGTAGGGCAGCGAGCGCAGCCAGCGCTCGACCGCTCGCGGCGTCCTGCAGGTCGCGATGATCTCGCGCTCGCGCCGGGTGAACTCGCGGAGGTCCGGCTTCGCCATGGGCGCCGGACCGTCAGCTCGCGGTCGCGGACTCGGTGGCGAGCGCGTCGAGGTCGCGGTCGAGAAGCTCCGCCGCGAAGGCCAGGAAAGCGTCGAGGTCGCGACGATTGGTCACCAGTCCGAGCGACACGCGCACGGCACCGGTGCTCTTCCCGTCGATGCAGTGCCGGAAGTCGTCGTAGCTCATGCGGTCGCCGCTCCTACGGAAACAGGTCTCGAGCTCCCCTTTCGAGAGCCCGAGCGCCATCTCCCCGGCGCCGGGGTTGCAGAAGCAGCCGGTCCGGAGCGAGATGCGCCGCCGGTTGGCGAGCGCCTCGACGACCGCGTGGTCGATCACCTGGCCGGCGGGATCGAAGAAGTTCACGGTCACGGTGCCGCCCCGGTTCTCCCGCGCGGCCGGACCGTAGAGACGGACCAACGGGCCGCCGTTCGCGTGCCGCAGCGGGAGCAGAGCGTCCAGCAGGTAGGCCGTGAGCTCGGAGACGTGCTCGTGAATGACGTCGATGCCGACTCCTTCGACGAGCTCGAGGCCGTACTCGACCGCCGGCAGGATGGCGTAGTTGATCGTGCCGTCCTCGAACGCGGCCTCGCCCTGCGCGAAGGTGAAGCGATCGGCCTGCACCGAAGCGACCTCGATGGTGCCGCCCGCGAACCACGGGCGATGGAGCTTCGCGAGCGCCGCCCGGCGGGCGACCAGAGCCCCGACGCCGGTCGGATAGCCGAACATCTTGTAGAAGGAGAGCGCCACGTAGTCGGGGCGATGCCGCGACAGATCGAGGCGATTCGTGGGAACGAAAGCGGCGGCGTCGAGCAGCACGTCCCAGCCCGCCCCCTGCGCGCGCTCGATCCAATCGAGCGGATGCTGCACGCCGGAGAAGTTCGACTGTGCCGGATAGGCGAAGAGGTTGTTGCGCCCCGGGCGCGCCAGGGCGAAATAGCCGTCGAGCGTGGCGTCGACGACGCGCATCTCCGGCGGTTCCACCGGGACGTAGTGGGTTTCGGCACCACGCGTCCGGTCGTACTCGCGGATGCCGTTGACCGAATTGTGGTTGTCGAAGGTGAGCAGGAAGAGGTCGCCCGGTTGGAACGGATAGGCCTCTCCCACCAGCTTCAGCGCCTGACTCGCGTTCGCCGTGAAGACGACCGTGTACTCCGCCGGATCGGCGGCGAAGAAGCTCAGGACGTGCGCCCGGCAGCGTTCCACGAGCTGGGTCGCGGCGTGCGACGTCGGATTCGACGAGTGCGGGTTCCCGAGCACGTTGGCGAGCAGGAGGTCGGCGTGTCGCCGGACCTGCGAATCGGCGTAGAGCCCGCCGCCCGTGTAGTCGAGGTAGACGTGCCTCTCCCGGTCGAGGCGGGCGAACTCCCGCTCGCGCAGCGCCTGGAGGGTCCCCACGGAGGGGGGCTTCACGAAGCTCACGGGAGCTCCTCGGCCTCGATCGGCTGCTTGATCAGGATGCGCGGGAGTTGGAGCTCCCGCGCCAACCTCTCGAGCTCGGCCACGTCGCCGGAGCGCAGGGCCGCGAGCCGAGCCTCGAGGCCCGCGATGCTCGCCTCCAGCTCCTTGCCGACCTCGCGCATCCCCTGCGTGGGCGCGACGTCGTCCCACTTGGCGACCTCGAAGAGGAAGGCCAGCTTCGAGTGCAGCTGCGTGCCGCCCCGCTGCGCGAGAATGTCGTAGACCACCTCGGCGCGCGGGTTGTGCAGCTCGGCCAGGAGCGCGTCCGCGGCGACCACCACGCGGCGCGCGGTCTCGACCAGCTCGCCGGCACGGGGATCGGTCGCCAGCCGCTCCGCGAGCTCGCTCGCCTGGGCGCGGATCGACCGCGTCTGTTCGATGTCGAGGACCACGCGGTCGATCTTCGCGCGAAGATCGAGCGCCACCTCGAGCTGGGCCGAGAGCGCTTCGGCGCCCACCCGCGAGCGCGGATCGGGCAGGATCGTGAGCCTCGACTCGGCGCTCGCGCCGTCCACGCTGAGACGCAACCGGTACTCCCCGGGAATCGCGATCGGGCCGATGTCCGGATCGCCGAGATCCACCTTCGCGTCCGCGAGCCGCTCGGCCCCCTTCCATCGCAGGTCCCAGACCGCGCGATGCACCCCCGCTTCCCTCTCCAGGGCCGCATGCGGCGGCTTCATCGGCTCGTCGGGATCGTCTTCCGGATGGATCTGCGGCTCGGCGATGCTGCTCAGCGCTCGCACCAGGCGGCCGCCCGCGTCGAGAACCTCGAGCCGGATCTCACCGTGCGCCGGTTCCTTCAAGGAGTAGTAGATCGTGGCGCCGCGCGGCGGGTTGTCCTCCTCCCCGTCTCCGCCCCAGTTGCCCCCGTAGGTCCAGCGATAAGCCGCACGCGGCGTGAAGAGGTGGAGTGGCTGCTCCGCGAGCGCGGCGCTCCACTGCCGGATCGCCGAGAGGTCGTCGAGGATCCAGAGCGAGCGGCCGCTCGTCGCGAGCACAAGATCGCCCTGGTGCACCTCGAGATCGGTCACCGCGACACGCGGCAGACCCGCCGCCAGGCGCTCCCAGTGATCGCCACTGTCGCGCGACAGGAAGACCCCGGTCCGCGTGCCCGCGAAAAGGAGCCCCGCGACCTCGGGATCTTCGCGCACCACCAGCACGTAGCTCTCCTCGTCGAGGCCGGCCGTCGTCTTGCGCCAGGTCGCGCCGCCGTCGTCCGTGCGGAACACGTAGGGCCGGTTGTCGTCGAGACGATGGGCGTCGACGACCACCCACGCGGTCCCGGGAGCGTGCGGCGAGAGCGCGATCGACTCGACCGTCGCCCACTCCGGGAAGCCCGGCGGCGTCACGTTGACCCAGCTGGCGCCGCCATCGCGGGTGACCTGGACGAGGCCGTCGTCGGTCCCTGCCCAGAGCTCGCCGTCCGCGTGCGGCGACTCCGCGAGCGAGAAGATGGTGTCGTAGATCTCGACGCCCGTGTTGTCGCCGGTGATCGGCCCGCCGGACCATTCCTGCTTCGTCTTGTCGTCGCGCGTGAGGTCCGGGCTCGCCGCCGTCCAAGTCTGCCCGCCGTCCGTCGAGCGGTAGAGGATGTTCGCCGCGTGGTAGACGACGCCAGGATGACGGCGCGAGGTGAGGATCGGGGCGGACCACTGGAACCGGACCCGGAGGTCCTCGGCACCATGTCCGGAGGGATTGGTCGGATAGTAGGAGACGTTGGGGGATCCGCCGGTCGCTGGATCGTAGCGGGTCATGATGCCGCCGTACTCGCCGGCATAGACGACTCCCGGAGTCGCGCGATCGAACGCGAAATCGCCCGACTCTCCGCCACCGACCGTGAGCCAATCACCCGACGTGATTCCGTTGTCGCGCAGGCTGTTGCTCGGCCCGCTCGCGGTGCCCTCGTCCTGCATCGTGCCTCCCAAGTGGTACGGCACGCGGTCGTCGACGTCGAGGTTGTAGAACTGCCCGGTCGCGAGCGCCGGATGGAACCAGCTCTTCCCGCCGTCGACGGTCAGATCGGCGCCGCCGTCGTTGCCGACGATCATGCGGCGGTGATCGACCGGGTCGATCCAGAGGTCGTGGTAGTCGCCGTGGTGTGGTCCGTCGACCGAATGGACCGTGAGACCACCGTCGATCGATCGCAGAAGCGGGACCTGGGGAAACCAGACGACGTCGGCGTTCGCGGGATCGACGGTGAGCGTCGAGTAGTACCAGGCTCGCTGGGTGAGCGCGTGATGAGCATTGACGCGCTTCCAGCTCTCGCCACCGTCGTCGGACCGGAAGAGCCCGCCCTGCTCGGCTTCGATCAGCGCGTAGACGCGCGTTCCGTCGCTCGGGGCGACGGCGACTCCCACCTTGCCCCAGATCCCTTCGGGCAATCCATGACCGGTGAGCTGCTGCCAGCTGTCTCCACCGTCCTTGGATCGGTAGAGGCCACTGCCCGGCCCGCCGCTGGTCATCCCCCACGGGGTCCGGCGCGCCTGCCAGAGGCCGGCGAAGAGGATGCGGGGATTGGAAGGGTCGATGGCCACGTCGGAGGCGCCGGTGTCGGCGTCCTTGGCGAGCACCTGCTCCCAGCTCGCGCCGCCATCGCGCGTCCGGTAGACCCCGCGCTCGGGGTTCGGACCGAAGGCGTGCCCGAGGACCGCGGCGAAGGCGATCTCGGGATTCTGGGGGTGCACGACGAGCGCGCCGATCTGACCGGCCTGGTGCCACACCTGGGTCCAGCCGGTCCCTCCGTCGGTCGACTTGAAGATCCCCACGCCGGGCTGCACGTTGCCGCGGATGTTCGCCTCGCCGGTCCCGGCGTAGAGAACGTTGGGATCGCTCGGCGCCACCGCGAGCGCGCCGATCGTCTGCACCGGCTGCTCGTCGAAGATCGGCTTCCAAGCGTGGCCGCCGTCGGTCGACTTCCAGACGCCGCTCTGCGAGAAGGCGATGTAGAAGGTCGTGGGGTCGCCGGGCACTCCCGAGACCCGCGTCGCCCGGCCGGCCACGGCGGGTCCGATCGAGCGGAACTTGAGATTGTCGAACTCCCCCGCGGCGAGCAGACCGGCCGCGAGCAGGCCGGCCGTCGCCGCCGCCATCGTCCGTCGGAGATGCATGCGGTTCCTCCTCGCGAACGCGACGCGTCGCTCGCTCACGATACCGACCCCCCGGCAGCAGGGTCAAACCGGATCGCCCGCCGGGAGGCCTCTGATACGCTGCTCCGGAGACCTTCGAGGAGCCTCTCCGTGCCTTCCAACCCGATCGAACCAGGCGCCGCAGCCCTCGTGGAAGCGCTCGATCGCGCGCTCGAGCTCGGTGACGTGGCGCGCACCGTGACCGCCGTCAAACGGAGCCTCTCGGACCTCATCCGCGCCGGCCGGATCGAGCTCCCCGCGCGCTACTTCCTCCCCCGGCGGGACACCTACGCGAGACGCCTCTTGCACCGAGACCCCGAGCGCGGCTACAGCGCCGTGGTGATGACCTGGGGGCCTGGACAGGGAACTCTGCTCCACGACCACGCCGGGATCTGGTGCGTCGAGGGGGTGATCTCGGGTGAGATGGAGGTTCTCCAGTACGAGCTCCTCCCGGAAGGCGGAGAGGGCGGTTTCCGCTTCGCGCCCCGCGGCCGCGTGCACGCCTTCGCCGGCTCCTCCGGCGCCTTGATCCCACCGTTCGAGTACCACATCCTCCGCAACGCCCTTCCAGACCGTCCGACGGTCACCCTGCACGTCTACGGTGGCGACATGGAGCGCTGCTCGGTCTTCGAACCGGCCGCGGACGGCAGCTACCGCAAGGCCGAGCGTACGCTCGCCTTCCATGACTGACCCGACGCCGCACGGCAAGCGTCCCCGCTTCCTCGTGCGCCAGGCGGCACCCTTCAACGGGGGCCCACCGCCGCAGCTCCTGGCCGACGAGGCGATCACTCCGACCGACCTCTTCTTCGTGCGCAACCATGGCGAGGTGCCGGTCGTCGACCCCGCGACCTTCCGGTTGCGCGTCGAGGGCGCGGTAGAGCGTCCGCGGGAATTCGGGTTGGCGGAGCTCGAGCGCTTCCCCACCGTATCGCTCCCGGCCACCCTGCAGTGCGCCGGCCATCGACGCCAGGAGCTCGCGGAGCTCCGCCCCATTCCGCACGAGCTCCCTTGGGGAGCCGAAGCGGTGAGCACCGCGCTCTGGCAGGGCATCCGGCTCGCCGACCTCCTGGCCGAGGTGCGGCCGACCGTCGCCGCGCGCCACCTGGCCTTCGAGGGCCTCGATAGCACGGAGCGCCTGGGGCGCCGTTTCCGGTACGGCGGATCGATCCCGATCGGAAAGGCCTTGGCGCCCGAGGTGCTCCTGGCGTTCGCGATGAACGGCGCGCCCCTCCCGCCGGTGCACGGCTACCCGCTGCGCCTGGTGGTCCCCGGGTGGATCGGGGCCCGGAGCGTCAAGTGGCTCGAGCGCATCGTCCTTCGACCCGAGCCCTCGGACAACTACTTTCAGGCGATCGCCTACCGTCTCTTTCCGTCGTCCGTGGGTCCGGAGAACGTCGAATGGAACGAGGGCGCGATGCTGGGCGAGCTCCCAGTCAACGCCTTCTTCACCCGACCGAGCGGCGGCGAACGGCTCCGGACCGGAAACGTCGAATGCGCGGGCATCGCGCTCGCCGGCGGCGGACGCGAGGTGATCCGCGTGGAGGTCTCGTGCGACGGCGGCAAGCGGTGGATCGCGGCGGCGCTCTCTCCCGCTCCCTCGGCCTGGAGCTGGAGCCTCTGGTCCGCCCGGGTCGAGCTGCCGCCGGGACACCACGAGCTCGTCGTCCGCGCGTGGGACTCCGCCGCGCAGACGCAACCGGCGACCGTCGACCAGGTCTGGAACTTCAAGGGGTACGCGAACAACGCCTGGCACCGGCTCCGGGTCTCGATCGACCCGCCCTGACCTGGAGCGCCGGCTCCCCGGTGCTATCCTCTCGCCCTCCGGGAGCCGCGTCTCGCGCTCCCCGGTCCGCCCATGACGACCCCTCTCCGGAAGACGACGCACGCGGTTCGAGTCGGCGACGTGACGATCGGCGGGGGCGCTCCGGTCGTCGTCCAGTCGATGGCCAACACCGACACCGCGGACGCCGAGTCGACGGCGCGCCAGTGCCTCGAGCTCGCGCGGGCGGGCTCCGAGCTGGTGCGGGTCACCGTCAACGTCGCCGAGGCCGCCGCCGCGGTGCCGGAGATCAAGCGCCGCCTGCTCGATGCGGGTTGCACCGCGCCCCTGATCGGCGACTTCCACTACAACGGCCATCTCCTCCTGACCGCGTCGCCGGCTTGCGCCGAGGCGCTCGACAAGTACCGCATCAATCCGGGGAACGTCGGCTTCGGACGCAAGCGCGACGAGCAGTTCTCGACCATCGTGGCCATCGCGCGCGATCGCGGCAAGCCGGTGCGCATCGGCGTCAACGGCGGCTCGCTCGACCAGGAGCTGGTGGTGGCGAAGATGCAGGAGAACACCGACCGGGAGCTCGGCAGGAGCTCCGAGGAGATCCTCAACGAGTGCATGGTGCTCTCGGCCCTGCAGTCGACCGAGCTCGCGCTCGAGCAGGGACTTCGCGAGGACCAGATCATCATCTCCTGCAAGGTGTCGCGCCCGCCCGACCTGATCGCGGTCTACCGCGAGCTCGCGCGGCGCACCCCCCAACCTCTCCACCTCGGCCTGACCGAGGCCGGGATGGGTACCAAGGGGCTCGTCTGGTCCTCGACGGCGATGGGCGTCCTGCTCGCGGAGGGGATCGGGGACACGATCCGCGTCTCGCTGACCCCGCGCCCCGGCGGCGACCGGCGCGAGGAGGTCTACGCGGCCTGCGAGATCCTGCAGTCGCTCGGTCTGCGCTCCTTCGCCCCTTCGGTGACCGCCTGCCCGGGATGCGGACGGACCACCTCCACCACTTTCCAGCGGCTCGCCGAACGCGTCGAAGAGCACGTCCGCGCTCGCATGCCGGAGTGGAAGGCGACCCGGCCCGGCGTCGAGGAGCTCAAGCTCGCGGTGATGGGGTGCATCGTCAACGGCCCCGGCGAATCGAAGGCTGCCAACCTCGGCATCAGCCTGCCGGGGACCGGAGAGGCGCCGACCTGCCCCGTGTTCGTCGACGGTCGGAAGTTCGCGACCCTGCAGGGCACCTACGACGAGCTGGCCGAGCGCTTCCTCGCGATCCTCGACGACTACGTCGCGACCCGCTATCCGATTCGTCCCTGAAGGCCGTCGCGGGCTCCTCGGGGCTACAATGCCCTCGGCGCCCTGGATCTGATTCGCTCGAAGGAGGTTGGCTCGATGATCGTCCCGTTCGCCCTCTCGCCCCGTGCCTTCTGGCGGATCGCCGAGGCATCCCTGCTGCTCCTCGTCGCCGCGGTGGCCAGCGCCGCGGACGGACCCGCCCAGGCACCCGACCGTTCGGCCTGGGAGTCCGGTTTCCACGTCGTCCGGCCGGGCGACACGATGGAGGGCCTCGCCCTGCGCTACCTCGGCTCGGAGACGCTCTGGCGCGAGATCGCCACCCTGAACCCGGAAGTTCCCAACCCGCACTTCATCCTCCCGGGTGAGCGCTTGCGGATCTTCCTCGATCGCCCCACGCCGCAGCCCTCGGCACAGATCGTCGCGCTCTCGCGCCGGGTCGAGGAGCGCCCGCAGCCGGTGCCTTGGCGCGCCGCCTCCGAGGGCGACGTGCTGATCGAGCGCGACGGCCTCCGGACCTACGAGAACTCCTCGGCGGGCCTCCGTTTCGACGACGGCGCCGCCCTCACGCTCGCCCAGGAGTCGCTGGTCTTCATCCGGCGCCAGACGGCGGCAGCCGCCGGTCGGGAGGCGAAAAAGGAGATCGAGATCCAGGTCGGACAGGCGGACGTGGCCTCGTCGATCGAGACGGCCGCGGGGGGCGAGATCGACGTCATCGTCGGCGGGGCGCGGGGAGCGGGGCGTGCGGAGGCCGGCAAGCCGCTCAGGGCCCGCTCCCGCAAGACCGCCGAGGAGCAGGCCCAGTTCATGGTCTACGAGGGCGCGAGCACCGTCTCCGCGGCCGGCAAGAAGGTCGAGCTCGCCGCGGGCAGCGGCACCACGGTCCCCCCCAAGGCCGCGCCCGGGCCCGCCGAGACACTTCTGGAGGCGCCAGGAAGCCTCTCCCCGGCGAGCGGGGAGGAGATCGGCCTCGACGCCCCGGACTTCGCCTGGGGTGCCGTCCCGGGCGCCGCAGGGTATCTCCTGGAGATCTGCCGGGATGCGACCTGCGGCGCGATGGTCGCGCGCAGGACGATCGGTCCAGAGGCGCACAGCCGGGTCGACGGCTCGCTGGAGCCCGGAGTCGTCTTCTGGCGCGTCACCGCGATCGCCCCGTCCGGCCTCGACGGCTTCCCGAGCCCCGCGCTTCGCGTGCAGGTGGTCGAGTCGGTCGCTTCACCGGCTCCCGCGCTGGCGCTGCGCGCGGCCGGCGCGGAGCCGGCCGGCAGTTGCTTCGCGACGCCGCCGGAGCTCGCGGTGCGGGCGCTCGACCGCGCCGGAAGGACGCTTCCCTGGCGAGCCGTCCTGGACGGGAATCCCGTGGAGGACCAGGCCTGGAAGGAGATGCCCCCCGGCTCGCACGTCGCGGTCGCGCGCGTGCAGGACCGCCGGGGCAGAGCCGTGGACTCGCCACCCGTGGCCTTCGAAGTCGACGCCGCAGCGCCCTGGCCGACCCTCTCCGCGGCACCCGCCGCACCGGTCGCGGAGGCCAAGCAGTCGAGACGCCATCGCCGGCCCGTCGTCGCGCCGCCGAGCTGCGACCTGGCGCTCGAGGCCTACGACCCGGCCTCCGGCTGGTCCGCCGTCCCGTGCACGACCGGCCCCGCGCCCGCACGCGCCTCCTTCGCGGTGACCGCCGAGCATCCGACGATCGAGCTCAGGACCTCCGGCCGCGCCCTGTCGTTGGGCGGCCTCGCCCTCGCGGCGGACGATGCGCTCACCCTCTCCGCCTGGGACGTCGGCTGCGGCGCCACGGAGATCGGCCTCTCGATCTCGCCCTCGCCCTACGCGGGGGGTGGAATGCGGTTGACCGCGGAAGTTCGCGACCGGGCAGGGAACTCCCGCGTCCTGGACTGGGCGATCGCCGGCCGCTGAGCCGGTTCAGCTGGAGGGACGCTCCCAGAGCGAGATGTCCTGAAAGCCGCCCAGCGCGGCGGGGAGGAGACCCCGCGGCTCGAAGCGTCGTCCCCAGACGCTCGCGAGGTAGCGCTCGGAATGGAACGCGGCCTGCTCGTTGAAGGGTCCCGGGCTCTTCCGGAAGAGAAAGCCTTCACTCGCCAGGCGATCGAGCTCGTCCTTCGGGATACCAGGGGTCGCCAGGCCGATCGCCGGCGCGTGCGTCGTCGCGATGAGGAGGCCCCCGGGCCGTAGCAACCGCCGGAGCTCTTCCAGCCAGTCCCCTTCGGCGTCCCGGTCCAGATGGGTGAAGACCGAGATCGAGAAGACGACGTCGAAGGCGCTCGACGCGAGCGGCGTCGGAGGGGACGGTGCGATAGTGACGAAGCGACCCGAGAGGTGGCGCGCCGCCCAGGCGATCTGCCGCCGATCCACGTCCGCTCCGGTGTAGCTC
>CAYZBH010000011.1:4770-56243 GCA_964476605.1 uncultured Thermoanaerobaculia bacterium | reverse complement strand
GTGGCGCGCCGCCCAGGCGATCTGCCGCCGATCCACGTCCGCTCCGGTGTAGCTCGCGATCGGCGGCGCTCCGATCAGATGCCGCGCGACGCGGCCGCAACCGCATCCGAAATCGAGCCACCGACCGTCCTCTCCGGCCGGGCGCTCCAGCTTCCGGTAGGCGGTCAGGATGTCGTTCGCGCAGACGGCACCGATGCGCAGGAACTCCTCGCGCGAGCTGTTCGGCCCCACCCGATGACGCAGACCGGGAGGCGGAAGCTCCGCGCGGCCGCTCCGGAAGAGCCCCTCTCGGACATCGTCCATCAGATCTCGCCGGCGATACGGCAGATCCCCGAGCCAGCGCCGAAGTCGCACTCTGGTGGCAGCCGGGATCGTCCGGCGGGCCAGCCGGCGCAGGAGCGAGCGACGGGGATCGCCGGCGCTCAATTGACGGCGTGCGGGATCGAGAGGGTGAAGGGGGAGATCTCGGCGTCGAACTCCTCGCCGAGCGGGAGGACGACCATCCGGTAAGTCCCCTCCATCGTCCCCACCGTGGTACGGAGCGGGCAGTAGCTCGTGTACCGGAATTCGCCTCCCGGCGCGAGGACCGGCGTCTCACCCACCACGCCCGGTCCTTCGACCCGTTTCGTGTCGCCGTCGGAATCCGTGATGATCCAGACGCGGGAGAGGAGCTGGACCGTCTCCTCCCCCAGGTTCTCGATGCGCACGTGGTAGGCGAAGAAGTAGGAGCTCTCGGCCGGCGCGCTCCGCTCCGGCAGGTATTCGCTGGTCACCTCGATCCGGATGTCGCGCGTCGTGGTGTCGCTCATGCGCCCTCGCTCGGGCCGGTTTCGAGTGGCCCCCGGCGAGGATAGACTCCCGCCCCTGGAGGCGCAACCGCTCATGGGCATCTCCGCCGACGCCTTTCGCGACGGCCTCAGGCACTTCCCGGCCGGGGTCAGCCTCGTCACCATCGCCGCTGGAGGGGAGCTGCACGGACTCACCGTGTCCGCCTTCGTGTCGGTCTCTCCGGACCCCCCGCTCGTCGCCGTGATGATCGACCATCAACATCGGGCCCATGCCCTGATGGAGCTTCCGGACGCGACCTTCGCGGTCAACTTTCTCGGCGAGGACCAAGCCGAGCTCTCCGACCGCTTCGCCTGGAAACCGGAAACGGAACGCTTCGCGGCCGGCCGCTGGACGACCGCCGCGACCGGCGCGCCGATCTTCCGTGATGCCGTCGCCTGGCTCGACTGCACCATCTACGGACGCCATCCCGCCGGCACCCACTCGCTCTACATCGGCGAGGTCCAGGCGAGCTGCGTTCCACGCCCCGACGCCGCGCCGCTGGTCTACTGGAACCGCGCCTACCGGGCGCTTCGCCTCCCCTGACCTTGCGCTGGGTCGTCACCTGCGCGCGAGGGCTCGAGGAGATCACCGCCGCCGAGCTCGCGGGACTCGGGATCGAGCCGATCGCCCGCGAAACGGGCGGCGTCGTCTTCACGGGCGACTGGAGCGCGGGCCTGCGCGCCAATTGGCGGCTGAGGAGCGCCAATCGAGTGCTGATCGAGCTCGCTTCGTGGCCCGCCCCGGACGACGAATCTCTCTATCAGGGTGCGCGCCGCCTGGTCGTCGCGGGCGGCCTGCCCTCGTTCCCCGAGTCCCTGTACGAGCCTTCACGGACCTTCGCCGTCGTCGCCACCTCGAGCGCCTCGAGGATTCGTGACACGCGCTGGATCGCGCTCAAGGTCAAGGACGGGATCGTCGATGGGCAGCGCGAGCGCTGGGGGCGCCGCGCTTCGATCGACCGCGAGCAACCCGATCTGCAGCTCCGGCTCCGCCTGCTACGCGATCGCGCGACGCTCCTGGTCGACACCTCGGGCGAGCCTCTCGACCACCGCGGCTACCGCGTGATGTCCACGGCCGCGCCGCTGCGCGAGCAGATCGCGGCCGCGGCAGTCCTTGCATCGGGGTGGGACGGCCGGGGCCCCGTGGTCGATCCGATGTGCGGTTCGGGAACCCTCCTGGCCGAAGCGGGCGCGCTCGCGCTCGGGTTGGCACCGAACCGGCTGCGACAGCACTGGGCATTCGAGCGTCTTCCTGGCTTCGATCCCGACCTCTGGCTCCGCGTGCGGGGCGAGGCGCTCCCGGTTCCCGGGCCGGACTGCCAGCTCCACGGCATCGACCTCTCGGCCGAGGCGATGAACGCCTCGCGGCGCAACCTGGCGGCGGCAGGGCTGCTCGAGCGCTCGACCCTGGTGTCCGGCGACGCCTTCGAGACGCAGCCGCCCGGAGGCCCGGGCCTGCTGATCGCCAACCCGCCCCACGGGACCCGATTGCTCGACACGCCCGAGCTCTGGCGGCGTCTGGGAGACCTGCTGAAGCGTAGCTACCGCGGTTGGAAGGTGGTGCTGGTGGCGGGGGGAGAGGGCCTCGGAAAGGAGCTCGGTCTCAAGCCGACGCGCCGGATCCCCGCCTGGAGCGGCAAGCTCGAGATGCGCCTGCTGGTGCTCGACCTCTGGTAGCCCCAGTTCCTCGTCCGGCCTCACTCCTCCGGGAGGAGGTCCGGCCAGGCGCCCCCCGGCACGTTCAACGGCCAGGGACAGGTGCGCTGGATCCCGAGCTCTTCGAACATCGCCGAGGTCGAACGCAGGGGATAGGTGACGCGCTCCCTTCCTCCGCACCGGAAGCGCGGTCCCGCCAGCGCGAGCGCGCCGTCGAGCAGGAGCGCGGAAACGCCGAACGCGGCGAGTCCTCGCACCGCCCATTTTCGCGCCCGCTCCTCCGCCGCCAGGCGACCGATCCAGAAGACCGGTGGCAGGATCGCCGCGTGGAGGAGTGCCAGTCCCTGCCAGCTCTGCGGCGTGGTCGGCGTGATCGCGAACGCCACCACCGAACCGAACAGGCAGAAGAGGACGTAGCTGCCCACCCAGGCGCGAGCCGGCTCGTCCGGCCGCCCCTTCGGCCAGAGCGAGGCCCATCCCCCGCGCCACCGGGCACGAAGCCACCAGACGAAGGCCCAGACCGCGCACCCCATGGTGGCGACGCCGAGAAACAGGTGCAGGGCGGTCACGATCGGCGTCAGCCAGGCATCGGCCGCCTCGCCGAAGGCGGGCGTGAAATCGAAGAGCGCGCTTCTCCGCCCCAGCCAGAGGGAGGCGTAGCGCGGCCAGAGCAGCAACCCTTTGAGCAGGGGCGCCGCCAGCAACAGCCCGCGTAGCGGGAAGCCCTCGGTTTCGGTCGCGATCGCTGGCGAAGCGGCCACCGCGACGAGCCAAGGAACGAAGAAGAGAGCCCCCAGGAGCGCGCCTGCTGTGACGCCTCCCCAGTGGAGGCGCAGATGGCCCCGGCTCCAGAGGGCGAGCGAAGCGACGACGAGGATGACCGCGGCCGGATGGAGCTGGACGGCCATCGCGAGCACGAGGACGTGGACCGCCGAGGCGACGACGGCGGGCCGCGCGCGGAGATCGAGCGCGGTCGCGAAGTGCAGCGCCCCGGCGAGGAAGAGGAAGTTCGGGTTCCAGAGAAAGGCGGAGGCTTCGAGCCGCCAGGGGCCGAGCCAGTAGAGCATCGTGAAGGCCGTTCGCTCCCAGGGGCTCAGGATCGAGCGCAGCCGCCGATCCAGCAGCAGGTAGGCGGCGAGATGGCTCACCCAGACGAGCACGATCGGGGCGTGATGGTCGCGCCAGAGCGCGAGCGGCCCTCCGACCAGCAGCGTGGTCGCGACGCCCGGACCCATGCCTCCGGAGGAGAGCGGATTGCCGTACGGGATGAGCGTGTGGCGAGCGGCGAGGAGCCAGCCCCGGATCAGGAGGTGGAGCTGATCGCCGCCCACCTGGGCCCGCGTGACCATCCAGGCCGACGCCACACACCCGGCCACGAAGGCGGCACGGCGAAGCCGGGCGGGAGCGAGCAAGCTCGGGGAACCTTCCGACGTCGCGGCGCCCTCAGCGTGGCAGGAGGCGCGAGATGACGCAGGCGTTGACGCCCCCGACTCCCATCGAGAGCTTGCCGGCGAATCCCGCCGGAGCAGGGCAATGGGTGTCGAAGACGAACCGGGTGTGCACGCCGGAGATCTCCGAGTTGAGCTCGTCGCTCTCGAGCGGCGTCGGAAAGAGTGCCCCCCTCTCGTAGCCCAGGTACTGCGCGGTCAGCTCCCAGCCGCCGCTCGCCCCCATGCCGTGCCCGAATGTCCCCTTGCGGGCCGTCACGAGAACGCTCTCGGGGAGAATCTCGCGGAGATTCTCGATCTCCAGGTAGTCGCCGGGGGTGGCCGTGGCGTGGAGGTCCCAGGTCGCGACCTCCTCGGGGCGTGCGCCGGCCGCGGCGAGCGCCTGGCGGATGGCGGAGGTCGGCCCCTCCTTCGAAGGGGTGATCAGGTGCTCCGCATCCGAGGAGACGCCGACCGCCACCGGCTCGAGTCCGAGCGGCCGGTAGCCGAGTCCCGTCATGTGATCGAAGTCCCCGACGATCCAGATCGCGGAACCTCCGGCCACGTGCGTGCCGCGGAGCGTCGTCAGAGGCTTCGAGACATTGCCGTCGGCGGAGATGACGCGCGCCGCGTAGAAGCCGCCGACCGTCACCGCGAGCGGCGGCGGGTCCGCGGCGCCGATCACCACCGCCTTCGCCTCGCCCCGCCGGATCGCGTCGATCGCGAGCTTGAGCGTCACTCCGAACGTGGCGCAGGCGCCCACCGGCGCGAAGGTGAAGCCGGTGATCCTCCCCATCATCGAGATCTGGGCCGCCGGCGTGTTGTGGATGTTCCAGAGCAGATTCGGAGAGACGTCGTGCCAGGGCGGGTTCGGCGCCCCCCACTTGCGCTGCAGGCGCTGGCGCCGGCGCTGCTTCTCCTTGATGAGGGCGATCTTCCCCGTCTCGACGGGGCCGGTGACCGAGAGGGATTCGATGTCGCGCAGCTCGGCCAGGTATTCGCCGAGCTCCGGCGAGCGCTCCGCCCAGAAGGTCCAGAAACGATCCTCTGCGGCCTCGACGTCGGCGGCCGGCGCCTCCTCCGGGGACTGCGGCACGTCGAGCGTCGGATCGAAGCTCTCGGGGCGGGCGAGATACTCGGCGAGCGCCGAGTTGCGCTCGGGCTGCGCCCAGAAGCGGTTCCAGCGCCGCTGCGACTGGTAGAGGTCGACGGTTACCCGGCCGATCGTGTCGAGCGCGCCGAGGCCGGTCCCGACGTAGACGTGCGCCGCGGGGCCGAGACGCTGGAGCTCCTGCTCGATTCCGGGGTTCTGCCCCAGCGCCTGGACGAATGCGCCGATCGCGAACTGCGTCGGCATGTCCATCTTCTCGACCAGCTGCGAGAAGCGGTTCGGCGGAAAGCGCTCGTCCACCCAGGCCTTGTATTCGAGGAAGGAGAACTCGGGCTTGCCGACCAGGAAACAGTCCGGCCCGAAGCCGTTGAACTGGGTCAACCAGCTCTCCGGGTGCTCCAACTGCCGCGCGAAAGCGTCCACGTTGGGCGCCTTGGGCGCGACGATCCCCCAGCCGAAGACCCCGACTCGCGTCACGTCCCCTCCGCTCAGCCGAAGGCTGCCATGCGATCGAGCAGGTCGACGACCCGCTGCGAGTAGCCCCACTCGTTGTCGTACCAGGCGACGACCCGAGCATAACCGTCCCCTTCCGCTTGCGTCGAGAGGGCGTCGAAGATGGAAGAGTGGGGGTTGCCGATGATGTCCGTCGAGACGAGGGGAACCTCGCTGTACTCCACGATCTTCGCGAGCGGCCCCGCCGCCGCCTCGCGCACCGCGGCGTTGACGTCGTCGCGGCGTGGCTTCTCTCGGAGGCGGCAGGTGAAGTCGACGATCGAGCCGTCGGGCACCGGCACGCGCAACGCGATCCCGTCGAGCCTCCCCTTGAGCTCGGGCAGCACTTTCCCCACCGCCCGCGCCGCTCCCGTCGAGGTGGGAATCACGTTGGCGGCGGCCGCTCGGCTACGACGAAGATCCTTGTGCGGGACGTCGGCCAGCCGCTGGTCGTTGGTGTAGGCGTGGACGGTGGAGACGAATCCGGTCTCGACGCCGAACCGCTGATGCAGGATCTTCACGACCGGCGCCAGACAGTTGGTCGTGCACGAGGCGTTCGAGACGATGCGGTGCTCCGCCTTCAGTTTCTCGTCGTTGACGCCGATCACGATCATGGCGTCGATCTCGTCCTTGGCAGGAACGGTCAGGGCAACCTTCTTGGCGCCGCCGGCGAGGTGCCTCTCGAGCTTCTCGCGCGAGCGGAAAACCCCGGTCGACTCGACGACGATCTCCGCACCCAGCTCCCCCCAGGGGATGCGGGACGGGTCCTTCTCCGCGGTCATCCGGATCTTGCGATCCTCGACGTAGAGGAAGTCCTCGTCCGAGCTCACTTTCTTGCCGAAGGGTCCCATCACCGTGTCGTACTGGAGCAGATAGGCGAGGTGCTCGTTCTCGAAGAGATCGTTGATGCACACCACCTCGACGTCGCGCCGCTCGTCCAGGATCCGGAAGACCGACCGACCGATGCGGCCGAAGCCGTTGATACCGATGCGCAGGGTCATCGCCGCACCTCCTCGCCCGCGAACGCCGCGAGGCGTCTAGCCAGGTCGAGAACCCGGTGGCTGTATCCCCAGCCGTTGTCGTAAAAGGTCAGGGTCTTGGAGACGCGACCGTCGAGAACCATGGTCGAGAGCGAGTCGAAGGTCCCCGACGCGGTGGTCCTGATGACGTCCGAGGAGACGATCGGCTCCGTCTCGAAGTCGAGGATTCCGTAGAGCTCTCCCTCCGCCGCCTTCTGGATCGCGCCGTTGATGGTCGCCGCGCTCACCGGATCGCGGTGCCAGCAGACGATGTCCACCACCGAGCCGTTGGCGACCGGCACGTTCATCGAGAGCGCCGAGATGCGCCCGGCGAGCTCCGGCACCAGCTGGGCGATGAGCTCGCCGGCGCCGGTGGGCTGCGGAATGATGTTCTCGGCCGCCGCCCGCCCGGTTCGCATGTCGTCGGCCGGCACGTCCGCGAGACGCAGTTGATTCGAGTAGGCGTGCACCGCGGTGACGAAGACCCGTTCCAGGCCGAAGCCGGCAGCCAGCGTCTTCAGCACCGGCGCCGCGCAGTTCGCCGTGACCGACCCCGCCGACACGATGCGGTGCTCGGCGTGGAGATCCCGATCATTCACGCCCACGACGACCGTGACGTCCGGGGGCTCGATCAGAGGGGTACAGAGGAGCACCCGGGCCGCGCCGCGCTCGAGGTGGGCTTCCACCTCGGCGCGCGCCGCCTTGCGGCCGACGGCCACGATCACCAGGTCGACCCCGAGTTGGCGCCAGTCCGGAGCCGGCTCGTCGGCGGGCAGGAGGGCGATCCGCCGGCCTCCGATCACCAACCCATCCCCCTCCCTCTTGATGGGTTCCGGGAAACGCCCCAGCAACGTATCGAACTTCAGCAGATACTCGAGTTGCTCCGGCTCGGCACGGTCCTGGATGGCCGCGATCTCGAGGTCGGAACGACGGTCCAGAATACGGACGAGATTGCGGCCGATCCGGCCGCAGCCGATCAGGCCGACGCGCGTTCGACTCATCTCGGGAGGCTCCTTCCGTTCAACCGGTGGCACAAACGGCGTGGACTCTCCATCGAGTCCCCACCTAGAATTCGGATTATGGCAAAACTCGCCCCCTTCCGCGCGCTGCGGCCCGATCCGAGCGTGGCGCCGCGGGTCTCCTCCGTACCCTACGACGTCGTCTCCACCGACGAGGCCCGGGCCCTCGCCGGCGACGATCCCCTCTCGTTCCTGCACGTCACCCGCTCGGAGATCGACCTGCCCGGTGTCGATCCCTATGCTCCCGAGGTCTACGCCGCGGCGCGGCAGCGCCTCGTCGCGCTCAAGCGGAGCGCCCCGCTCGTGGTCGAGCCGCAGCCGTCGCTCTACCTCTACCGGCTGCGCATGGGCGAACACACGCAGATCGGAGTCGCGGGCGCCTACAGCGTCGACGAGTACGAGCGCGATCTGATCAAGAAGCACGAGAAGACGCGGCGCGAGAAGGAGGACGACCGCACGCGTCACATCTGCGAGCTGCGCGCTCAGACCGGCGTCGTCTTCCTGACCTACCGCGCGCAGGAGAGCCTCGACGCCCTGGTGGCCACCGCGACCGCCTCGCCACCGCTCTACGACTTCGTCTCGGCGGACCAGGTCCAGCACACCGTCTGGCGGGTGGACGACGAGGCCTGTCGCGCGGTCGTCGAGAGATTCGGTCGCGTCCCAGCGCTCTACGTGGCCGACGGGCACCATCGCGCGGCGTCGGCCTGGCGCGCGCGGACGGAGATCGCCGCCGGCCGCACCCGCCACGCGGCGGCGCCGGGCGCAGGCTCACCCGAGACCTTCCTCGCGGTCGCCTTCCCGCACGACCAGATGCAGATCCTCCCCTACCACCGGGTCGTCAAAGATCTGGCGGGGCGGACCGCGTCCGAGCTCCGGAGCGAGCTCGAACGGCGCTTCCCCTTCGTGTCGGGACCGCCGCAGCCGACGAAGAAGGGCCAGGTCGGCCTCTATCTCGGCGGCACCTGGTCCACCTTCGTCCTGCCGGCTCCCGCCGGCGGCTCGCCCATCGCGGCCCTCGATTGCAACCTCCTCCAGGAGCACGTCCTCTCCGCGCTCCTCGGAATCGGCGACCCCCGCAGCGACAAGCGGATCGACTTCGTCGGCGGCATCCGCGGCACCGGCGAGCTCGAGCGGTGGGTCGATTCCGGCCGCGCCGCCGTCGCCTTCGCCATGCATCCCGTGACCGTCGAAGACCTGTTCGCCGTCTCGGATGCCGGCGAGATCATGCCCCCGAAGTCCACCTGGTTCGAGCCCAAGCTGCGCGACGGGCTCCTGATCCACGAAATCTGACCTCTCCGGAGGAGACTCATGAAAGTCCTGATCGCCGACAAGTTCGAGAAGAGTGGTGTCGACGGCCTCGCCGCCGCCGGCTGCGAAGTGATCTATCAACCCGACCTCAAGGACGACGCCCTCACGGCGGCGCTCGCCGAAACCGGCGCCGAAGTTCTCGTCGTCCGCTCCACCAAGGTGACGGCGGCGATGATCGCCGCCGGGAAGCTCGCGCTCATCGTGCGCGCCGGCGCGGGCTACAACACGATCGACGTCGCCGCCGCCTCGGCGCGCGGCATCTACGTCTCCAACTGCCCGGGCAAGAACGCCATCGCGGTGGCCGAGCTCGCCATGGGCTTCATCCTCTCGCTCGATCGCCGGATCCCCGACAACGTCGCGGAGCTCCGCGCCGGAAAGTGGAACAAGAAGGAATACTCGAAGGCACGCGGCGTGCACGGACGGACGCTCGGGCTCCTCGGCTTCGGCAACATCGGCCAGGAGATGGCCAAGCGTGCCCAGGCCTTCGGCATGAACATCGCGGTCTGGAGCGAGATCGGCGTCGAGACCGATCGCTCCGGCGTGCCGGTCGACCTACCCCTCCTGGTGCGGCTCCGTCCCGCCTCGGGCTCGCCGATCGAGCCCAACGTGCGGGTCTGCACCTCGCCCGAGGAGGTCGCCGAGCACAGCGACATTCTCTCGATCCACCTGGCGCTCACCGACCGCACGCGGGGACTGGTCGGCAAGAGCGTCTTCGATCGGCTGAAGCCCGGGTCCTTCGTCATCAACACGGCGCGGGCCGAGGTCGTCGACGTCGCCGCGCTCGCCGTCGCGGTGCGGGAGAAGGGGCTGCGCGTGGGGCTCGACGTCTTCGCCGGCGAACCGTCGAGCGGCACGGCGGAGTTCCACGAGCCCTTGATCGAGCTGCCCAACGTCTACGGCACGCACCACATCGGCGCCTCCACCGAGCAGGCGCAGGAGGCGATAGCAGCCGAGACGGTGCGCATCGTGCGCTCCTTCCGCGAGAGCGGAAAGGTTCCCAACGTGGTCAACCTCGCGAAGCAATCGAACGCTTCGCACCGGCTCATCGTCCGCCACCAGGACAGGCCGGGCGTGCTCGCGCAGGTCTTCTCGGCGCTCCTGGCCGAGGGCATCAACGTGCAAGAGACCGAGAACATCGTCTTCGAGGGCGCGCATGCCGCGATCGCCCGCATCCACCTCGACAAGGAGCCCTCCGCCGCCCTGCTCGACAAGCTGCGCGCCGGTAGCGACCTGGTCTTCGACCTCGAGCTGGCGGCGGTCTGATCGAGCCCCGTCCGCATCCTGGCGTCGTCGAGGTCGAACGATTCGGTTCGGCCTCGGCGCCCGCCGGTCTCCTTCTCGAGGTGCCCCACGGGGCCACGGAGAGTCGCCACTATGCGACGCTCGCGGCGCGGCTCGAGAGCCCCCTGCCCGAGGACCTCGCCGCCTTCTTCCACGTCAACACCGACGAGGGAGCCCCGGAGCTCGCGCGGGCGCTCGCCGCGCGGCTCGGGCGACGAGCCGGAGCCCCCCTCGCCGTCCTCGTCGTTCGCTCGCTCCTGCCGCGGACGCTCGTCGACTGCAATCGCGTCATCGAAGGGGATCTCACGGCGGGAATGACGCCGGGCTTGCCGCCCTACGTCACCTCACCCCGCGACCGGGAGCTCCTGCGCGCCCTCCACCGCTGCTATACCGAGACCGCGAGCGCCGCCTACGCGGAGGTGTGCGGCGCCGGTGGATCGGCGATCGCGCTCCACAGCTACGCGCCACGCTCGGTGGAGGTCGAAGTCGACGGCGACGTGGTCCGCGAGCTGCGAAGGGCCTACGCTGCCGGAACCTACGAGCAGTGGCCGAGCCGGCCGGCGGCTGATCTCCTGACCGAGGGGAGCGACGGTGCCGAGATCGGTGCGACACGTCTCGCCGAGGCGATCACAGAGGAGCTCGGAGAGCTGGGCCTCGCGTGCGGTCGCAACACCACCTACCGCCTGCACCCCGCCACTCAGGGCTACCGCCACGCGCTCGCTTTTCCCGGCCGAACGCTGGGGCTCGAGATCCGGCGTGACCTCCTGGCCTCTCCGTTCCTCCCCTTCGAAGAGTCGCCGATCTCCGCCGTCGCGGTCGCTCGGCTGGCGGATGCCCTGGCGCGCGCGCTCGCGCGCCCCCTCCCCGCCTGAGCTCAGTCGCCGCTCGCGGCGTCGAGCAGGAAATCGATGACCGTTGCCGTCGCCGCCAGGAAGAAGTCGCGATCGATGCGCTCGAAGCTGTCGCCCGGCGTGTGGTGGTCCTCGTGATCCTCGACGCCGAAGTAGAGCCAGGGAACTCCGCGTTCGTGGAAGGCGGCGTGGTCGGATTCGAGCGTCCAGTCGTCGCGCTCCGGATCCCCACCGTCGTGGCCGGCGCGCAGGATCACCGGCGCGCGGGTCGCATGGTCGAGGACCCAGGGGAGGAGCTCCGGGAAGTGCGAGGTGCCGGCCACCCAGAGCTCGCCTCCGGCGCTACGCGCCAGCATGTCGAGGTTGACCACGAGGTCGAGCCGCTCGATCGGGAAGGGGGGCTCGACCACCAGCGCGCGCGAGCCTGCGCAGGCCAGCTCCTCCGCGTCCGGCGAGGCGAAGAGCACCGTGCGCGCCCTTGGTTCGGCCGCCAGGGCCGTCGCCGCCGCGAGCATCGCCGCCACCCCCGAGGCGTTGTCGTCGGCTCCGGGGTAGATCTCACCCCGCTGCTCCCCGAGATGATCGTGGTGCGCCGTCACCAACACCCATCCGAGGTCGGGATCGCGTCCCGAAAGGACACCGAGGAGATTGACTCCCTCCGGTTCCCGCCCGAAGGGGTGGCGGATGCTACCCGCGAAGGGGGCGACGCCGATTTCTCCCAGGCGCGATTCGATGAAGAGACGCGCCGCCTCGGCTCCCGCCGTGCCACTCCGCCGCCCCCCCATCAGCGCGGAGGAGAGCACGCGCAGGTCCTCGAGCAGTCGCCGCGCGAAAACCGGCTCGTCCACGCGACGATCCTAGTCGATGCCGCTGCTAGGATTCTCGTTGGAGCGTCCCCGGTTCCGCCGGGCGCTCCCACTCCCACTTCCCACTGGAGGAATTCATGGCCAACGTCCATCGCATCTTCAACTTCTCCGCCGGACCGGCGGTGCTGCCGCTGCCCGTTCTCGAGGAGGCGCGCGAGCACCTGCTGGCGCTCCCGGGTGTCGGCATGTCGGTGCTCGAGATCAGCCATCGTTCGAAGCCCTTCGAGGAAATCTGCTTCGGTGCCGAGGCCGATCTGCGCAAGCTCGCCGGCGTGCCGGATGGCTACCACGTGCTCTTCCTGCAGGGCGGTGCGACGCTTCAGTTCTCGATGGTGCCGATGAACCTCTTGCCCGCCGGCGGCAGCGCCGACTACATCGAGACCGGCACCTGGTCCGAAAAGGCGATCAAGGAGGCCAAGAAGGTGGGCGGCGCCCAGGTGGTCGCGAGCTCGAAGGCGACCAATCACGACCGCATTCCGAAGGCCGGAGAGATGCGCTTCTCCCCGGACGCGGCCTACGCGCACATGACCTCGAACAACACCATCTTCGGCACCCAGTTCCACTGGACTCCGGAGCCGCCGGCCGGCGTGCCGCTCGTCAACGATGCCTCGTCCGACATCTTCTGCCGGCCGGTCGACGTGTCTCGCTTCGGGCTCATCTATGCCGGCGCCCAGAAGAACCTCTCGATCGCCGGGCTCACCCTGGTGATCGTCCGCGACGACCTCCTCGCGCGCGCGCCGGAGGGGTTGCCGGTTTATCTCAAGTACGCGACCCACGCCAAGGAGCGCTCTCTCTACAACACGCCGCCGGCCTTCGGCATCTACATCCTCCGGCTCGTCCTGCAGTGGCTCCTCGCCAACGGCGGCCTGCCCGGCATCGAGGCGCGCAATCGCGCCAAGGCCGAGAAGCTCTACGCCGCGATCGACGGCTCGGGCGGCTTCTATCGCGGCCATGCTCAGGAGGAATCCCGCTCCTGGATGAACGTGACCTACCGTCTCCCCTCCGAGGAGCTCGAGAAGCAGTTCGTCACCGAGGCGACGCAGCAGGGCCTGAACGGTCTCAAGGGACACCGCTCGGTGGGCGGCATTCGCGCCTCGATCTACAACGCCTTCCCCCCGGAAGGAGTCGACGCGCTCGTCGCTTTCATGCAGGACTTCCAGCGCCGGATGGGCTGAGATCGGAACGTCGCAGCGCGCCGCCGCGCGCGGGACGGCGGGTTTCTACTTCCCCGTCGCGAGCTCGCCGGCGCGCTGCGAAGCGACCTCCACCGCGCGCGACAGGACGCTGCGAATCCGCCCGTCCTCGAGCGCGAGGATCCCAGCGATGGTGCAGCCGGCGGGCGTGGTGACGTCGTCCTTGAGCGCCGCCGGATGGCGGCCGGAGGCGAGCACCATCGCCGCGGCGCCGTGCATCATGCGCGCGGCGATCTCGAGCGCCATATCGCGCGGCAGACCGCGTGCCACGCCACCGTCGGCGAGCGCCTCCAGGATCACGTAGACGAAGGCGGGCCCCGAGGCGGACAGGCCGGTCACCGTGTCCATGTGCTTCTCTTCGAGGTCGAGCACGCGGCCGAGCGGCGCGAAGAGCGAAGCGGCCGTCTTGAGGTGCGTCGCGCTCGCCCGGCGCCCGGGCGAGAGCACGGTGGTACCGGCACCGATCGAGCAGGGGGTGTTCGGCATTGCCCGCACGATCGAGGCCTTGGGTCCGAGCGCCGCTTCGAGCTGCGCCGTCGAGACACCGGCCGCGATCGAGACCACGAGCGTGCGCGGCGGGAGACGCGCGCCGAGCTGCTGCGCCACCTCGAGGGTCTTCAGGGGCTTGAGCGCGAAGACGACGACCTCGGCCGCAGCGGCGGTGCTGCCGTTGTCGGTCGAAACCGCGATGCCGAGCTCGCGCGCGAGCCGTGCCGCGCGCTCCGGCGTCCGCGTCGTCGCGGCGAGCGCCTTGCGCGGATGCCCCGTGCGCAACAACCCCTCGACGATGGAACGCCCCATCGTGCCGAGACCGAGAACGGCGATCTTCGGAGGCCTCATGAGGTTCTCCGACGTACGCCCCTACGCGCGCCCATGGTGCTTGACGAAGCGATCATAGGCGAGCATGCCGAGCGTCGAGACGACGCCGAGCGCACCGATCACGTACCACATCTGCTGGGGAGCCGCGCTCCCCGGGCCGGGTACGAGCACTCCGTTGTCCCGGTGGCCGATGAAGTACTCGACCAGTCGGCCCGCGATCGCTCCCGCGATGAACGTCCCGATCGCAATCGGCAGGAACGCGAAGCCCATGTACGTGCCCACCTGGTCGGCGGGCGCCAGATCCGCGACGTACTCGTAGTAGCGGGGCGCCTGCAGCGCCTCGCCGAACGAGTAGACGACGATCGCGGCGATCGTCGCGGTGAGCGTGGTGACCGAGCCCATGAGGAACCAGGAGGCGGAGGCGAGCGCGAAACCGAGCGTCATCGCGGTCATCGGCTTCAGCTTCTTCGCCATCGCGGCGACCGGCACCGTGATCACGATGATGGTCCACGCATCGACCGTCTCGATGAGCTCGAATCGCGGGTACTTCAGCACGTCCCGGACGTAGAAGGGGAGCGAATAGAAGATCTGCCAGAACATCGCCCAGAAACCCGAGAAGATCACGAGGAAGGTCATGAACCTGAGGTTGCGGAAGACCTTCCCCATGTCGACCAGCACCTGCGCCATCGTCTTGCCGGCCGGAACTCCCGACGGACGTTCCGGCTCCCGATAGAAGACAAGCGTCGCGGCGATGAGCGCGACCGACGTCAAGGAAGACATCACCAGCACGTAGGCGATGCCCTTGTGCTCGCGCACTTGCAGGGCCAGGATCGGACCGATCGCCCCACCGAAATTCACCAGCGTGTAGTAGATCGAGTAGCCGAGCGATTTCGTCTTCTCGTTCGTCGTGCGCGCCACCGTGCCGACGATCGAGGGCTTGATGAGCGAGCCGCCGATCGCGGTGACGACGAGCGCGACGATCATGTAACCGGTCGGTCCGAGGGCGTCCACGAACGGCTTGCCGGCGGGAAGCCCCCCGAGCCCGATCAGGAAATAGCCGATCGAGAAGATGGTGAAGCAAGCGAGCAGGCTCTTCTTGAAGCCGAATCGATCCACGACGGTGCCCGCGAGCACCGGCAGGAAGTAGAGCAGCGCATTGAAGAGGCTTCCCACCAGCCAGCCGGCCTTCTCGGGCCCCAGGCCGACCTGGTCGGCGATGTAGACCGCGAGGATCGCTTTGGAGCCGTAGTAGGCGAACCGCTCGAAGAGCTCGATGACGTTCGCGACCCAGAAGGTGCGGGAGAAGCCGCTCTTCGCCTGCTCGAGAAACGCCTTCAGGGACATCGGGACCTCCGGTCGGCTGCGGGGATCAGGCCTTCACGTGCTTGAGCGGCAGGGCGACGAGCATCCAGCCGATGACGGCGAGAGCGACGAGCGACGTCCAGGCACCCACGGGTCCGGAGACCCAGGCGAGCTCGTCGACGCCGAAGACGAGCTTGGTGAGCGACACGAAGCGGTCGGAGGCGAGCACCAGACCGGCGAGCAGGACGCCGGTCAGCGACTCGCCGGCGATCAACCCCGAGGCGACGAGCGATCCGAAATTGTCGAACGACTCGCCCGCGATCCCCTTCCGGCGCGCGAAAGCGTCGGCCAGGGCCTTGAGGCAACCGCCGAGGAAGATGGCGCCGGTGGTCTCGAACGGGAGGTACATGCCGACCGCGATGAGGGTCGGCGAAGGAGCCTTCATGAGGATCAGCGCGAACGAGAGGCACATCCCGAAGAGGATGAGGCCCCACGGCATCTGGCCGCCGACGATCCCCTGAGAGAGCTGCGCCATGAGCCCCGCCTGCGGCGCCGGGATCGCCGGGTCGCCGATCCCGATCCCCCCCTGCTTGAGGTTCGCGTTGTGCAGCCAGAGCATCGGGAAGACGAGCACGAACGAGGTGGTGATCGTCGCCACGATCTCCGCGATCTCCATCTTCTTCGGGGTGCCGCCCAGGATGTGGCCGACCTTGAGGTCCTGGATCAGACTCCCCGAGACGCAGATCGCGCAGCAGATGATCGCCGAGACTCCGAGCACCGCGCCGACGCCCTTGAGGCCGGTGACGCCGAAGGCCACCATCATCAGCGCCGCGAGCACCAGCGCCGAGAGCGTGAGGCCCGAGACCGGCTGGTTCGAGCCCCCGACCAATCCGACCAGGTAGCCACCCACCGCCGAGAGCAGGAAGCCGAGCACCAGCATCACCACGGCCGCCAGAATCGCGCCCACCAGGTTGTCGGTGAAGCGGTAGTAGAGCCAGCCCATCGGAATCGAGAGCCCCACGATGCCGAAGAGGATGGCGCGTCCGTCGAGGTCGCGCTCCAGACGCGACGGGTGCTCGATGCGGCTTCCCTTGTGAAAGGCGCCGCGAAAGGCCGAGCTGATCGACCCGCGCATGCCCCACATCGTCTTCGCGGCACCGACCAGCATCGCGCCGACCGCGATCGGCCGCACGATGTTGTACCAGACCGAGAAGATCAGCTCGGTGTCGCTCGGCACCACGCCCCCGGCGGAGAACTTCTGGGCGAGCCCCGGGTCGACGAAGAAGGCGAGCGGGATGAAGACGAGCCAGGCGAGGACGCCGCCCGAGAAGTTGATCGCCGCGAGGTCGAATCCGATGATGTAGCCGACGCCGATCAGGGCGGGCGAGATCGAAGGGGTCGCGAAGGAGACCGCCCCGCGATGGGTCACGTCCCCGAGCGCGTTGCGCGAGGAATCGAAGTGATGGATCACCGACTGCGGCAACCGGCGGAAGACCTCGATCGACTCGCGGAAGAGGCGCAGGCCGGCGGCGTCCTTGAAGACCTGGAGAAGCATGGCGAGGCCCATGGCGCCGAAGACGTACTTGGCTCCGGTCTCTCCGGCCTGCCCCGCCTTGACGATCGCCGCGCACGCCCGGCTCTCCGGGAACGGCAGGTCCGCGTCCACCGCGAGCGTGCGCCGCAACAAGGTGATGAAGAGCACCCCGAGGACACCACCGATCAGGAGAATGAGGCAGGTCTGCCAGTAGTCGAAGGAGGTCCAGAGACGCTGGCCGTCGACGGAAACGAGAAGGAACGCGGGAATCGTGAAGATCGCACCCGCCGCGAGGGCCTCACCCACCGTTCCCGCCGCGCGGGCGATGTTCTGTTCGAGGACGGTGCCGCGCAGGAAGGGGAGGCGAAAGGCCGCGAGTGCCAGGATCGCTGCAGGAAAGGTCGCCGAAACTGTTTGCCCAGCCTTGAGCGCCAGGTAGGCGTTGGCGGCACCCATCATCGCCGCGAGCAGGACACCGAGCAGCATGGCCTTCCAGGTGAGCTCCGCGAGACTCGACTCGGCGGCAACGTACGGCTTCGGCTCTTCGTGCATGCGCCCTCCCCTGGAGGCTACTCGGCGGATCCTACAGAAATAAGGGAGGCATCGCGCTGCCAAGGTAGCGAGCGCTCGCTCTTCGAAGAAGGCGTGGATCGAGGAAGACTGGTCGGGGCGAGAGGATTTGAACCTCCGGCCTCACGGACCCGAACCGTGCGCTCTACCAAGCTGAGCTACGCCCCGTGGACTGCTACTCTGCGGGATCCTGCCGCCTCGGGTTCGCGGCAGGCGCGGATGGCTCCGCGGCGGCTGAGGACAATATCCCTCGATACCGTACCCGGTCAAGCTTGCGAGTCGTCGTAGGAAGCCCCTAGAGTCGCGCTTTCCGTCCGGACTCGATGGGGGAAGGCACATGCGCACGCTCGTTCGTTGGGCCTTGAGAGGCCTCGGTCTCGCCGCTCTCGTGGTGGCCGGCCTCGCGCTCTGGTTCGTGAGCAAGTATCCGGCCGTCCCCGCCGCGGCCGACCTGCGCATCGAGTCCACTCCGGAGCGCCTCGAGCGGGGCCGCTACCTCGCCACCCACGTGACGGTCTGCCTGGACTGCCACTCGCGGCGGGACTGGAGCCACTTCGCCGGTCCCCTCGAGCCCGGCTCGATCGGCGGCGGGGGCGACCCCTTCGGCCGCGAGATGGGACTCCCGGGCACGATCACCCCTCCCAACATCACGCCGGCGGCGCTCCGCGGCTGGACCGACGGGGAGATCGCCCGCGCCGTTACCGAGGGCGTCTCGCGCGACGGCCGGGCCCTCTTCCCGATGATGCCGTACCCGCTCTACGCCAAGCTCGATCCGGAGGATCTCCGGTCGATCATCGTCTTCCTGAGATCCCTGCCGGCGGTCGACCGCGCCACCCCCCCGCGGGAGCTCGACTTCCCGCTCAACCTTCTGGTCCGCACCATGCCCAGGGCCGCGGAGAGCGTTCCGGCGCCCGATCGAGCGGACCAGATCGCCTACGGTCGCTACCTGACCACTATCGCGGGGTGCGTGGAGTGCCACACTCCCATCGACGAGCACCACGAGCGGATCGAGAGCCGGCTGTTCGCGGGCGGCCAGGAGTTCCCCATGCCGAACGGAAAGGTCGTGGCCTCGCGAAACCTGACGCCCCACCCCAAGGACGGTCTCGGCGAGATCGATCGCGACGACTTCATCGGCATGTTCCGGGGTTACTCCGGCGGCTCGCCCGCGATCGCTCCCGACGCTCCCAATACGCCCATGCCCTGGACGCTCTTCGCCGGCATGAGCGACGAGGATCTCGGCGCGATTCACGCCTATCTCCAGAGCCTCCCAGCGATCCCCTCCCGGTAGGCGCGAGCCGCGGGCGCCGAGGGCCGGAGCTCGGCCCTTCGAGCGCTTCTCCGCTACAATTCGAGGGTAGATCCTCGGGGGAGGCCTCATGTCCATCTCAACGCTTTCGGAGCTCTTCCTGGTCGCGGCAGGGCACGACAAGGCCGCGTGTCTCATGTTCAAGACCGCCGGTCGATACGAAGCGATCTCGACCGCCGAGTTCACCGGGCTGGTCAAGCGGCTCGCCAAAGCCATGGTGGACGTCGGGGTGCGACCGGGCGACCGCGTCGCGCTGATGGCCGAAAACGGTCCCAACTGGCCGGCGATCGACTTCGCGGCGCTCGCCGTGGGCGCCGCCTTGGTCCCCATCTACCCGACCCTGCTCCCCGAAGGCGCGGCCTACGTGGCCCGCGACAGCGGCTCGAAGCTCCTCTTCGTGCAGGGTCAGGCACGTCTCGACGGCCTGCTGGCGCTCCGAGCCCAGGTGCCCAGCGTCGAGCGCTACATCGCGATGGACGCGGACGCGACGGTCTCCGGCGTCGAGGCCTTCGATCGCTTCGCCGAGCGCGGCCGGGGGGTCGAAGATGGGTGGTTCGATGAGCTCGCGCACCGCGCCAAGCCCGACGATCTCGCCACCCTGATCTACACCAGCGGCACCACCGGCGATCCCAAGGGCGTGATGCTCACCCACGGCAACCTGGTCTCCAACGTGCTCGCGGGCTGCTCCGTGCTCGGACTCTCCGGCGAGTACACGGCGCTCTCCTTCCTGCCGCTGTCCCACTCCTTCGAGCGCCTGGTCGACTACTGCTACTTCTACAAGGGCGTGACCATCGCCTACGCCGAGTCGGTGCAGACGGTGGCGCAGAACCTCGTCGAAGTGCGGCCCCACGTGTTCGTCGCGGTGCCGCGGGTCTACGAGAAAGTCATGGCACGCGTCCTCGAGAACGCGACCGCGCACGGAGGCCTCAAGGCGAAGATCTTCAAGTGGGCGTTGGGCGTCGGGCGAGAAGCGCTGCCGGCCCGGCTCCGCTCCGGGAAGCTCGGCCTCGCGACGCGTATCGCTGACCGCCTCGTCTTCTCGAAGATTCGCGAGCGCCTCGGCGGACGCTTCGCCTTCGCCATGTCCGGAGGAGCCCCTCTCGGCCGGGACGTCGCCGAGTTCTTCTGGGGAGCCGGCATCCCGATCTTCGAGGGCTACGGTCTCACCGAGACCTCTCCCGTGCTCTCCGTCAACGCCCGTGAGGCGATCAAGCTAGGGACGGTGGGACGCCCGCTTCCCGGCGTGAAGATCCGCATCGCCGAGGACGGCGAGATCCTCGCCCAGGGGCCGAACATCATGCGCGGCTACTTCGGGAAACCGGAAGCGACGGCGGAGGTCATCGACGCCGAAGGGTGGTTCCACACCGGTGACATCGGTCACCTCGATGCCGACGGATTCCTGGTCATCACCGACCGCAAGAAGGAGCTCATCGTCAACGCCTACGGGAAGAACATCGCCCCGGCGCCGATCGAGAATTCCTTGAAGGCGAGCCGGTACGTGTCCCAGGCGGTGGTGCTGGGAGACCGGCGCCAGTACCTCGCGGCCCTGATCGTTCCCGACTTCGAAGCGCTGAACGCCTGGGCCTCGGCGCACGGTCTCTCGGGTACCGGCGCGCAGCTGGTGGCGCTCGCCCCGGTGCGTGAGCTCTTCCAGAAGGAGATCGAAGCGGTCAACCAACATCTGGCGCGCTACGAGCAATTGCGCGTCTTCGAGCTCGTCCCCGCGGAGTTCACGCTCGAGGGCGGCGAGCTGACTCCCACGCTCAAGGTCAAGCGACGGGTGATCAACACCAAGTACCGGGAGCTCATCGATCGCCTCTACGCGGCCGGTGACGCTCGCGACAACGGCTGAGATGCAGCCGCACGCCTTGCGCCTCGAGGTCGGCGCCGATCACCTGGCCACCCTGACCTTCGACCTGCCGGAGCGCAAGGCGAACATCTTCACCCGCGGCGTTGTCGGGGAGTTCGAGGCGCTCCTCTCGGAGCTCGAAGCGCGGGACGACATCGCCTGCCTCGTCCTGCTCTCGGGAAAGCCCGGGATCTTCGTCGCCGGGGCCGACATCGACGAAATCGCGCGCGTCCGTGAGCCGTCCGAGGCGGCCGAAGGCTCGCGCCTCGGCCACCGCCTGTTCGGACGCTGGGAGGCGCTGCCCTTTCCCACCGTCGCGGCGATCCAGGGCACCTGCCTCGGGGGAGGGACCGAGCTCGCCCTGGCCTCTACGTACATCGTGCTCTCCGACCAAGAGGCGCTGCGCATCGGACTCCCGGAGATCAGGCTCGGCATCCTTCCCGGCTGGGGCGGCTGCGTGAGATTGCCCCGGCGCGTCGGTCTCATGGCGGCTCTGGACCTCATCCTGGCGGGCAAGGCGGTGACTTCGCGGCGAGCGCTCGAGATCGGCCTCGCGGACGCCGTGTTGCCCGACGCCGGCTTCCTCGGCCACGTGCGGTCGTTCGTCGAATCTCGTCCGGGGAAGCCTCGTCGGAGGAGGCCTCGCTCCCGCTGGCGCGCCTGGCTGTTGGAGGGCAACCCGATCGGGCGCCGCTTCGTCTTCGACCAGGCCCGCAGGCGGGCGATCGCCCAGACGAAAGGCCGCTACCCGGCCCCCCTCGCGGCCCTGGAGGTGATCCGCGTGGGCCTCGAGAAGGGCAGGAAACCAGGGTTCGACGCCGAGGCGACCGCGATCGGAGAGCTCGCGACTTCCGCGACCGCGAAGCACCTGATCCACCTCTTCCGTCTCATCGAGGCGAGCAAGCGCGACGCGGACGATACCGTCCCTCGCGAGATCGCCCGGCCCGCGGTGGTCGGCGCCGGCGTCATGGGAGGCGGCATCGCGCACCTGATCGCGGACCAGGCTCGCCTTCCGGTCCGCCTCCGGGACGTTCGCGTCGAGCCGTTGGCCACGGCCATGGCGCACGCGGCGCGGCTCTTCGATCGCAAGGTGCGGCGGCGCCGGATGACGGCGGCCGAGAAGGGGCGGCGCATGGCGCTCATTCAGCCGACGACTCAGCCCTCGGGCCTGGGGGGAGCGGATTTCGTGATCGAAGCGGTGGTCGAGAATCTGGAGGTCAAGCAACAGGTGTTCGCCAATCTCGAGCGGCTCCTGGCCCCGGACGCCATCCTCGCCACCAACACGTCGTCCCTTTCGGTCGACGCGATCGGCTCGAGCCTGACCCATCGCGACCGGTTCGTCGGAATGCACTTCTTCAATCCCGTGGATCGCATGCCGCTGGTGGAGGTGATCGCGGGCAAGGAGACGGGCGCGGCAACCGCGCATCTTGCCATGGCGTTCGCTCGCAGGCTCGGCAAGACGCCGGTCGCGGTGCGGGACGGTCCCGGCTTCCTGGTCAACCGGCTTCTCGCCTTCTATTCGGCGGAGGCCATGTGGCTCCTCGACGAGGGTCACGGAGTCGATCAGATCGACGGGGCGATGCTCGCTTGGGGAATGCCGATGGGTCCGCTTCGCCTCGCGGACGAGGTCGGCCTCGATGTCTCGGCCGAGGTTGGCGGAATCCTGGCGGCCGCCTTTCCCGATCGACTCCACTTCCCGGCGTGGGTCGCGCAGGTCGCCGCCGATGCCACACGCCTCGGCGTGAAGTCCGGCCTCGGGATCTACCGCTACTCCGGGGGGCACGAACGCGGCGTCGACCCGGCGATCTACGCACGCCTCGGACTGCGCCCCGGCGCCACGGCCGCCACCTTCGACGAGATCGCCGAGCGCTTGCTCCTGCCCATGGTCAACGAGGCGGCCCGCTGCCTCGAGGAAGGTGTCGTCGAAGACCCGGGCGCGCTCGACCTCGCGATGGTCTTCGGCATCGGGTTCCCCCCGTTTCGAGGGGGCCTCTGCCGCTGGGCCGACGAACGCGGCCTGCCCGGGCTCACGGCGTCGCTCGAGCGGCTCGCCGAGCGTCTCGGTTCGCGCCTCGCGCCGAGCGAGGCGCTCCGCCGGTTCGCGGCGGCTGGGAGCTTCTATTGAGCTCGAGGCGCGAGTCGGTAGACCGCTGGCGCGTCGGAGCAGTCGGGCACGAACTTCGCAAAGCCAGCAGGGAGAAGGATCAGTCAGGTTTCGAAGGGAGGTTCGGAAGGTGATTTCGCCCAGACTGCCATCCGCCGGCCGTCGGCTGGCCTCGGTCGCCCTGCCCGTGATCCTGGGGCTCGGCTGGACCTGGCCCGCCCCCGCCCCGGCGACGCAGGAATCCCCTCCCCAGGCGACGTTCCGTGGCGAGGTCGAGGTCAGCGAAGTCCTGCTCGACGTCCTCGTGACGGATCGCGCCGGCAACGTGATCCTCGGGCTCGCGCCGCGCGACTTCCACGTCACCGAGGACGGGAAGCCGGTCGAGGTCACCGCGGCTACGTTCTACAGCAACCGGCGTCCGGAGGGCGGCGCGGAGGCCTCGCCACCCGACGGAATCGGCCTCGAGTCCACGTCCGTCGCCGTTCCGCAGGATCGCTACTTCATCCTCCTGTTCGACGACCAGAGAGGCCACGACGCCGACGTTCCTGGGCTCCTGCAGCGCCAGGTGACCGCCGGACGCAACGCCATCGAGTGGATCCGGAGCGCACTTTCGCCCACGGACTGGGTGGCGGTCGCCGGCTATGACCAGCGCCTGCACCTGCAACTCGACTTCAGCCGTGACCGCGACGCGCTGGCGCGAGCCGTCACGAGCGTGACGACCGGCCGGGGCGAAGGCGCGAACTGGCCTTCACGGCGTCCGCCGGACGCGCGGCAGCCGTCCCTCGGGCGGGCGCTTCCGGCCGGCGACGCGCTCCGCGATGCCACCGGCATGATCTACGATGCCTTGACGATTCTGGCGGAGGCATCGGGGCCGATTCGCGGACGCAAGAACCTCATGTTGTTCACGATTGGTTTCGGCAAGATGAACCGGTTCCGGGAGTACGAGCCGGATCCGCGCTACTACCATCCCATGGCCGAGGCGCTCAACGACGCCAACGTCGCCGTCTACACTTTCGACCTCACGGAGCCCGGAACTCGGCACCCCTTCGCGAACGCCATGCACCAGATCTCCGACGAGACGGGGGCGCGCTACTACTCCGACCTGCCGTCATTCGGGAACGCGCTCCAGCAGGTCTCTAAACAGACCAGCGGCTACTACCTGGTTTCCTACCGGACGGAGCACCCGCGAGGTCTGCGGGGCTTCCAGCGCGTCGAGGTCAAGGTCGACAACCCCGAGCTTCGCCTCACCGCGCGGCGAGGCTATCGCTTCGGCGACTGAGGCCGCGTTTCCGATCGCGTCTCGTCTTCGACCTCACCGTCCTGCTCCACTCGCAGGAGGACCACCGAGATGTTGTCGAACCCGCCGCGCAGGTTGGCGTCCCGAACGAGGCGAGCGCAGACGTCCTCCAGGCGCGTCGAGGAATTCACGCGCTCCTGGATCTCGGCGTCCGACAGCATGGTCGTGAGCCCGTCCGAGCAGAGCAGGTAGAGGTCACCCGCGAGCGCCTTCCAATCCTTGACGTCGACCTCGACGTCCGAGTCTCCGCCGAGCGCGCGGGTCACCACGTTCTTGAGCGGATGAACGCGTGCCTGCTCCTCGGAGAGGAATCCCGCCACGACCTGCTCGTTGACCCAGGTATGGTCCTGCGTCAGCAGCTCGAGCTTCCCGTCGCGCACTCGATAGGCACGGCTGTCGCCGACGTTCGCCACCGCCACGGATTCGCCGTCCAGGAGCAGGCTCACGACCGTCGTGCCCATGCCGTGGAGCGAGGAGTCCTTTCGGATGGCGCCGAGAACGCGGTCGTGCGCGAGGCGTACCGCATCCCTCAGTCGCGCCGCTCGCGTCGGCGAGCTGCCGCTCGTGCCACTCCGATCGGCTTGCCCGACGAGGTGGTCGCGAATCGCCTGCACGGCGATCCGAGACGCGATCTCACCGTGCGAATGGCCCCCCATTCCGTCGGCCACCACGAACACCTGATGCTCGGGGTCGATCTCGAAACAATCTTCGTTGTGGCTGCGCAGCACGCCGACATCCGACAGCCCGCACGCCCTCGCTCGGAGCATCAACCACCCTTTCCGAAGAAGCCGCCGCGACCCTTCTTGCCGCCCTTGCGCAAGGTCTCCAGCGCTTGGGAGACGACCGCATCCTCGCCACCCCAGGTCAGCGCCTCATTGTAGTAGTGCTCCGCCTTCTCCACCAATCCCGCCTCCGCATGGAGTCTCCCGGCCAGCTTGAGATAGGAGGGGTTGATGGCCTGCAGCTCGCAGGCGCGGGCGATCGCCTCGACCGCCCGCAGGAGGTGACGTTTCTGGTGGCTGAGGGCCTGCGCCAGGTGGTGCCAAGCTTGGTGGTTCCGGGGCTCGGCCTCGGTCGCCCGCTCGAAAGCCTCGGCCGCCTGCGAGTAGTTTCCGTCGCGATAGAACTGGACGCCGGCCTCCATGTGGAAGCGTGCCAGCCGTGCCGCGTCGCTCGCCATCGAGGACGCCTCGGGCCGGGAGAGCTCCAAGTCGTGCTGGCGCCGTTTCTCCGGGTCCGAGAGCACGTTGAAGGCCTCGGTGATGGACTGGAAGTCCAACTCCGCTTGTTGACGCGCCTCCCCCTGGAACCGATCCGGGTGTCGTTCCCTCGCGAGCTGGCGGAACCGCTCCCGGATCTTCTCGGGCGAGCTGTTCCTCGCCACTCCCAAGACGGAGTAGTGGTCCTTGGGCATGCTACTTGGTCTTGATTCTATACAACCGCCCCGCCGCCGACCGGACCGCCTCGGAGACGTTGCGGTCCCGGGCCAGGTTCTTGAGGTCCCGCACCGAGAGCCGCGAGACCAGCCGAACCGCCGTCCCGATGTGGACGCGGGGGTTGCGCGCCAGGGCGAGGCAGATCGAGTACTTGTTGATCCACTCCCGCCGGCGAGCGATCTCGGCGAGAACTTCGTCGACGACCGAACGGCTCGCGGCGATCTGGGCCACCTCCTCCTCGTTCATCGCAGAGTTGACGAGAACGGACAGTGCGACCATCTGGTTCAGGTCCTTGATCAGAATGGAGCGCAGGGTGCGCGAGGCACCTCTCGAGAGCTTGATCTTGAGCGGCACGGGGAGGGCACGAACCTGCCCCTCCGAGAGTCCGGTCGTCGCGTCGTGCTCGCCGCTCGGGGGGGCCTCGCGAGCCGCGGCCAAGGCCGCTAGATCGTCGGCGTCGAGCTCCAGCCTGGCCGCGAGAACCGATGGCTCCTCCGGGGCCACGCGCTCTCTCGGGAGGAGGTGCTCGCGATATTCGACGATCCGTCGCCGCGCGTAGAGGGAGAGCTCGGGGTTGGTTTCGAGCTCGTCCAGAATCGCGGGAAGCTCGATGATGGCGTCTTGGCGAAGAAGCAGGGTCTCCTGGAGCTCGGCATCCAGGCGCGAGGCCAGCTCGGCGAGCAGGCCCCTGGGCACGTCGCGACGCCGGACGATGGCCTCCAGAACGCGCGGATCCACCTCCGTCCGGGCGAAATACTCGAGGACCTCGAAGGGAGCGTCCGCGGCCAGGTAGGGGGCCGCTACCTTGGGATCCGTCTCCGCGAGCGCTGACTTCGCGTACCCGGAGATCTCGACGCTCTCGTGCTGAGCCAGATCGACTTGGAGCGGGATCAGGTCCTCGGCCGGAAGGGGCAGGATTCCTTGCGCCGCGAGCAGGAGAAGCTCGCGGCTCTGTCCCGAGCGGACCTGCTCGACGAGGGGGTGCTCCGACGCCACGGCTTCAGCGAGCCAGCGGGGCCTGCGAGGCCGTCGCCGGCAGGGCCGACCGATCGATCCGCAGGTCGCGAAGGACCCGACCCGCGGCGCCCGTCGGCAGCGCGAAGGGACGGCCGTTGACCTCGATCTCGACCGCCGACGAGTTCCCCAGCGTGAGCACGACCGCCTCCTCGGCCTCGAGCTGGACGCTCTCTCCTCCGGCGCGGAGCTCGCTCGCCCGGCGCCTTCCGTCGACGATCGACTCGACCCAGCAGTCCTCCTTGAAGCTGAGGAGGACCTTGAGCGGAGGCTCGCCCGCGTCGCTCGCCGTGGCTGGAGCCTGGCCGGCCGCCGGTCGAGTTGGCGGCTCCGACGCCGCCCGGTCGCCAGGGGCCGGCGCGAAGGGCGGGTTGCTCTCGGAAGCCGCTGACTCCTTGCCGGGCTGGGCCCGGGCCCCCACCGGGGCTACGAGCGAGCTCTCGGGGGCTGCGGACGTCCGCCGTTTCTCCGCGTAGAAGGAGAGCGACGCGGCGACGCCCAGAAACGCGATCACCGCCAGCCCCAGCAGGAGGCCGTATCCGAGCGTCGATCGCGAAGACCCGGCGCGGACCTGGCGGTGTCCCCGCCCTGCCTCCTTGGTCGAGACTTCCGCCCGGGAGCCGGCCGCGATCAGGAAGAGATTGACGACCTCGTCCGGCTCGAGACCGACGACCCGCGCGTACTCCCGAAGGAAACCGCGCGCGAAAACGGGAGCGGGAAGCGCGTCGAATCGATCGGTCTCGAGCGCCTCGAGGTAACGAAGGCTGATCTTGCTCGCGTCGGCGATCTCCCGCAGGGAGACACTCCGGGCCTCACGCTGTTGGCGGAGCCAGGATCCGAAGGTGACTTGGCCGAGCTCCGAAGGCCTCGGGTTCGTGGGCGGAGAAAGCTCGTCTGTCGGGCTCTTGACCATGGCCGTTCTGCTCGAAGCTCTCCTCCGCCGCCCCTGGCACGAACCGCCCGGTGGACGCGAGCCATTTAGGGTATCGAGTCGCTCCTCCGGGGTCAATCGCGCGAGGTTGCGCGGGTCGCGGATCCACGGGCGAGCAGTTCCGCCCGACGACGAACCGGTAGCCGGGCCCGGGGGTCTGCCGCGACGGCCGCCAAGTCGGACTTCTTGAGCATCGGAAGGAGGGGGAGGATGGACGCTAGAGGGGTCTGTGGATTTCGGCAGAGCGCCACGCGAATCGGGTAGCGCACGCCCCACCTCGCGTTTCCGGCGATCACCGCGAGGACCTGCGGCGAAGCGTTCTCCGAGGCCACGAGGGGAGCCAGAACGCCCTCGGTCAGGCGCGGGTTCTCGAGCAACGCCGACAGGACCCTGGGAGACGGGTCGTTGCGCAGAACGGCCAGGACAGCCGGACTCGCCGCGCGGGCGATCGCCATCTTCTCGCCCACGGCGAGACCGGGGAGCCGCTCCGCGAGCCTCAGATCAGCCGCCCGACGGACCACCGGATGCAGCCGCGGATCACCACCGATCCGTAGGAGATCGGACCAGTAGAGCGCTGGGATCAGGCTCAGGGCGAGCACGCGCGGCGAACGGGGGTGGCGCGCGACTTCGGAGCGGACTTCGTAGGCCGAGCGCAGGGCGGGCGCGGCCACCAGACGCTCGATTTGTTCCCCGGTCAGGAAAGGGTTGCGAAAGGCCTGCCTGGCGGTCGCCGGATCCAGCTCGTCGAGGCGCTCCTCGAGCAAGCGAGCGAGCTCGTCTGTCCCCGCCTCGGCAAGGCGGAATGCCAGCTCCTGCCGGTTCGCCGAGTCCATGCCCCCCTGCGCGCCCCCATCCCTCTGATATCGTCTCGCCTCCATGGCGCGGCGACCCTTCGAAGAATACCGGTCCGACGCTCCGCCGGCGAGCCTCGAGGACGACTGGCTCTCCGAGATCGAGTCCGACCCGACCGACCTCGACTATCTGCTGGGCATCGCCGAACCGCTCGCCGCCGCCGGCGAGGAGGAGCGGGCTCGCGGATTGCTCGAGCTCTTGGACTCCGAGCTCGTTTCGGGGGGCCATTGGACCGCCAGGCTCGATCTGCTCCGTCGCGCGGCGCCGCTCTATCTCAAGCCCGTCAAGCTGCAGCGGGAGCTCGTGACGACCCTGCAAGCGCTCTGGCCGGACAAGCCCAACCTGCAGGCGATGATCGAGTACGTGGCGCTCCACAAGGTGACCGAGGACTCGTCGCGGCTCTGGGACAAGGCGACCCGCCTCCAGAGCCTGCTCGTCTTCGACGTCGGAGAAGTCGTGGCGATGGCGAACCAGGGCGTGGGCCGGGTCGTCGACGTGAACCTCCCCCTCGAAACGCTCAAGATCGACTTCGAGAAGAAGCAGGGCGTCATGGTCGGCTTTCGTGCCGCCGCCAAGATGCTGACGCCGCTCCCGCCCGGACACCTCCTGCGCCGGAAGCTGGAGGATCCGGAGGGTCTGGCGACGCTCCGCGAGGAGCAACCCGCCGAGCTGCTGCGCGCCGTCCTCGAATCGGCAGGGAAAGCGCTGACCGCGGGCGAGATTCGCGACATGCTGGCGGGGGTCGTGACCGAGAGCCAGTGGACGGCTTGGTGGAACGCGGCACGCAAGCACCCGCAGGTCACCACGTCCGGAGGTGGTCGTCTCTCCTATCGCTGGGAGGCCTCCGCCGAGGGTGCCCTCGCCGCGATCAGCAAGGCCTTCGAGGGGGCGTCTCCCGTCGAGCAGCTCGATCTGTTCCGAAAGAACTCCGGCCGCGACGCCGAGCTCGCCGAGACGATGGCGCGCCGGTTGGCCGACGTCGCTCGCGCGCGCCGCAGCTCGGAGCCCGCCTTCGCATTCGAAGCATGGTACGCGCTCGAGCGCGCCGGCAAGCTGCCGCGCAACTTGGATTGGTCCGTGGACGATCTGCTCGCGACGACGGCCGACGTACGAAAGCTGGCCACGGGCCTCGAAGACCGGCTCCTGCGCGAGCGCAGCTACGGCATGATGCGCGAGCGCCGCGAGGACTGGACCGCCCTGTACCGCGATTTCCTCGCTCGCGAGACGGACCCTCGGGCCCTCTCCTTCCTGGCCGAGGGATTGGGCGAAGGAGCGCCCGCCGAGCTCGAGCGGTGGTTCGACGACCTGCTCTCCCAGCCACGCAAGCAGCCGGCCGCCTTCGTCTGGCTGGCCGAGCGAGCCACGGAGGACGAGGCGCTCCGATCTCGCAATCCACTCCGACTCCTGCAGCAGCTCCTGGCCGCTCTGGCAGGCGACGAATTCACTCCCTTCCGCGCTCGACTCCGCGCTCAGACCGAGTCCGGGGGGACGCTGCCGCGCATCTTCTCTCTCCTGAACGAGGAGCAAGCGCCTTCGGCCCTCGAGGCCATCGAGAAGACGAGCGCGCTCGACAGCGCGCACAAGGCTCCACTACGCAACGCCGTGCTGCTCCGCTTCCCGGCGCTACGCGACGAGCCGATCGCCTCTCTCTACGCTCTTCTCGGCTCGATCCAGGCCAAGCAGGCGGAGATGAAACGGCTCGCGGAAGTCGAGATTCCCGCGAATCGGAAGGCCATCGAAGAGGCGCGTGCGCTGGGCGATCTACGCGAGAACTTCGAGTACAAGGCGGCGCGTCAACGTCACGAGTACCTGAATGCCCGCCTCGCCATGCTCCACCAGGATCTCGGGCGAGCGCGGCCGATCGATCTCGGCGCGATCGATACCAGCGAGGTTCGAATCGGTTCGACTGTGACGCTCGTCGGGGCGGCCGAGGATCGGCGCATCTTCACCGTTCTCGGTCCGTGGGAGAGCCGTCCGGAGGCTGGCGTCCTCTCCTACGAGTCGGATCTCGGCCAGCGGCTGCTGGGACTCAAGCCTGGCGATGCCTTCGATCTCGACTCGGGCCGGTTCGTCGTCGAGACGATCGAGCCTTGGCGCGACGCCTGAGCCACCCCCTCAGCCACCGCTCCTGGATCCGAAATAAGCGAGCAGACCGCGGACCACGGCCTGCGCGATGCGCTCCCGAAACTCTCGCGTCTGGAGGAGCTTGCGGTCGGCGGGATTGGCGAGATTGCAGACCTCGAGCAAGAGCTTGGCCGGCACGGCGTTGTAGCGCAGGACCGCCGGAACCCAGGCCCTGCGGCCCCGGTAGATGCGGTCGCGCACCGGCTTGAAGGGATGCACGTCGAGCGAGGCTTGGCGGAACTCCGCGATGATCCGCTCCGCCAATTCTCGTGAGAGACCCTCGCTCCGCTGACGCTCCTTCAGGGAGAACCGCACCTCGGGCCGCTCGCGCACCTCGGCCCGGGCGCTGAAGACCTCGCCGCTCTTGCGAAACGAACCTTCCGTCCCCGCGGTATCCGGGATGTAGGCAGTGGCCCCCCGGAGCGAAGCGTGAAGAGAATCGGCATGCAGGGAGATGAAGACGACCCGGTCACCGTCCTCGCTCTTCGCTTCCGCCTTCCGGTACAGGCTGTTCGCGAGATACCAACGCAGGTGGACGCCGATGCGGGCATCCGCGATCGCGTAGGGGGGCGTCGTGAGCACGGCGTGCCCACGCGAGTAGGGCAGGACATCCTGGTCGACGATCCTCCACTCCTTGCCGTCCCGGGTCGTCAAGCGAGCCTCCGCCCGGGTCTGGGAGGCGAGCGCGCGTTGCACCCGGAGGGCGATGTCGTAGACGTAGAGGCTCTCCCAGACTCCAGCCATCGAAGCTCCGACGTCGGATCCGCCGTGTCCCGGATCGAGAATCACCAGCACCCCTTCGAGGCCACTCGCCCGCACTTCGTTCCGGTACTGTCCGGCGAGCCGCTGCTCGACCTCGTATTCGAGCCGCCGAGGATCTCGCGCCGGGAGGAATTCCGGGAGGAGCACTTCGAAGGGAACCTTGACCGGGAATCCGATCGGAATATCGGTGACGTCCACGATTCCCGAACGCGCGGCGATCTCCGCCGCCAACGCGTTGACGTCTTCTGCGTGCAGCCGACCGGTAAATCGAATCACGACGCTCGAATAGAGCGCCTCTCCGGGACGAAGCCGATAGATCGCGAACTTCCCTAGGGCGTCCTCCCCATAGGTGAGGGGAGCGCCATCGGAGGCGGGCACGACCGACGCGTTCCCAGCTGGCGTCGATTCGGCCGCTGGGCCCGGAGCCGCGGAGGGAGCAGCCGTCACGCCAGGCGCCGCGGGCGCCGGGGGAACCACGAGGGCCCGAAAAGCCGGCGCCAGGAGAGCCGCCGGAACGACGTAAGTCGATCCGGCCCGCGGTGAGCCCTTGCCGAGCCCGGCACTCTTTCGGACCTCTTCCGCCGCGGATTGGCTCCCCGTCAGCCACTCCACCGCGACCTCGAGCCTCTCGCCCCGACTGCGATGTGACCACCCTGCCGCCGTGGGACGATCCTGCGGAAAGAGCGCGCCGAGGACGGCGACCTGGAGCTCGGGCTTCAGAAGCGCGAGCGGGACCCGGTACCGCACGCCGACGAGCATCCGACGCCCCGCCCGGTTGAGCTTCACGAGCTCCTTGGAAGCGCTCTCGGAACCGGTCAGGCGGCGGCTGAACTGAATCCAGCCCTCCCCCTTCTCCGGCGTCGCTTCGAGGAAGATCTGCTGCAGGTTCACGAGCGCCGCGCTCTGGCCGCTCGAGACCTTCGTGCGCGAGGTCTTGCCTTCGAGGGATCCAGCCGAGAGCAGCGAACCGACGAGGAGACCAGTCGCCAGAAACGCGACGGAGGTTGGACCGAGACGCTCGCGTCCGGAGCGTGTCTCAGGCAGCAGCCGCGCTCCCGGGCCTTCCCGCTTCGCCCCACCGGGCCAACGCCCTCGAGCGCTCCAAGTCTCCCCGTGATGAGGACATAATCGAGCCGCGAGCATCCTAGCGGTTTCCTCCGCGGGCGCGCAAACATCGTGGACCCCGACACCTACTATCGCGAGGCTTGGCATGTGCTGCTCGAGGAGCCGAGAGTGAGATCCCTGGCGCTCGTCGCGGGATCGGTTCCAGCGCATCTCGTCGGGGGCTCGCTTCGGGACGCGGCCCTGCGGCTTCCCGTTCGAGACCTCGATTTCGTGGTCGATCGTGACGGTGAAGGAATCAGCGAGCGATTCGCGACCGCCCAGGCCTCGCGTCCCATTCGACTGGGAGGCGATCGCTTTGCGGCGTTTCGCGTCCCGACCGGAGCCACCTACGTCGACATCTGGGATCTGAGGGGAGGCGAGCTCGAAGCCGACCTCCTGCGCCGCGACCTGACGATCAACGCCATTGCGCTCTCGCTCGACGGCGGGCTCGTGACCGATCCATCGCGAGGCTGCCTCGATCTGAAGCGCGGCCTTCTGCGGCGAACCCGTCCCTGCGTCTTTCACGAGGACGCTGTCCGCGTGCTGAGACTCGCCCGATTCGTACGTGAGCTGTCAGGTTTCTCGATCGACGCGGCGACGCGCGAAGAAGCCCGAGACGCGGCATCTTCGCTGGGCACCGCACCTCCCGAACGCCTGCGGGCCGAGCTCGACCTGCTGTTGGCAGCCCGGCAGGCGCCGCGTGTCATGGAGCTCTTGGCGCTCCTCGGCATCGACGCCGCGCTCGGTCTTCCGGAGTCGACTGGGACGCCGCTTCGTGCGCGCGCGAAGAAGCTCGCCGACTGCTGCGAACGCTTCGCCTGCCCCTCCGAGGAGGGAGCAGATCGAGCACTGCTCTGGGCGTTCTTCGCGGCGCAAGAGAAGGCAGATCCCAGACCTGCCGAGGACCGGCTCCGGGCCTGGCTACGCTCCGGGCTCCTGAGCCGCGCGACCTTTTCGGCCGCTCGCCTGGTTCTTCTGCCACGATGGAGCCCTCCCGCTGATTCCGCGTCCCTCCGCAGCTGGCTCCACTTCGCGGGCGAAAGCTGGAGAGAAGCGGTCGCACTGCGCGTCGCGACGCCACCGGAAGGGACCTCGGCAAGTACCTGGGAAGACGTGGGACGTGAGCTTCTCGCGATCGAGAACTCGGACCGGACCGCGATCATCTCTCCGCCGCGGTTGGTCACCGGTCTCGAGGTGCGCGAGATCCTGGGCTATCCCCCGGGGCCACAGATCGGCGAGATCCTCTCCCGGCTGCGCCGCTTGCAAGTGGCCGGAACGCTGAAGACTCGGGAGGAAGCGCTAGCGCACCTGCGCGAGCTCGCGGCGGACCGCTAGCGGAAGATGCCGGACTTCTTGTCTCCTTCTGCCCCACCGTTGCCCATCAAGCGCTGGTTGAGCTCCTTGATGCGCTCCATCAGCTTGTCGATCTTCTCCTGGGCTTCGGAGCGCAGTCGATTGTAGTCACCGCGCATTCTCTCCATCTCGGCCGACATGTCGTGGATTCGCTTGTCGAGATCCCGCAGCTGCGAGTCACGCGCCGAGATGGTCGAGTGGAGGTCTCCGATTTGCTCGTCCTTCTCCGCCAGACGGAGCTTCGTCTTCTCTTCCTGCTCCTCGTAGAGTTTGCGGTATTGCTGCAGCATGAGGATCTCGGAAAAGTCGGCGGTCGACGGACTCATGTCTCCTCCTCGCTCCTCGATCGTCGGGAACATCTTTCGGAGCTTCAGCGACAGGTCTTCCGGGTCCGGCGACTCGCGCATCGCCTCCGGATATCCGATCGTTCCGTGCACCAGCAACGCCAGCAGGGACTGGTTCATCGACTGCATCCGGTAATAACCAACCGAAGACTCGAGCTCCTCGTGGAGGAGCGGTGTCTCGCCCTTTTCGATGAGCTGCGCGATACGGGGCGAGGTCTTCATGACTTCGAGCGCGGCGACCAGGCCCTGCCCGTCCGCCCGTTCCACGAGCTTCATGGAGACGACCCCCTTCAGGACCTGCGCGACTTGCGCGCGCACCTGGTTCTGCTGGTCGGCGGGAAAAGCGTCGAGGATCCGGTCGATGGTCTGCGTGGCGCTGTTGGTGTGCAAGGTCGAGAAGACGAGATGCCCGGTTTCCGCCGCCGTGATGACCGTGGAAATCGTCTCCGGATCGCGCATCTCACCGACCATGATCACGTCTGGATCCTGACGCATCACGTTCCGGAGCGCCTCCGAGAAGGCCGGAGTATCCGTCCCGACTTCGCGCTGAGAGATCGAGGCGACGCCGTCGGTGAAGAGGAACTCGACGGGATCCTCGATGGAGACGATGTGAACGGGCCGGCGGGCCGTGATGTACTTGATCAACGCCGCGAGGGTCGTGGATTTTCCACTGCCGGTCGGACCGGTCACCAGGACCATTCCCATCGGGATGTCGCAGAAGTCGAGCAGGACGGGAGGGAGATTCAGCGTCTCCACGTCTCGGATCTCGTAAGGGATCCGCCGGAAGGCCACGGCGTGCGTGCCCCGCTGGACGTAGACGTTGCACCGAAAACGGGCCAGCCCTCGGACCCCGTAGCCCAGGTCCACCGACATCCGGTCCTCGAGCCGCCGTTTCTGATGGGGATTCAGCATGGAATCGATCATGGTCTGGATCTCGTCGGGAAGCAGGACCTCCTCTTCCAACGCGATCAGCTTTCCATGCACTCGGATGAGTGGTGCGCGGGTCGGCTTGAGATGCAAGTCCGAGGCGCCGCGTTCCGTCATGCGGCGCAGGAGGGTATCCAAGTCGCGCATCGCGGAGAGATTCTATTCCGGATCGCGGCGCCGTCCAGCGGCGTCCGCCACCCCTTCAGTAGCGCCGCATGAGGCCGACCACGACACCTTGAATCCGGAGATTCGCGGCGGGCACGCGGAGCGGCGCCATGGCTGGATTCGAGGGCTGGAGCCGCACGGATTCACCTTCCGGGTAGAAGCGCTTGAGTGTCACCTCGTCCCCCAGGAGCGCGACGACCATCTCGCCGTTCGTGGCCCGTTCGCGGCGCTCCACGACGACCCAGTCGCCGTCGTGGATGCCTTCGCCGATCATCGATTCGCCGGCGACCTTCAAGACGTAGTGCTCGCCGGCGCGTTCGCCGAGAAACGCTGCCGGGACGGCGAGCGTCTCGGTCCCCGCCACGACCTCGATCGGCCGACCGGCGGCGATGCGCCCCAGGAACGGCACCTCGACGCTGCTCGGGCGCTCCTCCTCGCTCGCCAGCAGCTCCATGCCGCGACGCTGATGGCGCTCGCGACGCAAGTAGCCCTTCCTCGCGAGCAGCTTGAGGTGCTTGTAGGCGGTTCCGTACGACGAGAAGCCGAAGTTCTCGCAGATCTCCCGGTGCGTCGGAGCGATTCCGTGTTGTTCCCGAAAATCCTCGATGAACTTGAGAATTTGCTGCTGGCGTTCCGTGAGGTAGGCGGACATGAAGGCAGACTACGGCGGTAACGCGGCGTAAGTCAAGGAGCGCCCAGTGTCGCGAGAACTGCGCCGCTCTCCCGCGATCCGGCGTCGAGTCCTTCCGGGTCCCCTCCCGACTCAGTTCAACTCGGCGGCGGTACGACCCTCGCCGTCCACGCGGATCTCGAGCTCGCGCTTGGATCCTCCCGCGAGGCGCGCCTCGACGACCGAGACCTTCGTCGGCTTGCCGGGAAGCGTCACGTAGACCCGCAAGGTGTGCGCTCCAGCCGGCAGCGTACGACTCGCCTCCAGGCTCCCGGAGAGCTTCTCGCTCCTCAGGAATCCGGTTCTACGAACGAACTTGAAGGGCTCTCGGAGGATCTGCTTCTCGCCGGCATAGATCGTCAGAACTCCCTCCGAGAGCTCCGAGTAGAAATCGATCGCGAGCTGGGCCTCGCCAGAGACCTCCTGCGGCGGCGCCGGAGCCACCTTCGCGGCCAGCGTGGGCTGCGGCGCGGTGGCTGCCGGCTGCTCCGGAGTCACTGCGGACGGCGGCCGCTGCGCCTTCGTCCGCTCCTTCTGGCGCTCGAGCGCGGACTCGGAGTCATGCAGCAGCTTGACCGCCTCGGGATGGTCTGGAACGCTCGCCAGGATCTGATTGGCTGCCGTGATCGCTTCTTCGTATCGCCTCTTCGCGAAGGCCTCGCGCGCCTGGACGAGGCTCTCCGAGACGAGCTGCTCCCTCTCGGCAGCCGCAGCGACGTCGCGCGAGATTCGATCCACCTCGTCGCGAAGCGCCTGCGCTTCCGGATTTCCCGGCTCCGCGCTCTCCGCCCGCGCGATGGCCTTGAGAGCACCCTGCAGGCTCCCCTGATCGAGAAGACTCCGCGCTTCGGCCAGAGCTCTCAAGGCGTTCGCGTGCTGGAGCTCGAGCGCGCTGGGAGGCGCAACCGCCGACGGGCCGGTGTCGCCCCCAAGGGCCCAGAGCACCACCAGTCCGAGCACGGTGAGCCCGGCGAGGATCGCAAGACCGAGCTGAATCGTACGCTGCTTGCGAATCTTGGTCAGTGCCGCACCGACTTGCGTCGGTCCACTCAAGGAGGCTGGCGGAGGAGGAGCGACCGCCACGGCGACCGCGGGCGGCGACACCACGGGCGGTGCCGGCATCGCCATCGCCACGAGTGCCACGGGAACCGGGCTCTGAGGGACCGTGCGGTCGACCGTGTCCTCCACGACTTCCTGCGTCGCCGAGGTATCGTCTCCGTCGAATGGCTTCTCGACCGAGCGCTTCAACTCGCCCGCGATCTCCGCGGCGCGCGGGTAGCGGCGGTTCGGGTCCTTCTCCAGACACCGGTACAGAACGGCCGAAATCCCCGGTGCCAGATCGCGCACGATCTCCTCCGGGGGGGTAAACGCTTCGTAGACGATCTTGTGGGTGACCGCAGTCAAGTTCTCGCCCTGGAATGGCTTACGCCGCGTCACCATCTCGTAGAGCACCACTCCCAGCGAGAAGATATCGGCCCGATGGTCGACGTCCCTCCCCTGAATCTGCTCCGGAGCCATGTAGTTGGGCGTTCCGAGCAGCTGTCCCTCCATCGTCAGATTCGACGTGTCGAGGCGGGCGATGCCGAAGTCGGTGATCTTGACCTTACCGTCCTGGGTGATGAGGATGTTGGCGGGCTTGATGTCCCGATGCACGACGCCTCGCGAATGGGCGTAGTCGAGCCCTTCGGCGATCTGGGAGACGATGTCGACGACGAAGTCCGGCGAGAACGGGTCGGGCTTCTGAAGCAGCTGCTTGAGGTTCGTGCCCTTGACGTACTCCATGGCGATGAAGCAGACACCGTCTGCACCTTCGTCCACGACGTCGTGGATCGTCACGATATTCGGATGCGACAGAATCCCCGCGCTCTGCGCCTCGCGTACGAAGCGGCTCCGGAACTGCTGGAGCTCCTGATCCTTGGCGGAGAAGCCGACCCGAAAAGTCTTGAGCGCCACCTGCCGGCCGATCAACGGGTCGCGCGCCAGATACACGACTCCCATCGCGCCCTTGCCGATCTCCTCGAGGATCTCGTAACGGCCGAGCTTTTGCGGCGAGGTGGGGGTGGTCATCCGCTCTGGGCTCAAGAAGTGTGGCCATTCTAGGCGCCGCACCCGGGACGGTCAAACGCCGACCGGAGGGTCCCGGGACCGCGTCGGAGGAGTCCTCGTAGCGACCTTGTCGACAGGCTCGAAGTCTATTGCTTTGATATAGTTCGAGGGTTGTCGGACGTTCCAGAGAGGAGAGTCCAACCCATGCAGGTCGAGAGCCCCACCAAGATCCGGAACATCGCCCTCGCGGGCCACAACGATACGGGCAAGACCACTCTCGCGAGCGCCCTCCTCTACACTGCCGGAGCGATTCAACGATTCGCGAGAGTCGAGGACCGCAACACGGTCACGGACTTCGATCCCGAGGAAGCGGAGCGAGGGATCTCGATCGGCCTCGCCGTCTGTTTCGCACCCTGGAAGCAGCACAAGATCAACCTCATCGACTCGCCGGGCTACGGGATCTTCTTCTCGGAAACGCGCGCGGCCTTGCGCGCGGCGGACGCCGCGCTGGTCTGCGTCAGCGGCGTGGCCGGTGTGGAAGTCAACACCGAGAAGGTCTGGGATGCGGCGTCGGATCTGAACCTCCCCGTCCTCGTCTTCCTCAACAAGATGGACCGAGAACGGGCCGACCTCGATCGCAGTCTCGAGAGCTTGCACAAGAACTTCGGCCGGACGGTCATCCCCATCCAGCTGCCGATCGGCGTCGAGAAGGACTTCTCCGGCGTCATCGACCTGGTGACGGAGAAGGCCTATTCCTACGAGCGAGACGGGAGCGGCAAGGCGAGGGAGATTCCGGTTCCGGACGAGCTCCGCGCGGCCGTCGCGGAGGCGCGAACGCGCCTGATCGAGGCGGTCGCAGAAACCGACGAGGCGCTGCTCGAGCACTTCTTCGAGGAGGGCTCGCTGAGCTTGGAGGAGCTTCAAGAAGGCCTCCGGTCGGCCATGCTCGCCCGCAAGATCTTCCCCTTGGCGCTGGGAGCGTCGCTGCACCTCGTGGGCTGCTCGACGCTGCTCGATCTCCTCGTCGAATTGACGCCCTCGCCTGCGGATCGCCCGTTTCCGGCCCGCCGGATCGACGGATCCGAGCATCCCATCGCCGCCGACCCGACCAAGCCCGGTGCCGCTCTCGTCTTCAAGACGCTCAACGATCCGTTCACGGGCCGACTCTCGATCATGCGCGTCCTGTCGGGAACGCTGCACAACGATGGGCAGCTCTGGAACCCTCGCATCGAGGACACCGAGAAGGCGCACGGCCTGGTCGTCCTCCAGGGCAAGCAGGGCTCCGCTTCCCCCAGGCTCATCGCGGGCGACATCGGAGGAGTTCCCAAGCTGCGCCTGACGCAGACCGGGGACTCGCTCACCGCCAAGGACTTCCCCCTCGTCGCAGACTGGATCCAGATCCCCGAACCGGCCATGTCCTTCGCGATCGAGCCCAAGTCGAAGGGAGACGAGGAGAAGATCGGCGACGCGCTTCACCGTCTCATCGAGGAGGATCCGTCCATCCGCGCCGGACGGGATCCCCAGACCAGCGAGTTCCTGCTCTCGGGAACCAGCCAGCTGCACGTCGAGATCACCTTGGCACGCATGAAGCGGCGATCCAACGTCGAAGTCGTTCTGCACGCCCCCAAGGTTCCGTATCGCGAGACCATCCTCCGCCCGGCGGACGGACACGGACGCCACAAGAAACAGACCGGCGGCAGGGGTCAGTTCGCGGACTGCCGCATCAAGGTCGAGCCGCTGGCTCGGGGAGAGGAGTTCGAGTTCCTGGACGAAATCTTCGGGGGCGCCATTCCGCAGAACTACCGGCCAGCAGTCGAGAAGGGGATTCAGGAGGCGCGCCAACGCGGCTTCCTCGCCGGCTATCCGATGGTCGACTTCCGCGTCCGGCTCCTCGACGGCCAGTACCACGACGTCGACTCGTCGGAGCTCGCCTTCAAGATCGCCGGCTCACTCGCGTTCAAAGACGCCATGCAGCAGGCGAGCCCGACCATCCTGGAACCGGTGATGAAGGTCGAGATCCACACCAGCGAGGAATTCATGGGCGACATCATGAGCGATCTCTCCCACCGACGCGGCAGGCCTCAGGGCATGGAGGCGCGCAACGGGGCTCAGATCGTCCAGGCGCTCGTCCCCATGTCCGAGATGCTGAACTACGCGCCAGCGCTCCGCTCGATGACCCAGGGGCGATCCAGCTTTCTCATGGAGTACTCCCACTACGAGGAAGTCCCGCGCCAGGTCCAGGAGAAGATCATCGCCGAGGCGCGCAAGCGCCTGAAGGAAGAACAGGAAAGCTGAACGCGCTCGCCCGTTGGGCGCCAGGAGGAGACTCATTGAACCAAGCAAGCTCGCTACGTTCCGGAATGTGCATCCTGCACAACGGAGACGTCTGCCGCGTGATGTCGGTGACGCACAGGACGCCTGGGAATCTGCGCGCCTTCGTCCAGGTGCGGATGAGGAACTTGAAGTCCGGAAACAGTTTCGAGCATCGGTTCAGCTCCACCGAGATGGTCGAACGGGCGATCCTCGACACCGTTCCGATGGAGTATCTCTACTCCGACGGCGACGGCCACCATTTCATGAATCAAGAGAACTACGAGCAGTTGTCGCTGTCCGACGAAGTGCTCGGAGAAGCGCTCCAGTACATGCTCCCCAACACCGTCCTCAAGGTGGACTTCTACGAGAGCACGCCGGTCGGCATCGACCTGCCCACGACCGTGGTTCTCGAGGTGAAGGACACGGAGCCAGGCCTCAAGGGCGCTACGGCCTCGTCGTCCTACAAGCCCGCCACCATGGAGACGGGGCTGATCGTCCAGGTCCCCCCCTTCATCGAGCCGGGGACCAAGATCGAGATCGACACCCGCGAAAACAAGTACCTGCGGCGCGTCTGAACCACAGAACGACACCACCCAGCGCCGCTCTCGACCGAAAAAGAACCGGCCGGCGCGCCGCATGGCGCGCCGGCCGAGACGTCGTACGGATCTGTCGTCCCGGACCCTCTAGGATCCGCCGACCTTCTTCGGAGCCGAGGCCTTGCGCGTCGCAGCCGGAGCGCGCTTTGGCTTCGCATCGACCTTCGCTGGCGCTTTGTCGGCCTTCGCTCGCGTCTTCTTCGCCGCCTCAGGCTTCCCGTCCGCGCCGGCCTGGCCTCCGCGCTTCGGCTTCTCACTCTTTGCTTCCGGCGCGGGCGCGGCGCTCTCTTCCCCAGCGCTCGCCCTTCCCTTGCGCTTCCGGTCCTTCTCCCGAGCCTCCTCCGGCTTCGCGGCCGTCGCTTTCTTCTTGAGCTCGAAATCGACGAATTCCAGGACGGCCATCTCGGCGCCGTCTCCGACGCGCGAGCCGAGCTTCACGATACGCGTGTAGCCACCCGGCCGCGTGGCGAATCGCGGCGCGATGTCGTCGAAGACCTTCTTGATGAGATCTCGGCTCGCGATCCATCTTCCGACCATCCGCCGCGCGTGGACCGTGCCGCGTTTCCCTTGAGTGACGACTCGCTCGATGAGCGGGCGGAGCTCTTTCGCCTTGGGTAGGGTCGTCACGATCCGGCCATGGGACACCAGCGAGACGAGCTGGTTGCGGAACATCGCCAGTCTATGGCCCGTCTTCCTCCCCAGCTTTCTCCCGGAACGATTGTGCCGCATGATGCCTTTCCTCCAGCGCTGCGCTAGGCGCCGTAACCAGCGCCCGGCTGATCCGAGACGCTCATTCCGAAAGCGAGTCCGAGACGCCCGAGAAGCTCCTGTAGCTCTTCGAGGGACTTCTTGCCGAAGTTCTTGATCTCGAGGATCTCGCGTTCCGACTTCGAGACCAGATCGCGGACGGTTTGAATGCTCGCGTTCTTCAAGCAGTTCGCGGTCCTGACCGAGAGGTCGAACTCCTCGAGATTCTTCGCCAGCACCGTCTCCAGGCCGGCCGCCTCCGAGCCACCCTGCGCCCCCTCTCCTCTCGCTCCATCTTCGGCGGCGATGAAGATCGCAAGGTGCTCCTTGAGCAGTGTCGCCGCCAGCGAGAGGGCCTCCTCGGGGACCACCGTGCCGTTGGTCCACACCTCGAGCGTCAACTTCTCGTAGTCCGTCATGCGCCCCAGACGAGCCGCCTCGACGCGATAGTTCACCCTCTTCACCGGGCCATGGACCGAGTCGAGGGGAATCCATCCGAGCCCCAACGACTCATCGAAGTTCTTGTCCGCAGTTACGTAGCCTCGACCCCGGCGAACGTTCACTTGCAGCTTCAGGCGACCCTCCTCGTTCACGGTCGCGACGTGAACACCCGGGTCACAGATCTCGATCTGCGGATCACCGGCGAGCTCCGCCGACTTGACGTCCCGCGGCCCCTTCAGGTCGATGGCGAGGATCTTCGAGTCTTCGGAATGCAGCCGAACGGGGATCTGCTTCAGATTGAGGACGACGTTGGTCACGTCCTCCTGGACACCCGGAATGGACGAGAACTCGTGCAGTACGCCCTCGATCTGGACTGCCGTGATGGCGGCACCCTCGATGGAGGAGAGTAGGCACCGGCGCAGGGCGTTCCCGACGGTGGTCGCGAATCCCCTCTCGAACGGCTGCGCGGTGAACTTGCCGTACGTCGCGGTGAGCGTCTCGGCTTCGATGTCGACGCGCTTGGGACGTTGAAAACCCTTCCAGAGCATGTTGGCTCCTCGCTGTAGGAGAACGCCGCCCGCACTCAGCGGCTGTAGAGCTCGACGATCAACTGTTCCTGGATCGGAAGCTTGATGTCCTCACGATTCGGAAGCGACTGCACCTTTCCGACGAAATTCTCTGCATCGAGCGACAACCACTCCGGGACGCCCCGCCCCGTCGCTGACTCGACGCTGCTGCGGATCTGTTCGTTCTTGCGGCTCGCTTCCCTCACCGCCACGCTCTGTCCCGCGCGCACCTGATAAGAGGGGATCGTGGTCTTCTTCCCGTCCACGACAATGTGGCCGTGGCGCACGAGCTGGCGCGCTTGCGCGCGAGAAGCGGCGAATCCGAGACTGAAGACCACGTTGTCGAGCCTCCGCTCGAGCATGACCAGGAGGTTCTCACCCGTGATACCCCTGCGTCGATCCGCCTCGGCGAAATAGAGCCTGAACTGACGCTCGAGCACTCCGTAGATGCGCTTCACCTTCTGCTTCTCGCGCAGCTGAAGCCCGTATCCAACGGCCCTCCTGCCACGTCGCTGCCCATGCTGCCCCGGTGGATACGCACGCTTCTCGATCGCACACTTCTCCTTGAAGCAACGATCGCCCTTCAGGAAGAGCTTGATTCGCTCGCGGCGACAAAGCCTGCAAACCGGGCCCGTATAACGCGCCATGATGCCACTCCACTCTCGTCTTCTCCTCGCTGCTGCGAGGACTCCTGTATGGGGAAGACGTTTCGCGGCATCGACAGCACACCCGTCGAGCCGAGCCCTCCCTGCGTAGCTACATTTCTCGCTTCGGCTTCCCTACACGCGCCGCCGCTTGCGCGGACGGCAGCCGTTGTGCGGGATGGGCGTCACGTCGCGAATCGACTTGATGTCGATGCCACTCGCCTGCAAAGCACGAATCGCGGACTCACGACCAGCGCCCGGCCCCCGCACCTCGACGTCGACCGACCGCATACCCAGATCCTTCGCCTGGTTTCCGGCGCTCTGAGCAGCCACCTGCGCAGCGAACGGCGTCCCTTTTCGAGAGCCCTTGAAACCGATCCTCCCCGCGGAAGACCAAGTCAGGACGTTTCCCTCCGGGTCGGAAATCGAAACGATGGTGTTATTGAAGGACGCCTGGACGTGAGCCACGCCGTGCGGCACCAGGCGCTTCTCCTTCTTCTTCCCGCCCTTCTTCTCCTTGCCGGAGGTCGCGGACGATTCCTTGGCCATGATCAGTCCTCGCTACTTCTTGGTCAGCTTCTTCTTCGTCGCGACGGTGGCCTTGCGCGGGCCCTTGCGCGTACGGGCATTCGTGTTCGTGCGCTGGCCTCGTACCGGAAGCCCTCTCCGGTGTCGTACCCCGCGATAGCTGCCGATTTCCATCAGCCGCTTGATGTTCTGCGTGACTTCCTTGCGCAGGTCTCCTTCGACACGACCCTCTTCCTGGATGATCTTGCGAATGCGCTGTGCCTCGTCCTCCGAGAGGTCGCGCACTTTCGTGACGTCCGCGACTCCCGCTGCGGCGAGAATCTTCCGCGCCCTCGTCCGACCGATGCCGTGAATGTAGGTCAGTCCGACCCATACCTGCTTGTTCTGAGGCAGATCCACTCCCGCAATACGTGCCATCTCGGCCCCCTACCCCTGCCGCTGCTTGTGCTTCGGGTTTGCGCAGATTACTCGTACGACGCCCGCGCGACGCACGATCTTGCACTTCGGGCAGATTCGTCGAACTGAAGATCGGACTTTCATGTTTCCACCTCGCACTACTTCAAACGGTAGACGATACGGCCACGGGATAGATCGTAGGGCGAGAGCTCCACCAGGACCTTGTCTCCGGGAAGAATGCGGATGAAGTGCTTCCTCATCTTGCCCGAGATGTGTGCGAGAACCTGATGCTTGTTCTCGAGTTCCACGCGGAACATCGCGTTGGGCAGCGGCTCGACGACGGTCGCTTCGACCTCTATCGCCTCTTCCTTGGCCAAACCTCCCTACCCTTTCTTCCCTCGGCTCCACATCAGACGGCGCCGAGACCGAGAATCCGGGCGCCGTCATTCGTGACGGCGACCGAGTATTCGAAATGTGCCGAGAGCGATCCGTCCACCGTGCGCGCGGTCCAGCCGTCGCGATCCACTTTCACTCCCGGCGCCCCAGCGTTCACCATCGGCTCGATCGCGAGGACGAGACCGGGCCGCAGCCGCGGCCCCCGCCCCGGCTCCCCGAAATTGGGTACCTGCGGGTCCTCGTGCAGCGCCGTCCCGATCCCGTGTCCGACGAAATCGCGAACCACCGAGAATCCCTCGGACTCCACGAGGGTCTGCACCGCATGGCCGATGTCTGAGAGACGGTTGCCGGGCAACACAGCCCCCACCGCCATCTCGAGGGCCTGCTTCGTGACGGAGATCAGCCGCCCAGCGGCAGTCGATACCTCTCCCACCGCGTACGTCCTCGCGGCATCCCCATAGTATCCCTTATAGACGACTCCACAATCAACACCCACAATGTCACCGGCCCTGAGGCGGGTCTCTCCTGGTATCCCGTGCACGATCACCTCGTTGACCGAGGTGCAGAGCGTCGCCGGGAAACCCTTGTAGTTCAGAAACGCCGGCACAGCGCCTGCCTGCCGGATCGTCGCTTCCGCGAAGCGGTCGAGCTCCCGAGTGGTCACGCCCGGTACCACGAGCGGCGCGAGCCCCTCCAGGACCCGGTGGACGATCCGGTTCGCTTCGTCCATGAGGTCGACCTCGGCGGGAGACTTCAGGACCATCCCGACAGCTCCCAGCCGAGGACGCGGAGGATCTCCGACGTGATCTCGTCCACCTTCCTGTCGCCGTCCACCTTGCGCAGCACGCTCCGCCGGAGGAACCGGTCGATCAGGGGCTCGGTCTTTTCGCGGTAGACCCGAAGCCGTTCCCGGATCACTTCCTCCTTGTCGTCAGCTCTCTGGCGCCCCAAAGCACGCTTGACCAGTACCGGCTCGGGGACGTCGAGTAGCACCGCCGCGTCGAGCTCCACCTCGCGCGCCGCCAGGAGGCGATCAAGAGTCTCGGCCTGTACCGCCGTTCTCGGGTAGCCGTCGAGCAGGAATCCCCGACGCGCATCCTCCGAATCGAGCCTCTCCTCCACGACTTCCGCCATCAAGGCATCGTCCACCAGCGCCCCGGCGCTCATGATCGACTTGACGCGCGCTCCCAAGGGAGTTCCGCGCTCTACCGCCTCACGAAGCATTGCTCCCGTCGAGATTGCAGGCACCCCGAGCACGCGCGCCAGAAGCTCCGCCTGGGTTCCCTTCCCGCTCCCAGGAGCCCCGAGCATGACGACGCGGAGACCGCTTCTAGCCACGGCGCCCCTTGAGCCTTCCGCGCTTCAAGAATCCGTCGTAGTTCCGCATTACGAGCTGACTCTCGATCTGCTGGAGCGTGTCCATGGCAACGCCGACCACGATCAGCAGCGACGTTCCGCCGAAATAGAAGTTGATGCCCATGCCCTCGGTCAGCCATTTCGGCATGTACGCATCGAGTGTCGGACCGATCCACGGAAGACTCTGAATCTTGACGCCGTTCAGAAGGAAGTCCGGAAGGATGGCGACGATCGCGAGATAAGTCGCACCGACCAGAGAGATCCGAGTCAGGATCCGGTCGATGTACTCCGCCGTCCGCTTGCCCGACCTGATACCCGGAACGAAGCTCCCGTACTTCCTCATGTTCTCGGCGAGATCCGTCGGATTGAAGATGATCGAGATGTAGAAGTAACTGAAGAAGATGATGCCGGCAACGTACAAGAGGTAGTGCAGCGGCTGTCCCCAGGCCAGTTGATCAGCCAGCTTCTGCAACCAGCTCGCCTGGAACATCTGAGCCGCCGTCGCCGGAAGGGCCATCAGGGAGCTCGCGAAGATCACCGGGATCACGCCCGCGGTGTTCACCCGCAGCGGGAGATAGGTGCTCTGCCCGCCGTACACCTTCCGCCCCACCATCCTCTTCGCGTATTGAACGGGAATCCTGCGTTGAGCTCGCTCCATGTAGACGATGAAGGCCACCACCACGACCATGAAGATCAACAACACCAGGATGCCGATCAGCGACAACTCGTTCGTCCGAATCTTGCCCAAGGTGTCCACGATCGCATGCGGAAGACCGACGACGATTCCGGCGAAGATGATCAGGGAGATTCCGTTTCCGATCCCCCGCTCGCTGATCTGCTCTCCCAACCACATGATGAATGCACAACCCGTGGTCAGCGTGAGAATCGTCATCAGGCGAAAGCCCCAGCCTGGGGTACCCACCAGCGCGCCACCACCCGGAGTCGAGGTCTTCTCGAGGAAGAGCGCGATCCCGGTGGACTGAACGACCGATACGAGAACCGTACCGTAACGCGTGTACTGCGTGATCTTCTTCCGCCCGAGCTCGCCCTCTTTCGAGAGCTTCTCCAGATAGGGCCACACCACCGTCAGGAGCTGCAGGATGATCGATGCCGTGATGTAGGGCATGATCCCCAGCGCGAAGACTGCCACCCGGCGCAGGCTGCCCCCGGTGAAGGTATTGACGAATCCTAGGAAGGAATTCTGGACAGAGTTCATGAACTCGATCAAGGCCTGCGGATCCACTCCCGGCGTCGGAATGTGGCATCCGATCCGATAGACCGCCAGCAGACCGAACGTGAACAGGACCCGCTTTCGGAGATCGGGTATCGCGAAGATGTTCCGGATGCTCTCGATCACGAAGCGAGCTCCTCGCAGCGGCCTCCCGCGGCCTCGATCTTCTCTCTCGCGCTCTTGCTGAAGCGGTGCGCGCTGACAGTGATCTTCTTCGACACCTCACCGTGACCTAGCACCTTCACCGGACTCCCGGCATGCACCAGGCCCCGTGCCGCGAGCAGCTCCGGACCGATGGTCTCGCCGAGATCGGCCAGCGCTCCGACGTTGATCACCGCGTATTCGACCCTGAACTCGTTGGTAAACCCGCGCTTTGGCACGCGCCGGACGAGCGGCATTTGGCCGCCCTCGAATCCCGGACGCACGCGGTAGCCCGCGCGACTCTGGCCGCCCTTGTGACCGCGCCCAGCGGTCTTGCCGAGCCCGGAACCGGGACCTCGGCCGACACGCTTCCGAGCGTGCTTGCTTCCGGGCGCTGGAGAAAGTTCGTGCAGTTTCATTTGGCTTCCTCGACGATCTCGACGAGATAGGCGACTTTCGCGATCTGACCGCGGACCGCGGGACTGTCTTCCCGTTCCACCTCGTGACGGATGCGGCGCAGACCGAGCCCGCGTAGCGCGTCTCGGTGCGATTGCCGTGTGCTGATCGGGCTACCGACCTGGCGAATTCGGATCTTCTTCGTAGTTCCCACCGTGCTTCCTCCTTGCCTCAGACCGGCGACCCGCTAGGAAGCCTGCGACTCCGCCAGTTCGGGACGCCGCTCGCCGGTGCGAAGCGAGAGAAGCGCCGCGAAGGTTGCCTTCACCACGTTGTGCGGATTCGTCGACCCCAGCGACTTCGTCAGAATGTCCTGAATGCCCGCCGCTTCGATCACGGCGCGGACGGGACCTCCCGCGATGACACCCGTTCCCGCCGATGCCGGCTTGATCAGGACCATCCCAGATCCGAATTCTCCGAGCGCCTCGTGAGGGATCGTGTTGCCACGCATGGGCACCTGGATGAGATGCTTCTTCGCGACCTCGATACCCTTGCGAATGGCCGTCGGAACCTCCTTCGCCTTGCCGGCGCCGTATCCGACCCTTCCATTCCCGTCACCGATCACGACCAGCGCGGAGAAAGAGAAGTTCTTTCCGCCCTTCACGACCTTGGTGACGCGATTGATGTGAACGACCTGTTCGACGAACTCGCTCTCTTGCTCGAATTCCCTGTCCCTGGCCAAAGCTCTCTCCTTCGCGCCTGCTGCCTTAGAACTGCAGTCCCTTGGCGCGTGCCGCTTCCGCGAGTTCCTTCACCTTGCCGTGGTAGAGGTAGCCCCCACGATCGAACACGACCTTGTCGATGCCCTTTGCGAGGGCACGCTCGGCTACTGCTTCCCCAACCACCTTCGCCGCCGCCCTGGTCGCCGCGCCGCCGGTAATCCGCTCCTTGAGCGAGGGCTCCAGCGAAGCTGCCGCGACGATGGTCTTTCCGGTACCGTCGTCGATGACCTGCGCGTAGACGTACTTCTCGCTCTTGAAGACGGAGAGACGCGGCCGTTCGGCGGTCCCAGCGAGGCGCTGGCGTAGTCGCTGATGGGCACGTCGCCGGCGCGATGTCTTATCCGTGACCTTCTTTCGGACTAGATCCGACATGAAAGCATCCTCCTCGCCCTACTTGGCGCCGGCCTTGCCGACCTTGCGTCGGATGACTTCGTCGGAGAACTTGATGCCTTTCCCCTTGTACGGATCCGGCGGCCGGAGGCTTCGAATCTCCGCGCAGACCTGTCCCAGGAGCTGGCGATCCGCTCCGCTCACCGTCATCTTGTTCGCCTTGTCGATCTCGATCTTGATCCCTTGCGGAATCTGAAACACCACCGGATGGGAGTAACCAAGCGCGAAATGCACCTCGTTGCCCCTCACCTCCGCTTTGTAGCCGACGCCAATGATCTCCAGGCCTCGACTGAAACCCTCCGAAACGCCCTTGACGGCGTTCGCTAGCAGCGCTCTCAACAGCCCGTGCTTGGCTCTCTCCGGTCCCGTCTCGCCCGTCCGCTCGACGAGCACCGATCCGTCTTCGACACGAACCGGGAAACCGTCCAGGAGAGCCTGCCGCACCTGGCCTTTGGGTCCTTCAGCGAGGAACTGGCCTCCACTGACATGGACCTTGACCCCCTTCGGGATCTCGATCGGCATTCTTCCAACTCGCGACATGGCCTCGATTACCCCCTTACCAGACTTCGCAGAGCACTTCGCCGCCCAGGCGGCGCTCTCGCGCCTGTCGGTCTGACAGGACGCCCTGGTTCGTGGAGATCACGCCGAGACCTCGCCCGTTCAGCACCGGACGGATGTCCTCGGCGCCACGATAGACCCGGCGGCCCGGCTTCGAGATGCGCCGCAAGTGATTGATAGCCGGCGAGCCAGACTCGTCGTACTCGAGGAAGATCCGCAGCACCGAAATCGGCTGCTGGTCGACCAGCCGGAAGTTCCGGATGAAACCTTCCTCTTTCAAGATCCGGCAGATCTCGGCCTTTAGCTTCGACGTCGGTACATCGACCCTGTCGTGCTTGGCCAAGTGGGCGTTCCGGATCCTCGCCAGAAGATCCGAAACCGGATCCATGTTGCTCATAGCTCTCTCCTTACCAGCTCGCCTTGATCACACCCGGAAGGTAGCCCTGCCGAGCGAGGTCGCGAAAACAGATGCGGCAGAGACCGAACTTGCGCATGTAGCTGCGCGGCCTGCCGCAACGCTTGCAGCGACTGCGCTGCCGAATCTCGTACTTCAACTGCCTTCTCGTCTTGGCCATCCTCGCGTCGGTCGCCACGCGATGTCCCTCCCTAGGTCTTCGCGAACGGAACGCCGAGCTCCCGGAGGAGGTGCAGCGCCTGTTCGTCGTTCTCGGCAGTCGTGACGAAGGTGATGTTCATTCCCTTCGGTCGCTCCACCTTGTTGAGGTCGATCTCCTGGAAGATCAGATGATCCCGGATCCCGACCGTGTAGTTCCCCCTGCCGTCGAAGCTCTTCGAGGACACTCCCCGAAAGTCCCTCACGCGCGGGAGAGCGATCGAGATGAACCGGTCCATGAACTCCCACATCCGGTCCCCGCGCAACGTCACGCTGCAGCCGATCGGCATCCCCTCTCGCAGCTTGAACGATGCGATCGACTTGCGAGCGCGGCGCACGGAAGGTCGTTGACCCGCGATGGCAGCGAGCTCCTCGACCCCGTCATCCAGGATCTTGATGTTCTGGATCGCGTCCCCGAGACCCATGTTCACCACGATCTTCTCCAGCCGCGGGACCGCCATCAGATTCGAGAAACCGAATTCCTTCCTGAGTTTCCCGACCACGTCGTCCTGGTACTGCCGCTTGAGGCGCGGGACGTAAGACTTCGTATCTGCACTCTTGTCGCTGCTCTTCGCCATGATCTCGATGCTCCTAGCTCAGCGTGGCCCCGCTCTTCTTCGCGATCCGAACCGAGGAACCGTCGCCGAGACGCTGCCGACCGACGCGTGTCGGCTTCCCGCTGTTTGGATCCAACAGCATGAGTTTCGACATCCGGATCGGCGCCTCTCTCTCGAGAACGCCGCCCTGGATGCCCCGCTGCGGATTCGGGCGCGTGTGGCGCTTCACCATGTTCACTCGCTCGACAACCGCCATCCCCTTGGCGGGGAGAACTCGCAGGACCTTTCCTTTGGCCCCGCGGTCCTTGCCGGCGATCACCAGAACCTGATCGTTCTTCTTGATCTTCGTCTTGTTCATTGCGCTCTTCCGATCCAGGAACCGTCAGATGACTTCCGGGGCGAGTGACACGATCTTCATGAATCGTTTCTCTCGCAGCTCCCTCGCGACCGGACCGAAGACGCGGGTCCCGATCGGTTCCTTCTGGTCGTTGATCAGCACGGCAGCATTGGTATCAAAGCGAATGTAGCTACCGTCACGGCGCTTCTCCGCCTTCACGGTCCGTACGATGACCGCCTTCACGACCTGGCCTTTCTTCACCGTCCCGTCAGGCACCGCTTCCTTGACGGAGGCGGTGATCACGTCTCCCAAGCGACCGTATTGCCCGAGCGCACCTTTCAGATGAATGCACGCGATGCGCTTGGCACCGGAGTTGTCCGCAACCTCCAGGATGGTCCCCATCTGGATCATCGCTAGTTCTCCCCGGACTTCTTCACGACCTCGACGACTCGCCAGCGCTTGAGGCGCGAGATCGGTCGCGTCGACTCGAGACGCACCTCATCGCCGACGCGGCAGGCGTTCTCGGGATCGTGCGCATAGAACTTCGACGTGCGCTTCTGATGTCGGTGGTAGAGACGATGGACGATCGTCTTCTCGACCTCGACGACGACGGTCTTGTCCATTCTGTTACTCACGACCACGCCGATCTTCTCCTGACGCTGGCCTCTAGCCTTCGCAACGGTCTCGCTCATGGGCTCCGTCCTCAAACCGCCTTCTGCTTGTCGCGGATCACCGTCAGGACCTGCGCCAGCTCTCGCTTCGCGGCCCTGACCTTCGCCGGCTTCTCGAGCTGCCCCGTGACTTTCTGGAGACGCAGCGCGAACAGCTGCTCCGCGAGCTCCTTCTCGCGCAACTGGAGGTCTTCGACGGTCTTCTCGCGCAACTCCTGGATCTTCTTCATGCCCGGCTCCCTCTTCCGCCTACTT
>CAYZBH010000011.1:0-4670 GCA_964476605.1 uncultured Thermoanaerobaculia bacterium | reverse complement strand
CTTCTCGCGCAACTCCTGGATCTTCTTCATGCCCGGCTCCCTCTTCCGCCTACTTCAGCTCGGCGTGTCGCGACACGAACCGCGTGCGAATTCCGAACTTCTGCGAGGCCAGCTTCATGGCCTCCGCCGCCACCTGCTCCGTCACGCCCTCGAGCTCGAAGAGCATCCGTCCGGGCTTGATCACTGCGACCCATCCCTCGGGGTTTCCCTTTCCCTTTCCCATACGGGTTTCGAGGGGCTTCTTCGTGAAGGGCTTGTCCGGGAAGATTCGGATCCACATCTTGCCGCCACGCTTCACGTGGCGCGTGATCGCGATACGACCCGCCTCGATCTGGCGCGCGGTAACCCAGCCCGGCTCGAGGGCCTGCAGTCCGAAGTCTCCGAAGGCGATGTAGTCACCTGCCTTGGCGCGACCGGCGCGTCGGCCTCGGTGCTGCTTCCTGAACTTGACCTTCTTCGGCATCAACATGATTCGTATCCTCGCTTACGCGGTCGCCCGCCGGCCCTTCTCTTTCAGCAGATCGCCCTTGTAGACCCACACCTTGACGCCGATGACCCCGTAAGTCGTCCTCGCTTCGGCGAAGCCATAGTCGATGTCGGCCTTCAACGTGTGCAACGGCAGCCGACCCTCCTGATACCACTCGGTCCTGGCGATCTCCGCTCCGCCCAAGCGCCCGGCGACCATGATCTTCACGCCCTTGGCCCCGAACCGGAAAGCCGATTCCATTGCCTTCTTCATGGCGCGTCGGAAGGACACTCGTCGCTCGAGCTGACCCGCAATCGACTCCGAGACGAGCTGCGCGTCGAGCTCGGGTCTCTGGATCTCCTGGATGTTGATGTGGACCTCGCGCCCGGTCATCTTCGCCAAGTCGTCCCGAAGCTTGTCGACCTCGGCGCCCTTGCGCCCGATGATGATGCCGGGCCGCGACGTGTAGATCGTCACCCGGAGCTTGTCGGCGGCACGCTCGATGTCGATCTCGGAGACACCCGCGTGACCCAGCCTCTTCTTCAGGTCCGCGCGGAGCTTGAGGTCGGAATGGAGCATCTTCGCGTAGTCCGCCTCCGCGTACCAGCGCGAATGCCAGGTCTTGTTGTAGACGAGTCTGAATCCGTAAGGATGGGTCTTCTGTCCCACGGCTACTTCCCTCCCTTGGCTGCGCCCTTGCGCGTGTCCAGGGTGATCGTGACGTGACTCTGCCGCTTCAGGATGCGAAACGCTCGCCCCATGGTGTTGGCCTGGATCCGCTTGAGCGACGGGCCGCCGTCGACGAAGACCTCCTTCACGAACAGCTTCCCAACATCGACGTTCTGATCCCTGTTTTCCGCGTTCGCCACCGCCGACTTGAGCAGCTTCTCCAGCGGCTTGGCCGCCGACTTCCGAGTCGTGCGGAGGATGACTGCCGCCTCTTCGACGTCCTTCCCGCGAATGAGATCGACCACCAGACGCACCTTCTGCGGAGAAGCCTGTAGATGACGCAGGACTGCCGTGGTTTCCATCGCTCGTCTCCTCAGGGCTTCTTCGGTGCTGGCGCGGTCGACTTCTCTGCCGCCTTCTTGCCGCTGTGCCCGCGAAACGTCCTGGTCATCGCGAACTCACCCAGCTTGTGACCGACCATGTTCTCGCTCACGTAGACGGGAATGAACTTCGAGCCGTTGTGGACCGCGAGCGTGTGTCCCACCATGTCGGGGATGACCGTGGAACGGCGCGACCAAGTCTTCACGACCTTCTTGTCGCCACTCGAGTTCATGGCGACGATCTTGTCGTGGAGATGCTTGTCGATGAAGAAGCCCTTTTTCAACGAACGCGACATGGCAACTCTCCGTTTCTACTTCTTGCCCCGACGTCGGACGATCATCGGATCCGTCCGCTTGTTGTTGCGCGTCTTGTAGCCCTTGGTCGGCACGCCCCAGGGCGTGCACGGGTGACGGCCGCCCGAGGTCTTGCCCTCGCCACCGCCCATCGGATGATCGACCGGGTTCATCGAGACGCCGCGATTGTGCGGACGCTTACCCAACCAGCGCCTGCGACCAGCTTTGCCGAACGAGCGGTTCTCGTGCTCGAGATTGCCGACCTGACCGATCGTCGCGTAGCACTCCACGTGGATGCGACGCACTTCGCCGGACGGGAGCTTGACTTGTGCGTAGGTACCTTCCTTGGCCATCAGCTGCGCTCCGGCACCGGCCGACCGCACCATCTGCCCGCCCTTTCCCTTGCGCAGCTCGAGGTTGTGAATCACGGTGCCCAACGGAATGAGACGCAACGGCAGGGCATTCCCGACGTTGATCTCCGCCTTCTCGCCGGCCACGACCTCCATCCCGATCCTCAGGCCTTCGGGGCACAGGATGTATCGCTTCTCTCCATCCGCATAGTGAACCAGCGCGATGCGGGCCGAGCGATTCGGGTCGTATTCCACCGTCGCGACTTTGCCCGGAACGCCGTACTTGTCGCGCCGGAAATCCACCACGCGGTACCGCCGCTTGTGACCGCCGCCACGAAACCAGCTCGTTTGATGCCCCCGGTTGTTGCGGCCGCCAGTGCCGGACTTGCCGGTTGTCAACGACTTCTGCGGTCGCTCCGCGGTGATCTCGGCGAAGTCCGGGAAGCTCTGAAACCGGCTCGAGGCATTCGTGGGTCGAAGCTGTCGAATTCCCATCCTGAGGCTCCCCTTCCTACACGCCTTCGAAGAAGTCGATCGTCTTCTCGCCGGGCGCCAGTCGCACGTAGGCTTTCTTCCAGTCCGCCCTGCGGCCCGCGAATCGCCCCTGACGACGAAGCTTCCCGTGGACGTTCGCGACTCGCACCTCGGAGACCTTGACCTTGAACTGAGCCTCGACCGCGCGCTGAATCTGCACCTTGTTCGCCCGGCCGTCGACTTCGAACGCGATGACGTTGAGACCTTCGCGCTGGCCAGCCGCCTTTTCCGTGATGAGGGGTCTGCGAATCACGTCTTGAACTCTCATGACGCGAGAACCTCCACGAGTCTGCCGAGAGCCTGTTCGCTCACGACCAGGTAGGAGCGATCCACCACGTCGTAGACGTTGACCGCCAACGCGTCCACGGTCTTGATCTCGGGGTGGTTGCGAGAAGCGAGCTCGAGATTCTGATTGTCGAGGCGGTCGACGAGGAGGACCTTTCCACCGACTCCGAGCTTCGCTAGCAGCGTCGCCAAGTCCTTGGTCCGGTGAGTCGGAACCGCGAGTGACTCGAGGACCACCACCTCCTGGTCCTTGACCTTCCTCGCCAAAGCCGACTTCAGGGCGCTCTTCTTCTCGCCGCTCGTGAGATCCTGTCCGTAGTCGCGCGGCACCGGCCCATGAGCCGTGCCGCCCTTGCGCCAGAGCGGACTCCGCACAGAACCCATGCGCGCTCGGCCCGTGCCCTTCTGTTTCCAGAGCTTCTTGCCGGATCCGGACACCTCGGAGCGGGTCTTGACCTTGTGCGTGCCGGAGCGAAGCCCCGCCAGATAGGCCTGCACGGCCGCGTGAATCAGATGCCGCTTGTACGGGTACGAGGCGATCTCCTCCGGGAGCTCGACCTCTCTTACCGTGCGGTTCTCGAAGTTCTTGACTGCGATCTTCATCGCCGTTCCGCCTCTCGTCTACCCGCGCTTCGCCCGCTTCAGGGCCACGTAGCCGTTGCGAGCGCCCGGAACCGACCCTCGAAGGAAGATCAGGTTCTTTTCCTCGTCCACCTTGACGACCAAGAGGTTCTTGGTCGTGATTCGCTCGCTTCCGAGCCTGCCCGTGCCCTTCATCCCGGGAAAGACGCGCGAGGGGTTCGAAGAACCTCCGATCGATCCCGGGACGCGTCCGAACATCGAACCATGCGTCGCCCGGCCGCCGCGAAAGCCGTGCCGTTTCACGACACCCTGGAAGCCACGTCCCTTGCTGGTGCCGACGACATCGACGTACTCCTGCTCCGAAAAGATCGAAACACGGACCTGGTCCCCGGCGGCCCACGATTCGTCGGCCGAGACCGCGAACTCGGCCATCTTTCGCACCGGAGTCACGTCCGCTTTCTTGAAGTGCCCCTGCAGCGCTTTCGTCACTCGCCGCGGCGGCTTCGCCTCAACCAGACCAAGCTGCACTGCATCGTAGCCATCCTTCTCCGAAGTCCTCCGCGCAACGACGACGCACGGTCCCGCCTGTACGACCGTCACCTGGACGGTCGCGCCGTCGGGCATGAAGATCTGCGTCATCCCGAGCTTCTTTCCGAGGATCCCTTCCATGAGCCGAACCCTTTCCCAGAACCTGCCGAACTCCTGAGGCCCTATTTACCGAAGGCCTTGATCTCGACGTCGACGCCGGCCGGCAGCTCGAGCTTCATCAGCGCATCTACCGTTCCACTCGTGGGCTCGTAGATGTCGAGCAGCCGCTTGTGGGTCCGAATCTCGAACTGTTCCCGCGACTTCTTGTCGACATGCGGCGAACGGTTCACCGTGTAACGCGAGATCTGGGTCGGAAGCGGGATCGGCCCGACCACTCGCGCGCCGGTGCGCCGCGCCGTGTCGACGATTTCGTGCGTCGACGAATCGAGGATTCGGTAGTCGAAGGCCTTCAGTCGAATTCGGATCTTCTCGTTCAGCATGGTCTCGCCCTCATCGGCCCAGAGGCCGCTACGCGATCACCTCGGTGACGGTTCCGGCGCCGATGGTGCGGCCGCCTTCGCG
>CAYZBH010000010.1:0-70354 GCA_964476605.1 uncultured Thermoanaerobaculia bacterium | reverse complement strand
GCAGCGTCCGGGCGGAGCTCCCCGCAGAGGGGCCTCTGAGGCCGAGCAGTCGAAGACCTCGGCATACGAACGTGACCCGGCGAGGCCGAAGCGGAGGCGGGCGCCTTCCGTTGGCTTGCGACCAGCGCCCGCCGGTCCCGGCGCGGGGAGATCGGACCGGACGCGAGAGGGGGAACCTAGGCTACCGAGAAACCAAGACAGCAGCGCGAGGAACTCGGGCCGGAAGCGGAAGGGGGAACCTTGGCTACCCAGAAGCCGATACTCCCACCGCCGGGAGACCAAACCCGGCGCGGGGGAGCACTGGCTGACGAAGTGCCGAGCTAACTCACGGCTGCACGCCGCTGTGGCATTCGTAGCAGCCGGTCGTTCGCCACTCGTCGCCGATGTCCTCGGGGTGCTCGAAGTCGAGCCCTTGCGGTGTCGAAGCGACCTGGGCGAGCTCGCCGGAGCCCTGCGAGAGGATGGTGTGGCAGGTCCGGCAATCGTGACTGACCGCCACTCCGGCGTCGGAGACGTGGTTCCCCTCGTGGCAGCGCATGCATCCCTTGAAGATGAAGTGGCCGATGTTGTCGGGATAGACCGCCCAGCGGGACTTCATCTCGGGGAAGATCGAGCGGCTGTAGGCCTCCTGCACGGCGAGGACGGCGCGGTCGATCTTGGCGCGCTCGGTGTTCCAGACTTCCGGATGCTTGACCTGGTAGGCCTCCGAGATGCTCTTGCCGATGCCGGCGGCTGCCGCGGCGCGATCCGGATAGTCCGTCGCCATGGCGGCGACCGCGTACTGCTTGATCGACGGCAGGCTGCGATCGAGGGCGCCGGTCTGGAGCGCCTGGTCGACCGAGGCGTCGGGCGACAGGTAGATGTGGCTCGGCCGATTGTGGCAGTCGACGCAGTCCATGCGGCGCGTGGAGGCCTTCGCGAGCTCCTCGGGGGAGAGCGGGTTGGACTTGTCCTGGTAGACGGTCACGCGGCCGGTCTTCCGGTCCTTGACGCGGATCCAGGGGATGTCCTGCCGTTGCTCGTCGCGCGCCACGTACTCCACTTCGACGCCGACGTTCATGTGCCAGTGGATTCCCGAGGTCTCCTCGCCGGCCGCCGGATCGTTGCCTCCGGTCTTGATCAGCAGGTTGAGCGGCCACGCGCTGTTGGCCTCGTCGTAGCGGGAGTGCGAGAACGCCTTGAGCTTGCCGCCGTAGACGCGCCCGGGCCAATGGCACTGCTCGCAAGTCTGCTGCGCCGGACGCAGGCTCCGGACGGGCGTCGGGATCGGCCGCGGGTACTTGTTGGCGAGCGTGGCGTAGACCTGGTAGGCGCCGGAGAGCTTCGACTTGACGAACCAGTCCGCGCCCGGCCCGACGTGGCACTGCGCGCAGGTCACGCGCGCGTGGGGCGAGTTCTGGTAGGCGGTGTGCTCGGGCTCCATCACGATGTGGCAGGTGGTGCCGCAGAAGGCGACCGATTCGCTGTAGTGATAGGCGCTGTAGGCGCCCGCGGCCGAGAGCACGATCACCAGCGCGGTGACCACGATCACCAGCGCCGTCAGGCGGCGCTGGTTCGTCCTGTTGAGGTCGAGGACCGGCCAGCGGTTGACCGGTGGCGCGCCGCCCCGCTTGAGGCGGCGCACCTCGCGCCAGACACCGAAGGGAATCAGCAGCAGACCGCCGAAGAGCATGGCCGGCACGACCATGAAGAGGAAGATGCCGAAGTAGGTGTTGCTGGTCGGCTCGATGAAGTGGACGGCGAGTAACGCGGCGCCCAGGATCAGCGTCAGGGTGGCGAGGAGCGCGCCGATCGCGCTGATCGGGTTGCGGAGCAGTTCCATTCGCGACGTCGGCTGGCTCATGAGGCTCCTCCCCGGCTCGGAAGGCGCCAATCTACTGCAACCGGCGCGCGGTGGTCCCACACCCGATCGGGTAGCCCGCCCGGAAGCCGGGGCCTTTGATAGCCTCGCCCGGAGTCATGAGGGTCGTCCGCATCGCCAACGGGCAGGGATTCTGGGGGGACAACGTCGACGCCCCGCTGGCGCTCGTCGCCGGGGGACCGGTCGACTACCTCGGCATGGACTATCTGGCCGAGGTCACCCTCTCGATCATGATGCGGCAGAAGCTGAAGAACCCCGCGGCTGGCTATGCGACCGATTTCATCGATTTCGTGCGCCGGGCGCTGCCCGAGCTCGTCTCACGCCGCGTCAAGGTGATCACCAACGCCGGCGGACTCAATCCTTCGGCCTGCCGGGCGCGCATCTTCGAGGTGGCGCGCGAGCTCGGAGTCGCCGGTTTCCGGGTCGGCGTCGTCGAGGGGGACGACCTCTTGGCGCGTCTCCCGGAGTTCGTGGCGGCGGGTCACACCCTCGCCAACATGGAGAACGGCGAGCCGATCGCGGGCGTGCTCCCACGCGTCACCTCGGCCAACGCCTACATCGGCGCGCGGCCAGTGGCGGCGGCGCTGGCGGACGGGGCCGACATCGTCCTCTGCGGCCGCGTCACGGACACGGCGCTCGCGCTCGGGCCCCTGGTGCACGAGTTCGGCTGGGCCGAGGAGGATTGGGACCGCCTCGCCGCCGGCACGATCGCCGGCCACATTCTCGAGTGCGGCGCCCAGGCGACCGGCGGCAACTTCACCCGCTTCTGGGAGGTGCCCGACCTCTGGAACGTCGGCTATCCGATCGCCGAGGTCGCCGCCGACGGCTCTTTCGTCGTCACCAAGCACCCGGGAACCGGCGGCATGGTGACCGTCGATACCGTTTCCGAGCAGCTGGTCTACGAGATGGGGGACCCCGAGCGCTACGTCACGCCCGACGTGACCGCCGACTTCTCCTCGATCCGGCTCGCCCAGGAGGGCCCCGATCGCGTTCGCGTTTCCGGCATCCGGGGAAGCGCGCGAACGCCGTATCTCAAGATCTCCGCGTCCTACCTCGACGGCTACAAGGCGTCGGGGCAGGTGACGGTCGCGGGTCCGCGCGCGTTGGAGAAGGCCGAGCTCGCCGCCGAGATCGTCTGGCGGCGCCTCGAGCGCGCGGGCGTGCGCTTCGGCGCCGCCGAGCGCAGCGTCGAGCTGTTGGGCTCGGGCGCGGTCCTGCCGGGGGTTCTGGCGGCGCCGCCGGAGCCTCCGGAGGTGGTGCTGCGCCTCGCGGTGCGGAGCGCCGATCGCGCCAAGGTCGAGCGCTTCGGCAAGGAGATCGCGCCACTCGTGACCGCGGGCCCCCCCGGCGTCACCGGCTTCGCCGGCGGTCGCCCGAAGGCTCAGGAGGTGGTCGCCTACTGGCCCGCTCTGCTCGCGCGCGAGCAGGTGGAGGAGCGGCTCCGCGTTTCGGTGGAGGCGATCTGATGGCGCGCGTCCGGCTCGCTCGGATCGCGCACGCCCGCTCCGGCGACAAGGGGGATGCCTCCAACGTCGGCCTGATCGCGGCGACGCCCGCGCTCTACGAAGTCCTGCGCCGCGAAGTCACGGAGGAACGGGTCAAGGCGCACTTCGCCGGCGTCTGCCGGGGCCGGGTCGAACGCTTCGAGGTCCCCAACCTGCTGGCGCTCAATTTCCTCCTGCACGACGCTCTGGGCGGCGGCGGCACCGCGTCGTTGCTCACCGACGCGCAGGGGAAGACGCACGGCCAGGGGATGCTCCAGCTCGAGATCGAAGTCCCGGACGAGCTCCTTCCGTGAGCGTCCCGCTCAGGGTCGCGCGGGAGGGCGCGCTCCTGCACGTCGAGCTCGACGATCCCGACCGCGCGAACGCCCTCTCGCCGGCGCTCGTTCGCGCCCTGACCGAGACGTTCGAGCGCGACTGGCGCGCCGAAGGCGTGCGCGCGGTCGTGCTCGCCGCGGCGGGAAAGCACTTCTCGGCCGGCGCCGACCTCGCGCATCTCGCCGCTCTGCAGGAGGCGAGCGCGCTCGACAACCGGCTCGACTCGCGGCGCCTGCGCGCGCTCTTCGAGGCGGTGCTCCGTCAGGAGGCGCTCACCGTGGCGCTCGTCCAAGGTTCGTGCATCGCAGGCGGCTGCGGGCTCGCGACCGCCTGCGACTTCGTCGTGGCGGCGGAGGATGCGCGCTTCCTCTACAGCGAGGTGCGCATCGGTTTCGTCGCCGCGCTGGTAGCGACCTATCTCCCCTTGCGAATCAAGGGTTCCGATCTCCGCGAGCTGCTGCTCGCCCCCGAGCTGCTCTCGGCCGAGCGTGCCCTCGCGATCGGGCTCGTCAATCGCGTGGCGCCGCGCGAAGAATTGCGCGCTGCGGGCCTCGAGCTCGTGGACCGGATTCTCCGCGACGCGTCCTCGGAGTCGATCGCGCGCACCAAGCGGCTGCTGCTCGAGCTCGTCGGCCGACCACTCGACGAGCGGCTCACGCTCGCCAGCGAGGCCAACGCCGCGGCGCGCTCGACCGAAGACTGCCGGCGCGGCATCGCGACCTTCCTCGCCGAGAAGAAGACCCCCGACTGGCGGCGCTGAGGCCGCCGCGAAGGAGCTGCGATGGAGTTCCTCAATCTGCTCTGCATTTTCGCCGCCGGCTTCATCGTCTGGCGGCGTCCGGAGCGCGAGCGCCTCGCGTTCGGGTTGCTCCTGCTCAGCTTGGCGCTACTCTTCTTCGGGTTCTTCGTGGGTTCCCGGACCTCGATCGTGCCGGGGGTCAATCTGTGAGTCCGAGCGCGGTTGCTCCGGCACGTCGGCGTCCGATGGAGACCCTGTTGGCGCTCGCGGTCCTCGTGCTCGCGGTCGTTCCGCTCGGGATCTCGGCGTACGTCCTGGGCTTCGTGCTCGGTGATTCGCCCTGCATTCTCTGCTGGGGGCAGCGCCTCGGCATGGCGCTCGTCGCCCTCGTCGGCCTCTTCATCCTGCGCTACGGGCCTCGGCCGCGGTACGTGGGACTCGGCGTGCTGATCGCCGCCTACGGTCTCTACATGGCGGCGCGGCACTCGGGGCTGCACCTCGCGCGCGACATCGGCCAGGGTTTCAGTGTCGAGCTCTTCGGCGCCCACACCTACAGCTGGTCGGGCTTCATCTACTGGGTGGCCGTGGTGATGATGGGGGTTCTGCTGCTGTTGCTGCGCGAGGGGGACCTCGCGCCGGGACCGCCGCGCCCGCTCGGGCGGCTCGGCGGCGCGGCGGCAGCGGTCTTCCTCGTGGCGATCGCGGGCAACGTCGTGCAGGCCTTCGCGGGCGCCGGCCCGCCCCCCTACGTGGGACCCGGGGATCCGATCCGTTTCTCTTTCGATCCGAGCCACTGGGACTGGACCTTCGAGGAGTACGCCGGGCCCGGGCCCTCGCTCCGCGGCCGGTGGGCGATCCCGAAGCCGAGCCTCGAGGGGCTGGAGAGCGATCCCGCGCGAGGACCTCTCGCGGCGCTCGCCACGCTCGCGCCGTCGCGGACCGTCCGGATCCCCGGTTCCCTCGCTGGCGCGGTCGGGGATCTCGCGTACGATCCGGCGAGCGATCGCTTCCTCGCCGTGACCTCCGGGCACGGCGTCTATCTCTTCGATGGCGAGCTCGCGAGGCTCGAGCGCTCGACGGTGGTCGACCCCGCTTTCTCGGTCGATCTCGGACGCGGCTTCGTGGGCGCGGCGTTCGACGCTTCGGGGCGGCTCACGGCGATGGCGGAGAACAAGAGCTTCGTGCAGCTGGAGGCGAGCGACCACGCCGACGCCGCGCGGAACTTCCGCTTCTTCCTGACCCCCACCGATCGCTTCGAGGAGATCGGGCGGGGGCGCTTCGCGACCGTGCGGGCGCGCATGATGTACGTCGACGCGCTCGCCTTCGACGCGACCCGCGACGCCTACTTCACGGTCGCGGTGCCCAGCCCCAAGCAGCCGAAACTGGTCGTCTCGAGGTTCGAACGCTCCGACCTCACGTTGAGCGAGGAGTTCGAGCCACGCTTGGCCGCCGACGCGGGCCTCGCGCTCGCCGGAGAGGGGAGATCGCTCGCCGAGTACGTGGTGAGCGGCGTCGCCGCTCGGGAGGGGAGGCTCTACGCCTTGAGCGCGCGCTTCGACACTCTCCTGGTGATCGACCCGGCGCGCCGCGCGGTCGTCGGCGCCTACGCCGTCCCCGGCCTCGAACGTCCCGCAGGTCTCGCGGCGGTCGGATCCGAGCTCTGGATCGCGCAGGAGGACGGTGGCGTGAAGGTGGTCGAACGACCGTGAGGAGGGCAGGCGAGAACGGCTTCCGGCTGGTCCTCTTCGACGTCGACGGGACGCTGATCGACTGTGGAGGGCAGCCGAAGCCGCTCTTCGCGGAGGCGCTCGTCGAAGTCTTCGGCTCCGCGGGCGACATCGCGCGCTACCGCTTCACGGGGAGGACCGATCCACGCATCGTCTTCGACCTGATGACCGGCGCCGGAATCGACCCGGTACGCGTGATCGAGGAGCTCCCCCGCTTGCGCGACCGCTATCTCGCGCGCCTCGCGGCGCGGCTCGACCCGGCGCGGGTGCGCGTCCTGCCGTCGGTCGAGGAGCTTCTCGCGGACCTTGCCTCGCGGGAGGACCTCTCGCTCGGCCTGCTGACCGGCAATTGGGAGGAGGGAGCGAAGATCAAGCTCGGAAGCGTCGGGCTCGACCGCTTCTTCCGGTTCGGCGCCTTCGGCGACGATCAGATCGATCGCCGGGACCTCCCTCCCGTCGCCCTCCTGCGCGCCGGCGAGGCCACCGGACGGAGCTTCTTGCCGGAAGAGACTCTGATCGTCGGCGACTCGCCGCTCGACATCGAATGCGCGCGGGCGCACCACATCCCCTGCTGGGCGGTCGCCACCGGTTGGACGCCAGCCGAGGAGCTCGCGCGGGCCGGCGCGGACCGCGTGCTGAGGGATCTCGGCGAGTGGGCTCAGGCCGGCATTCCGGGGGCGGACGAGGGCTCCAGTCCACGCCCCCGGTAGGCCCGGAGCTCCCGTCCGCGCAGGGTCCTGCCTTGGTCGCCCGACCCTCGCCACCTCGGCTCTCGAGAGCAACGGCGGCGGGGACGCCTGAGTTACCATGATCTCGTGGCGGTCGGGGACGACGGCGAAGGGAGGGGAGAGATCGGCGCGGAGGCGGCGCGGATCGATCGCCTCTGGGAGCTCTCCGGCCGCGGAGTGTCGCGCGAACAGTTCGCGCGCGAGGCCGCGACGATCCTGGGAGCGCGGGGCGCGGACCCCGAGTCGAGCGCGGCGCCGGAGAGCCTGGCCCGGCTGGCGGCCGGCGTGGCTCACGAGCTGAACGAGCCGCTGGGCGCGATCCTCGGGTACGCGCAGCTCGTCCAGAAGAGCTTCGGGCTGCCGGATCAGTCGGCGCGCGATCTCGAGCGCATCGTCCAGGCTTCGTTGCACGCGCGCCAGATCGTGCGCAACCTGCTGCTGTTCTCGCGCCAGGTTCCCCCTCGAATGGCGCCGACCGACCTCAACCGGGTGGTGAGGGAGGTGCTCTTCTTCATGCAGAGCCGCTGCACGAGCGCGGGGGTCCGGCTCGATCTCGATCTCCAGAGGCAGTTGCCGAGGATCGCGGGCGACGGCACGCAGCTCCAGCAGGTCCTGATCAACCTGATCGTGAATGCCGTGCAATCGATGCCGAGCGGCGGTCGCCTCGAGGTCGCGACCCGGGCCGTCGAAGGAGAGGTGTCGGTGGTGGTCTCGGACACCGGCGTCGGCATGAGCCCGGAGCTCCTGGAACGCGTCTTCGATCCCTTCGTGACGACCCGGGAGATCGGCCGCGGCGTCGGGCTCGGCCTGGCCGTGCTCCGCGGCATCGTCGAACGGCACGGGGGGCGCGTGATCGTGGCGAGCGAGCCGGGCACGGGATCCCGGTTCGACGTGCGCTTCCCGCGATTCGACGCATGACGACGGTGAAGGCCATGACCGCCCCGAAGCGTCGCGAGCGCATCCTCCTGGTCGACGACGCGCCCGAGACCCTGGACGTCCTGGGCCGCAATCTGTCCCGCGCGGGCTACGCGGTCGCGGTCGCGACATCGGTCGGCGAGGCGCAGGCGGTGCTGCGTCGAGACGACTTCGAGCTGGTGATCACGGACCTGCGTCTCCCCGGTCCGAGCGGGCTCGAGCTGGTGCGCTGGGTGCGCGAGAACCGCAGCACCTGCGAGGTGATCGTGATCACCGGCTATGCGACCGTCGAGGGGGCGGTGGAGGCGGTCAAGACCGGGGCGGAGGAGTACCTCGCGAAGCCCTTCACCGACGAGGAGCTGCTGAGCGCCGTCGAACGGGCGACGGAGAAGCGCGAGTCGGCTCGGCAGCGCACGGCCGGAGCGCCTCCCGGACGTTTCGGACTGATCGGACAGTGCGAAGCGATGCGGCGGGCCTTCGAGGCGCTCGAACGCGCCCGCGCGAGCAGCTCCCATCTGCTCATCTCCGGCGAGCCGGGCACCGGCCGGCGGGCCGCCGCGCGCGCCGCGCACGGAGGCGACGGGCTCTGGCTCGCGGTGGACGGTGCCCTTCTCGCCGCCGGGCCGGGGCGCGAGCACCCCGCGCTCCTGTTGGGCGGAGAGCTCACGCTGCCCGGCACGCTCTACGTCTGGGGGATCGAGGCGGCGCCACGCCAGGCGCAGGACCAATTGCTGGCGGCGCTCGCTCGCCCGGCGACCTCGGACTCCTGCCGGATCCTCCTCGGCGTGCCCGCCAATGTCGCCGAGCTGATCGAGCACGGGCTGCTGCCGGCCCGCCTCCTGCGCCTCCTCGGCGCGCAGCAGGTGGCGTTGCCACCGTTGCGCGAGCGGGGCGAGGACCTGCCGCTGCTCGCCGCGCACTTCCTCGCCCGTCTCGCGTCGCGGCTCCGTCGCAACCCACCGGCGCTCGCGCCGGCGACGCTGCGAGCGCTCCGCGAGTACCCCTGGCCGGGAAATCTGGCCGAGCTCGAAGCGGTCCTGCTCGGTGTCCTGATGCGGACCCCCGCCGCGCGCCTGGAGGTGACCGATCTGCCGGTCCACGTGCGGCGGCTCGCGGCCGACACGCTCGACCTCGATCGCCCGCTCGCCGAGGTGGAGGAGGAGTACGTGCGCCGCGTTCTCGCTCGTGCCGAGGGCAACAAGAAGCGCGCGGCCGAGATCCTGCGGATCGACCGCAAGACGCTCCGCGAGAAGCTGCGCAGCAAGCCCGAATGAAGCCGGGAGGGCTCCGGCGCCGCGTCGAGCCGGCGCCGGAGCGGGGAACCGTCAGACCCCTTCCAGGTACGCCTTCTCGCCGTGCAGCGCCTCGTCGAGACCGATCTCCTCCTCGAGATCCGCGACGCGGACCGTGGTCACCCGATTGATCGCCCAGAGCATGCCGAGCGTGAGCGCGAAGGCCCAGACGGAGGAGAGAAGCACCGCCGCGAGCTGTTTGAGGAAGAAGGTCGTGTCGCCGGCGAGCAGGCCGTTGATGCCCCCGGTCTCGGCGGGGTTCCAGGCGGTCGTGGCGAAGACGCCGAGCAGGACGATGCCGAGAAAGCCGCCGACTCCGTGCACCCCCCAGACGTCGAGGGCGTCGTCCCAGCCGAGACGGTTCTTGAGCGCCACGGCGTAGTAGCAGACCACGCCGGCGATGGCGCCGATCAACGCCGCCGCAGAGGGAGAGACGTAGCCGGCGGCGGGCGTGATCGTGGCGAGCCCGGCCACGGCGCCCGTCAGTAGACCCAGGAACTTCGGCTTCCGTTCGACGATCCAGGCCACCACCAACCAGGCGATCGCCGCGAACGAAGCGGCGATGTCCGTGTTCACGAAGGCCACCGCGGTGATCGAGTCGACGCGGAACTCGGATCCGGCGTTGAAGCCGTACCAGCCGAACCAGAGCAGGCCGGTCCCGAGCGCGACCAGGGGGATGCTGTGGGGGCCGCGGTCCTCGACCTTCCGCCGGCCGACGTAGAGCACCGAGGCGAGCGCGGCGATGCCGGCGATGTTGTGCACGACGATGCCGCCCGCGAAGTCCTTGACGCCCCACTGCGCGAGGAGCCCGCCGCCCCAGACCATGTGGACGAAGGGGAAGTAGACGAGCACCAGCCAGCCGGTGAGGAAGGCCATGTAGGCCTTGAAGGTGATGCGGTTGGTGAAGGCGCCGGTGATGAGGGCGGGCGTGATGATCGCGAACATCATCTGGTAGGCGCAGAAGACGAGCATCGGGATGGTGTCGTTGGGGGAGGGCATCGACAGCGTGATGCCGCGCAGCATGGCCCAGTCGAGGTTGCCGACGATGCCGAAGAAGTCGGTGCCGCTCTTCAGGTCGCCCGAGAAGCAGAGCGAGAAGCCGAAGGCCCACCAGAGCACGGTCGTCCAGCCCATCGAGACGAAGCTCTGGATCATGATCGCGAGCACGTTGCGGCGGCCCACGAGGCCGCCGTAGAAGAAGGCCAGCCCGGGGGTCATCAACATCACCAGGCTGGTGCACAACAGCATGAAGGCCGTGTTGCCCGTATCGAGATGCACGCTTTCCTCCCTGAACGGATGGCCGCTTCCGGAGCTCACGGCGCCGGAGGCTGGCCTTAGAGCTGTGGGGAAGAATTCCTCACAATATGAGTATTTTCAGGCCATAGTGACGGGGAGTCAACGGGCGCCGCGGGGACCGGTTCGGGCCGGACGGGCAGCTCCCCGGGGCGCGGCGGGGTGCCACGGAGGCCCGAGGAACGGGGGCGGACGGCGCCGTGGCGCCGTCCGCCCGAGAGGATCTCTACTCGATGACGTGGATGTTGCGCTCGGCGCACATCTCCTTCAGGACCTTCGGCCAGACGGTGACCGAGACTTCGCCCAGATGGGCGGTCCGGAGCAGGTACATCACCGTCCTCGCCTGGCCGATGCCGCCGCCGATCGAGAGCGGCAGCGAGTTGTCGACGATCCCCTGGTGATAAGGGAACTTGAGGAAGTCCATCTGGTTCGTGATGCGCAGCTGCTGGACGAGCGTGTCGGCGTTGACGCGAATGCCCATCGAGGAGAGCTCGTGGCGGCGCCGCGTCACCGGGTTCCAGACCAGGATGTCGCCGTTCAGGCCGTGCATCCGCTTGCCGTTCTTGTCGACTGTCGGAGTGACCCAATCGTCGTAGTCGGCGGCGCGCATCTCGTGCGGGAAGCCGTCGGCGAGCGTCCAGCCGATGCCGTAGATGAAGACCGCCGGGTACTCCTGGAGGATCGCCGTCTCGCGCTGCTTGCGCGGCAGATCGGGGTAGCGGTCGAGAATTTCCTCGGCGTGGAGGAACTGGAGCTTCTCGGGGAGCATCGGGTACTTGGGGCTCTTGAGCGCGGGGAAGAGGTCGCGAACGAAGAACTCCGCCTGCTTGATGACCTTCCAGATCCCCTCGACCGTCTTGGTGAGGTAGTCGAGGTTGCGATCCGCGGCGGTGATGGTCTTCTCCCAGTCCCACTGGTCGACGTAGGCGCTGTGGTCGTGATCGAGGAAGTAGTCCTTGCGCACGGCCCTCATGTCGGTGACCAAGCCTTCGCCCGGCTTCAGCCCGAACTGCTTCAACGCGACCCGCTTCCACTTCGTCGCCGCCTGCACCACCTGGGCGTCGATCGGATGCTTGTCGTGGTCGTTCTTGATGTGGAACTGGATCGGTCCGCGCGAGCCGTCGCGATCGAGGTAGTCGTTGACACCGCTCTCCGAATCGACGATGAGCGGCACCTCGACGCGGATCAGGTTGAGCTCACGGCAGAGCCCGTCCTCGATGAACCGTTTGACGGCGGCGATCGCCTGCTGCATTTCCTTGGGGTTGAGAAGCGGCTGGTAGTCGTTCGGGAGCACCTTCGCCAGCTCTTCGTAGCTTCCGATGCCGGGTCCGGCAAGATCGGCCTGCTTGTCGTGGGCCGGGGCTTCGGTGACGGTTGGGGACATGGATCCTCCTCCTCAGCAGCGGAACCATTACGAGCCCCCGGTCCTGGGTCGGCAATCGGCCGTGGGGTGGGAGACCCCGCCCTGTCGGGCGGGCCGACAGAGGGGGCGCTAGAATGATCGCCGCCCCCCATCAACGGACCTCAGGAGGATCGTGGATGCACTCCAAGAGACTGTCTCGCTCCGCCCTCGCGGCGTTGCTCGCCCTCGCGGCGTTGCTCGCCCTCGTGGCCGTACCGACCTTTGCAGCTTCCGCACCCCCGGCCGGGGAGCGCCCCGCTCTGGCCGGCCCCGCGCTCGCCGAGCCGGCGGCCGGAACGCCGCGCGTGCTCGTCAATCAACGCTATTCCGCGCGCGGCTCGAGCCTGGAGGCCATGGCGCGCGACTTCCTCGCGGCGCATGCGAGCAAGCTCGCGCTCGCCGAGCCGGGCCTCGGCGATCTCGAGCTCGAGGCAGTGCGGCAGGGCAAGGCGATCGACGTGGTGCGCTTCCGCCAAGTGGCGAGGGGTCTTCCCGTCTACGGGAGCGAGATCGCGGTCTCGATGAACCGGCAGGGTGAGGTCGTCTATGTCGTGAACGACTACCGCCCGCTGGTGGGAGCGCTCCCCGAGGCGGCCGAGCTGCCGGCCGCTGCGGCGCGGCAGGCGGCGCTCGTCGCCTTGGGCATCGACGGCGCGCTCAACGACGCGAGCAGCGAGCGGATGATCTTCCCGGGCGCCGATCGAGTCCGGCTGGTGTGGGTCGAGCGCCTGGTGCCCACCGGGCGCCCGGCGGGGGACTGGGAGGTGATGTTCGACGCGGAGAGCGGCGAGCTGCTCTCGATCGCCGATCGTGCCGCCTACCTCGACGGCACGGGGCAGGCCTTCCTCCCCGACCCGCTCTCCTCCGCGGGAGCGACCTACAACACCCCGGCGGGTACGTACTTCGACAACGGCGACGCCGACGCCGCGGAGCTCCTCGCCGAGATCGGCACCGTGACGCTCCGCGACATCACCTTCAATGGCTCGGTCTACAGCCTCGTGGGCCCCTACGCCGACTGTCGCGACAACCTCGAATCGCCCAACGTCCCCTGCACGACCCCGGCGACGAGCGACTTCTCGGTCAACAGCCGCTCCAACGACTTCTTCGAGCACCAGAACGTCTACTACCACATCGACACGTTCCTGCGGTATCTCAATGAAACACTGGGCATTCCGGTGCGGCCCTTCGCCTACGTGGGCGGCGTCCGCTACGACGCGCACGGCCTGAACGGGGACGACAACTCCCACTATGTCTCGGGCAGCCAGTACCTCGCCTTCGGCGATGGCGGCGTCGACGATGCCGAGGACGCCGACGTGGTGATTCACGAGCTCGGGCACGGCATCCACGATTGGGTCACGAACGGTCACCTCTCGCAGACGCAGGGGCTCTCGGAGGGCCTGGGCGACTACTTCGCCGTCTCCTACAGCCGCTCCTCTCCGGGGCAGTGGACGCCGGCCGATCCGCAGTACGACTGGACCTTCAGCTGGGACGGGCACAACCCGTTCTGGAGCGGGCGCCTCACCAACTGGAACGACACTCATCTCTATCCGACCAACCTCACGGGGGTCATCCACACCGACGGACAATTCTGGGCCTCGTGCGGCATCGATGTCGCGGAGCAGATCGGCCTCGAGGCGATGGACGAGGCGATGGTGGAGGGGATCTCGATGACCGGGAGCTCGACCAACCAGGCGCAGGCGGCGCAGGCGGTGATTCAGGCGGCGGCCGAGCTCGGCTATGGCGCGACGACGCTCGCCACCATGGCCTCGATCTACAACGACTCCTCGGGAGGCACCGGCTGCAACTACGGCGTCACGGTGCCCCCGACGGTGGTCTTCACCGACGATTTCGAGCGGGGGAACACTTCGCGCTGGTCGCAAGTCTCGCCGTGACCGGCGAAGCGCCGGCGCGCGAGCTCACGGCTATGCGGGAAGGGGCGGCACTCGCCGCGGCGCCCACCCTCGACTGCCTCGAGCTCGCGGGCGTCGACCGCCTGCGCTTGCTGCACGGGCTGGTGACGCAGGAGGTGCGGAAGCTCGCGTGCGGCGACCTCGCGGGCGGGTTCTTCGCCGACCGCCAGGGGAAGATCCTCGCGGACTTCCTGGCGCTCCAGAGCGAGGAAGCGCTGCGCCTTCTGCTCCCCGCGGGACGCGGCGCCGCGATCGCGGCGCACCTCGAGAAGTACCGTCTCGCGGCGCAGGTGGAGATCCGGGCGCTCCCCCCGATTCCGGCGCTCGAGCTGCTCGGTCCGCGGGCCGGTGCATGGCTCACGGCCTGGAGCGGCGGAGAGCCGCCACCGCCGGGGCGATTCCAGCTCATGGCGGGCCAAGGTGGAGCGATGGAAGCTCTGGCGTTTCTCTCCGCGCGCGGGGCGGCCCGCTTCCTCCTCTTGCCGGAAGCTCCCGAGCTGGATGCGCTGTCGGCTGCCTCGCTGCGTGAGGGGAGCGCCTTCGGCCTCGATTGCCTGAGCCCCTCGGCGCGCGAGGTCGCTCGCATCGAGGACGGGGAGCTTCGCTTCGGCGTCGACTTCGGCGAGGAGAACTTCCCACAGGAGACCGGGCGCGAGGCCGCGGTGAGCTACACCAAAGGGTGCTACCTCGGCCAGGAGGTGATCGCCCGGATCCACTACCGCGGGGGCGTGCAGCGTCGCCCCTTCGGGCTCCGGTTCCCGGAAGGCGCTCCTGCGGCCGGCGCGGCCGTACTCCACGACGGTCGGCCGGCGGGGCGCGCGACCTCGGTCGCGCGCTCGCCGCGCTTCGGAGCGATCGGGCTCGGCATCCTGCATCAGCGCGTGGCTGCCGCGCCGGGTCCGGTAACGCTCGAGAGCGGGTCACCGGTCGAGGTCGTCGAGCTCCCCTTCGCCTGACCCTCCGCCACCGCGCATGGGATCGCCCGCACCGGCCGGACGCTCCTCGCTGAGCGAGCTCGCCCGACTCTTCCTCCGCCTCGGCCTGACGTCGTTCGGCGGACCGGCGGCGCACGTCGCGATGATGGAGGACGAGGTCGTCCGCCGGCGGAGGTGGCTCTCGCGCGACGCCTTCCTCGACTACGTCGGCGCCACGCAGGTCATCCCCGGGCCCAACTCGACCGAGCTCGCGATTCACCTCGGCCACTTGCGCGGCGGCTGGCCGGGACTCCTCGTCGCCGGCGCCGCCTTCGTCCTCCCGGCGGCGCTGCTGGTCGGCGGGGCGGCTTGGGGCTACGTCCGGTGGGGCGCGCTCCCGGAAGTCGCCGGGGTGCTCTACGGCGTCGCGCCGGTGGTCATCGCGGTGGTGCTGCAAGCGCTCGTGGGCCTCGCCCGCAGCGCCGCGAAGAGCGGTTTCCTGATCGCCTTGGGCCTCGCCGCCCTCGGTGCCGCGGCGTGGGGTGTCGACCCGCTCGTCGTGCTCGCGGCGGCCGGCTCCCTCGCGGCCCTGCCGCACCTGCGACGCCGGCCGGACGGAACGGCGCTGACCTTCTCGCTCGGCGTCCTGCCCACGGCGGGCGCGTCCGCGGCACCGTTCGGGCTCCTGCCGCTCTTCGCCGTCTTCCTGAAGGTGGGAGCGGTGCTCTACGGTAGCGGCTACGTGCTCCTCGCCTTTCTGCGCGCCGACCTCGTCGTGCGGCTCGGCTGGCTGACCGAGCGGCAGCTGCTCGACGCCGTGGCGATCGGGCAGGTGACCCCTGGTCCCGTCTTCACCACCGCCACCTTCGTCGGCTACCTCCTGGGTGGCCCCGCGGGCGCCCTGGTCGCGACGTTCGGCATCTTCCTCCCCTCCTTCGTCTTCGTCGCGCTCTCGACGCGCCTGGTGCCGAAGATCCGGCGTTCGCCCGTCGCCGGCGCGGCCCTCGACGGCGTCAACGTGGCGTCGCTCGCGTTGATGGCCCTCGTCAGCTGGCAGCTCGGCCGGGCCGCCTTGATCGACCCCTTCACGCTCCTGCTCGCGCTCGCGTCCGCCCTCGCCCTGATCCGCTTCCGCGTCAGCTCGACCTGGCTGATCCTCGCGGGAGGCGCGGCGGGGGTCGTCGCTCAGACGTTCGGCGGCCGCTGAAGCGGCCGCCGGATCGCCGATTGACGGCGGGGCTCGCCTCCGATACATTTCGTAATATGGCGAAACAACGAATCGAGCGCGAGTCGAGCCTGGGCCTCTGCGTCACGCTGGCCAAAGGGCTCGCTCACCCAGCGCGGCTGAGGCTGGTGGCGATGCTCGCGACGGGCGAGCTCTGCGTCTGTCAGATGACCTCGGTCCTGGGGCTCGCCCCGTCGACGGTGTCGCAGCACCTGGCGGTCCTGTCGCGCGGCGGGCTGGTCGCGGAGCGCAAGGAGGGAAAGCTCGTCTTCTACCGGCTGCGCGACGATCTTCCACCGGCCGAGCTGCTCTCGCCGTGGCTCGCGCGGTTGAGCGAGGACGTGGCGGTCCGCGCGGATCGCGCCGAAATCACGCGCTTGCGCCGGATCCCGATCGCCACTCTCTGCGCGGCGGAGCTCGACCTGGTGGCGCTCGGGGTGCGCCGCCCGCCCGCGGTCGCGCGGCCCGGCGCGGAGATCCGTCCGTGACCCGTGGCCTTCTCTTCCTCTGCGTCGCGAACTCGGCCCGCAGTCAGATGGCGGAGGGGATCGCGCGCCGCCTGGCCGGGGATCGCCTGGTCGTCCAGAGCGCCGGCTCGTCTCCTTCGCGGGTGAATCCGCTCGCCGTGCGCGCCCTGGCCGAGATCGGGATCGACCATTCGCGGGCGCGCTCCAAGGCGGTCGACGCGATCGACCGGAGCACGGTCGACACCGTGATCACCCTCTGCGCCGAGGAGGTCTGTCCCGTCTACCTCGGCGACGCGCGGCGTCTCCACTGGCCGCTGCCCGATCCGGCCGGCCATGCGGAGAGCGAGGCGGCGAGCCTGACGCGCTTCCGCGCGGTGCGCGACGAGCTCCGGACCCGCATCGCGGCGTGGCTCCTCGCCGAAGGCGTGATCGCCCGAGCGGAGGAGGCTCGGTGACCGAGGGGATCGCCAAGAAGCGCTTGAACGTCTTCGAGCGCTATCTCACGCTCTGGGTGGCGCTCTGCATGGTGGCGGGAGTGACGCTGGGAAAGCTCTTCCCGGCCTTTACCGACGTCGTCCGGCGGCTCGAGTTCGGCCAGGGGTCGCAGATCAACGTCGCGATCGCGGTGCTGATCTGGCTGATGGTCTATCCGATGATGCTCAAGATCGACCTCGGCTCGATCGTGGCAGTGCGCCGGCGGCCGAAGGGGATCCTGGTCACGCTCGTCGTCAACTGGCTGGTCAAACCCTTCTCGATGGCGGCGATCGGCTTCCTCTTCTTCCGGGTGCTCTTCCTGCCCTGGATCGGCGAGGAGCTCGCGAACCAGTACGTCGCAGGATCGATCATCCTCGCCGCGGCGCCCTGCACCGCGATGGTCTTCGTCTGGTCCTACCTCACCGATGGCGATCCGGCGTACACGTTGGTCCAGGTGTCGCTCAACGACCTCATCATGCTGGTGCTCTTCGCGCCGATCGTCGGCTTCCTGGTCACGGGAGCGAGCACGTTGACGGTGCCCTTCGAGGTGCTCCTGCTCTCGGTGGTCGTCTTCATCGTGATTCCGCTCGCGCTGGGGGCGTTGAGCCGCGTCTGGCTCCTGCGGGCGAAGGGCAGGGCATGGTTCGAGGAGAGGTTCCTGCCCGCCTTCCACCCGGTGACCGTCGTGGCCCTGCTCGCGACGCTGGTGATGATTTTCGCGTTCCAGGCCGACAACTTGACCGGCCGCTTCTTTCACGTCGTCCTGATCGCGATCCCGCTGCTGATCCAGGTCTACTTCAACGCGGGTCTCGCCTACGGGCTGATGAAGTGGTTGAAGGTTCCGCACGACATCGCGGCGCCCGGAGCCCTCATCGGGGCGAGCAACTTCTTCGAGCTCGCGGTGGCGACGGCGATCGCGCTCTTCGGACCCGCCTCGGGCGCCGCTCTGGCCACCGTCGTCGGCGTGCTCGTCGAGGTGCCGGTGATGCTCACGGTCTGCGCCGTCTGCAATCGGACGCGCGGGTGGTTCCCGGAGGCGCCGGGACGCTCGCCGGCGGCCTGAGCGCGGGCGATCTCAGCCGGTGACGCGAACAGAGGCCGCCGCGAGCTGTCCGCGGAGGAAGCTTTCGGCCTCGGCATCGAAGAGGGTCGCGGGAAGATAGACGGGAGCGCTTCGCGCGTCCTGCCAGAGCACCCAGAAAGCACCGGTGCGCTCGGCCCTCGTGAGCGATCGCCACGGCATCTGCGAGCTCCCCTTCGGAGTGTGGAAGGTCATCCCGGAAGCCTCCACCTCCAGCGTGATGCCGATCCCCTCGAGGCGCCGGGCATCCATCACGAGGCGATGCCGGGCGCGCAAGAAGTTGGCGATCGTCACGGCGAGGGCGCCGGCGAAGAATCCCGAGAGCCAGGGCTCGCTCCGCGCGAGGGCGGCGGCGGCGACGGCGATGAAGGCGTAGCCGACGAGCCAGCCTCCGAGGTATCGCCAGAGCCAGTGTCGCTGGGTGGCGCGCACGAGAGCCGGCGTCGGCTCATAGTGGAGCTCGAAGCGGCGCTCGGGAGGTGCGGCCACGGGATCAGGGGTCACTGAACGTGCTCAGCTGAGAATCGAGGGCGGGCCGCGGCGAGGCGGGCCGGTGCGCGCCCCGGCTCAGACGGAGAAAGACGAGCCGCAGCCGCAGGTGCCGGTCGCGTGGGGGTTGTCGAACTTGAAGCCCGCCCCCTGCATCCCGAAGACGTAGTCGATCGTCACCCCGTCGAGGTAGCGCGAGGAGACCGGGTCGACGTAGACCTTGAGCCCCTCCACCTCGAAGACCTGGTCGGTCGGGCGCGCCTCCTGCTCGAAGTCGAGGGCGTACTGGAAGCCGCCGCAGCCGCCCCCCATGACCGCGATGCGCAGGCCGTAGGACTCGTCCATCCCCTCCTGGGAACGCGTCTGCTTGACCATCTCGATCGCCTTGGAGGTGATCGTGACGGGGGGCAGAACGGCCGGCTCGGGGACGGGAATGGGCTGAGTGTCGAGGCTCATGAGGAGGAGCTCCTTTCGCAGGCGCTAACCGGGGGGAGCGGGTTTTTCTTCCCGGCTGCCGCTCGGAGGGGGATTCTAGCCCGGTTGGAGTCGCCTGGCGCCGCTATCATCGCGCCGTGATCCGGGCCTTCCTCTTCGATTTCAACGGCGTCCTGGTGGACGACGAACCCCTCCATCGCGCCCTTCTGGAGCGCGTTCTCGGCGAAGAGGGGCTCGGGCCGCCCCCGGATTCGGGTCCGGGGTGGAGCGTCGGAATCAGCGATCGGACCGCCTTGGAGAGAGCCCTCGCCGCCGCGGGGCGGGATGCTCCGGTCGAGCGACTCGCCCGGCTGGAGGCGCGGAAGCACGCTTACTACCAAGGCGAGATCGTCCGCACCGGCTACCCCTGGTTCCCGGGCGCCGCCCGGTTCGTGACCTCGGCCGCGCGGGCCGGGCTCGCGCTCGCCGTGGTCAGCGGTGCGCGGCGCTCCGAAGTGGAGGCGGGTCTCGACCAGGAAGGGCTGCGGGAGCGCTTCGAGGTTCTCGTCACGGCGGACGACGTGACCCGCGGCAAGCCCGACCCCGAGGGGTACCGGCTGGCGCTCGCCCTCCTCAATGGCGACCGGTCGCCGTCGGTGAAAGCCATCGGGGCCAGCGAGGCGGTGGCGATCGAGGACAGCCCGGCGGGGCTCGAGGCGGCGGCCGCCTGCGGACTTCGGACCGTCGCTGTAGCCCACAGCTTTCCAGCGGCTCGGCTCGCGCGGGCGGCGCTCGTCGTTCCGACGATCGCCGGACTGCACCTGGAGACGCTGCTCGAGCGCTTCGCCTAGTTGATCGGGACGCGCCCCGCGAACCCCTCGTCGTAGCCGTGGAAGAAAGCGAGGCTGGATTCGGGGTGGCGCCAGCAGTAGTAACCGTCGCCGCAGTCCCAGTCCACCAGCCAGAGCCCCTTGACCAGGCAACCGAGGGCTTCGATCTCGCGGCTCCAGCGGTCGACCACCTGCTGGTAGGCCGACTCGAGCTCTTCCCGCGCAGGCTCGCCCTCCCCGCCGGTCGTCGTCTCCTCGATGCGCAGCGCCAGCTCCTCGGCCTGGCGCGCCGCTTCCGCGGTGAGATCGCGAATCACCGGGAAGGCGGCGAGAGCCTCGTCGTAGGTGAAGATGCGCGGCATGCGCAGGCGGCGCGACACCGCGGGAGGATAGCACCGGGACGCGCGCCGGCCGCGATCGTTTGCGGGCACGCAGAGCGCTCGATATCGTGCGCCGCATGGACGGTGCGGACGGCCGGATCGAGGTGATCGCGGGCGGGATGTTCTCCGGCAAGAGCGAGGAGCTGGTGCGGAGGCTCCGCCGCGCCACCATCGCCCGGCAGCGCGTCCAGGTCTTCAAGCCGGCGCGCGATACCCGCCACGAGCCCGACCGGCTGATCACCCGCGACGCGCGGGAGCTCGCCGCCGTTTCGGTCATGGACACCCAGGCGATGCGCGCCGCGCTCGAGCCCGACGTCCAAGTGGTCGGGATCGACGAGGCGCAGTTCTTCGACGAGACCTTGTCAGACCTCGCCATGGAGCTCGCGGATGCCGGCGTGCGGGTGATCGTCGCCGGGCTCGATCAGGACTTCGCGCGCCGCCCCTTCGGGCCGATGCCGAGATTGCTGGCGGTGGCGGAGATGGTCGACAAGATGCACGCCGTCTGCATGCGCTGCGGCGCTCCCGCGCAGTACAGCCAGAGGATCGCCGGCGGCAGCGAGCAGGTGCAGGTGGGCGACACCGAGGCCTACGAAGCGCGCTGCCGCCGTTGCTTCGAGCCCTGGTCGGGCTGACGCGCGAGCGCCGCGCCGCGACGATGCTCGAGACACCCGATCGCCCCTCCGCCTGGCGCCGGAATCGGGACCCACGGACGGGGCTCTGGTGGCCGCGGGCGATGCAAGTGGCACCGGCCCTTTCCGAGACTCGCTCATCCTTCGGTGTCCGGGCGAAGCACGCGCTTCTCCTCAACCCCTTTTATCCGAAGGACCCCGTGGCGAGCTTCGGCAAGCACGTGCTGACCCCCTCGCTCGCGCTCACCAGCCTCGCCGCCGCGACACCGCCCGACTGGAGTATCGCCTACTGGGACGAGAACCTCCTGCAGGGCGCTCCGCCGACGGATCCCTTTCCGCAACTCGTGGGCATCACCGTTCACCTGACCTTCGCCGCACGCGCCTACGAGCTCGCCGCCTGGTATCGCGCGCGTGGCGCGCGCGTCGTGTTGGGAGGGCTCCACGTCGCTTCCTGCCCGGAGGAGTGCGCGGAGCACGCGGATGCGATCGTCGTGGGCGACGGGGTGCGGGTCTGGGAACGCCTCTTGAGGGACGTCGAGCGCAACGGCCTGGAACGGATCTACATCGGAAGCTACCGCGAACCCTATCGGGACGAACCGGCCCCCCGCCGCGACCTCCTCCCGCGCGACGCCTTTCTCACCACGAGCAGCCTGATCGCGACGCGCGGATGCCACAATCGTTGCGACTTCTGCTATCTGTCGACCGAGGGGATTCATCTCCCTTACCAGACGAAGCGACCGGCCCAGATCGCCGCCGAGATGCTCGCGGACGCTCAGCCGTACGCCGTCTTCGTCGACAACAACCTGGGATCGAAGCGGGACTTCCTCCGCGAGCTCTGCCGCGAGATCGCGCCGCTCGAGCGGATCTGGAGCGCCGCGATCTCGATCGACACGACCGACGATCCGGAGCTCGTGCGCGAGATGGCGCTCGCGGGTTGCACCGGGGTGTTCGTGGGTTTCGAATCGCTCGACGCCGACAACATCGCCGACGCCGGAAAGCGGAGCCCGCGCCCCGAGGACTACGCGCGGCGCGTGCGGTTGCTGCACGACCACGGGATCCAAGTCAACGCGAGCTTCGTCTTCGGCTTCGACCACGACGGGCCGGAGGTCTTCGACCGGACCGTCGCCTGGATCGAGGCGAATCGTCTCGAGTGCGCGACCTTCCACATCCTGACGCCCTACCCGGGAACGCCGCTCTTCGCGCGGTTGGAGTCGGAGGGACGGATTCTGCATCGCGACTGGACCCTCTACGACACCGGCCACGTCGTCTTCCGGCCGCTGGGGATGTCGATCGAGCAGCTCGAACGCGGATACGCGGAGTGCTACCGGCGACTCTTCTCACACCGCTCGATCTGGCGCCGCCGGCCAGCGGATCCACGCGCGGTGCCCGCCTACCTCGCGGGGGCCTACCTCTACAAGCGCGCCAACCGCCTCTGGTACTTCGTCATCCGGAACCGGCTGACGGCGCGGCTCTGGCGGCCGCTCGTCGAGCGGAGCCGGCGCCGCCACCTGCGCTTTCGCGAGCGCCTGCGTGCCTCGGAGCGACTCGGAGATCCGATGCGGGCGGCGACGCCGATCCCCGGCGGGGTCTAGGGTCTGGCGATCGGCCTCGGCCTGCCGTCAGAGCCGACGTGGACGAAGACTACTTCGGCCTCGGTGACCTTCACCTTGGGCCCGCCGGGGTGGCCGCGCTCGGCTTCGACGAGGACGTCGACGGTGACCGAGGTCGTGCCGACCTTCGTCGTGCGGGTGAAGAAGCTCACTAGGTCGCCCACCAGAACCGGGGCATGAAAGACCACCTCGCGCATCGCCACGGTGACGATGCGGCCGTTGCAGGTGCGGTGCGCCTCGACGGCGGCGGCCTGATCGATGTAGGAGAGGATGACGCCGCCGAAGATGGTGCCCAGGGCGTTGGTGTCCTTGGGCATCATGATGACGCGGATCGCCGGCGAGACGCTGAAATCGCTGGTGGGGTTCATCGGGGGACTCCGGCGCGCATGTTATCTTAGGCCTCTCCTCGGACTCGTCATGCCGGCCGATCCCCCCTCGCCCGTCTCGCTCCGCTCGAGCGACGAGCTCGCGCTCGTGCGGCGCATCGCGGACCGCCGGCAGGAGGCGCTCGCGGAGCTCTACGATCGCTTCGCGCCTCTGCTCTTCGCGGTGATCCGGCGGATCTTGGGCGGTGCGGCGGAGGCGGAGGAGGTGCTCCAGGAGACCCTTCTCCAGGTTTGGCAGCAGGCGGACCGCTACGACCCCTCCCGTTCCTCGGTCTCGGCCTGGCTGGTCCTCATCGGCCGCAGCCGCGCGCTCGACCGGCTCCGCCAGCGCGGCACGCGTGAGCGGGCTCACCATGCCGCCGAGGCCGAGCCGCGAGCTCCGGACGCGTCCAGCCGCCTCGACGAGCACGTATTGATCAGAGAACGCCGGGAGAGGGTGCGCGCCGCGCTGGGCGATCTGCCTCCAGAGCAGCGCGAAGTCCTGGAGCTGGCCTTCTTCTCGGGGCTCTCCCAGACGGAGATCGCGGAGCGCACGGCGACCCCCCTGGGAACGGTGAAGACGCGTGCGCTGCTCGCCATGAAGAAGCTCCGGCGGGAGCTCAGGGAAGAGATACGGGAGCTGATGTGAGCGCTGAGCACGACCCGGAAGATCTGGCGGCCTTTGGGGTGCTCGAAGAGCTCGCGCACGGCGGCGGTCGCGAGGACACGACGCCGGTGCAGGGCGAGGACGAGGCCACCGAGGTGCTGCGCAGGCTCCACCTGGAGGGAATGGGCCTGCTCGCCTACGAGCTCGATCCGGAAGCGCCCCGCCCCGGCCTACGCGACGAGATCCTCGCGCATCTGGTCGGTGAGGAGACGCAGGAGGTCGACCCGGCGGTCGTCCCGCCGCTGCGCCACGCGGCGGCTCCTCCAGCGTCGGCGCCGCTCGCCCCCCGAAGTCAGGCGCAACCGCCGGTGGCCGCGGCCCGGCCCGCGCCGGCCGCCCCACCGGAGGCGCCCGGCAGGGCGCCCCGGCCGCGGCGCGGCCACGGCACGCTCTGGCTCGCCGCGCTCTTCGCGCTCGCGGCGATCGGAGTGGGCCTCTGGGCCGCGGACCTCTTCACGCGCGTCGAGGCCCGGGATGCACGCATCCGGCGCCTGGAGAACGACCTGAGCGTCGTCGAAAAGCTGAAGAGCGAGCTCGCCGCGACGCGCGAAGCGATGGCGGAGCTCGAGAAGCGCCACGCCTTCGCGTTGACCCCGTCGACCACCGTCTTCGTGCTGCGCCCGCCCGTCGAAGGAGCCGCGCAGCCGCTCGCGAGCGGCGTGCTCCAGGTCGCTCCCGACCATCAGCACTGGCAGCTCGAGGTGCGCGGGCTCAAGCCCGAGCCCGAGGTGCAGGACTATCAGCTCTGGTTCATCGTCGACGGTCTACCGGTGAGCGGTGGCGTTTTCGACGCCAAGCTCGGCAAGACCTCCTTGCTCGCCGAGGCCACGATGCCTCGTGGCACCACCAGCGTCGCCATCACGCTCGAGCGCAAGGGGGGCGTCCAGAGCCCGACCTCCTCCAGCATTCTCCTCGCCGAGCGCGGCGTCTCGCTCTGAGACGGGGCGCCGCGCCGCGCGGCGTCTGTGAGGCACCTCACTTCGAGGCCGGGCGGACGCGCCTATCCTGGTGAAGACCCTCGGGGATCACCATGGGACGGCGCCTCGCGATTCTGCTATCGGCTTCCTTGACCCTCTCGGGTCTCTCGTTCGCGCAGGATCTCTGGGTCTACGACAACGCGCTCACCGGCGGGTTCCAGGACTGGAGCTGGGCGACCCGCAACTTCTCCTTCGGCGGGCAGTTCCACTCCTCCCCCTTCTCGCTGCGCTGGGAGCCCGACAACTGGGAGGGGATCTACGCGCACAACGGATCGAGCTTCGACGTCGACGACTACCTGGAGCTCCGGCTCTGGGTGCGCGGCGAGGGGAGCGGCGGCCAGCAGGTGCGCGCGGTGATCCAGCTCAACGGCAACCAGCGCGCGAGCGCCGACCTCGACGACTTCCTGCCCGCGGGCGGAATCTCCAGCTCGAGCTGGCGCGAGGCGGTGATTCCCTTCACGGCGCTGGGGCTCACCTCGGGGGGCTTCAACGAGCTCGTGCTCCAGGACACGAGTGGCGCGAACCAGGCCGCGGTGCTCATGGACGACATCCGGTTCGTCGCCGACCCGACGCCCCCCGGGCCGGTGGCGGTGACGGTCGATGCGGCACTCGACCGCCATCCCGTGAGCGATCTCGTCTACGGAGTGAACTTCGCCTCGGCCGCCGAGCTCGCCGACGTGGGCTACACGGTCAATCGCTGGGGAGGCAACCGCACGACCCGCTACAACTGGCAGCTCGACGTCGACAACAGCGCCTTCGACTGGTTCTTCCAGAACTATGCGGGCGACGGCGATCCCGGCGGCCTCCCTGCCGGATCCGGAGCCGATCAGTTCCTGCTCGCGACGCGCGGGGCGGGCGCCGAAGCGGTGCTCACGCTCCCGCTCATGGGACGGGTCGCGGGCCCCGATCGGGCGCGTCGTTGGAGCTTCTCGCAGGCGCTCTACGGCCCTCAGCTCCAGGACGAGTGCAGCTACTTCGATCCCAACCCCCCCGGCTGGTGCAATCCGGACGCGGGCAACGGCCTCTGCAATCCGTCGGTCAATACCACCGGCTTCTGCAGCTCGGACGGCGAGATCGTCGACAACGACCCGAACGCGACCTCGATCCCGGTCGGTGCCCCCTTCGTGACGAGTTGGCTCGCGTTCGTGCGCACCCGGATCGGCGCGGCGGCGAACGGCGGGCTTCGCTTCGCGGCGCTCGACAACGAGCCGATGCTCTGGAATTCCACCCACCGCGATCTTCACCCTGCCGGGGCCACCTACGACGAGCTCTGGGGGCGGACGGCCACGCTCGCGGCGGCGGTCAAGGCCGCGGAGCCGGGGCTCGCGCTGTTGGGACCGGACACCTGGGGGTGGTGCGATCTCTGGACCTCGGCCGCCGACGCGGCGGTGGGGCCCTCCTGCATCGACGGCGCGGACCGGCAGGCGCACGGCGGGCTTCCCTTCGTCGCCTGGTACCTGCAGCAGGTCTGCGATCACCTGGCGGCGACCGGCGTGCGGTTGATCGACTATCTCGACGTGCACTACTACCCGCAGAGCGGCGAAGCCTTCGGCGACGAAGGGTACGCCTCGGTGCGCCTCCGGTCGGTCCGCGAGCTCTGGGATCCGACCTACACCTCGCAGTCGTGGATCGGCGACGAGGTGGCGCTCGTCCCGAGGCTCCGCGCCTGGGTCGACAGCTACTGCCCGGGGACTCGGATCGCGCTGACCGAGTACAGCTGGGGCGCCGACGACGCCCCGTCCGGAGCGCTCGCGCAAGCGGAGTTGCTGGCGATCCTCGGGCGCGAGGGGGTTGATCTGGCGACCCGGTGGGTGGTGCCGGAATCGGGCTCGAAGACCGAAGAGGCGTTCCGCTTCTACCTCGGCTACGACGGCGCAGCGAAAGTCCTGGGGGAGAGCGTGCACGCCACCTCGAGCGACATCGACGGGGTGGGCGCCTACGCGCTGCGCGGCCACTCGGATCAGCTCTTCGTCCTGCTCTTCAACAAGGACGACGAGCCGCGCGACGTCACGGTGACGCTCGCCGGCGCCACCACCGGCAGCTTCGCGCTCTACCGGTTCGCCGCCTCGACGCCGCTCGGGCCGGCGGGGAGCGTGACCCCGAACGCGGGCGCCTTCACGCTCACGCTGCCGGCGCGCTCGGCCACGCTCGCCGTCGGTCGGATCGCCTCGAACCTGATCTTCCGCGACCCCTTCGAAGGGGGGACGACCCTCGCCTGGTCGGCGGTCGCCCCCTGAGCGCGACCGCCTCCGCCGGGGTCCGTCCTACTTCTTGACGCGGTCTCCCTTGCGGTAGAGCGCCTCGATCCCCTTCTTGGCGATCGCCTCCCCGAACTCGTCGATCCACTTGACCAGCTTGCTGTCGGTGGTAGAGAGACTGGTGCCCGAGACCACCCGGTGATGGATGGCGACCACGGTCTCGCCGCTCTTCGCGTCGACGAACTTGAGGTCGAAGGTCGTGAACCCGGAGCCGGCGCCCATGCCGACCCAGAACTTCGCGGCGGCGCTTCCCGTCGAGCAGTCGACGATACGGCCGGAGGCCTCGAGCGTCGCACCCTTGTCGACCACTTCGACCTTGCCGCCGAGCGCGTTGCGGAAGGCTTCGGAGAAATCGTCGGCCATGTTGCGGGTCAAGTCGTTCGCGAGCCGCTTGTCCTTCGCGTCGCGCTTGCCGGCGTCCTCCCCCAACCAGACCGGCTCCTGCCAAGCGTCGAACTTCACCTTCTGGCCCTCGAAGGTGAAGCCGGGCTTCACCCAGAGGTAGTCGATGTCGTCCGCTTCGCGGAACTCGGGGCCGCCACCGACCCAACTCGGGTCGAATTTGCCTTCGTCATAGGTGGCGCCGGCGAGAAGCGGCGCGGCGAGGACGAGCGCGAGGACGGGGACGGCGAGCTTGCGGACCATCGGGACCTCCTTGGGGACGTTCGAGATGTCGCCAATATACCGTGCCGTCACGGCCCACCGCGGGCTCTCAGTAGAAGTCGGCGCAGGAGAGATAGAAGCCGCAAGCCGGACGCGGACAGAAGAGCTTGCACCTCCGTTCCTCGAGCTCCGAGCCGCAATTCGGGCAGGTGCGCATCAACCGGTCGGCGCTCTCGCCGGGTTGGTGGCGCGCGGTTTCGGCACGGCGTCGCGCGCCTGTCGGGTCGGGATCGGAAGGGGGCACGCGGCGCAATCTACCAGCGCCGGCGCCGGTATACTCGCCCCCCATGTCGCTCTCCGCGTTGATCCTCGCGGGCGGCTCCGGAACTCGATTCTGGCCCGCGAGCCGCCGCCTTCGCCCCAAGCAGCTCCTCACCCTCGAAGGCGAGCGGAGCCTCCTGCAGACGACCGTCGACCGCCTCGCTCCCCTGGTGCCGCCGGAGAGGGTCTGGATCTCCACGACCGCGGCGCTCGCGGGGGCCGTGGGCGCGCAACTGCCCGAGGTCCCCGCCCGGCAGATCCTGGTCGAGCCCGCCGGGCGCAACACCGCGCCTGCGATCGCGGGCTCGCTCCTCGCGATGCCTCCGCAAACCCGGGGCGAGGCGGTCGCGGTGCTTCCGGCCGACCATCGGATCGGAGACGCCGCTGCCTTCAGGCGGGCGCTCGCGGCGGCGGCTCGGCTCGCTGAGGAGCAGGATCGGGTCCTGACGCTGGGCGTCGTGCCGACCCGCCCCGAGACCGGATTCGGCTACCTCGAGGTCGGCGGGCCGCTCGCGGACACGCCGGGGGCGCGGGCCGTGCGCCGGTTCACCGAGAAGCCGGACCGGGCGACGGCGGAGCGATTCGTGGCGGGGGGCGGGCACCTCTGGAACGCCGGCATCTTCGTCTTTCGCGGCACGACGCTGCTCGCGCGGCTCGAGCGCCACGCGCCCGAGATCGCCTCGGGTCTCGCGGCGATCGAGCGGGCGCCGGAGCGAGCGGCCGAGCTCTACGCGGCGCTCCCGTCCATCTCGATCGACTTCGCGGTCATGGAGAAGCTCGACGATCTCGTCACGCTGCCTCTCGATTGCGGCTGGAACGACCTCGGATCCTGGGACGCGTTGCACGAGCTGCTGGCGCACGACGCCGAGGGCAACGCGTCGCGGGGCGCGGCCTGGGTGGTGGAGGGCGCGGGCAATCTGGTCTTCGCCGAAGAGGGGGCGGTGGGACTCGTCGGTGTCTCGGATCTCGTGGTGGTCGCCTCCGGAGGGGCCGTGCTCGTCGCGCCGCGCAGCGCGGCGCAGGAGGTGCGCCGCATCGTGGAGCGCCTCGCCGCCGCGGGGCGTAGCGACCTTCTCTGAGGGGGCGGCGCCGGATCCATGCAGTGGAAGATTCCTCCGCCGCGCGCCTTCGCGGATCGCTTCAACCGCTGGGCGATCGCGCGCGGCTTCCCCGCGCTCGCCTGGCTCGCGCCCCGCGCGCCGCGCTGGTTCCTCTTCGCCAACGCGCGCTGGATCATCGCGCTCGTCTTCTTCTTCCACGCCTCGCCGAAGCGGGTGATCGCGCGCAACCTGGCACGGGTGCTCGACGCCCCCGTGGCGTCGCGGCGCGTGCGGCGTGCGGTAGGCGCCATGCTCAGGCACTTCGCCTTCTACTGGGTCGACCTGTTCCGTTTCGCGCAACTTCCGGCCGCGCGTCTCCGGGCGCTCATCGTCGATCCGCGCCTGGCGGATCTCGCGCCCCTGGAAGAGGCCCGGATCGCGGGGCAGCGCCAGATCCTGATGACGGCGCACCTCGGCAATTGGGAGCTCGGCGCGGTTCTCGCGGGGCAGGCCAATCTCCCGCTCTCCGTGATCTACGTCCCGGACGCGTTCGAGCACGCGGAGGCGTTCCGCAGTCAGCTCCGGGGTCTCGGCAACGTGCGCGAGATCCCGCTCGCGCTGGATCAGAGCTTCTCGGGCCTGCCGATCCTGCGCGCCTTCTCGGAGGGGCGCATCCTGGCGTTGCAGGGAGACCGAGACTTTCGCGACGACGGCGTGGAGGTCGAGCTCTTCGGCGCTCCGGCGCGCCTGCCCGCGGGTCCTTTCCTCCTCGCGCGCATGAGCGGCGCGCGACTGATCCCGACTTTCATCGCCTATGCCCGCGACTACCGGTTCGAGGTGGAATTCGGCGAAGCGATCGAAGTGGGCCGCACCGAGGATCGGGAGGGTGACGTGCGCGCGGCCGTCGAGCGCTGGCGCGAGGTCCTGGAGCGCGCGATTCGCCGCTGGCCCACGCAGTGGTACACCTTCTACGACTTCTGGCCCACCGGCCACGGAGGCGAGGCCGCGTGAGTCGCGCGACGCGCCGCGCCGACGCCACGGGGATCGTGCCCCTGCTCGCCCCCGGAGTGCCCTTCGACCTCCTGCGGGCGCTCCCCGGGGAGGGTCCGTGGGAGGTCGAGATCGGATTCGGCAAGGGACGCTTCCTCCTCCGCCGCGCGGCCGAGGAGCCGCACCACCGCTTCGTAGGAATCGAGCTCGCGAGCGAGTACTTTCGTCTCGTGGCCCGCCGGCTGCAACGCCGCGGCCTCGCCAACGTGCTGCTGCTCGAGGGGGAGGCCCAGTATCTGCTCGGCGCGGTGCTACCGCGCGCGTTCGCCGAGCGGGTGCACGTCTACTTCCCGGATCCCTGGCCGAAGTCGCGCCACCAGCGGCGGCGGCTCCTCTCGCCCGCCTCCCTCGACCTCGTGCTCGGACTCCTCGCGCCCGGAGGAGAGCTCCATTTCGCGACCGATTTCGTGCGCTATGGCGAGGACGTGCAGCGGCTCCTCGAGAGCTTCCCCGGAGCGCGCGTCGCGTCGCCGGGCGGTGGGTGGCCGGAGGGGCCGCGCACGAACTACGAGGCCAAGTACGTCGCGGAGGGGCGCCCGATCCTCCGTCTGGTGGTGCGCCTCGAGAGCGCCGCGGCTCCCCATCCCGGGGGGTTGCGAGCGCTCGCCGCCGGGGTCGGAGGCGAGGAGGTGACGTGAAGCGGCTGCTCGGTCTCCTTCCCTACTTCCGCCCCTATCGCCGGCGGGTGACGCTCGGCGTCGTCGCGATCCTTTTCGCCGCCGCCTTCGGGCTGCTACCTCCCCTGCTCGTCGGCCGCGCGATCGACGCGCTCGAGGGGGGTGCGCCGCTCGGGAGGATCGTGGGCTTCGCGCTCGCGGTGCTCGCCGCGACGGGCGTTCAGGGAGTGTTCGGCTTCGTGCAGCGCCGGGTTCTGGTGGCCGTCTCCCGCTCCATCGAATACGACCTGCGCAACGAGTACTTCGCGCACCTCGCGACGCTCGAGCCCGCCTTCTTCCAACGCCAGGCGGTGGGCGATCTGATGGCACGCTCGACGAGCGACCTGGGCGCGGTGCGCATGCTCTGCGGGCCGGCGATCATGTACTCGGGACACACGCTCTTCACGGCGATCGGCGCGCTGGCGGCGATGGCCTCCCTCGACGGACGGCTCACCTGGATCGCGCTCGGAAGTCTGCCGGCGATCGCCTTCGCGACCCAGACCTTCGGCCAGCGGATCCACCAGCACTACGAGCGAGTGCAACAGCGCTTCGCGCGGCTGACGGCGCGCGCCCAGGAGAACCTGGCCGGCGTGCGGGTGGTGCGAGCCTACGCGCGCGAGGGGGCCGAGATCGAGGCGTTCGCGGAGGAGAATCGCTCCCTGGTCGAGGCCAATCTGCGGCTGGGCCGGTGGAGCGCGGCCTTCCACCCCGCGCTGCAGGCGATGATCGGTCTCGGCTTCGTGGGCGTGCTCTGGTTCGGGGGCCGACGGGTGGCGACAGGGGCGCTCACCGTCGGCGAGTTCGTCACCTTCAACTTCTACCTCTCGAAGCTCGTCTGGCCGATGATCGCGGTCGGTTGGGTGATCAATCTCGCCCAGCGCGGCGCCGCGTCGCTCGGCCGCCTGCGAGCGATCCTCGACACCGAGCCCGAGATCCGGGACGCTCCTTCCTGTCGAGTGCCGGCAGAGTGCCGCGGGGCCATCGCCGTGCGCGGGCTCTCCTTCCGCTACGGCGCGAACCGGCCCTGGGCGCTCGAAGACCTCGAAGTCGACATCGCCGCGGGGAGCCTGATCGGGGTCGTGGGGCGCACCGGGGCGGGCAAGAGCACGCTGCTCTCGCTGGTGCCGCGCCTGGTCGATCCTCCCCCCGGAACGCTTCTTCTCGACGGGCTCGACGTGCGCCTCTGGCCGCTCGCCGCCCTGCGTGGCGCCGTCGCCATGGTTCCCCAGGAGAGCTTTCTGTTCTCGGCGACCCTGGCCGAGAACATCGCTTACGGCGCCGCGGCCGCGCCCCGCGAGGCGATCGAACGGGCCGCCGATCTCGCGGGGTTGGCTCCCGACCTCGCCGGCTTTCCGGCGGGGCTCGAGACGCTGGTCGGGGAGCGGGGGGTGACGCTCTCGGGCGGACAGCGCCAGCGGGTGGCGCTCGCGCGCGCGCTCCTCAAGCCGAGTCGCGTTCTGCTGCTCGACGACTGCCTTTCGGCGGTCGACGCGCACACCGAGGCGCGCATTCTCTCCACGCTGGGGCGCGGACTCGGCGAGCGCACGGTGCTGCTCGTGGCGCATCGGATCTCGACCGTCGCCGCGGCCGACCTCATCCTGGTGCTCGATCAGGGCAGGCTCTTGGAGCGGGGGACGCACGAGGAGCTCCTGAGGAGCGGAGGTCTCTACGCCGAGCTCGCGCGCATGCAGCGGCTCGAGGAGGAGCTCTCGCTGGTGGCGGAGGCGGGATGAGGGATCGCGCACGCGTCGTGCTCTCCGGCGGCACCGGGCTGCTGGGCCGCGCGCTCGCCGGGCGGCTGGCGGGCGCGGGCTACGAAGTGGTCGTCCTGACGCGCCGCCCCGAGCGCGCCCCCGGCCTGCCCCCGGGGTCGAGAGCCCTCGCCTGGGACGGCCGGAGCGGCGAAGGTTGGTCCCGCGAGCTCGACGGGTCCGCCGCGATCGTCAACCTCGCCGGTGAGCCGATCGCGGCCGGACGGTGGACGACGGCGCAGCGGCGGCGCATCCTCGAGAGCCGGCGCCAAGCCTCGGCCGCAGTGCTGGAGGCCGCGCGCGCGGCGAAGAGCCAACCGGAGGTGCTGCTCCAGGCCTCGGCGGTCGGCTTCTACGGGGACCGGGGCGATGCCTGGCTCGACGAGCGCTCGCCCGCGGGGACGGGATTCCTGGCCGAGACGACCGTCGCCTGGGAGCGCGCGAGCGATCCGATCGAAGCGCTCGGCGTGCGCCGTGTCTTCCTGCGCACCGGCGTCGTGCTGGCGCGCGAAGGCGGCGCGCTTCCGAAGCTGCTCCTGCCCTTACGTCTCGGCGTCGGCGGCAAGCTCGGCTCGGGACGGCAATGGGTGCCCTGGATCCATCTCGCGGACGAGATCGCCGCGATCCATTTCCTGCTCGAGCGGCGGGAGTCGGCGGGGGTCTACAACCTCGTGGCGCCGGCGCCGGTCTCCAACGACGAGCTCACCCGCGCGGCCGCCGCGCGGCTCCGGAGGCCCGCCCTCCTGACGGCTCCGGCCTGGGCGCTCCGCGCAGCGCTCGGAGAGCTCTCGCAGGTGGTGCTCGCGAGCCAGCGCGTGAGACCGTCGCGGCTGGTCGAGCAGGGGTTCGCGTTTCGCTTTCCGGAGCTGGGCCCGGCGCTGGCCGACCTGCTCGGCTAGCTCTCGGGAAAGCGGCTTCGGAGCTCGGTCTCGACCGCCGCGCGGATCTCGGGCCGGCTGTAGACCCGGTAGCGATCGATGCGGGTCAGGTGGCGGATGAAGTGGCTGGCGCTCTCCATCGGCTCGAGGCGCCCGTCGCGATGCTCGACGAGGACCCGGCTCGGTCCGAGACGGTGAGGGTCCTTGGCCGAGCGCGCGACCAGCGTCGCACCGTCGCCGAACCGGTCGCGAAGTCCTGGCAGGAAGGCCTCGAAGGCGATCCGAGCTTCCTCGGACAGGTGCTCACGCGTCTCGAAGGCGAGCGGAAAGTGCCTCCGTTCGACCACCGCCCGCGCATGGAGGTCGACGCTCGCCCGCATGGCGATGAGGGTGGTCGGGTCGTCCTCGGCGAGGAACTCCTCGGGCACCGCCCGCCAGCGGCGACCGGTCGACCGCATCCACTCGCTCAGATGATGCTCGAGCGCCTTGCCGGTGACGTTGTAGTAGACCTGCGTAAACATGTAATAGCGCGCGAGCACCAGCGCCTCGACGGCATGCACACCCCCCTCGACGACACCGACGCCCACCGCGCCGGTCTCCGGATCCCGGATCAGCGTCAGCGTGTCGAGCAGGCGATCGAGGTCGTAGACGCCGTAGCGCACGCCGCAGAAGAGGCTGTCGCGCAGCAGGTAGTCCATCTTGTCCACGTCGAGCTCGCCGGAAATCACCTGGGCGAGGAATCGCCGCTCCGGCGGAACCTGACCGGCGAGCAGCGCCGCCACGGCGCCGGGCTCGATGCCGTCGCCGTGGCGCGCGAAGAGGGCGCCGAGCTCTTCGGAGGCGAGCAGGCGACGGGTCATCTCTTCGTGGTCGATCCCGCCCTCGAAGAGCTCCTCGGCGGAGTGGCTGAAGGGGGCGTGACCGAGATCGTGGACCAGCGCGGCGAGGCGGACCAGACGGCGCGCCTGCCGCCGCTCCGGCGCCGGGAGCAGCTCCCCGCCCTTACTCACCAGGGCGTCGAAGACGCGCCCCGCGAGCTCCATGGCGCCCAACACGTGGCTGAAGCGCGTGTGCTCGGCACCGGGATAGACCAGGTAGGTCAGCCCGAGCTGATGCACGAAGCGCAAGCGCTGGAGCGGCCGGCTGTTGATCAGCGCGGCTTCGAGAGCGTCGGCCTCGATGAAGCCGTGAATCGGATCGCGCAGCGTGAGCACGGTCGGTCCCGACATGATAGCGGAGGCGTCGTGGGCTGGCCTCCGCTAGCCCGGCTCGGGAAGGAAGCTGTCGGGCAGGCGGAGCGGCGGCTCGAGCATCTCCGAGCGAGCTCCGGCGGTCGCGAGATAGAGGGCCGCGAGCAACAGGGCCGCGAAGACGGTGGGACGTCGCAGCGTGGCGGGCAGGAAGCGAGCCGCGAGCAGGAGCAGCGACGCCGCGAGAAGGGTCGGCAGATGCGGGGTGAGAGCCGCCCGCAAGGCCGGTGGATAGCAAGCGGCCGCGGCGGGGAGCGCGAGGCCCGCGAGCGGCGCGAGCCAACGCGGACGGCCCAGTGTGGCCTCGGCCGCGGCGAGGGCGAGAGCGGCCCGTGCCCCGGCGCCCAGGGCCAGGGCGCCGAGGGCGCCCGCGGGGCCCCGCCCCACGCGCAGCAGCTCGCCGGCGACGCAGGCCGCACCGAGCAGGAGGAGACCGAGCGACCCCGCGACCCACCAGGCTGCCGGCTCGAAGCGCGGACCACCCGCCAGCACGACGAGGTCGAGCAGGAGAACGGCGGCGGCCGCGATCAGGAGGACGGAGGCCGGCAGTCTCGCCGGGGGCCAGGTCAGCCCCCAGGCGAGCGCCGCGTCGATGCGATCGGCGAGCGAGAGAGCCGCGAGGAGCGCGGCCGAGAGCAGGGCGGGAAGAGCACCCTGACGCCAGATCTGGATTCTCCGGTCGGCTCCGGGACGCGCGCAGGCCCACGGTGCCAGGGCGTGGAGACCGAGGATCCAGCTCGTCCAGGCGATCGAGAGCACCACCGTCATGCACTCTCCCGGTGCCAGCCGCGCGGCGAGACGAGCCTCACCCAAGGGCGCTCGGGGAGCCGGGCCAGCAGCTCTCCTGGCGTTGCTCCCTCCGGCGGCACGGGCCAATGCGGGGCGAGCTCCGCGAGCGGCGCGAGCACGAAGCGCCGCGACCGCAGGCGCGGGTGCGGGAGCTCCGGCGGCGGGCTCGCGCGGACCAAGTCCCCGAGCAACAGGAGGTCGATGTCCAGGGTGCGAGGAGCCCCGGGTCGAGCCCGGACCCGCCCGTGCCGTGCTTCCACCCGGTGCGCGAGCGCCAGCAGCTCCGCCGGGTCGCGCGCGGAAGCGCCAGTCGCGGCGGTGTTCAGGTAGTCGGGCTGAGGGGTCGTGGTGACCGCTTCCGTGAGATAGAGCGAGGCGACCGAGAGCGGTCCGAGCTCCGTCTCCAGGTCGGCGAGCGCGGCCGCCAGCAGCGACCGGGAGTCTCCGAGATTGCTTCCGAGCGCCAACGCGAACGGGAGGGCGCGCCCCTCACTCGTCGTCGTCGTCGTCGAAGTCTTCCTCGGTCTCTTCCACCCCTTCGGGGGTCTCGAGGTCGTCGTCGCCGAAATCCTCGTCGCCCGTCCCGATCAGCTCTTCCTCGGCTTCCTCGACCGGACGGGCGACCTCCTCGCGACGGCGCCGCTTGCTGCTCGTGGCCTCGGCCGTCGGATCGGCTCGCTTGGCGTCCTTCTGATTGGCGCCGCACTTCGGACAAATGGGCTCCGGTCGGCCGAGGTCGTAGAACTTGGCGCCGCAGCTGTGGCAGTCGTACTTGGTTCCCAGATCAGGCATGCAAAATCGAGCTCCTCCCGGACTTTCCCCCGGCGAGCGCGGGACGGTAGCACCCCCCCTGGAGGCTGTCAACAACCCTTCGGGCGGTAATAAGATGCGCGCATGTCGACCGTCCGACGCCGCGTCGCGGCAATGCTCGCGTTCGGGGCGCTCGGCGCCTGCGCCGCAACGCTCGCCGAGCCCTCTCTGCCGGACCCCGAACGGCCGGGAGCGTCCCTCGCGGAACGCTCGAAGGCGCTGATCGATCGCATCCAGATCGAGCAGAAGCAACTCAAGAGCCTCGAGGCAGACTTCGTCCAGAGCCGCGCAAGCGAGTTCCTCTCCGCTCCCGAGGAGTCGCGGGGCACCTTCGTCTATCGTGCCCCCGACCTGGTGCGATGGGACTACGTGGCCCCGAAACCGGTGTCGCTGGTGATCCGGGACAACGAGATGCTCACCTGGTACCGGGATCTCGGCAAGGCCGAGCGCCTCAAGGTGGGGAAGGTCTCCTCCCAGGTCTTCCGCTACCTCAACGCCAGCGGCTCGCTCGAATCCCTCATGAAGTACTTCAAGGTCAGCATCTCCTTCCCTCCCGGCACGGAGCCCTATCGGCTCGAGCTCGTGCCCCGGTACGCGCGCGTCCAGAAGCGGCTTGCCGGCATGTCGCTCTGGATCGATCGGACGAGCTACCTGCCGGTGCGCGTGCGGTACGTCGAGGCGAACGGCGATACGACCGACTACCGTTTCTCTCACCTGCAGCGCAACGTCGAGGTTCCCGCGGCGCGCTTCGAGCTGGCGATCCCGAAAGACGTGGAGATCCGGCTCGTCGACCTCGACCGCGGCCGCGGCGCGGCGCCCTGAGCCGCGCGCCCGCGATGCTCCCCTTCGAAGTCCTGGCCCGGGACGGCCGCGCGCGGCGTGGCCGGCTCGAGACCGCGCACGGCACGGTCGACACCCCCGCCTTCATGCCGGTCGGAACGCTCGGCGCAGTCAAGGGACTGACCCCCGCAGCGCTCGCCGAGTGTGGCGCCCAGGTGATGCTCTGCAACCTCTACCACCTGGCGCTCCGGCCCGGAATCGACCCGCTGCGGCGATTGGGAGGGCTGCACGCCTTCACGGGGTGGCGGCGGACGCTGCTCACCGACAGCGGAGGATTTCAGGTCTTCAGCCTGTCGGCTCTGCGCGAGGTCGAAGAGTCCGGCGTGCGTTTTCGGAGCCACCTCGACGGCACGACGCTCGAGATGACCCCCGAAAGCGTGGTCGTCGCCCAGGAGGCGATCGGCGTCGACCTCGCCATGGTGCTCGACGAGTGCCCTCCCTGGCCGGTCGAGAGGGAGCGCGCGGCGAGCGCCCTCGAGCGCACGCTCCGGTGGGCGGAGCGCTCGATCGCGGCGCGTCGGGCAGAGACGACGGCCCTCTTCGGCATCGCCCAGGGAAGCAGCTTTCGCGAGCTTCGGGAACGGGCCGCCGCCGGCCTCGCGGCGCTCCCGTTCGATGGCTACGCCATCGGCGGGGTGAGCGTCGGGGAGCCGGAGCCGCAGCGCCGGGCGGTGGTGGAGTGGACGGCCCCGCTCCTGCCCGAGGCACGCCCCCGCTACCTGATGGGGGTCGGGACGATCGAGGACATGGCCCACGGCGTCGAAGCGGGCGTCGATCTGTTCGATTGCGTGTTGCCGGCGCGCAACGGCCGGCACGGTGTCCTCTACTCGCGCGCCGGGACCGTGCGCATCCGTAACGCTCGCTTCCGGGACGACCCGGGACCGATCGACCCGGAGTGCGGCTGCACGGTCTGCGGCTCCCAGTCCCGCGCCTTCCTGCACCATCTCTTCCGCGCCGGCGAGATCACCGCGGCGGTCTACGCGACTGTCCACAACCTCCGCGTATTCCTTGACTTCATGGCGGAACTCAGGGAAGCTATCGCAGCTTGTCGGCTGGCCGAAGTGGCCGCGAGATGGGTCAGCCGCTCTGCGGACAACCTTCGATCCGAGAGCTCAACGGCGTCGTCGACCTAGGACCCGGAGATTCGGGGTCGTCGTGGGTCGCCGCGCGCGGCGAGTCGGGCCGGGGGCGTTCCTGGGGGTCGAACTATGAGTCTTTTCAGCTTGCTAGCAATGGCGGAACCGGGAGCGCCTTCGGCGCTCGTCCAGCTGATTCCCATCTTCATCATCTTCGGCATCTTCTACTTCCTGCTGCTGGCGCCGATGCGCAAGCGGCAGAAGGCCCTCCAGAAGCTGGTCGAGGAGCTCAAGAGGGGGGATCGCGTGGTGACCAACGGCGGCCTCATGGGTGAGGTCGCGGCGGTCGAGGAACGCGTCGTCCACCTCAAGATCGCCGACAACGTGAAGGTGCGCGTGGTGAAATCCGCGATCGCGGGCCTCGAGGGCTCGCCGGAGGCCGAAGGGACCAAGTCATGAAGAATCGTCTGCTCTGGAAGGGTCTCCTGATCGGGGGCCTCGCAGCCCTGGCGGTCTGGGTGGCGTATCCGCCGAAGGAGAAGATCAACCTCGGCCTCGATCTGCAGGGTGGCATCCACCTCGTGCTCCGCGTCGAGACGCAGGACGCGGTGCGCGCCGAGACGGACAAGGACATGGAGAACCTGCGGCGCGAGCTCGTGGACCGGGGCGTCGCGGGAGCGGCCACGCAGCGCACCTCGGACAGCTCCTTCGACCTCACGGGCGTGCCGGTCGACCAGGACACGACGGTCAACAAGGCGGCCAACGACTTCCTGAACACGCAACGCTGGGACTGGGAGCGGTCGGGAGAGCGCTACGTCTTCACGATGACGGCCGCGAACGAGGCCTCGATCCGCGACATGGCGGTGAGCCAGGCGCTCCAGACGATCCGCAATCGCGTCGACCAGTTCGGCGTCTCGGAGCCCACCATCGCGCGGCAGGGCGTCTCGAGTGATCGCATCGTCATCCAGCTGCCGGGCGTCGACGACCCCGAGCGCGTCAAGAAGCTGATCAAGAGCACCGCGTTCCTCGAGTTCCGCCTCTGCGTCTACCCGCACGTCGGCTTCGGCCCCAACTCGCGCGACGAGATCCTCTCGCACTTCGGCGGCACGCTGCCCTCCGACGTGGAGGTCTTCCCGGAGGACGTGCGCGACGACAAGGGTCGCGTCCTCGGGCAGCGTTTCTACGCGCTCGAGAAGCGACGGGTCGTCACCGGGCGCGACTTGAAGAGCGCCAACGTGTCGGCCGGCCAGTTCAATCAGCCCGTGGTCGCCTTCCACTTCACTGCGGAAGGCGGGCGCATGTTCGGCGAGGCGACCGGCGCGAACGTCGGGCGGGGGCTCGCCATCCTGCTGGACGGCAAGGTGGTCTCGTCGCCGCGCATCAACTCGCGAATCACGGATTCGGGGATCATCGAAGGCAACTTCGGCCAGCAGGAAGCCCAGGATCTCGTGACGACGTTGCGCTCGGGCGCGCTGCCGGCCGGCATCACCTACCTCGAGGACCGGACGGTCGGTCCGTCGCTGGGTCAGGACTCGATCGATGCGGGGATCAAGGCGGGGCTCGCGGGCTCCTTGCTGGTCGTGATCGCGATGCTGCTGGTCTACCGCGGCGCGGGAGTGAACTCGGTGCTCGTCCTGGCGCTCAACATCGTCCTCATCTTCGGCGCGCTCGCCTACTTCGGCGCCACGCTCACGCTACCGGGTATCGCGGGCATCGTGCTGACGGTCGGCATGGCGGTCGACGCCTCGGTGCTGATCTTCGAGCGCATCAAGGAAGAGCTCCGCGCGGGCAAGAACGCGCGGGGGGCGATCGAGGCCGGATTCGGCAACGCGCTCTCGTCGATCACGGACGCCAACGTCACGACCCTGATCGCCGCGCTCTTCCTGTTCCAATTCGGGACCGGACCGGTGCGCGGCTTCGCGGTGACGCTGTCGATCGGGATCCTCGGGACACTCTTCTGCGGCATCTTCGCGAGCCGCTGGTTGTTCGACCTCGAGTATCGCCGCAAGGGCGACAAGAGCAAGGTTTCGATCTGACGGCGGTCGGCTGCAAGGACTGAGGGAGCTCGCGATGGAACTGCTGCGCAACGCCAACTTCGACTTCATGAAGTACCGCCGCTTCTGGATCACGGTGTCGGTCTTGACGATTCTCGTCGGGATCTTCGGCTTGACCGTGCACGGCCAGCTCAACGTCGGCGTCGATTTCGCCGGCGGAACTCAGCTCACGCTGAAGTTCGCCGAGGCGGCGGACGTCCAGGTCCTCCGCGACGTGATCGCTTCCGCGGGAGTGAAGGAAGCCGTCATCCAGCGCTTCGGAGATGTCGGTGACAACGAGGTCCTGATTCGCACGCCGATTCTCGCGGGGAGCGAGGAGGGGAGCGGAGCCGTCGTGTCCGCGGCGCTCCACGACCGCTTCAATCCCGGGGCGACGGGAATGGACCTCAATCTGGTCGGAACCGGAACGATCGCCGAGCGCCTGGCGTCCCTGAACCCCGACGGCGTCTCGGGCGAGGCGGCGAACATCCTCGCCCACTACGAGACCGTCGCCGGCGCGATCATGGCCAAGCGCAAGGTCCAGGGGATGTTCGGGAGCTGGGACGACGTCGCCGGCGAGGCGGGAGTGAGCCCGGGCGTGCTCGAGGCGCTGAAGCGCGAGGCGACGATCGGCAAGTTCTCGGTGCTCTCGGTCGAGAACGTCGGGCCCCAGGTCGGCGCGGAGCTCCGGCGGCGCGGTCTCCTGGCCGTCGTCGGAGCGCTCGCCGGCATGCTGATCTACATCTGGGTCCGCTTCGAGCTCCGCTTCGGCGTCGGCGCCACGATGGCGACCCTCCACGACGTCCTGGTGACGCTCGGTCTCTTCTACTGGGCCGGCTACGAGTTCAACCTCACCACGGTCGCCGGATTCCTGACCCTGATCGGCTACTCGGTCAACGACACCGTGGTCACCTTCGACCGGGTCCGCGAGAACCTGCGCAAGAGCCGCACCCAGCCGCTCATTCAGGTGCTCAACCGCAGCATCAACCAGACCCTCTCACGGACGTTGCTCACCGGCGGCACCACGATTCTCGCGTCGGGGACCCTCTACCTCTTCGGCGGCGACGTGATCCGCGGGTTCGCCTTCATCATGACGGTGGGCGTGGTCGTCGGGACCTATTCCTCGATGTACATCGCGAGCCCCTTCGCGCTCCTCTGGGAACAGTGGTTCGGAGCGCAGGGGAGCCTGCGCCGCAAGTAGAGTCCAGCCCCCTATAATGAGCGCGCGAGCGGCCCTGAGGGGCCGCCGCGGCGCTCATGCCAGACTCCAAACGCAAGGCCCCGGCGCCCCCGGTGGCGCCTCCTAGGCCTCCGACCTCGGAAGAGCTCGCAGGGCGGCTGGTGGAGAACGGCCGACCGGCCGATCGCGCATTCCTCGAGCGTGTCTTCCATTTCTCCGCCGAGATGCACAAGGACCAGGTCCGCAGGTCGGGGGAGCCCTACATGACGCATCCGGCGAGCGTCGCCGGCATCCTCGCCGACCTGCGCTTCGATCAGACCTGCGTCGCGGTCGGTCTCCTCCACGACGTGCTCGAAGACACGCTCACGACTCCCGAGACGCTCGAGCGCGAGTTCGGCGCGGACCTCGCGGAGCTCGTCGACGGCGTCACGAAGATCGGACGCCACCTCTACGTCCGTAAGGACGAAGCGCAGGCGGAGACGTTCCGCAAGATGATCCTCGCCACCGCCAAAGACGTGCGGGTCATCCTGGTCAAGCTCGCCGACCGGCTCCACAACATGATGACGCTCGATGCCATGAGCGCGGAGGCGCGACGCCGCATCTCCCAGGAGACGCTGGAGATCTACGCGCCGATCGCGAACCGCCTGGGCATGGCGAAGGTCAAGGGCGACCTCGAGGATCTCGCCTTCTACTACCTCTACCCGCTCCAATTCACGGCCTTGAAGAGCAAGCTCGACGAGAAGCTGAAGGTCGGACGGGGCACGGTCGAGAAGCTGCGCGAGAAGCTCGCGAAGAGCCTGGAGGAGGCGGAGATCGAGGCGGAGATCAGCTTCCGCGTCAAGCGCTACCATTCGATCTACCAGAAGCTCCGCCGTCAGGGCATCGACATTTCCGAGCTCTACGACTACCTCGCTTTCCGGATCATCACGACGAATTTGCGCGACACCTACGCCGCGCTCGGGGTCGTCCACCAGAACTGGCGGCCGATTCCGGGGCGGTTCAAGGACTACATCGCGATGCCGAAGCCGAACCTCTACCAGTCGCTCCACACCACGGTGCTCGGCGCGGCGGGGCAGCCCTTCGAGGTTCAGATTCGGACTCGGGAGATGGACCTCGTGGCGGAGGAGGGCATCGCCGCCCACTGGCGGTACAAGGAGGGGCGGCTCGCTCCCGGGGACGCCGACAAGAACGTGGTGTGGCTCCGGCAACTGCTGGAGCTCCAGACCGAGGTGAGCGATCCGAGGAGCTTCCTGTCGAGCCTGAAGCTCGATCTCTATCCCGACGAGGTGTACGTCTTCTCGCCGAAAGGCGACGTGCTCTCGTTCCCGCGCGACGCGACGCCGCTCGACTTCGCCTATCGCATCCACACCGATCTCGGGCACCGCTGCACCGGCGCGCGCATCAACGGACGCCTGGTGCCGTTGAAGACGACGCTGAAGACCGGGGACATCGTCGAGATCCTCACCCACGCCAGCCGGTCGCCGAGCCGCGACTGGCTGAACTTGGTGGTGACCTCCCGCGCCAAGCACAAGATCCGGCACTGGCTCAATACGCAGCAGTCGGCGCAGGCGATCGACTTCGGCCGCCGCATGTTCGAGCGTGAGCTCCGGCGCTACCGGCTCAACCCCAAGAAGGTGATCGACGGACCGGACTTCGCGAAGTTCCTGGAGAGCGAGGGACTGGCGAAGCCCGAGGACCTCTACGGGCGCCTCGGTTACGGGAAGACCATGGTGGCGCAGGTCCTCTCGCGCCTTCTCCCGGCCGACCAATTGGCCGAGCCGCCGCGCCCGCCGGGCAGGATCCGGCAAGCCATCGAGCGTCTGCTCCCTGGGGGCGCCGGGCCGATCACGGTGCGCGGGCACGGCGATCTGCTCGCCGTGCCGGCCAAGTGCTGCCATCCGGTTCCGGGCGAGGAGATCATCGGCTACATCACCCGCGGGCGTGGCGTCTCGGTGCACTCGGTCGACTGTCCGAACGTCCGCAACCTGCTCTACAACCCCGAACGCGAGATCGAGGTGGAGTGGGCGAACCGCGCCCAGGGGAGCTATCCGATCTCACTGCTCATCGAGACCGAAGATCGCCCCGGAATGCTCGCGAAGCTCACCGAAGCGATCGCGCGGCTCGAGACCAACATCCGCCAGATCGAGGCGGATACCGATCGGCCGGGGCGCGGCAATATCGAGATCGTGGTCGAGGTCGCCGACCGGGCGCACCTCGAGCGCATCCGCCAGGCCCTCCGGGGGCTCCCCGGAGTTCTGGAAGTCAGCCGGCGAATGGCCGGGACGTCACGCGCTGGAGGTGCTTTCTAGGGGCGCGGAGCGCGCCTGCGGACGTCGCTCAGGGCTGTGGCGGCGCGCTGGCGAGCTCGGCGAGGATCTTGCTGCGCACGGGCGGGCGCTGGACCTTGCCCGAGCGCAGGCAGCGCGCGCAGACACGGACCGTGCGCACCGTGCCGTCGACGAGCGCCTTGACGTTGCGCAGGTTCGGTTCCCAAGTGCGCGGGGAGACGTTGTGGGCGTGGCTGACCTTGCGGCCGGTGACCGTCCCCTTCCCGCAGAATTCGCAATGCTTGGCCATGACGAGACTCTCCTACTTCCGTTTCAAACCGGCGAATCATATGACGGCATCGCCTCTCCGGGCAAGGCCGCTCGGCGCGACCGCCGAACGCTCTTCGGAAGGTCCGATGGGTGTCGCCGCGGGGGTGTGAAGTGCTGCACATGTCTTTGGGCACCTGTGCTCCCAACCCCTTGACAGCTCTTGAGGTTACTGCTACCTTGAGCCAACGCATTCGGAGCCACCGAGGTCGGCGCGCTTGCAGGGAAGGGGGTCGACAACGCCGTGCTGTTCTCTCGCTCGAAAGGACTCGTAGGGCTCGATATCGGTAGCTCGGCGATGAAGCTCGTCGAGCTCAAGGAACGCAAGGGGGAGTTTTCTCTCCAGCGCCTCGGCATCGAGCCTTTGTCGCCGGAAGCGATCGTCGACGGCTCGATCATGGACTCCTCCTTGGTCGTGGACGCGATCCACAAGCTGAACGACGCGACCGGCGTCAAGTTGCCGAGCTTCGCCACCTCCCTGTCGGGACACTCGGTCATCATCAAGAAGATCCAGATGCCGGCCATGCCGGAAGAGGACCTGGCCGAGCAGATCCAGTGGGAGGCCGAGCAGTACATCCCGTTCGACATCAACGACGTTCGGCTCGACTACGTCGTCCTCTCCGAGGGCGAGCCGGGGCGGGAGAACATGGAGGTCCTCCTGGTCGCCGTCAAGCGCGACAAGGTCAACGACTACGTCTCGGTCATCAGCCAGGCGGGCAAGGTCCCGGTGCTCGTCGACGTCGACGCCTTCGCGCTCCAGAACGCCTACGAGGTGAACTACGACCTGGATCCGCTCAAGGTGGTGGCGCTCGTCAACATGGGGGCGAGCGTGACCAACATCAACGTCCTGGCGCGGGGGCAGACGGCGTTCTGGCGTGACATCTCCTTCGGGGGCAATCAGTTCACCGAAGCGTTGCAGCGTGACTTCAACCTCTCCTTCGACCAGGCGGAGCGGTTGAAACGAGGTCAGGCGGCGGACCGCTACACGCCCGCCGACGCGCGCAGCGTGCTCGATCAGGTCTCCGGCGAGATGGCGTCCGAGATCCAGAAGACCTTCGACTTCTTCGCCGCCACCTCCTCGGAAGGGCCGGTGGACGAGATCGTCCTGTCCGGGGGTTGCGCGCTGACGCCCAACCTCCAGCAGGTGCTGCGCGAGCGGTTCGGCGTTCCGATCGAGCTGCTCGATCCGCTGCGACGGGTTCACTATCGGGAGTCGGACTTCGATCGTGACTGGCTGCGTTCGATCTCGCCCATGCTCGCGGTCGCGGTGGGGCTCGCGATTCGTCGGGTGGGAGGCTAGCCCACATGGTCAAGATCAATCTCCTGGCCGAAGGAAAGCGTCCGGTCGTCACGCGCAAGGCCAAGGCGCCGCTGCTGGGCGGCACGGCGCAGGACGTCGGCAACCTGCTCCTGATCGGCGGACTGGTGCTCGGGCTTCTCGGAGCGGTCGCTTGGTTCGTGGTCGTCAACAACAAGCTCAAGCAGAAGGAAGCCGAAGTCGCGAAGGCGCAGCGCGAGGTCGAGGAGCTGCAGCAGGTCATCAAGGAAGTCGACGAATACAAGTCCAAGAAGACCGAGCTGGAGCGCAAGATCGACGTCATCAACGGCTTGAAGGCGAATCAGCGCGGGCCCGTCCAGATCATGGACCAGGTCTCGCGGGCGCTGCCCGAGCTGCTCTGGCTCACCAACATGGACGTCACGGCGACGACCATCAATCTGCGCGGAACGGCGTTCAACATGTCCGCCGTGGCCAACTTCATCGACAATCTCGACAAGGTGGAAGAGTTCGCGGAGCCGATCCTCAACGACGCGACGCAGCGTCCGATCCGGGGCGCGCGGGGTGAGCTCTACGACTTCAAGATCACGATGAGCTACTCCTTCCAGAAGCCCAAGGCTCCGACTCTGACCACCCAGGCCTCGGAAGGTGGGCCCGGCGCCGCCTCACCGGGGAGCGCGCCGGCGAAGTCGGGGCGCGGGGAGTAGCGGCCATGGCGATGCAGACCGGACTGGAAGGGAAGCCCTGGTATTTCGGCGCTCTCGCGGGCGTGGTCGCGGCGGCGGCCCTGGTGGCCGGCGGCTGGTACTTCGCCGTCAATCCGAAGCTGAAGGACATCGAGGCGAAGAACCGCCAGCTCGACAAGCTCCAGGTGCAGATCAACGAGGGTCGCGCGGCCGCCCAGAAGCTGCCGCAGTTCCGGGAAGAGGTGCGGCGTTTGGAGCTGGAGCTGGACAAGCTCCTGCGCATCCTGCCGGCGCGGCGCAACACGCCCGAGCTCGTGCGGCGGATCCGCCAGCTGACGGAGCAGGGGAGCTTCGATCTCCTGCGGTTCACGCCCGGGAACTTCTCGGACAAGGACTTCTACAGCGAGTGGCCGATCGCGATCCGCTTGAATGGGAGCTACCACAACCTGGCGCTCTTCTTCGACCGGATCGGCAGGTTCTCGCGCATCATCAACATCGAAAATCTGAAGATCGTGGGCTTGACCAAGAGCGCGCAGGGTCACTCGATCAACGCCAGCTTCGTGGCGAAGACGTTCGTCTACAAGGAGGCGCCGCCCCCCGAGCCGGCGCCCGCCAAGGGCAAGCAGCCGGCCGCGAAGCCGGGGCGGAAGGGGTAGGGCGGAGAAACCGATGAGAAGACCGATCGGACTGTTCGTGCTGTTCGCGGTCCTCGCCTCGCCGGGGTGGGCCCAGCAACCTCCGGCGGCCCAGTCGGCGGCGGGCGCGACCGACAACGACGCCACGACCAACGTCGACGAGATCCTGGCGGGCGAGGAGCAGGTCCTGGCTGGCGTGGCCTATTCCTACGATCCAGGGACTCGCCGCGATCCGTTCAAGTCGCTGCTCGCGGCCAAGGACCGGGTGGCCCGCAAGGGGCCTGTTCCCGAGGGCGTGCCCGGCCTGATGATCGACGAGGTCGACCTGACGGGGATCTTCCAGACGCCGCGCGGTTTCGTGGCGCAGGTCATCGCCTCGAACAAGGACAAGAGCTACCTCATCCGCGAGGGCGACCAGCTCTATGACGGTGACGTCGTCAGCATCACGCACGACGAGGTGGTCTTCAAGCAGATCGTCAATGATCCGACGGTGATCAAGCCGTTTCGGGAAGTCGTCAAGAAGCTCAGCCCGTAGCCGGGCCCGTCGATTCGGCGAGGCTACGTGATGGAGGCGAGCGTTATGGGAGACGCGGTGAAGAACAAACAACGGGCACTCAGGGGCGAGCTGGGATGGGCCTTCGTCTTGGCGGGATGCGTCGCGCTGGGCGGTTGCGCTTCGGCTGGCGAACCCGCGGCCGCGCTACCCGCCACGCCGGTTCAGCCGCAGACGGCCGTGGCGCAGGAGGCGCCCGCCGCGAGCCTCTCCCGACTCGAGGTCCTGGAAAGGGCGCCAGGCTCGAGCATCGAGCTCGCGGCCGATCGGGCGCTGTTGTGGACCAGCTATCGCGACGCGGACGGAGCGCTCGTCGTCGAGCTCCCCAATACTCGTCCCGCACCGAGCGTGGGCGGTCAGGAGACCGCGGACGGGTTGATTCGCTCGGTTCGGGTCGCGGTCGAGGAATCGGAGGGTCGGCCCTTGACGCGTCTCGTCATCGCGACCCGCCAAGAGGCCGAGCACGTGCTCGTCGCCGAGGGACTCGGTCTGCGCATCGACATGACGCCGGTGGGCGCGGAGGCCTCGGCTCCCGCGATCGCGGTCCAGCCGATGCCGGAGGAGCCCGCCCCCGCGATCGCGGTCGCGCCGGTCGAGTCCGCCGTGCCGGCCGCGAAGGAGTTCGGGACCGCGGACAAGCCGCGCGTCGCGCCGCTTCCCGCGGGTCCGCAAGCGACGCGACTGCGCGAGATCGACGTGGTCGCCGACGGCTCGGACAGCGTCGTGCGAGTCCTGGGCAACGGCGACTTCGCCTACTCGACCTTCCTGCTCAGCAATCCCGACCGCTTCGTGATCGACCTCGCAGGCGTCGTCAACGAGGGTGGGCGCAACACGCCGCCGCTCGCCGGCGATCGCCTGGCGCGGGTCCGTGTCTCCCAATTCAGGGTGCAACCACAGCCGGTCTCGCGCGTGGTGTTCGACTTGAAGCAGGCGTCCGCGCCGGCCGTCGAGCGCACGTCGGTCGGTCTCCTCGTGCGGTTCGGCGACGCGGCCGTTCCGCTCGAGGCCGAGCGCCTCTCGAGCGCGCCCGAGCCGCGGCAGGCTCCCGAAGCGACGCTCGCCGAGAACCTGTCCGCACCGGCCGCGACGACGGTCGCTGAGGTGCGGCCGGAGCCGGAACCGGAGACGCCTCCGGCGCAGGAGGAGCCGCAGGCCGTCGCGATCGCCGCCACGGTGACCCCGGTGGCCCCGGAACCGATCCCCGAGGCGAATCAAGTACCGGTCTCCACCGAGCACTGGAGCGCCGCAGGGGCGAGCGACGTCGAGGCCTATGCCGCGCCGGAGTCCGAGCCGCCGCCGGTTGCGACCGCCCCGGTCGCGAAGTCCGCTGCCGCGGATCTCAGTCGCTACGAGGCGGCCGACCCACAGGTCCCCGAGCCGGCGAAGATGATCGAGACCCCCGCCGTGCCGGCCTTCGGCACCCAGCCGGTCGGCGCCACCAAGCGCGAATACGTCGGCGAGCCGATCAGCCTCAACTTGAAGGACGCCGACATCAAGGATGTCCTGCGTTCCTTCGCCGAGATCAGTGGCCTCAACGTGGTGGTCCAGCCCGGGGTGCGCGGTACCGTCACGGTGTCGCTCGAAGCCGTCCCGTGGGACCAGGCCCTGGAGCAGATCCTGAAGATCAACAACTTGGGCTACGAGCTCGACGGCAACATCATGCGGATCGCTCCGCGCTCGGTGCTGGAGCAGGAAGCGAAGGAGCAGCAGGCGCTTGCGCAGGCCCAAGCGCTCTCCATTCCGCTCCGTACGGTCATCAAGAGACTGAGCTACTCGAAGGCGCAGGACGCGGCGCGAATCCTCACGACCGGTGGCGGACGCGGCGGCATCATGTCGCAGCGCGGTTCGGTGACCGTCGACACGCGCACCAACACCCTCATCATCAAGGAGCTCCCGAGCTACCTCGACACCGTGATCGCGGTCATCGAGACGCTGGACATTCCGGAACCCCAGGTGATGATCGAAGCGCGCATCATCGAAACGACGAAGCGCTTCCAGCGGACCCTCGGCATCCGCTGGGGCTTCGACGGCGTCGCGGACTCGGTGCACGGCAACACGACCGGGCTCGAATTCCCGAACAACGTCGCTTCGAACGGTGGCGTCAACCTCCTCAGCGGAGGCAACAACGGGTTCATCAACCTGACGCTCGGCAACGTGCTGAACACGTTCACGCTCGACGCGACTCTGCAAGCCGCCGAATCGGAGGGCCTCATCAACATCCTCTCGGCGCCCAAGATCGCGACGCTCAACAACCAGTCCGCGAGCATTCAGTCAGGGTTGCAGATTCCGATCCAGACGGTCGCCAACAACACGGTGACCGTGCAGTTCGTGAACGCCACGCTGCGGCTCGACGTGACGCCGCACGTGACCGCTGAAGGCACGGTGCTCATGGATGTGAACGTCCAGAAGCGCGAGCCGCAGCTCGCCTTCGCGGTCGTGGGCGCGCAGAACGCCCCGATCGCCACCAAGGAGGCACAGACGCGAGTCATCGTCCGCGACGGTGGGACGACGGTGATCGGTGGCATCTACAAGGTTTCGACGGATCAGGGTCAGGACCGCGTCCCGGGTCTTTCGAACGTGCCGATCCTGGGTCACCTGTTCAAGAATCGGCGGCGCGACGACGCCAACGAAGAGCTTTTGATCTTCATCACCCCGCGAGTCATCAAGCTCTAGGACCGGGGAGGAGCACACCATGAACCGTACTCTGAAGTTCTTCGCCCTCGCCAGCCTGGCTCTCGTCGTCTGGGGATGTCAATCGCGCACCGACAAGACCGACGGCGGCGGCGTGCTGTTGTCGATCAGCGACTTCGACGGCTTGCCGATTCAGGTGAGCGCGAGCGGCGCGGGCGACCTCGCCCAGATCGGGCAGATCACGGTGTCGAACGTAGCCAAGGATCCGAGCGGGTCGACGAGCGACCTCATGAACGTCGAGATCAACAGCTACGAGGTGACCTTCGCGCGTGCCGATCGCGGGACGCGGATTCCGCCGAAGCTGGTGAACTACGTCTTCGGCGTGGCGCCGGTCAACGGGACCTACGTGCTCAACGACGGACCCTTCATGCGCGCCGATCAGTTCCGCAACGTCCCCATCAAGGATCTCGTCGACTTCGGAATCGACACCGAGACCGGCAGCGACGTCATCCGGCTCACGGTGGGCATCCGCTTCTTCGGCAGGACGCTGTCCGGCAAGACGGTGGATTCGGCGCCCGCCTACTTCACGCTCGACGTGGTGCCCTGAGCCGGGAGGAGAGACTGACCATGAGTGCATCGATCCGCATGCGCAACCCACTACTCGCTCTCGGCCTGCTCCTCGCTCTGGGATGCAGTACCGACAACGCGAAATCACCTGGGTCGTCGTCCCCGACCGCGCCGGCGATTCCGCCGGCGGCGAGCGTCAACGTCGCCGTCACCGCGTCCGCTTCGGCGGTGGAGGTCGAGGCGACGGATCCCACGACCATCACCGTTCGCGCCACCCGCTCGGACACGGGCGCGCCGGTCGCCAACCTCACGCAGGCGACGGTTACGACCACTCTGGGAAGCCTCGGCAGCGTCGGCGGGCCCCAGACGGCGACGCTGGAGCTCGTGAGCGGGCAGTCGACGGTCGCCTTCTTCCCCGGCCCGACGGTGGGCACCGCGAGCATCCGGGCCCAGGTCTCGACCGGCGTCGGACTGACCTCGATCCAAGTCCGGGAAGCGGGCGTTCCCGACACCTTCTTCCTCGCCTCCGTCGACCCGAACACCGGCAGCCCGCAGGGTGGTGAGACGGTCACGATCCACGGCGGCGGCTTCTCCGATCCGATCCGCGTCACCTTCGACGGCGTGCCGGCCATAGTCCAGAACGCGACCGCGAGCACGATCCGCGTCACCACGCCCCCCTGCCTCGACCCGGCTGGGACGGGTTGCTACGCGCAGGGTGGCATCAAGGCGGTCACGGTTTCGGTGACCATCAATCTGAACGAGGACGGACAGGCCACGGATTCCCTGGCCTCGGGGTTCATCTACGCGAACAACGGCGGTGGTGGCAGCACGCTCCAGCCGACCATCTTCTCCGTGACCCCGTCCTCGGGACCGAACGAGGGTGGCACCGAGGTCACGATCAACGGCGACGGCTTCGAGTCGCCCGCGAGCGTCGAGTTCGGCAACGGGACGACGTCCATTCCGTACGTCACGGCGCAGGTTCTGTCGGTGACGCGGACACGCATCGTGGCGCTCAGCCCGCCGGCCACTGCCTTCGGGCAGGGGAATCTCAACCAGCTCGTGGGCATCCGGGTTACGAACCAGGCCTCGGGCCGCGCAGGCGTGGCAAGCAGCGCCTTCCGTTACGGTGTCTCGGTGGTCGTGACCTCGATCGCGCCCGGCCAAGGCAGCATCTACGGGGGCGAGCTGGTGACGCTCTTCGGTCAGGGCTTCGACGAGCCGGTCGCCGTCGCCTTCGGCGGCTTCGCGCAGACACCGATCTCGGTCTCGGGTTCGGAGATCGTCGTCCGGACGACGCATCCCGCGAGCTGCCCCTCAGGAGGACTCGAAGTCACGGTGGTGAACATCGAATCCGGAGACGGCAACTCGAATGGCCCGTCGTTCAGCTACCTCAAGCCGGCGATCTACTCGCTGAGTCCCTCGAGCGGTTCCCAAGCGGGTGGCACCGGGCTGACGGTGGGCGGCGGCAACTTCGGGCTGCCGATCATCGTCGACTTCACCTCCAAGGGGACCACGCGAGCCGGCACGGTGACCAACGCAACGACCTCGACGATCAGCGTCATCACGCCGTCGATGCCCGATAGCACCATGAACGAGGAGGATTGCAACGACAACGCCGACGCCACGATCGGCAAGCGCTTCATCGCGACCGGAGCGACGGTGAAGGTCACCGATCCGGTGAGCGGCTGCAGCGACACGTTCGAGGGGCAATTCGTCTTCAACCCGACCAACACGAGCTGTCGCGGCGACTGATCGCGCCGCTTCGACGGAGCACTTCCGGGGCCCGGCCGCTTGGCGGTCGGGCCTTTTCCTTTGCCGCTGGAGGGTCCCTGGACGCTCCGGCGAGCGGCTTCGTATACTCGGAGCGATATGCACCTTCTCCGGAACGCGACCCGGCCGCTCCTGCTAGCCCTCCTGGCCGTCGCCGCTTGTAGCGAGGGCACGCCGGTCGCGCCGGGAGGCACCCTGCTCCGGGTTTCCGCCTATCCGACCCGGATCGGCAAGACCGGGGCGTCGACGATCACGGTCAACGCATCCCGGTCGAACGGTAACCCGGTCAACCCGGGCACCGAGATCCGTCTCAGCTCCTCGCTGGGGGTCGTGGACCCCCTGGTCTACACGAACGACGGCGGTCAGGCGTTCGCGACCCTCCGGGGTGACGGACGGGTCGGCACCGCCACGGTCAGCGTCTTCTCGGGCAGCGTCGAGCCGGTCACCACGGAGGTCGCCGTCGGCCAGCTCGCGGCTTCGATGAGCTTCCAGGTGACTCCGTCGAGCGTCCCCGAGACCGGCGGGGACCTCGATCTGTTGGCCCTGATACGCGATGATCAATCGCAGCCTCTCGCCGATTCCCAGGTGAACTTCCGGTCCGAGATCGGCACCCTCGACTCGGGGGGCCGCTTCATCGTGACCAACAGCCTGGGCGAAGCGCGGGATTCGTTGAGCGTGACCGCGGCCGACCTGCAGACCATCGGCGACGACAACTTCGAGGTCACGGCGGAAGTCGGAGGATCGGGAGGCGGCATCATCTCCCGGACCTTCCAGGTGGCGATCCAGCGGCCTCCGCGGGCGGCGTTCACCTTCCAGCGCGCCGGCCTGGTCGTCACCTTCACCGACACCTCGACCGGTGGTCCGACGAGCTGGCTGTGGGAGTTCGGCGACGACACGCCGACGACCACGCAGCGCAACCCGATCCATACCTTCTCGGGTCCGGGAACGTACGTGGTCACCCTGACCGTGCGCAACAGCATCGGCACGGATAGCGCCAGCAATCTGGTTCAGATCACGAACTAGGGAGCCTCCGGGGGCCGGGCGTGACCGTCCGGCCCGCCGGGCCGGGCGCCCCGGGGGCGCCCGCGAGGTGCGCTATACTGCGTAGATCCATGATGTTGCGAATCCGAGCCGCCGCGCGCTCGAGCCGCCGGAAAGCCGAGGAGCCGATTGCCTGAGGCGAGCGCGAGCGAACGCCTGCTTCAGCTCAAGCAGCGCTGGGACCGGGATCCGAACTCCCGTCTCTTCCTGCAGCTTGCTGAGGAGTATCGGCGCGCGGGCCGCCTCCGAGAGGCGATCGCCACCCTGTCGCAGGGACTGGAGCGGCACCCCTCGTACCTCTCCGCGCAAGTCGCGATGGGTCGCTGCCTGCTCGAGGCGGGCGACGCGGACGCCTCCGCGGAGTGGCTCGAGCGGGCCATCCGCCAGGATCCGACGCAGTTGGTCGCGAACAAGCTGCTGGTCGAGACTCACCTCGCGCAGGGAGACGCCGGAGGCGCCAGGGAGCGGCTCGACATCTACCGCCTGCTGAACGACGGCGATGCGGAAATCGAGCAGCTCGAGCGGCGCCTGCATCGGATGGACGCCTCGGCCCTGAAGGAGGCGGATTCCGCGCCGCCCCCTGCGCTCCCGCTTGCGGACGCAGAGCCCTTCGAGCTCTCCCGGTGGACGGCGCCGCCGCCGATCGAGCTCGCCCTGCCTCCGCGCCTCCCGCGCGAGAGCGCGGTTTCACGCGATGCCGACCCGTTCGGAGCCCTCTTCGCCGGAGGCGTCGAGAACGCCATCCTGCGCGCCTTCGAGGTGTCGGGGATCTTCGAAGTCGAACGAGCCCCCGAGCCCCCCGCCCCGCCGGCTTCCACCGCCGCGGCCGTGCCCGAGCCGCTCCCTGAGGCGAGCGCCGAAGTCCAGCCCGTCGCGGCTCCGCCTGTCGGGCCGGAGCAGGCGCTCGAGGCCTGGATCGCGGAAGCGCCGGAGCCGCGGGAGGAGTGGACGTTGCCGCAGGCGCCCGCCGCGGTGGAGCTCGCCGAGATTCCGTCCGAGATTCCGTCCGAGATCCCGCCCGAGCCGCCGGCGCCAGCGCCCGCCGCTCTCTTCTCCCCGCGCCAGGCGATCGGCGCCGAGTTGGAACAGGCCGAAGCCGAGGCCCCGCCGACGCTCGAGCCCGCCGAGGTGGTCGCCCTTCCGGAGACGCACGCTGCCGACGCGGATCGGACGTCGACGACCTTGGGCGAGCTCTATCTCGCCCAAGGACATCTCGACGAGGCCGAGCGGAGCTTCCTCGCCGTGCTCGCCAAGCGACCGGAGGACGCGGCGGCCGCGGCGGGGCTCGAGGCCACGCGGAGGCGTCGGCGAAGCGTCGAGGAGGAGTTTGCCGACGTGGCCGAGCCTGGGATGGAGCCGCCGGCGGTACCCGGAAGATCGGCGGCGCGCAAGATCGCGGTGCTCAGGAACTATCTGGCGCGCCTGCGCCGGGGAGCCTGAAGAAGCATGTTCCTGGAGCGTTTGGGCACGATCAGCGGACGCATCGAGGGCGCGGTCGCGCTCTCTCTGGTCGACCGGGACGGCATCCCGGTCGAATCGGTGAGCGCCAGCCCGGAGCTCGATCTGGAGGCGGTTGCGGCCGAGCTGATCGCGCAGATTCGCGCCATCTCGACCCAGCAGCAGGAGCTCTCGGTCGGCGAGGTCCAGCAGTTCACCGTGGTGGCGGAGCGCATGACGTTTCTCGTCAGTGCCGTCGCCGCGGGCTATTATCTGCTCCTCGCGCTGGCGCCGAACGGAAACTTGGGGCGCGCTCGCTTCGAGCTGCGCCGCGCTCGCCTCGGGCTAGAGGAAGAGCTGATCTAACGGACCTCGGGCACCGTCCTCGCCCGGGTCGAACAGCGAGCTGAGACGCATGATGACCTACGAGCAGATCAAGGAGCTCATCCAGCTGGTCTCGCAGCATCGGCTGCAGGGGGTCGAGATCGAGCGCGCGGGATTCCGGATCAAGATCAGCGGCGGTCTTGCCGCCCAGTCGCCGGAGCTCCCAGCGGCACGGGTCGAATCGATCGTCCCGGCCAGCACGCCGATCGCGCCGCCGGGGCCCGCGGGCGAGGCGCCCGCCCCCGAAGCGGCGCACGAGGCGAGGGCGCAGGGTCTGCACGTGGTGACTTCTCCGATCGTCGGCACCTTCTACGCCGCGCCCAATCCCGAGTCCGATCCGTTCGTTCGACCCGGCGACCGCATCCGCAAGGGGCAGGTGCTCTGCATCGTCGAAGCGATGAAGCTGATGAACGAGATCGAGAGCGACGCGGACGGCGTGGTGGTGGAGATCTACCCGAAGAACGCGCAGCCGATCGAATTCGGGGAGCCGCTCTTCGGCGTGCGCGCCGACTGACGAGCGGTCGATGTTCAAGAAGATCCTCATCGCGAATCGCGGCGAGATCGCGCTGCGAGTGATCCAGGCTTGTCGGGAGCTGGGTCTCCCGACCGTCGCCGTCTATTCCACCGCCGACCGGGACAGTCTCCACGTCACCTACGCGGACGAGGAGGTCTGCATCGGTCCGGCGCCGTCGTCACAGAGCTACCTGAACATCTCGAGCATCGTCTCCGCGGCGGAGATCACGGGGGCGGACGCGGTCCATCCCGGCTACGGCTTCCTGGCCGAGAACGCCCACTTCGCGGAGGTGCTCCGGGACTGCGGCCTCGCCTGGATCGGTCCGCCGCCCGACGTCATCCGCACCATGGGCGACAAGGCCAAGGCGCGCCAGACGGCGGTCGCCGCGGGCGTTCCGGTGCTTCCGGGGAGCACCGAGCCGTTGGCATCGTCCGAGGAGGCGGCGGAGCTCGCGGCGCAGGTCGGTTTTCCGGTGATCCTCAAGGCGGCGGCAGGCGGTGGCGGACGGGGCATGCGGATCGTGCGCAGCCGCGAGGAGATCGAGGGGCAGTTCGCGACCGCGTCGGCCGAGGCCGAGAAGGCGTTCGGAGACGGCTCGGTTTATCTGGAGAAGTACCTCGAGGAGCCGCGCCACATCGAGTTCCAGGTCTTTGGTGACGCGCACGGTTCGGTGATCCATCTGGGCGAGCGCGAGTGCTCGATCCAGCGGCGGCATCAGAAACTGATCGAAGAGGCGCCGTCGCCGGCGCTCGACGCCGAGCTCCGAGCGCGCATGGGAGAAGCGTCGATCCGGCTCGCCAAGGCGGTCGGCTACCAGAACGCCGGGACCATCGAGTACCTGCTCGACCGCGACGGCAGCTTCTACTTCATGGAGATGAACACGCGCATCCAGGTCGAGCATCCGGTCACCGAGATGGTGAGCGCCGTCGATCTCGTGCGGCTCCAGATCCGAGTCGCTGCCGGTGAGCCATTGGGGATCCCCTCCGGATACCAGCCACGGGGGCACGCCATCGAGTGCCGGATCAACGCGGAGGACCCGCGCTCCTTCGCCCCGTCGCCCGGCCGTCTGCAGACGTTCCACGTCCCGGGAGGGCCGGGTGTCCGCGTGGACACGCACGGCTACGAGGACTACGTCATTCCGCCGCACTACGACTCGCTGGTCGCGAAGCTCATCGTCCACGCGGGCAGCCGCAGCGACGCGATCGCCCGCATGCAGCGGGCCCTCGACTTCTTCGTCGTCGAGGGCATCAAGACCTCGATCCCGCTGCATCGGGAGATCATGCGGGATCCGGACTTTCGGCAGGGGCGGCTCTCGACACGCTTCATGGAGAGATTCGCGGAACGCCGGAAGCGATCCGAAGGCGAAGGCCTGTGAACAGTGCCGTCAGGCCGCGTCCGTCGCCGATCTACGCCATCGCCGACGCCGAGGCCCTGGCGCCGCGCGGCCTCTCGGCAGCGGTGGTGGAGATGGCGGAGGCGGGTCTCGAGCTCATTCAGCTGCGCGCGAAACGCCTCGCCGATCGCGATCTCTATCGCGAGGCAGAAGCCTGCTTGCGCGCCCTCGAGGGATGGACGGGAGCGCTCTGGATCGACGATCGCGTCGATGTCGCGGCGGCACTTCCCTTCTCCGGCGTGCACCTCGGCCAGGAGGATCTCCCCGTGGCGGCGGTACGCGAGCTGCTTCGCGGCGATCGGGCCGTGGGCCTCTCGACGCACGGGCGAGAGCAGCTGCTCGCCGCCGATCGGGATCCCGCGGCGGATTGGATCGCGCTCGGACCCATCTTCCCGACGTCGAGCAAGCGGAACGCTGATCCGGTGATCGGGATCGAGGGTCTCTCGGCGCTGCGCCGGGAGACGAGAAAGCCCCTGATCGCGATCGGCGGGATCGATGCGGACAATCTCCGCTCCGTGCTCGCGGCCGGAGCCGACGCGGTGGCGGTCCTCGCGGCCGTCTGCCGCGGCGACATCGGGGCGAACTGCCGGCTTCTCGCCGCCGTAGCGCGGCCATGAGGATCGTGTTGACCGGCTTCATGGGGGCTGGGAAGACCACGGTGGGGAGGCTCCTCGCCCGGCGTCTCGAGTGGCCGTTCGTCGACCTCGACGCCGAGATCGAACGCCGCGCCGGCGCCTCGATTCGCGAGCTCTTCGAGCGCCGCGGCGAGGCGCGCTTCCGGGAGCTCGAGAAGTCCGTGTTCGCCGAGGTCCTGACGGCCGATCCGGCGGTGATCGCGGCCGGCGGCGGGACCCTGACTTTCGCGGACAATCTCGAGCTCGCCCGGGCGCGGGCAGTGGTCGTCTGGCTGAATCCGAGCTATGCGACGATCGTGGCGCGCATCGGGGCCAAGGGGAAGATGGACAGGCCGCTCTTTCGCGACGAGACGGGGGGTTTCGACCTCTTCCGCGAGCGCCTTCCCGCCTACGCGCAGGCGGATCTCAAGATCGACGTGGGAGCGAACGAGGCCGCCGAGGAGGTTGCGTCGCGGCTGGCGCTGAGAATCGAGGAGAGGGCGTGCACTACCTGATCCTCTCCGACATGCACGGCAACGCCGAAGCGATGTCGGCGGTCCTGCGCCGCGTGCGGCGCAAGCGCTTCGACGAGGTTCTCGTGCTGGGCGACCTGGTGGGCTACGGTGCCGGCCCAAACCAAGTGGTGGAAGCCGTACGGGAGCTTTCGGGCGTGGTGCACCGCATTCGAGGCAACCACGACAAGGTCGTGGCGGGTCTGGAAGATGGCGGGAACTTCAATCACGCCGCGCTCGCTGCCGCCGAATGGACCCGCGAGCACCTGACGTCCGCGAACCTGCGCTTCGTGCGCGAGCTCGCGCCCGGGCCGCTCGAAGTGCCCGGGGGCTTCACGATCTGCCACGGCTCACCGCTCGACGAAGACACCTACGTGTTCTCGATGTACGAGGCCTGGGAGATCTTCGACAACTACCCCGCCGAGCTCGTGTTCTTCGGGCACACGCACGTCCCGTCGATCTTCGTTCTGCAGGGGCGCGAGGTGCGAGTGGCGCTCTTGCGGGGCGAGACCGGCGTGATTCAACTCGAGGCCGGCGCGCGGTATCTGATCAATCCGGGATCGATCGGGCAGCCTCGCGATCGCGACCCACGCGCCGCCTTCATGACCTACGACTCCGAGAAACGAACGGTACGCTGGTTCCGCGTCTCGTATGCGGTCGAGCGCGCGCAGCAACGCATTCTCAAGGCGGGCCTGCCGAGGCTCCTCGCCGACCGTCTGGCGCTCGGAACCTGAGACCGGCTCGAACGTCAGTCGGCGGCGGCGGGAGCCGCCGCCGTGACGACTTGGCGCAGCCTCTGGGAGAGCGCCAGCAGCCCGCCCGCGAGAACCACGTAGAGGCCATACCAGACGAGCTTGATCAGCGGCTTGTGTGTCACGTCGAGCGAGAGTCGCGCCGGCGTCCCGGCCGTGTCGCCCGTGTCGACGAGGAGCTCCACCGCTCCCGCGGAGGCATTGATGGCGCCCACCGCGACGCGACCGCCACCGGGCAGCTGAAGCGCCGGGAACTCGACCTGGCCGGAGCCCTGGAAGCGGTAGACCGGCTCGAGCTGCGCGACGTCATCGCCCCGCTGGACCTCGATCTGGGCGCCGATCTCGACCGGCTTGCCCTGCGTCATCTGGGCCAACGCGTTGCCGTTGCGGTTCATGTTGAAGCCGAGGAAGCGGACCCTGAGAGCGCCGAGCGCCTTCTCCTCGCCTTTCGCGAGCTGCAGCTGCCGGACGGAGCCCGCACCCTCTCCGGGATCGTACTCGAGCGGGGAGAAGTAGAGGTCGGCGACGAAGGTGCTCTCGACGTAGGGGTTGACCATCAACTGCTGCGTCCGGTCGTTCACGAACATCTTCGGGTAGGCGAGGAAGCGCTTGCCGCCACGTTCGACCGCGACCTCCATGCTCTCGCGCGACGTCGCGGTCCGGGGCACGAAGCGGTTGAAGGTGAGAGTCATCTCTCCGACCTGCTGCGGAACGCCCTGCGCGAGTGTGACCTTGACGCTCTCGTCGTAGGCCGACGACGCCAGGAAGCCGAGGAGGATGATGCCGACACCGACGTGGGCGAGATAGCCGCCTGCCCGCGCCATGCCGTTCGCGCGAGCCAACTCGATCGTCTTCTGGAGGTTGGTCGCGAGGGCGAGCGTCGCCAGGAAGACGAAGAGGACGTGGAACGGATCGCGGAGCTGCCAGGCGACGGCTCCGATCGCCACGATCACGGCGGCGCCGAGCGGAATGCGGGCACGACGCAGCAGCGCTCCGAGACCGACTTCGCCGCGCCAAGTGAGGTAGGGCACGAGGCCGAGAAGCGCGGCGACCATGAGAGCGAGCGGGAAGTTGACGCGATTGTAGAACTCCGGTCCGACCTGACCCGGGCTCTCCATGAACCGCGTCAGGAGGGGTGCCGACGTTCCCGCGGTCACCACCAGGGCCGAGGTCAGGACGACGATCGTCGAGAGCATGACGAACGTGCCGCGAGCCAGCACCGGATCCTCGCTCGGCGCGCTCTCGACCTTCCCCAACCGGGTCGTCAGCAGGTAGATCGCCATGCCGACGAAGAAGAGCATGAGGCCGATCAGCCAGCCGGAGATCCCGAGGTCCACGAAGCTGTGGACGGAGAAATCGGCGAGAACGCCGCTGCGGGTCAGGAAGGTCCCGTAGAGCACCGAGAGGTAGACGAGCGAAGCGAGAACGAGATTGGCCTTCCGGTAGCGTCCCTTGGAGCGCTCGAGGTAGAGCCCGTGGATGAGCGCCGTCCCCAGGAGCCAAGGGATGAGCGAGGCGTTCTCCACCGGGTCCCACCCCCAGTAGCCGCCCCATCCGAGAGTCTTGTACGCCCAGTAACCGCCCATCAGGATCGCCGTTCCGAGCACCAGGAAGCCGGCGAGGGCCCACGGGAAGGCGCGGCGCGCCCATTCGCTCGTGTCGCGCTTCCAGAGCGCCGCCATCGCGATCGCGAACGGCACCGCCGAGAGGGCGTAGCCGATGAACATGATCGGCGGGTGGATCACCATCCAGTCGTCCTGGAGCAGGGGATTCAACCCCTGACCGTCGAGCGGCGCCTCGCCGAGCATCAGGAAGGGGTTCTCGCGCACCAGGATGAGCAGCACCCCGAGCTGGGTGAGGGTGTAGATCCCCATGACGGGCGCTTCGAAGCGCCCGCTCGTGCGCAACAGCGGAAGCCCCAGCAGGGATCCCCAGATGAGCCAGATGAGGAAGCTCCCCTTCTGACCGGCCCAGAACGCGGCGACCTGATAGTGACCCGGAAGGTCGAGCCCGGAGTACTGGAAGACGTACTCGATGCGGAAGTCGCGGCGCGCGAGCGCGAGCGCCATCACCACGCCCGCGAGGACCATCGAGATGGCGAAGAACGTGTAGGCGCGGCGTGCGAAGCGGCGAGCGGTGGCGTCGCCCCGCAGCTCCGCGGCGTAGCCCCAGAGCGCCGCGAGCGCGAAGAAGAGCCCGCACCAGAGGGTGAGGGCACCGGGGAGGTAGAAGCCGGCGAGGGCGCGCATCAGGAGTAGGTCTTCGTGACTTCCGCGCCCTGATACTTGCTGGGGCACTTGACGAGGAGCTTGGTCGCGTCGAACTCGCCGTCCGCGCGATCGTAGCTGCCGATGGCGACGATGCTGATCGCATCCTCGAAGTTCGCCGGCCGGACCCCCTTGTAGCGCACCTTGAGGCGGGTCTGGGTCGCCGGATCGAGGAGCGTGAAGCGGAGCGCCGACTCCGCCTCGTCGTAGCTCGCGCTCCCCTTGTCGAGCCCGCCCGCGACCTGAACCGTGCGGCCGCTGCGGGTCGCCTCGGCGAAGCTCACGTAGGGCGTGAGACTGCTCCGGAAGGCGACCAGGGAGAAGCTGACGAAGCCCATCAGCAGGGCCACCCCGAGGACATAGTACGCGCGTCGACTCATCTCTCTCCGTCCTTGCGGCCGAGACGCCGCTCCAGTCGGACCAGGTACAGGAAGAGACCGGTCCAGATCACGAGATTCACGGCCACGACCCAGCCGGGTCCGCTCGACATGATCAGGCTCCTTCGCGTTCGTCAAGGACACGCTGCACGCGCGTGCGAAGAGCGTGCATCCAGAAGAAGAGGGCGGTGAAACCCGCCAGGCTCGCGAGCAGGACCTGCAGCATCCGGGAATCCATCTGGATCTTCCCCTGGGCGTTGAGCACCGGTTCCGGATGCAAGGTGAATCCGAGCCGGGGCAGCACGAAGAAGAGGAACGGCGCCACGGCCAGGCCGAGGACGGCATAGGCCGCGGAGAGACGAGCCCGCGTCGGTCCGTCGGCGATGGCGCCCCGGAGCGCGACGTAGGCGGCGTAGAAGAGGAGCGCGATCAAGACCGAGGTTTGTCTGGGGTCCCAGTTCCAGTAGGCGCCCCACATGGCCTTCGCCCACATCGCGCCGGTCGCCGTCGCGAGGGTGCCGAAGACGAGCCCGAGCTCGACGGCGGCCGCGGCGCGGAGGTCATCCTCCGATCGCCGGCCGCGCGCGAGGTAGAGAACGCTCCACACGCCGGCGGAGATGAAGGCGACGAAGGCGACCCAGGCCATCGGGACGTGGAAGTAGAGGATCCGGCTGGCGTGGCCAGGATCGGTCCCGGCCGCCTGATCGTAGCCGCCGAAGCCTTGGGCCAGCGGAGCGTAGTAGAACGCCCCGACGATCACCGCCGAGATCCAGATCCAGAGCAACCAGGGGCCGAAGCGTCTCATGGCGTCCACACCGCCGGGAAGAGCATGAACCCGGCGACCGAAACCACGCCATCATACATAAGGAGCTGCACCAGGACCCCAGCGGACGGGGGGCCCCCGAGCGCGGAGCGGGTGACGGTGATCGCGAGCAGCAGCAGGGGGACGAGCACCGGGAAGGCGAGGACGGCGAAGAGGGTCGCCTTGCCCTCCCCCTGCGCGACGATCGAGGCGACGAGCGTGCTCGCGGCGGCGAGACCGAACCCGCCCGCCGCGAGGGCGGCGACGAAGCTCCAAGGGTGGTCGATCTCCACCTGGAGGGCCGCCAGGAAGAGGGGCGAGACGACGATCTCGAGGGCGAAGACCAGGGTCACACAGTAGAGGAGCTTGCCCGCGAAGAGCGCCGAAGGCGTCGCCGCGAGGCGGAGCGCGGTCGCCGTGCGCGACTCCTCCTCGCGCACGAAGGCGCGTGGCAGGCCGAGCGTCGCGGCGAAGAGGAGGATGATCCAGAGCACCACCGGCGCCACCCAGACGCGGTCCTCCGGGGAGGCGCCGACCGGACCGAGGGAAAGGCTGACGACGACCAGGGAGGTGACGGCGAAGAGCAGCAGCGTCGCGACGGAGTAGCGGGTCCGGAGCTCCGTCCGCCAGTCCTTGCGGAAGACCGCGACGGACTCAGCGACCCAGGCGGAGCTCTTGCTCGACATGGTTGACGGAGAGGGGCGTGGGGCTCGCGATGACGGCCAGGCCGCCCTCCGAGAGCCGGTTCGCGAGGATCCCGCGGAGCTCGGCTTCGCCCCCGGGGTCGAGGTTCTGGAAGGGCTCGTCGAGGAGCAGCAGAGCCGGTTCGCCGAGCAGCGCGAAGAGCCAGCGAAGGCGTTGACGCATGCCGGAGGAGAGCGCCGCGACGTGGCGGTCGAGCGGGAGGCCCAGGCGGTCGGCGAGCTCGAGCGGACGGGCGATCGGCGTGCGTCTGAGGCGGGCGAAGAACTCGAGGTTCTCTTGGGCCGTGAGCTCGTCGTAGAAGGTCAGGTCGGGGGCCACGAAGCCGACGCCCCGGCGGCGCTCCACGGCGCCGACGGGGCTCCCGCCGAGGGTGAGCTCGATCTCTCCCCGGTCCGGCGCCAGGAGCCCCGCGAGACAGCGCAGGAGGGTCGACTTGCCACAGCCGTTCGCGCCGGTAACGAAAAGCACCCCCCCGGCGTGGACCTCTCCGGACACCTCTTCGAGGACCTTGAGGCGCCCGAAGCGGCGGCTGAGCCCCCGGAAACGGAGCGCGGTGGCGGTCGACATCCGGCGCATTCTAGCCCGCGCCTTGCGCCCGGCCGGTGCCGCTGCTTAGCATGCCGCATGATCGAAGCGCGCCCACGAGCTGGTCGAGCCTCTTCGGGGCTCGCGCCGTCGCTGGCCGGCCTCCTCGCGGGTCTCCTCGCGGGCGGCCTCGCGAGCGGCCTCGCGGGCTGCGCCACGCGGTCGCCAGGGCCTCCCACGCGAGGGCCGGCGACCCGGGCCGCGCCCGGCGTCCCAGGGCAGGCGGAGGTCCTCCTCGCCATGCTCGCCGACCAGCGACGGTTCGACGCGCGGGCGCTCGCCTTCTTTCTCGACGGCGACGCGAGGGTTCGCGAGGCCCTGGCGGTCGCGCTCGGTCGCATCGGCGACCCCCGTGGGCGTGGCATGCTGCAGGGCCTGCTCGTCGATGGAGAAGCGCGGATCCGGCGGGCGGCCGCCTTCGCCTTGGGCGAGCTCGGGGACGCCGAGGCCCGGCCGGCGCTGGTCCGGGCGACCGTGGATGACGACCCGGAGGTCGGCGGCCTGGCGGTCGAGGCGCTCGGAAAGCTCGGCGCCCCGCTCGCGGAGGTGCGCCGGCCCCTGGGCGCCTTGGCGCCCGCGGATGCGGCGCTCCGGCTCGCACCGTTTCTGTTCCGGTTCCCGGGCGAGACCACGCCGGGCGTCGCGTCCGAGCTCCTGGCGTCGAGCGACGATCCGAAGGTGCGCGAAGGAGCCGCCTACGCTCTGGCGCGCGAGCCGCGGCCCGAAGGGGCCGAGGCGCTCAGGGCCCTGCTCGGGGACGCCGACCCCCGCATCCGGGCCTGGGCGGCCCGGGGCCTGGGCGATCTCGGCGGTGTCGAGGAGCTCGCAGCGCTGGCCGCCGGTCTCGCGGACGGCTCTCCCGCCGTCCGCATCCAGACCCTCGGCGCCTCGCGACGGATCTTGACCCGGGCCAAAGCCCTGCCTCCCCTCGAGTGGGCTCCGGTGCTGGTCCGGCTCGTGGCAGACCCTCTGCCCGGCGTGCGCGCGGCGGCGATCGAGGCCTCGTCGGCCTGGCTCGGCGATCCAGATCTCCGCGCCGCGGTGCTGGGTCGATTCGAGCGGGGCTCGGAGCGCGAGCGGGAGCTCGCGCTGCTCGCTCTCTCGCGCGCGGGCCGCGAAGAGGCGCGAGCCTGCCTGCTCGCGGCCGTGGGCTCCGAGGAGCGTCGGCTTCGGGCGCGGGCGGCCGAGGCGGCGGGGCTCCTGGCCGCTCAGGAAGAGCTCGACCGTCTGGCCGTCGATCGCGAACCGATGGTGCGCGTGGCGGCCCTGGAGGCCCGGCTGGCGGCGCGACCCGAGGCGGCTGGCGAGATCGCGGCGGCGGCGCTGGCGGACCTGGATCCGGCAATCCGGGCGACCGCCTTCGACGCACTGGTGGAAGCGCCGCTGCTCCCCGCGATACGGCTCATCGAGGCCTTCGAGACGGCGCGCGACGACGGCATCGACGACGCGCGGTTGGCCGCGGTGCGCGCCGTGGCGGCTCGCGCGGGCGCCAGCGCGGGCGACCGACCGGCCGCTGTCGAGTGGCTGGAGGGACGCCTCGAGGGAGCGGACTATCTCGTCCGGCGGGAAGCGGCGCGGGTGCTGCGGGAGCTCGGCGGGGGGACGCGGGAGGTCAGCCCGACGGCTCTCGAACACGAGACGCCCTATTACCAGCTCGCTCTCGAGCAGGCGGACCGCCCCCGCGCGGTGGTGCTGACGACCGAACGCGGGGAGCTCCGGCTCCGGCTCGACTGTCCGGAGGCGCCGCTCACCTGCCTCTCCTTCCTCAAGCTGGCGGGCCAGGGGTTCTTCGACGGGCTCACCTTCCACCGCGTGGTGCCGGACTTCGTGATCCAAGGCGGCGATCCGCGCGGTGATGGCTGGGGGGGTCCGGGGTACGCTCTCCGGGACGAGATCAACCGGTTGCGCTATCGGCGAGGTGCGGTGGGCATGGCGCTCTCGGGACCGGACACTGGAGGGAGCCAGTTTTTCATCACCCTGGCCCCTCAGCCTCACCTGGACGGCGGGTACACCCTCTTCGGCGAGGTGGTCGGAGGGGAGGAGATCCTGGATCTCGTCGAGGCCGGTGACCGGATCCTCTCCGTGCGAGAAGCCTCTGGGCTTCAATGACTTATGAGTACGGCTGGGAAGCGCGGGCGGAGCTCGGCTGCAACTTTTCGGAGGGAGGGAACGTAGCAAGTGATGCCGCGTGAGCCTCTCGAGATCGCCGACGAGGAGCTGGTGCGGTCGGTCCTCTCTGGGGACCGGGAGCGCTTCGGCACCCTGGTCGAGCGCTACCAGTCGCGGTTGGTGAGCTACTTGTACCGCATGGTGCGCAACCTGGACGAGGCGCACGACTTGGCGCAGGAGGTCTTCTTTCGCGTGTATCAGGCCCTCGATCGCTTCGACAGCCAGTATCGTTTCTCGACCTGGCTCTTTCGCGTCGCGCAGAACGCGGCGATCGACGTGCTGCGCAAGCGGCGCATTCAACTGGTGCCCATCTCGCGCCGCGCGGACGACGGCGCCGATTCGATGCCCGATCTCGACCTTCCGGCGACCGACGCGAGCGCGCTCGAGATGCTCGAAGGGCAGGAGTTGGGGGCCTCCATTCGCGCCGCTATCGAGAGTCTGCCCTGGGAGTACCGTGAGTTGATCCTGTTGCGACACTACGGTGAGCTCGCTTACGAGGAGATCGCCGAGATGAAGAAGATGCCCCTCGGAACGGTGAAGAACAAGCTGTTCCGGGCGCGGCAGCTGCTGAAGCAGCGACTCGAGCCGGAGAACGACCGATGACCGCCCTCGCCTTCGACCACGAACGGATCAAGGAAGCGCTCGACCTCGACGTCGACGGCGCGCTGGCTCCCGACGAGCGCGCCGAGGTCGACGTCCACCTGGCGGAGTGCGCGTCTTGCCGCGCCGAACGGGATCGGCTCGCGCGCCTGGGCGATCGACTGGCCTCGGCCCGCGTCTCGGCGCGCGAGGGGTTCGCGGCCGAGGTCATGCGCGCGCTTCCGCCCGCCGCCTGGGAAGCGCGCACCGCGCGCTCCTGGCGTTGGCCGGCGGCGCTCCTGCTCCTGCTCGGCGGGCTTTCGGCGATTCTGCTCGGGAATGCCGCAGCCGGGCTCGAGCCGCAGGCTCCGGGAATCTCGGCCTTCGTCGCGCTGGCGCGCCTCGCGGAGTCGGCGCTCCTCGCCGGGGCCGGGCTGGTGGGCGCCTCGTGGCAGGGTCTGGGAGTGGGCCTGGCGGGGTGGCTCGCGGCTTCGCGGGCCAACGTGGCGGCCGTGGTGCTGCTCCTCGTGGCGCTCAACCTGCTCCTCTTCCGGTTGATTCGCTCGCCTCGCCGGAAGGCCGCCCGCGCGCGGCGCGGATCCCGATAGACTCCGGCGCATGACGTCGACCGCCCGGCGCCGCCTCCGCGGCGCCGTCGCCTGCTTGGCGCTCGCCGGCGCCGCGCTCGCGGAGGAGCCGCGCGGGACCGGGCTCCGCCTCGAAGTCGGGAGCGTCGCGCGCCATCAGATCGTTTCCGTGGGCCGCGACGTCGAGATCGAAGGGGAGGCGCTCGCGGGAGTCACGGCCGTGAACGGCTCCGTGGTCGTCGGCGGTCGCATCGTCGGCGCGGTGACGGTCCTGGGAGGAGATCTCGTGCTCTCCTCGCGCGCCGTGCTGGACGGGGACGCGCTCGTGCTCGGCGGCCGGCTGATGGCGAGCCCAGGCGCGCGCATCGCGGGGCGCGCGGTCGCCTATCCCAGCGTGTCCCGCGCCTGGTTGACCCTTCTCGAAGGCCCGAGCTTGGGGCTCGCGCCCGGCTCGGCACTGGTGATCGCCGCGAAGCTGGGGCTCGTCGCCGCCTGGCTCGCGCTGACTTTGATGCTCTTCGCGACCGCCGGGAGACCGCTCGTGCGAACCTCGGAGGAGGTGGCGCTCGAGCCGCTCAAGAGCTTCGGTGCCGGGCTCGTCTTCGTGGCGGTACTGGTGCTCGCCGCGCTCCTCTTCTCGGCCTGGCTCCCGGGGTTGCTCGCCGCGCCCATGATGGTCCTCGTCGTCCTGCTGGCGCTGATGCTCAAGCTCTGGGGGATGGTCGCGGTCTTCCACGCCTTCGGCGGCTTCCTCGCGACCCGCTTCGGCCGCCGACCGCTGCATCTGCACGCGGCCGTTCTGGGGCTGATCCTCCTCGGGCTCCTCAAGCTCGCGCCCTATCTCGGGATCTGGTGCTGGACGGCGGCAACGCTGGTCGGGATGGGCGCCGCGCTGCGCACCAAGTTCGGCCGCCTCGAGCCCTGGTTCGAGCTCGACGGTGCATCGCTTGCCTGAAACCCCGCGGAGATTGCTAGGCTGAGCGACTCGAGGAGGTCGTGATGGAAATCCGCAGCTTCGGCGTGGTCGGCGCGGGCACCATGGGGAGTGGCATCGCCCAAGTGGCCGCGCAGGCGGGCTTCGATGTGACGCTGGTGGACGTAGCGCCGGCGGCGCTCGCCAAGGGAACCGCGGGCATCGAGAAGAGCCTCGAGAAGCTGGTCACCAAGGGAAAGCTCTCCGGCGACGCGAGGGATGCGGCGCGACGGCGGCTCGCGACGACCGGGGAGCTCGGCGCGCTCGCCGGATGCGAGCTCGTCGTCGAGGCGGTCGTCGAGCGCGAAGAGGTGAAGCGCGCCGTGCTGGAGGAGCTCGGACGCCTGCTCGCGCCTCAGGCTGTCCTCGCGAGCAACACGAGCTCGATCTCGATCACTCGGCTGGCCGCGGCGACGGGGCGTCCGGACCGCTTCATCGGCATGCACTTCATGAACCCGGTGCCTCTCATGCAGCTGGTGGAGATCATCCGCGGGCTCGCGACGTCGCAGGAGACCTACGATCGAGTCGAGGAGACGACGCGGCGTCTGGGCAAGACGCCGGTCGAGGTGAACGACTGTCCCGGATTCGTGTCGAACAGGATCCTGGCGCCGATGATCAACGAAGCCGTCTTCTGCCTCCAGGAGGGAGTCGGCAAGGCGGAGGCGATCGACGAGGTGATGAAGCTCGGAATGAACCACCCGATGGGTCCGCTCGCGCTCGCGGACCTGATCGGCCTCGACGTCTGCCTCGACATCCTGCGCGTGCTCCACCAAGGCCTGGGGGACCCGAAGTACCGGCCCTGCCCCCTGCTCGTGAAGATGGTCGACGCCGGCTTCCTCGGACGCAAGAGCGGACGTGGCTTCTACGCCTACGCCTGACGCGGCGGAGGTTCTCTGCCAAGCCTGCGGCGCGGAGAATCTCTCCGAGCGGGAGTACTGCGTCCGCTGCCATCAGAAGCTGCTGGTCATCTCCGGCGCGGCGAGTGGCGAGGCCGAGCAGTTCGAGGACGAGCGCGGAGCGGAGTTCTCGCTGGACGAGCACCTGCTCGAGCGGATCTCGATCCTGGAGGAGGCCGTGAAGCGAACCGCCGAGACCGTGCAGAAGCTGGTCGCGGCGGTGCAGAAGCAGGAGAAGAACCTGCTCGTTTCGCAGACCGGATTCGCGACCTTGCGCGAGCTGCTGGAGAGGCGGAGACTCATCGGGCGCGAGGAGTGGGCGGACCTCTGGGAATCGAAGATGGACTATCAGCTGCGCGCGCTCGAGAAGCGCGAGCGCTTCATGTCCATCAAAGACCGCGTGGTGGCGCTCTACCAGGGCAATCGGCCGAAGCTCTTCTTCCAGCACTTGGACGACGCCGAGTACGCGCTCTTCGCCTTCGACGTCGAGCGAGCCCGCGCCAGTCTCGAGCAGGCCTACAAGTTGGATCGCACGAACTACGAGCTCGCGCTCTTCCTGGGGGAGACGGCGTTCAACGAAGGAGATAGCGAGTCCGCGCTCGCCTACTTCCAGCGCGTGCTGGAGTCGAAGCCCGACCACTTCGAGGCGCTGGTCTTCTCCGGCGTGATCTGCCACGAGCACGGCGAGGAGGCGCGCGCCGAATCACTTCTCAAGCAGGCGGTGGTGGAGTATTCGGACGCCTTCCTCCCGCACTTCAGCCTCGGTGCGGTCTACGCGGCACAGGGAGAGCTGACCCGCGCGGTGACCTTCCTCGAGAGGGCGCTCGAGCTGGATCGTGTGCCGCAGGCGCTCTACCTGCTCGGGAACTGCCGCTACGAGATGGGACAGGCGGAGCAGGCCATCCGTTGCCTGCGCGAGGCGGTGCGCCTGGACCCGGCTTTCGAAGAAGCCCACTATCTCCTCGGCCTCGCCTACCTCGATCGCCACTGGAACAAGAAGGCGCTCGCCTCCTTCCGCGAGGCGCAACGGCTGAACCCTCGCCGCCTGCGCTACCAGGATCTCGTGCAGTTCCTCTCCGGTGGATCCGGCGCGCCGCTCCCGGACGTCGGCAAGGAGGCGGCGGAGTGGATGCGGAAGGCCGAGGAGCATCGCGAACGCGGCGAGCGGGAGAAGGCGCTCACCGCCTGCCAGAAGGCGGTGGCCTGCGAGCCGGGCAATCCGACCTTGCTGATGTCGTTCGCGGTGCTCTGCCTGTCGCTCGACCGTTGGCAGGAGCTGGAGGGCGCGGCACGCCGCGTGCTCGAGTCGAACCCGGGCGAGATGCTGCGCGCGACCGCCTCGGCGGCGCTGATCGCGGCGCTGCGCAGCGAGGGGAAGTTCCGCGAGGGGAACCGCATCGGCCAGTCCCTGCTCGAGAACGGCTCCACCAATTTCTCGCGCGCCATCGCCTACTACGAGATGGCCTACAACCTGGCCGAGATGGAAGAGGACCTCGATCGCGCCCTCGAGTACGCGCAGCGCGCGCTCGACCTGTCGCCCGACGAGCTGAAGCAGTTCCCGCTCGCGGCGCTCGGCTGGGTGCACTACAAGCGGCGGGAATTCGGCCAGGCGGTCGAGTTCCTGAACCGCTCGAACGAGCTCGCTTCGTCGCCGACGACCTTGACGCACCTCGGCATGGCGCTGCTCGCGGCGGGAGAGGAGAACGGCGCGCGCGACGCCTTCGGCAAGGCGCGGAGCCTGGAGCCCAGGGTAGGAGCCTTGGAGGAGACGATGATGGATTGCATGCGGGACTCGGCGCGCCTCTTCGCGCGCGTCCAGAAGCGGCAGAAACGATGACGCGCTGGAGCCGCTACTACCTGCACACGACGCGCGAGGTGCCGAGCGACGCCGAGGTGGTGTCGCATCAGCTCATGGTGCGCGCGGGGATGATCAAGAAGGTCGCGGCGGGGATCTACACCTACCTCCCCTCGGGTCTGCGGAGCCTCGCGAAGCTGATGGCGATCGTTCGCCGGGAGATGAACGCGGCCGGCGCGGTGGAGCTCTCGATGCCGGCCATCCAGCCGGCGGAGCTCTGGCAGGAATCGGGCCGCTGGCAGAAGTACGGCAAGGAGCTCCTGCGCATTCGCGACCGGCACGAGCGCGAATTCTGCTTCGGTCCGACGCACGAAGAAGTGATCACGGACATCGTGCGACGGGACGTCAAGAGCTACCGCCAACTCCCGTTCAACCTCTACCAGATCCAGACCAAGTTCCGGGACGAGATCCGCCCCCGCTTCGGCCTCATGCGCGGGCGCGAGTTCCTGATGAAGG
>CAYZBH010000009.1:0-70867 GCA_964476605.1 uncultured Thermoanaerobaculia bacterium | reverse complement strand
TCCGGATCCGGATTCGACGGCCGGTCATGGCCGTCGAATGGCGAATCCCTTCTGCGCCGCTCCCTTGCACTCACACCACGCCAAGTCCCGACGCGCCGAGCCAGCCGGCTCGATGCCGCCTCGGACTGCTGGTCAGACCTGCGGGTTCATCCGGGTGTCCGAACGGAAGCCCAGTGACCCGGGCTGCCGAGGCCGGCGCGCCCGCGCTTCGAGCGCGAGCGGCCCGGCCCCGAAGGCGGTGAAGGCGAGCAGGCCGCCGGCGATCGCCAGGTTCTTGTAGACCTGGATCCACTGCAGCTGCGCCGCCGCGCCTTCGAGCCCGAAGGGGTTGTGGAAGAAGATGGTCACGGGCACCAGGAAGATCGCGAGAGCCAGGGCCACCCAACGGGTGCCGATGCCCAGCGCGAGCGCGAGGCCGCCGAAGAGCTCGAGCAGCGCCGCGAAGATCGCGCCGAGCGCCGGCGCGGGCAGCCCCTTGGAAGCGATGAAAGCGGCGGTCCCGTCGAGCCCGCCGAGCTTGCCCCAGCCGCCGTGAAGGAAGATCGCGGCGACTGCGAGGCGGGCGACGAGCGATCCGTACTTCTCGAGCTTGCCATTCATGTCTCTTCTCCTCGTCCCTCGGATTCGAGCCCGGGTCACGGCGCCGGGCTCACGCCGCCGCCTTCGCCTCCTGCCGCACCGCCTCGACCTCGATCTCGATCTCGACCTTGTCCCCGACCATCACGCCGCCGGTCTCGAGCGCCTGGTTCCAAGTGAGGCCGAACGCCTTGCGGTCGACGGAGGTCTTCGCGCTGAAACCCGCGCGGACGTTGCCCCACGGATCCTTGGTCTGCCCGGCGCTTTCGACGTCGAGCGCCACTTCGCGGGAGATGCCGCGGATCGTGAGGTCGCCGACGAGGACGAACCGGTCGCCGCCGTCGGACTCGATGCGCCGACCGCGGAAGGTGAGCTCCGGGAAGCTCCCGACGTCGAAGAAGTCGGCCGACTTCAAGTGGGCGTCGCGGTCGGCGACGCCGGTGTCGATCGACGACGCATCGATCGTCACGTCGACGGTGGCCTTCGCGAAGTCGCCGTCCGGCACCGTGAGCGCGCCGCTCCAGCGGCTGAACTGCCCGCGCACCTTGGCGATCACCAGGTGGCGCACGGAGAAGTGAATGCCCGAGTGGGCGCTGTCGATCTGCCAGGTCTGCGGGGTCATGGTCGTCTCTCCCTTGTCGAGGTCGCCCGTCATCGGGCTCGCCAAGAGCAAGAGCACGCCCCGTGCCATACTTGATTAGTCAAGCAAATCAACGTCTTGGCTCCCTCCACGATCGGCTCGTAGGCTCGTATTGATAGGGTTGTCTCTCACATTGAAAGGGGTTCGCCATGCGCGCGCGCGATCTCGACCTCCGGGAGCTCCTCAGCTTCGAGCCGGGCGGCGGCCTTCTGCGCTTCGCCGGCGAGCGCGCGCTGCTGCTCGACGCGGTCGCGCTCGGGCTGCTGCGCAAGCTCCTGATCGACACGCTGGGCGAGAACGGCGCGCGCGGCCTCCTCACCCGTTTCGGCTTCGCCCACGGCTGGCGCACCGCCGAGTCGCTGCGCACCGCCTTCCCGTGGGACGACGAGGACGAGTGGCGGCACGCCGGCGGCCGGCTGCACACGCTCCAAGGGCTCGTCGTGGCCGTGGCGCCGGAGGGGGATCCCGCGCCAGGGCCGAAGCCGGTCGGCGATTCGATCTGGCTGGATTCCTACGAGGCCGAGCAGCATCTCATCCATCTCGGGCAGGCGGGACACCCGGTCTGCTGGACCCTCACCGGGTTCGCGAGCGGCTACCTGTCTCGCGTCTGGGACCGCGAGATCTTCGCGCTCGAAACCCGTTGCCGCGGCAAGGGCGACGCCGTCTGTCGCGTCGTCGCCCGGCCGCGCGCGGAGTGGGGCGACGAGATCGCCGCGGCGCTCCCCTACTATTCGGAGGACTGTCTCGCGGCAACCGCCGCGCGCCTCACGAACGAGCTGCGCAAAGTCGAACGCAAGCTCCGCGCGCGCCGCCAGGAGCTCGGGCCTCGCGTCGCCAAGCAGGTCGATCCGGCCGGCATGGTGATCGCGAGCGAGGCGATGCGCCGGGTCGTCGACCTCGCCCGCCGCGTCGGTCCGGTCGACTCGACGGTGCTCGTCACCGGTGAGAGCGGGGTCGGCAAAGAGCGGGTGGCGCGCCTGATCCACGACGCCTCGACCCGCACCGCCGGACCGTTCGTCGGGATCAACTGCGGCGCCGTGCCGGAGGGCCTGCTCGAGAGCGAGCTCTTCGGCCACGCGCGCGGCGCCTTCACGGGCGCCGCCCAGGATCGCCCAGGCCTGTTCGAAGCGGCCCAGGGCGGGACGATCTTCCTCGACGAGATCGGCGAGATGCCACCGGCGATGCAGGTCAAGCTGCTGCGAGCGCTCCAGGAGCGCGAGGTCCGCCGCGTCGGCGAGAACAAGAGCCGCAAGGTGGACGCGCGGGTGGTGGCAGCGACGAACCGTGACCTCGCCGCCGAGGTCCACGCCGCACGCTTCCGGCAGGACCTCTATTACCGCTTGCGCGTGGTCGAGATCCGTGTCCCGCCGCTGCGTGAGCGCCGCGACGACATCCTCCCGCTCGCGCGCACGTTTCTGGTCGACGCCGGCGCACGGCTCGGCCGCAAGATCTCCGGCTTCACGCCCGCCGCCGCGCAGCAGCTGGTGCGCCACGACTGGCCGGGCAACGTCCGCGAGCTCGAGAACGCCGTCGAGCGGGCGGTGGTCCTGGCGCGCAGCCACCGGATCGACGTCGAGGACCTGCCGGAAGAGGTCGGCTTGGCGCTCCCCGCGGTGGCGGCTGCCGGCAGCGTGCGGACCCTCCAGGAGATCGAGCGCGAGTACATCGCGGCGGTCCTGCGGGCCAACCACGGCAACCGGACACGAACCGCAGAGCAGCTCGGCATCGGAGCGGCGACGCTCTATCGCAAGATCAAGACGTACCGGCTCCCCGCCGCGCGCGACTGAGGCCCTGACGCCGGGCGCCGGCTCCCGGTCCTGCTGCGACTCGATTCGAGGCAGCCCGGCCGCACTGCGATGAAACCACCCGCAAGGGCGCGGCGCGCGAGGCATCACGTCCGAGCCCGTGGATCCCTCCTCCCACTCTCTCGCGGCCAGAGAAGGAAGTCGTCGAGGAGAAGGAAGAACACCAGAGCCAGCAGCGGAAGAACCAGAGCCACAAGGGTGGCGACGGCATGGACGGCGGGTTCGACGAGAAGACGTCGCCCGATCCGGCGCGCCTCGTCGGAACCGAGGTCGGAAGCGAGCAGCCGGTGTCCCCGCGCGGCATCCCGCCACATGACGATCACGAGGATCCCGAGCATCCCGAGCGTCCCGCCGTAGAACGCAGCGGCGATCGGCTCGCCCGCGCCGCGCTCGACGGCGTTGGCCGGGCGTTCACTTCCGAAGAGCACATCTCGCGAACGGCACGCGCACCCGCGTGCTCGAGGATTGGTGTCCGCTCCTCCCGGGGTTCTTCTCGTCCTGCCCCAGCCGGCGCCATCCGCCCGCCGCCCTGGCCGCCCTCATCCAGTCGCTGCGCTACAGGTCCGCCGACTCCTAGCGCAAGCCGCGCCCTGCCCGAGCACCGCGACTTCCCGAAGCGACGAATCCAGGGCGTACGAGCTCGGAGTGCGTTGGTCCATCATGATCTTCCTGCAGCAGGACAAGGCGAGCGTGCACCAGCAAGCCGCTCACGTCCTCGACGTGCTCGAGCAGCGCTGGCCCGACGCCGCAAAGATCTTCGCCGGCGCCTTCCACGACGTCCTCGCCTTCGCTGAATTCCCCAGGGAACACTGGCGTCAGATCTGGTCGAACAACCCGCAGGAGCGGCTCAACAAGGAGATCCGACGCCGCACCGACGTCGTCGGCATCTTCCCCAACCGCGCCGCCATCCTCCGCTCGGTTGGCGCGCTGCTCGCCGAGCAGCACGACGAGTGGGCCGTCGGGCGACGCTGCTTCTCCCTCGAGTCGCTCGCGCATCGCTACTCCGAGCTGAACACCCTGCCGCCCAACGACCGGCAGCCTCAGCTCTTACCCGCAGCCTGAGGCCTGCCACGTGCTACGCCGTCACCCTCGTACACCACTTGTCCGGACGTGGCCTCCGTCGATTCGGGCGCAGCCAGATTCGTGAGGTCGTGGGCTCGCGGACCATTGTTCGGCGAGATCCTAGACTCGCCAGAATTTTCCCCACAGGTCGTCCGAAGGGAGGCTCACGATGCCCATCCCCGAAGCGGTTTCCGATTCGAAATCAGGAGACGGCCAGCGCTCGCGCCGCGCCTCGTCCCTCGACTGGCTCGCGGCGATCGGCGGGCTTTCGGCCCTGCTCTCGGTCCCCGCGCTGCTCTCGATGGAAGGCGAGAGCGATGGCCTCGCGGCGGAGTCGCTCGGCGCGCCGAACGGGCCGGGGAACTCGACCCTGTGGAGCGAGTGGGCTTCGTTCCCCCTGGCGGACAACTTCGGCGGCACACCCTCGTTCGAAATCGCGGAGGAGACTCCCGGCAACTACACCATGCGTTTCGAAGTCGAGGTCGGCCGCTCGGCCGGGCCGAACAGCTACACCCACTTCGACTGCGACGGCGTGCCCACGATCTTCGACACCGACCCGAGCGGTGACTACGCCGCCGTCGATCCTCCGCTGATCAACACCTGCACGCAGCGAGGCGTTCTGACGGCGATGTCCGGCGCCTGTTGCGCCTCCGAGCACGGCTTCGACGACGCGGGACAGTCGCACTTCGGCGCCACCTTCGTCGGGCCGCTGCTGCACGAGGTCATCGTGAGCGACGGTCCACCGCCCACGGCTTCGAGCACTTCCGTCCATGCCGGCCAGGCCCGACTTTCGACGGGCTTCGAGCGGATGCTGGACTCCTATCTCGCCACCGCCTACAACACCACGCTCAATCAGCTGGCCGTTTACAAGCGGGCGACCGCAGGGAGCTGGGCGCCGCTCACCACCGTGCCCTGCGACAGCCCCTTCTCGAACTACCACTGGGGCACGGCGTTCGACCCGGGCACCGGCCGGCTCTGGGTGGGCTGCCGAAACGGCGGTCCGGTGCAGGTGACACAGATCAACGCGGCGACCGGGGCCACCGACTAGACCGGGCAGGTCGACACGACCGGGACTTCGGCCAGCTTCTTCTACCAGCAACTCGACTTCTGCGGCGATCTCGGGGGCGCCCTGGGCCTGGGTCTCGCGGTGCTCTCGCCGAGCCCGACGGGAACGGACATCTGCCTCCTTTCCGGGGTCGGTACGACCGGAGGCGCGCCGACGCCCGAGTGCACGGCGATTTCGGGAGCGGCGCCCGATCGCCAGGCGTTCGACTGCCAGGGTTCGATGATCTACTACCACGGCGCGGCACCGGGCGGAACGGGAGTGCGCGACACCTGGGTCAACTGCGGCAAGCTCGACGGGCCCTGCTTGGCGGAGCTCTTTGACTCCTTTGACCGGGGGGCGGCTTGGGCCGCGAGCGCGTCGGACTACGCCGTTTTCGGTCCTATCACCGCCAGCATCTACCCGGTCCGCTTCAGCCGGCTCGTGGTAGTCGAGGGTTACAACACCGCCGGCACCGCTTCCGACGTCGTCCGCATCGGAACCGTCGGGGTGCCGTTCTTCTTCGCCAACTTCGAGTCCGGCGACCTGCGCTTCTGGAGCACGACCAGCCCGTGAGAATTCGAAGGAGCCGCTCCGTGCGAGGGAAGCTCACCACCGTCACTCTGATTCTCGTGACCTTCGCCCTCGCGGCGGTCACGACGGTCGCGGTCGGCTTCGCTGTGAAGAGCGCCGGCTGACCCTTCGCCGCGGCCACCGAGGCCGCTCCACGTAAGATATTGCTCGGACGATTGGCGCGAGGGAGCTACGGCGCGCGCCAGAACTTCGGTCCCCCCGTCGCCGTAGTAAGTCCGGAAACCCGAGTCCGCCGGCGGCCGAGCCCACGGCGCCGAGCCTTGGAACTCCGGAAGGAGAGTGCTTGCCCGCCAGCGCGACCCCGCCTTCGACGCCTCGCCCCCCGCGCGGCGCGGGGGGCGCCCCGGCCGCGCGCTGGCGGCGGGCGCTCGATCTGCGCCCGGGCGAGGCGGCGCTGGTCGCGACCGCGGCGATCTACGGCTTCCTGGTGCTGGCGAGCTGGTACGTTCTGCGCCCGATCCGCGACGACATGGGGGTCGCCGGCGGCGTCGAGAACCTCGCCTGGCTCTTCACCGGCACGCTCGGCGCGATGCTCGCGACCCAGCCGCTCTACGCCGCCCAGGTCGCGCGCTGGCCGCGCAGGCGCTTCCTGCCCTGGGTCTATCGCTTCTTCGCGGTCAACCTGCTGCTCTTCTTCGCCGCGCTCCAGCTCGGGGCCGCCCCGGCCCAGGTCTGGATCGGGCGGGTCTTCTTCGTCTGGACCAGCGTCTTCAACCTATTCGTCGTCTCGGTCTTCTGGTCCTACATGGCCGACGTCTTCAAGACCGAGCAGGCGCGGCGGATCTACGGCCTGCTCGCCGCCGGCGGCACGCTCGGCGGCATCGCCGGCGGCGCGATCACCGCCGGCTTCGTCCAGAGCTTCGGCGCCGCGCCGCTGCTGATCGTCTCGGCCCTGCTGCTCGAGGGCGCCGCGCTCTGTGCCCGGTTGCTGGGGCGCGAGGCGAGCGAGGCTTCGCCGGATCAGGCGCGCGCCGAGCGCGAGGCGGTCGGGGGCGGTCCGCTCGCCGGGCTCGCCCACGTCCTCTCCTCCCCCTACCTGCTCGGTCTCTGCGGCTTCCTCTTCCTCTACACGATCGGCTCGACCTTCCTCTACTTCCTGCAGGTCGACATCGTCGCCGGCGCCTTCTCCGACCGGGGCGCGCGCACCGCCTTCTTCGCCCGGATCGACCTCTGGGTCAACGCGATCACGCTGCTGCTCCAGACCGGCCTGACCGGGCGGTTGCTGACCCGCCTCGGCGTCGGCGGCACCCTGGCGCTGCTCCCGGCGCTCTCGGTCGCCGGCTTCGCGGCGCTCGGGCTCGCGCCCTCGCTGCCGCTGCTGGTCCTCTTCCTGGTCGCCCGCCGCGCCGGCAACTTCGCCCTGGCGCGGCCGGCGCGCGAGCTGCTCTTCGTGCCGCTCGCGCGCGAGGACAAGTACAAGGCGAAGAACTTCATCGACACGGTGGTCTATCGTCTCGGCGACCAGAGCGGTGCCTGGACCTCGAGCGGCATGGCCGCGGCGGGGCTGGGTGCTGCGGCGGTCGCCACGGTCGCCACCCCGCTCGCGACGCTCTGGCTGGCGCTCGCGATCTGGCTCGGACGGCGCCACGCGCGGCTCGCGCGCGAGCGCGAAATCGAGGCGACGCCCACCGCGACCGCCCAACCGCAACTGGAGGGAGCAACGTCATGACCCCAACTCGCAGGGATCTGCTGAAGATCGGCGCCCAGGGCGCCCTCGGCCTCGGCCTCGCCCCGGCCCTCGTGCGCGCTCAGAGCGCGCCGACCAATCCCCCTCCGACGCAACCGCCGGCAGTGCGCGTCGACAAGATGGAGGGGGTCGGCCGGGCCGCCAAGCCGCTCAGCATCCTCATCCTCGGCGGCACGGGCTTCACCGGCCCGCACCAGGTGCGCTACGCGCTCGCCCGCGGCCACAAGCTGACGCTGTTCAACCGGGGGCGGCGGCCGAAGGAGTGGCCGGGCGAGGTCGAGGAGCTCTTGGGCGACCGCGACACGGGCGACTTGAAGGCTCTCGAGGGGCGCCAATGGGACGTCTGCATCGACAACCCGACGACGCTGCCCAAGTGGGTGCGCGACGCCGGCCAGGTGCTGCAGGGCAAGGTCGGCCAGTACGTCTTCATCTCGACCGTCTCGGTCTACGCCACCGAGGAGAAGGCCTGGGCGGACGAGAGCGCGCCGACCGCCGAGTACAAAGGCGCCGACGCGTTGGCCGAGACGATGGAGGGGGTGCGCGCCTCGAACTTCGAGCTCTACGGCCCGCTCAAGGCCACCTCCGAGCGCGAGGCCGAGAAGTGGTTCCCGGGCAAGACCACGGTGATCCGCCCCGGCCTGATCGTCGGCCCGGGCGACGAGACCGACCGCTTCACCTACTGGCCGGTCCGCCTCGACCGGGGCGGCGACGTGCTGGCCCCCGGCGACGGCTCCGATGCCGTGCAGGTGATCGACGCCCGCGACCTCGCCGAGTGGACGGTGCGCATGGTCGAGTCGGGGACGACCGGGGTCTTCAACGCCGTCGGCCCCGGCTACGAGCTGCCGATGGTCGAGCTGCTGCACGGCGTCAAGGCCGCGACCACGGCCGGTGCCAAGCTGCACTGGGCGTCCGCGGAGTTCCTCGCCGAGCAGAAGGTCGAGCCCTGGGGGGACATGCCGGTCTGGGTCCCGGGCACCGGCGAAACCGCCGGCTTCGGCAAGCGCAGCTTCCAGCGCGCCGCGGCGGCCGGGCTCACCTGGCGGCCGATCGCCCAGACCGCGCTCGACACGCTGGCTTGGTGGAAGACGCTCCCCGCCGAGCGGCGCGAGAAGCTGCGCGCCGGGCTCGCCACCGAGCGCGAGGCGCAGGTGCTCGCGGCCTGGAAGGCCAAGAAAGCGAGCTGAGATCCGAGCGGGCCCGAGGATTCTCCCGGGTGGCCGCGTCGAATGACGTCGGCTACCCGGTGGTCTCCAGGCTCGAAGATCACCCAGGCCTCCACGTCGGTGGCCTCGGCTGAGCGTTCGGTCACCGGCGCGAGCTCCCGGTTCATCCCTGCTCGCCGTGAATGCGCGAGCGGGCCAGGGGCGGCCAAGGAAACCGGAGGCGGGTCGCCCTCATGCGGCCTGCCCGAGGGCCGCCACCCACCGCAGCCACGACCGCGGGATCTTCGACCCTCAAGATTGGCCGAGCTCGGAGTGAGCCGGCCTTCGAGCTTCGCGTCGATCGATCGGACCTCGAAGTTGGGATCCGCCGTGGTTTTCGGCACCCTGGCCTTCAATCGCCGCGCTTCCGACGTTCGAGCTCACGTTCGAAGTCCGCGCAGCGCTCGACGTGCCCCTCGCCCTTGCTCCACCGGCGGATCCGCGCGAGATCGACGTCGTGGCGAAGCGCGATCTCCACCGCGACGGCGAGGCTCTGACGATCGGACCAGTGAAAGAAGGCGACGAGGCGATCGCGGCAGGAGTCCGTCGGCGAGAGCGCCAACACCTTTCGGTCCGATCGCAAGGGGACCGGTCGGACATCCAGATCCGCGCCGATACCGAGAGGTCCCCGAGGGAACTCCACCCAGTAGGGCGACTCGGGATGGACGTAGCGGTTCCCGCTGCGCGTGAAGCCGAGACTCGCCATCGCGGCGTCGAGACTCGAGAGAGTGACTCGTCCTTCGAGGACGAAGTCCACGTCTTGCGACGAGAAGACTCCACCCGAGTAGATCCCTGCGCAGGCACCGCCCGTCAAGACGGCACGGATTCCGCTCGCGGCGAGTGTCGCACCGACGGCGACGGCGACCGTCTCGAGCGTGGTCCGCGCGGTGATCTTCAAATGGGCTTCCCCACCGCGCGGGGTCGGCGACGCAGCCGGCTCACGGCGGCGCGCAGTTCGGGATCTGCCTCCGCGAGTCGCGCGAGATAGGGCTCGAGCTCCTGGCGCGCGAAATAGGCTGGATCGAGGCGAAACAAGCGGGTCCTTCCGACGAGCCTTCCGGCCACGAGCCCGTCACGCTCGAGGCTAACGAGTGCTTGCCTCACGCCGGACACCGGGGAGGCCAGCAACCGCGCGAGTTCGCGCGGGTAGCTGGTCTCCTGCAGGCTCAGAGCCAGGAGCACACGGGTCCGCGTGCGGCCCCCGAACGGGCTCGACTCAATGAGCTTCATAGACGCTCATATGAGCGTTTTTTATGCTCGTTGTCAATTCCGGCATCGACGGCCGACGCCGCCTGGGCGACCGCACGGAGCCCCGCCCAAGCTCCGAGAGCCGCGCCGCATCGAGCATTCAACTCCTCGAAAGAAGGAGTTCGTGTCTGGATGGGAGAGTTGCGACCGACCCGGACCGGCGCTCCTGGCAGCATCAAGGTCGAAAATACCGACCGGTCGGTTTGACAATCGACTCCACTCTTGCTACGGTGCACGCCGTGGCGAGCGAGACGCAGGTCCGACTGGTTTCCTCCGCGATGGGCTTGATGCTCCGCCAGGGCTACTCGGCGACCGGGATCGACAGCATCTGCGCCGAGGCGGGGGTCAGCAAGGGTGCCTTCTACCACTCCTTCCGCAGCAAGGAAGAGTTGGCGATCGCGGCGTTGGAGAGCTACTACCGGGGCGGCCTCGAGGTGCTCCAGTCGATCGATGTCCGCGACGCCGCGCCGGCAGACCGTCTGCCGCTCTTCGTCGAACGCCTCGCCGAACGCGCCGAGGTGCTGTGGGAGAACGGCTGCCTGATCGGCGGGCTCGCGGCCGAGATGGCGCTCGCGAACGACGAGCTCCAGCGCCAGGTCGCGCAGCAGTTCGACGGGCTCGCGGCGATCGTGGCGCAACTCGCGCAGCCCTACGCCGCGGCGCTTGCCGCCGAGGACGGGACCGCGACCTCGGTCGCCGAGGATCTTCTCGCGTTCATCGAAGGCGCCGTCGTCTTCGCGCGCGCTCACCGGGACTCCGGGCGCCTGCGCCCGATGCTCCGGCGCTACGCCACCCTTCTCCGAGCCCAGGTCGGGCCGCGGAGCGATTCCCCCCAACGGTCCCGCCGGGATTAGAAAGAGAGAGATCACATGAGTGTGCACAGCCTAGTTCCAATTCATACCGACCGGTCTGTATCGCGCCCGGAGGCCCTGCTTCCTCGGATCGGTCTCCTGGCCTACGGCCTCGGCTCCTACCTTCTGGGCGTCACGGCCCTGGTCGCGGTGATCCTGGCGAGCCTCGGCTTCTACCCCTTCACCGGGGGGCCGGTCCAGATCGCGAACCCGATCCTCGCGGGGCTCTTCAACCTGGGTCTCCTCCTGGTGTTCGGCCTCCAGCACAGCGTCATGGCGCGGGCGGCCTTCAAGAGGCGCTGGATCCGGATCATCCATCCCTCGATGGAGCGATCCACCTACGTCCTCGCGACCGGCGCCGTGCTCCTGCCCTTGGTGGCGCTCTGGCAACCTCTCCCCGCGGTCGTCTGGTCGTGGAGCGCCCCGATCGCTCGCGACATCGCGATCGGTGTCTCCCTCCTGGGTTGGGCCTACCTGTTGCTCGCGACCTTCGCCATCGATCACTTCGAGCTCTTCGGGCTCCAGCAGAGCTGGCGCGGATTCCGCGGCCAGCCACCCGCGCCGGTGCCCTTCCGAGAGCGCTGGATGTACCGGATCGATCGCCACCCGATCATGACCGGCGTCCTCGTCGGCCTGTGGGCCGCTCCCGACATGACCTTGGGGCGTCTGCTGTACACGGCCGGCTTCTCCGTCTACATCCTCGTCGGCGTCTTCTTCGAAGAGCGTGCGCTTCGCCGCCAGTGGGGCGATCGGTACGAAAGCTACCGCCGGCGCGTGCCGACGCTGATCCCGACCGTCCAGTCACTGGATGAGCTCCGCGAAGGCGGAGAGCCGACCCTCGCCGCGGACGCGCGTGGATCTCGCGCGAGTGAAGCCCTCACCGCGAGCGCGATCCTCTCGGCATCACCGGAGCGGGCCTGGGAGTCGCTCGCCGACGTCGTGCGTTGGCATGAGTGGCTTTCGACCATGACCGCGGTGGAACCCCTCGACTCGGCGACCTTGGTCCTAGGTGCTCGCTATAGGATCTTCCAACCCAGGCTCAGACCCGCAATCTGGACCGTCGTCGGGTTGGAGCCGCGCCGCTCCTTCGCCTGGGAGTCGCGCTCGCTCGGGGTCCGCACTTTGGCGGACCATCGGGTGACCCCTCTCCCCGGCGGCACGACGCGCGTGACGCTACGGGTGCGGTTCTCGGGACCGCTGGCCCTCCTCGCACGCCGTCTCGCCGGCTCGCTCACTCGGGAGTATCTGAATCGCGAGGTGGCTCAGCTCAAGCAACGGGTCGAGGCGAGCTCCTGAAGCGGCGCGATCAGCGCGGGTCATCGAGCCGCGCGATCACCTCGTCGCGGGTGGTGAGGCCGGTCTGCTTCCAGACCTCCTTACCGCCGCGGAAGAGCTCGAGGGTCGGCAACGCATCGATGCCGAGCTCGCGCAGCAGCGCCTGGTTGTCGTCGGCGTCGATCCGCTCGACGCGCAGGTCCGAGGCCCGGGTGCGGCCGAGCTCCTCGAGCCACGGCTTCATCTGACGGCAAGGGATGCACCAGTCGGCATAGAAATCGATCAGGGTCGATTTGTCCCCCGCGACCAGCCCTTCGAACTCGGCGCGCGTCAATCCGCGCGTCGCCGTCGCCGCAGCCTCCTGCGGCAGACCCGCGGCGCGCCAGGCGAGGATGCCCCCGGCGAGGTCGAAGACCCGAGGAAAACCGGCGCTCGCGAGCCGCCGCGCGGCCTCGGCGCTGCGCGAGCCGGTGAGGCAGTAGACGAACACCGGCTTCGTCCGGTCGAGCCCAGCGACGCGCCGGTCGAAGTCGCGCGCGGACCAGTCGACGTTGACGGCGCGCGCCAAGTGCCCCTTCGCGAACTCTCCCGGCGTGCGCACGTCGAGAAGCGTCGCGCCGGCGGTCGCACCGAGGCGCGTCGAGAACTCCGCCGCCCGAAGCGCGACCACCTCCGCGCCCCCCTCGCGCGCCGAGCAGCCGGCGGCGAGGCTCCACGTCGCGAGGAGGGCGAGAGCGATGTTCCGGCTTCTCCGACGTCGATCGCGCGAGGCGAGGGATCCCGTCACAACTTGCATCACCTCGAGACCATACCCCACGACCCCTTCCTACGGCGCGGCCTCGCTGGACGGATGGAGGCTGGAAATCGCCGCCGCCGCAAGTCGACTCTTCAGCGGTCGATCCACCGCTGCGCGGCTTCGGAGTAGCGGCTCCCTTGCACCTCGACCTGCGCCGCCGCCGCCTCGATGGCTCGAAGATCGTCCGACGCGAGCCCGACACCGGCCGCGCCGAGGTTCTCCTCGAGGCGATGGAGCTTGGTGGTCCCGGGGATCGGCACGATCCAGGGCCGCCGCGCGAGGAGCCAGGCGAGAGCGAGCTGAGCCGGCGTGATCCGCATCGCGGCGGCGATCCGCCGCAGGAGCTCGACCAGCCGCTGGTTCGCTTCCCGGTTCTCGGGCGAGAAACGGGGGACGGTCCGCCGGAAATCGGTGGGGTCGAACGTCGTGCTCTGGTCGATGCTCCCGGTGAGAAAGCCCCGGCCGAGCGGGCTGTAGGCGACGAAACCGATGCTGAGCTCCTCGAGGGCGGGAAAGAGCTCGGTTTCCGGCTCGCGCCACCAGAGCGAGTACTCGCTCTGGAGCGCCGTGACCGGCTGCACCGCGTGGGCGCGGCGGATCGTGCGCACGCTCGCCTCGGAAAGCCCGAAGTGCCGCACCTTCCCCTCGGCGATCAGGTCGCGTACCGTGCCCGCGACCTCCTCGATCGGCACCTGGGGATCCACCCGGTGCTGGTAGTAGAGATCGATCGCGTCGACCCTCAGCCTGCGGAGAGAACCCTCCGCCATCCTGCGGATCTGCTCCGGCCGGCTGTTGAGCCCGCGCGACTTTCCTCCCTCGTCGAACTCGAAGCCGAACTTGGTCGCGATCACGACGCGTCCGCGGAAGGGTTCGAGCGCCTCCCCCACCAGATCCTCGTTGGTGAAGGGGCCGTAGATCTGCGCGGTGTCGAAGAAGGTGACGCCGCGCTCGACCGCCGCGCGAAGCAGGGCGATCATCTCGGTCCGGTCCCCGGCCGGCCCGTAGCCGAAGCTCATCCCCATGCAACCGAAACCGAGGGCCGTCACCTCGAGGCCGTTCTTTCCAAGTCTGCGCGTCTGCATTCGATACCTCCTCGTGGAATCAGCTCGCCTGGGCATTCAGGGCGCGCCATTCGCCGGGAGGAGTGCCCTCCCAGTCGTGGAACGCCCGGAAGAAGGAGTGCGAGTCCTCGAAGCCCAGGAGGTACGCGGTCTCGTTGAGCTCGAGCGTCGAGTGGAGCAGGTAGTGGCGCGCCAACTCCCGCCGCGCCTCCTGCACCAGCTGTTGAAAGGACGCTCCGGCCTCGGCGAGCCGGCGCTGAAGGGTCCGGGAGCTCACCCGCAGCTCCCGGGCCACCGTCTCGAGCGCGGGACGACGGCCGGCCAGCTGCTGCTTCAGAATCGCCTTCACCCGGTCACCGATCTCGTGCGAGGCGAGCGCGCGGGAGAGCTCCTGGTCGAGCTGCGGAGCTAGCGCGGCCAGCAGCTCGGCGTTCTGGGTGACGAAGGGGCGATCGAGGTCCGCCCGCGAGAAGACCAGCGTGTTCTCCCCAGCCTCGAAGCGTGCGGGGCACCCGAAGTGCGACTCGTACATGCGACGATCACGTACCTTGCCGCGCAGCTCGAGGCGTTGCGGCACGATCGTGTCGCCCGTGCCCCGGCGGGCGATGGCGACGACCCAGGCGAAGCAGAGGTCGCTCAAGACCCGCGGCTCGGTCTCTTCTGCGAGGAGCCAACGGAAGCGCACTCTGCATTCGCTTCCGCGCTCGCTGACCTGGAGCTCCTCGGGGCAGGTGAGCTGCTTGTAGCGCGCCATCCGCTCGAGCGCGTCTCGCAGCGACCGCGCCGAGACCGCGGTCAGCGCGACCGGGTCGTAGCGCTCGACCCGCGACTCGGTCCCCAGCTTGAGGCCGATCGCTGGATCGTCGCTCGCCGCGGCGATTCCTTCGTAGAGAGCGAAGAGCTCTTCCGTGGAGACCGTGATCTTCTCCTGTCCGAACATCCCCGCCGGGAGGCGGGCGTGCCGCAGGACGCTCGCGGGCGGGACTCCCAGATCCGCGAGCTTTCTTCCGAGCATCGTCGAGACACGAAACCGGTCGATCATGGCGTCCTCCCCGCTACCTCCTCCGGATTCTCCCCCGGTTCCCTATCGGAGGGTCGCCATGTCGCTCACGAAGCGGTACTTGACGTCGCTCGAGAGCAACCGCTCGTAAGCTTCGTTGATGCTCGAGATCGGGATGCGCTCGACGTCAGCGGTGATGCCGTGCTCGCCGCAAAAGTCGAGCATCTCCTGCGTCTCGCGGATCCCGCCGATGACCGAGCCCGAGAGGCGCTTGCGGCCGAACAGCAGGCTGAAGACTCCGACGGGAAGCGGAGTCTCCGGCGCACCGACCATCGTCATCGTCCCGTTGCGCTTGAGCAGATCCAGGAAGGGATCGAGCGCGTGGACGGCCGAGACGGTGTCGAGGATGAAGTCGAAGCTGCCCGCGTGCCGCTGCATCTCGGTCTCGCTCCGCGAGACCACCACCTCGTGCGCCCCCAGGCGCACCGCGTCCTCGACCTTCCCCGCGGAGGTCGTGAACACGACGACGCGCGCTCCGAAGGCGTTCGCGAGCTTGACCGCCATGTGGCCGAGGCCCCCCAGGCCGACGACACCGACCTTCTGGCCGTCGCGCACGCCCCAGTGGCGCAGCGGCGAGTAGGTCGTGATCCCAGCGCAGAGCAGCGGCGCGGCGCCCGCGAGATCGAGCCCGTTCGGTACGCGCAGCGCGAACGCCTCGTCGACGACCAGGCTCTCGGAGTAGCCTCCTTGGGTGACCCTTCCGAGGTGTGGGTCGGTCGAGTTGTAGGTAAAGGTCGCGCCACCGGCGCAGTACTGCTCCTCTCCCTCCATGCAGGCCGCGCAGCTCTGGCACGAGTCGACCATGCAGCCGACGGCCGCGAGGTCTCCTTCCTTGAACGACCGGACGTCCCGGCCCGCGGCGACCACGCGCCCGACGATCTCGTGACCCGGCACGCACGGGTAGACGGTCGGCATCGTCGTGTGCCATTCGTCGCGGACCTGATGGAGATCCGAGTGGCAGACGCCGCAGAAGAGGACGTCGAGCTGGACGTCCCGCGGACCGGGCGTGCGGCGCGGGATCGTGATCGGGCCGAGCGGCGAGCTCGCACTCGCCGCTCCGTAGGCGCGGGTTTCGAAGGTCTTGGCCGCCGGAGCGGCTTCCAGGATCGCTAGCGTGGACTCGGGCATGTCGTCGCTTCCTTTCTCGCCGACCACTGTAGGCGGTCCGGGAGCGGCGGTCATTAGCAAAGCGCGCCAGTCTGGTTGCTGATCGCGCCACTCTCCCTCCGCAATCGGCGCTCCAATCCGGGAATGGACTCAGCGGTCCGCCAGCGCGGAGGGCTGCTGGCCATTTCCGGCGACCTGCGATAGGTTGAGACCCGATTCCAGCGCCCGAACCCTTCGGGCGCGCGCCGACCGGCGACCACTCGGGAGTTCCCAAGGAAACGCAGGCACTTTCCAGAAGTCACTTTCAGGAGCAGCGACAGCGGGAACCGCGCGCTGCGGGATCCAAACCCATCGTGAGGGCAATATTCACGAAGACTCCGCCGCCGGGCGAGACGCGTTCGATGGCGGGAAAGGAAGTTGGAGCAAGATGCCTATCAAGGGAACGGTCAAGTGGTTCAACAACGAGAAGGGCTTCGGTTTCATCACCCGGGAGGACGGTGGCAAGGACTGCTTCGTCCACCACACGGCGATCCAGGGCCAGGGATACCGCAGCCTGAACGAAGGCGACCGCGTCGAGTTCGAAGAGACCCAAGGCCCGAAAGGTCCCTCGGCCCAGAACGTCGTTCGCATCGACTGAGCAGTCGTCGACCGTCGTTCGGCGCGTCCGCGCGACGCGCCGATCTCGAGACGCCCGGGGAAACTCGGGCGTCTTTCTCTCGGACCAGGTCGGCAACGCATTCCGACGCCGCGCGGGCACTCGCCGCCGACATGAGTTAAGGTGTCCACGGTGGCACCCTCTCGCCGCCGAAAGGGTGCCCTTGACCACGCGACTGCCGGCTCCGGAACGGCCCGATCCACTTGCCAAGATCCAGCGAGAGCCGGACCCGGACCCGCCCGCGGAAGCGCACGAGCGTCCGGCGCCGACACGAACGAGGACGCCGATCGTGCAGTACGTCGACGTGCGCACCAGGGCAGACGGGCGCGAGTACACGCTTCGCGCCTTGAGTCAGGCGGAGCCGCGAACGTTCGTTCTGCTGATTCCGGGAGAGGCATTCACCTCCCGCGCCATCCGCTTCCAAGACGGCCCGGATCTCTGCTTCCGCCGCCTGCAGCGAGAGCTGATCGCCGACCCCGACCTGCTTCCCGACGGCGACATGATCCTGACCGCCGAGGAGATCAGCGACTACCGCGCGGGGCGCGAGCAGCCCGCGAAGGAACGCTTTCGGCGCGGTCCCGCTATCTGATCTCGCCCGCTGCCGGGCGAGCCGACCACCTCAAGAAGGCCGCGCTTTCGCTGGACCGAGGACGCCCGCGCGAGCGGGACCCGAGCCCAACACGCCATTCTGGTCGCCGATCGCGCAAAGTGGCTTCGCGGGACGGTCGGACGCTCGCGTGACACGGCCTCCTCCGAGTACGCTCGATCGAACGCCGACGGCGCCTCCGCAGCCCTGCTGACGTCCCTGTGCTCTAAGGCGCTTCGTCCGCCGACGGCCCGTAGACCCCGGGCACCGGAACGTCCAACAAGCGCAGGTAGACGGTCAGTTGACCCCGGTGATGGATCAGATGATCGAGGCCCATGCTGCGGATGACCGCCAGCCGCGGAAGCTCGAAGAGAATCCGATCGCCGTAGCGATAGCGCCAGGGATTCATCAGGTTCTCGGCCGTCGTCGTCACGAGAACCCGGTTGGCACGCGCCACGCCTTCGTCCAGCCGCTCGAGAATCCCGGCAACGTCGCGCACGGCCGGGAACTCGAGCGTCATCCGGTCCAATCCGTCCCGATCCACGGCGCCGATGAAGAGGCCCGGAATCCCAGCGACGTGAAGCGCGAGCTCGCCGAGTGTCCGTGACCTTGCGTGCGGACGCCAACCCAGGGAGGTCTCGGGAAGCCGCTCCAGCACCTTCCGCGTCGACGCGCCCTCGTGATTCAGCTCGGCCAGCAGGGTCTCCGCCAGGTTCATCGCATCCTCCGTTGCCGTGTCCCACAGGACTTCGAGTCTCTCCGGGGGAAAGTCCGTTCCCCGCCGACGGCAACGGTCGAGTCACCGTAGCGAAGCGGGTCCACACTGACGACCACAAGCGATCGAGTACGCGCCTGACGAGGCTTCATCGTTGTCCGAGACCCGGGCCTCCGGTACCATTCCGGGAGATCATGCACCCGATCTCATCCGTTGGCGCGTCGAGGTCGCGCCTCGCGCTGCTCCTGCTGCTCTTCGCTCCGGCCTGCACCCTGGGACCTCGCGAGGGCGCGCGCGAGCCGTTGGTGGAGCGGCAGCGAGTGAGCGAAGCGACTTCCCCCTTCGGCATGGTGGCGACGAGCTCGCGCGAGGCCACCGAGGCAGCCGTCGCGATCCTCGAATCCGGAGGCAACGCGATGGACGCCGCGGTGGCGGCGGCCTTCACCCTCGGTGCCTCCGATCCCTCCACCTCGGGGCTCGGCGGCATGACCCACGTCCTCTTCCGGCGCGCCGACGGAACGGCGGCCGCGATCGACGGATCCGCGCTCCAGCCGGCGTTGATCGAGCGCGCCCGGTTGCGCGCGCGCGAAGGCAATCTCCCGGACCCCGAGGAGACCGCCGGCTTCGAGTTCGTCGCTGTTCCCACGACGCTCCAGACTCTGGCCTACGCGGCGCGCGCCTACGGCACGCGGCCGCTCGCCGATCTCATCGCGCCCGCGATCGCGGTGGCCGAGCACGGCTACGTGATCAACTACTCGAAGCGTGGATCGATCGAGAAGTACCTCGAGGTGATCCGCGCTTCCGAGACGCTGCGCTCCCGAATCCTCCGCAACGGCATCGATCCGCCCGAGTCCGGCGACCGATTCTGCAATCCGGAGCTCGCCAAGGTCTTGCGCGCGATCGCCGAGGAGGGGCCCGAGGCGTTCACCGCGGGATGGATCGCGCGCGAGATCGAGGCCGACATGATCCGCCACGGCGGCTTCGTCCGCCGCTCCGATCTCGCCGCGGTGGAGCCCGTCGAGCGCGCGCCGCTCGCCACCAGCTATCGCGGGGTGGACGTTCTCTCTTTTCCCGCTCCGGGGACCGGCGCCGTCCTGGTCGAGGCGCTCAACATCCTCGAGCAGTTCCGACCCGAAGAGCTCACGGTGGACGGCGCGGAGCGCATCCGCACCTTCGCCGAGATGAACCACGTCGCGCTGGAAGACAACGCGAGCTACATCGGAAATCCACAGCTCGGCGGCGCTTCGACCGTTCCGGAGCAGCTGAGCAAGGCGTTCGCGGCCCACCGGGCGCAGCTGATCCGAAGCGGTCGCCGGTTGAGCTCGGAGGATCTCGCCGCGCCGCCCGGCCTCATGACTCCGGGCGGGGGTACGACGCACGTCTCGGTGGTCGATAGCGCCGGCAACGCCGTCGCGCTCACCCAGACCCTGGGGCGCTTCTACGGTGCCAAGGTCCTGACCCCGAGCCTCGGATTCCCCTACAACAGCCTTCTCGAAGGGCTGAGCTCGCGCCAGCTCGACCGCTTGCCGCGGCGCTTCCGCATCCCCGCCTCGCTCGCGCCGGCGATCCTGGTGAAGAACGGCTTCCCGTTCCTCGTCCTGGGCGCCTCGGGAAGCGCCAAGTCGCCCGGCAACCTGGCCCTGACGATCAGCAACATCGTCGATCGGGAGATGCCCGCCAAGGACGCCATCGCGGCCCCGCGGATTCTCTGGGATTCGCACCGGGTCGGGCAGGAGATCCTGCTCGAGGTCGTCCCGCCGCAGACCCGATCGATCGTGGACGCCCTGCGCGCCATGGGCTACGACAACCTGCGGACCGTCGAGTACCCGACGCCTCCCCGCTCCCTCTCGACCTTCGGCGGCGTCAACTTGGTCGAATTCGACCTGGAGCGCGGACTCTTCGTCGGGGTGGCCGATCCTCGGCGCGGCGGCTATGCAGCCGGGCCCGGGATCTGACGACCGCACGGTCCGGCAGGACGTGCGAGATCAGAGCTCGAACCGGATCCCCAGACGGACGCTGCGCGGGTCCTGATAGGCCGTGCGGTAGCCGTAGTTCGGGTTGGCCACCCGGAATCCAAGCTGGGTATCCTGGTCGTAGCCCGTCACCTGCCGCGCGTCGAAGAGATTGAAGACGTCGAGAACCAGGAGCAGCCGGACCCGCGACAGCTCGATCGGATAGTCGGCGTGCAGGTCGACCGACCACTCGAAGGGGGTGCGCGTCTCGAGCCCGTCGACGGTCTCGATCCCGGAGCCTCGCGGCGCCTCGGGGATGTCGCCTCGGCGGTTGGTCACGGGATTGGCGGCCATCGGCGTGAGCGGACGCCCGGAGCCCGCCGTCAATCCGGCACCCAGGGCGAGGCCGAAGTCGAAGGCGTAGGTTCCGTGCACCTTCACCTCGTGCGTGCGGTCGTTCGGGAGCGGACCGGCCCCGAGCGCGCCCTGGTACCGGATGTCCCCCGAGAAACCGTAGAGCGGCACACCGATCGCGCGGTACGAGGGATCGTTCATCGGGAAATCGAAGAGCGACGTCTGGCCGGGGGTCGCCTGCGATGTGTCGTTCCGGTAGAAGCCTTCGTAGCTCCCCCGCAGCCGCGACCAACGGTAAGACGCGAGCAGCGACCAGCGGTCGGCGAACCGCTTCTCGGCGGTCAGCTCGAGCGCCCGATAGCGATGGGTCAGCGTCTCGAAAGATCCCACGCCGCCGGCCGTCGCGGGGTAGCCATCGTGCGGGTTGCCGATCACGTAGTTGACGGCCCTCGCGGCCGGGTCGCCGGATACGAGCAGGACGAGCGAGGCGGTGCCGATGTCCTCGAGCATTCGGGGCATGTCGCGATAGATGACTCGGGCCCCCAAGGTCAGCCGCGGCATCACCTCCGATTCGATTCCCGCCGTCGCCTCCCGCACGTAGCCGAGCTTCGCCTCGGGATCGAACCGGCTCGGCTGCGTCTGGCCCACCACCAGGTGCGCCGCCGTTCCTCCCGCCTGGGTCCCGTCCGGGATCGGCTGCGTGAGCTCGGGGTCGAAGTAGTCGGCGCGCAGCACCCGGATACCGCTGCCGCCGAAGGCGAGCACCGGGAGGTTGTTCGGGACGCGTGAAAAATAGACTCCAGCGGAGGCGAAGAGCTTCGAGCGTCCCCGCCCGGAGGGATCCACCGCCAGACCCAGGCGCGGTGACCAGTTGTCGTCGAAGGTGAAGCTGCCCAGCGGACCTCCGACCTCCTGGCGCTCGTAGCGCAGTCCGGCGGAGAGGGTCAAGCGATCGCTCGCGACCAGCCGGTCCTGCACGAAGAGGCTCGACGAATCGTCCCAGCTCTCGCGCGCGGTCTGCTCCCGTCCGGCCACGACCCGGTAGACCCTCCCGTACACCGGATCGGAGATCACGTTCACCACCACCCCCGAGCCCAGGCGCACGCCATTCCGGAGCACGATCGGGGGACCGGTGCAGTTGTCCCCGTAGTCGAAGCTGGCGTCCTCGCGGCTGGCGCCGAGCTTGAGCTCGTGCCGGCCCAGCAGGAGAGTGGACCGCACCTGGTACTGCCAAGTCTCTCCTTCGCCGTCGGACTCGAATCTCCCCTTGCCCCCGGAGGAAGTCGACGGGGTCGCCGTGAAGTCGGTCACCTGCCATTCGTCGATCGCCGGGGTTTCGCGCAGGTAGCTCTGGGCGCGGCCCAGCGAGGCCTCGACCAGCCAACGCGCGCTCAGCGTGCCCTGATAGCGCAACGCCTGATTGTGTCCGCCGTAGTCCAGGGCGCTGAAGGCGCCGGTACTCTTGGCCGCCATCGCCGCGGCCGACTGCGGCCCCATCTCCGAGTCGGAAGGGTCGCCGAAGAAGGAGAGGTCGAAGCGATGCCGGTCGGTCGGCTGCAGGGTGAGTTTGGCGGCATAGGCGGTGAGGTCGCGGGTGCGGTCGACCGTGCCGAGCTCCCGGAGCGGGTAGCCCTCGGGGGCCACGAAACGGGTGGTCTCCTGTTGCGGATCGAGCGCCACGAAGAAGAACGCGCGATCCTTGGCGACCGGCCCGCCGAGCGTGAACCCGACCTCCCGGCTCTCGCTGCCCGTCGTGTTCCCGCTGCCGTTCGGGAGCTCCACGCGGCGCCAGCGTCCCTCGAGAGCCTCGAGTTGGGCGTAGGCGAAGGCCGCTCCCCGCCAGACGTTGGAACCGCTCTTGGTCACGACGTTGACCACGCCGCCGCTCGACTGGGCCTCCTCGGCCTCGGCACCGGCGCTGCGCACCTGGACCTCGTCGATGAACTCGTTGGTGACCCCCGATCCGAGCGCCCCGTAGTCGCGGTGAAAGACGCCCAGCGTCCCGTAGCGCGGGTTGCCGACGCTCACGCCGTCCACGACGTACTGGTTCTCGAGCCCACTGGCGCCGGCGATCGATGGATTGGAACGTCCGGTGCCGCCGCCCGAGGAGACGCCGGCGGCGAGGCCGAGCGAATCGCCGAGCCGGCGTCCCACCGGCAGAGTCTGCAGCAGCCGGCTATCCAAGGTGGTCTGGACCGAGGCCGAGGAGAGATCCAGAATCGGTGCGCTCCCCTCGACCTCCAGCACGTCGCCGAACTCGCCGGCCGCCATCACGAAGTCGAGCGCCAGGCGCTGGCCCAGTCGCAGGTCCACGTCGGATCGTTCGACCGTGGCGAAGCCCGCGAGCGCGAGGCGAACGTCGTAGTGGCCGGGCGGAAGATGGGGAACCAAGAACTTTCCGCCGGCTCCGGTTCGCGCTTCGCGCGTCCCCTGCTCCGAGGCCACCCGGACCTCCACACCGACCAGCGCCGCGCCGGCGGCGTCGACGACCGTGCCGCTGATCGATCCCGAAGTCGGCTGCTGCGCGGAGGCGCTGCGAATCGCGCCCAGCAGAAGCAACACGAAGACCCATCGTGGTCGACTCGACATGCCCCCTCCCCCGCCAGGGAATCAGCGATCTGACGGCCTTCGGATGGGCGCGAGCCTAGCATCGACTCCTGCTCGCTCTCCTCGCGCCCCGTGATCGCACACTCGCGAAGACTCGACCTCGAGCTCCGCCGGCCGCCTCCGCGCGGAGGATCGAGAGCGCCGAGACCGCTTGCGTGACGGCGCCAGAGTCGATCTAATCCCGCCCCCATGAGAACCTGGACTCGTCGCCTCCTCAGTGTCGCCGTCTGGACGCTCGGCATCCTCGCGCTCGTCGTCGCGCTCGCGCTCGCCTGGGTCTGGCAGGGGTCCGAGCGCATCCTCGGGCGCCACTGGGAGGTACCTCCGACCGAGGTCACGGTGAGCTCGGACCCCGCCGCGGCCGAGCGCGGGCACCACATCGCGCAGACCCGCGGCTGCTTCTCCTGTCACGGCGAACGGCTCGAGGGCGGAGTCTTCTTCGATCTTCCGCACGTGGCACGCCTGGTGCCGCCGAACCTGCCGCGTCTCGCGCGCGAGTCCTCGGTCGCCGACCTCGAGCGCTCGATCCGCCACGGCGTCAACCCACGCGGCACGACGGTGCGCGGCATGCCGTCGGAGACTTTCTTCGAGCTCACCGACGAGGACCTGGGCGACCTGATCGCCTTCCTGCGCGCGTTGCCGGTGGTCGACCAAGCGCTGCCCAGCACCGAGATCCGTCTTCTCGGCCGGGTCGGGCTGGTGACCGGCAAGTACGTGCTGGCGCCGCAGCTGATCGACCCCGCCCAGACGCGCCGCCCCCCCGCCGCGCCGGGCGACGTGCGCGGACTCGGCCGCTATCTCGCGCGCACCACCTGCGTCGAGTGCCATGGACGGGAGCTGCACGGGGACGAAGTCGACGACGTGAGGACTCCGGACCTGGCGCTCGTCGCCTCCTACTCGCGAGATCAGTTCTCCGACCTCATGCGCCAGGGTAAGGCCGTCGCGGGCAATCCCCTGAAGTTGATGGCGGAGGTCGCCCGAGCGCGCTTCGCCCACTTCGACGACGCCGAGCTCGACGCGCTCTACGCCTATCTCTCCGGCCTCGCCGACCCGACAGCCGACCGGCGCTGACCATCCCTCGGGAGAGGCGGCGGAGCCGCCGCGACACCTCGCCCGAGCGCCACGAGATCGACCGGCTTGCCGTTGCTGAAGTTGAATCCGCTCGCGCGAGCCAGGATCTCGAGCGTCGGGCCCTCGGAGAGAAGCCGGCGCCCGTCGGCCGCGGGGAGCACCAACACACCGGGTCCGGGCTCCCGGGCCCAGGTCGCGACCGCCTCCGGACCGGAGAGCTGGCGGACCGGCCAGCGCCGCAGGTAGAAGACGAGGCTCGGCTCGAAGTAGCCGTAGGTGGCGACCGCAACCTCCTCGGCGGTGCCCGCGCGGATCGCCTCGGCCAACCGGGGCGGTACCTTGAGCGTCTCCAGCTCCGGGAGCACGCCCGCCACCAGGAGCGCTCCGCCGAGCAGGCTCCCCGCCATGAAGGTGACGAAGGCCTCGGCGTGGCGTTCCGCTCGATGGGCACGGAGACCTCGCACGAGGGCCGTGGCGATCAGGAGCGCGAGGGCGACGAACGGCACGAGCGAGAGGGTCTTCGGGAGCAGTCCCGGTCCGATCAGCAGCCCGAGGACGACGACCGCACCGCCCGGAGCGGCCCACCAGACACCCCGGCGGAGCCAGAGCCGGTCGCGCGCGGTGAGCTCTCCCCGGAGGCCGGCGCGGATCGTACCCGCGACCAGGAGCGCCAGCGCGGGCCAGACCGGGAGGACGTAGTGCGGCAGCTTGGTGGCGACGAGCGTCATGAGGATGGGCGTCGCGACGAGCCAGCCGAGGAGCAGAGACCGTCCTCGCGCGCCGCCGATCCGCCCGCCAGCGACCGCCGAGATCGCACCCCCCAGGTAGGGCGTCCAGGGGAGGAAGGCGATCAGCATCACCAGCGGGTAGTAGGGGAGCATGACGAGCGGCGAGCCGCCGTGCCCCTCGAGCGGCTGCACGCTGCGCTGGAGGACGTGGCGACCGAGACCGAGGCGCGCGAACTCCCCTCCCGTCTCCAGGTTGGCCGGGATCGCCCAGAGGAGAAAGAGGGCGATGCCGCCGAGCGTGGCGAGCGCCAGGCCGAGGACGTCCCTGCGCCCCAGCGGGACATCGCGCCCTGCGATCCAGCACGCGGCTCCGATCGACAGGAGCGGTAACGCCAGCCCCACCGGCCCCTTGGTGAGCATCGCGCCACCGAGGGCGACGCCGAGGACCACGAAATGCGAGGCGCGGAAACCCGAGAGCCAACCGCCGGCGAACGCCGTCATCGTGAGCGTGAGCCAGGCGAGCAGCACCGCGTCCGTCGTCGCCGCCGAGCCGGTCACGAGGGTCAACGGCGTCGCGACGAGGACCAGCGCGGCGAGCGGCGCCGCGCGCTCCGAGAGCAGCCGGCGCCCGAGAATCCAGGTGAGAAGACAGGCGACGGCGATCCCGCACGGGGCCCAGAAACGGACCGCCACCTCTCGCGGTCCCGCGAGCGCGACCGGCAGGGCCATGAGCCAGTAGATGAGGATCGGCTTGTCCGGGCGCAAATGGCCATTGAAGGTCGGGACCAGCGCGCTTCCCGAGCGCCCCATCTCCACGGTCGCCTGCGCGAACCGCGGTTCGTCGCGATCCCAGAGCGTGGAGGCGGAAGCCACCACGAGCAGGGCCAGGAGCACGCCGAGCGCCCCGGCGAGCGCCGCCTTTCGCGAGGTCGGGATCCGGGCGAGCCAGGAGAGGCGAACGGCCGCCGACCGCCGGCGCACGAAGCGCGCGAGCAGCAACAGGACGAGCGGCGGCGCCGCCAGGGTGAGGAATCGCATCAGCTCCCACGGGACCTTGCCCCCGCCCACCCAGGACCAGAAGAGGCACCCGATCATCGCCGCCCCGAGGTAGCTCCGCCGCTTCACGCGGCCTGCCAGCCGGGTCAACGACCGCGGCGTCCAGCGCCGCGCGAGAGCCCCCGCGAGCAGGCCGATCGCAGCGCCGGCGAAGACGTCGCTCGGGTAGTGATCCCCTTCGAAGACACGCAGGGTCCCCACACTCCCCGCGATCACCGCCGCCACCGCGACGGGAACCGGGCTCCAGGGGGTCGCCCCGACCGCGTAAGCCACCGCCGCCGCGGTGTCCCCGCTGGGAAACGAAGCCATGTTCGTGCCGCTGGGACGCTCCCGGCCGACCGCCGACTTCACGACGGGAACGACGGCCCCGACGATCAGCAGGGCGCAGAGGGCGGCCGTCGCGCGCCGGCGGTAGCCCGCGGCCGAGAGGGACAGCGTCACCAGGACCAGAATGCCCCCTTTACCGAACACCCCGATCGAGCTGATCAGGTTCCACCACCGACCCGGCACCTGCCGGTGGAACGCCTCCAGGGCGCCGCTCCAGTGGGTGTCGTGGGGGAGCGAAATCCAGGCGAAGAAGGCGAGCACCGCGACGACGAGCAGGACCGCGCGCAGGTCGGGACGGGTGCGAATTCGAAGCGACGGGCGGCCTGGCGCGGGGCGCAGACGACCACGTCCGAGGATTTCCAACGCGAAGGCCTCGGGGCCGCTCGCACCCGCGCGCGAGCGGCGACTCACCCTCTCCAAGGGAGCGCTCAGAAGACCGATTTCCGGAGGCCGAGCGCGATCCTCCTCGAGGAGCGGTTGCCGGTGTCGCGTGCGCGAGCGAAGTCTCTTCATGCGGCGCTCCCGCCGGGTGCGACCATTCTTCCACCAGAACCCGGCCACCGCGCGGCGGCCGTGCGACAGAGAGTCTGACGCTCCCCATGGACCGCGCGCAACGCCGGGGACGCGAGGCTCCGCTTGCCGAGCTCGCCGCTAGGGCGTGCTCCAGCCGGAGAGGTCGCCACGCTCGAAGTCGTCGGCGAAGAGGCAGTCGGGGCAGCGCTCGTAGGCGCCGAGGTCGGGCGCCGCGCCTTGGGGGCGCCGGATCCGGTCGGCGTCCTTCCCCGGTGCGAGCAGGGTGCTCCCGGCGTCGACCGCCGCTGGATTCGCGAGCAGATGGACGTCGAACGGCGGCGCCTCGAAGAGCGCTGCCGGGTTCACGATCTCCACGTTGTGATCCGACACCAGGTTGACCGCATCGAGGCTGTAGTCCGTCGCGAGGTTGTTGCGCACCGTGACGTTCTGGCTCGGCGTGCCGTTGCTGCTCGTGACCATGATCCAGGGCGGACCGGGCGTGACCGAGTTGATGTCCAGCACCGTGTTGTTGACGATCGTCGAATCGAGCATCCCGTAGAAGCTGATGCCGTGCCAGTGGTCGGTGACGACGACGTTGTTCTCGACCGTCCAGCGGACGAAGAGCCCGTCGAAGCAGCCGATCCCCTGCAGCGTCGAGCGGAGCGGATCGTCAGAATCGTCGGCGTTGACGATGACGTTTCCTCGCAGCAAGACGTCGGCGACCTCGCCCGTCCCGACCCCGCCGGGGCCGACCGACCAGCTCTGGAAGCCGTCGTCGTGGTTGCCGTCGAGCGGCCCGTCCACCTTGGCGTTGCGCACCACGTTGTACTCGAAGTGGTCGCCATCGCCCAGACCGCGCAAGCCGTCGGCCGAGAAGCCGTTGATCGTATTGAAGAGAATGCGCGCGTCCGCGCCGGCGACCGAGATCCCGAAACGCACGTTGCGGAGGCGGTTGTCGCGGATCGTGACCCGGTCGCCATCGACGAAGATGCCGCTCGACGCGGCGCTGATCCAATCGTTCGCGCTCCATCCCGACGCGTCGTCGACGCTGTAGAGCTCCGACTCGGCCAGCGTGACGTCCCAGGTCGGTCCCCACCAGCCGTCGCTCTCGAAGCGCGCCATCGTGCCCGGCGCGAGCGGCGGCACGGCGAAGGAGGGGCTGACCGCGACGCCGCGGATCTCCCAGTTCTGGGTGCCGACGAGCGCGATGCGGGTGACGCGCGGCGTCTCGCCCGGGAGGGCGGCGATCACGATCGGCAGAGCGTTGTAGGCGCCGGCGAGGTCGATCTCGCCGTGATCGCCGCTCGCGAGCCAGAGCGTGTCTCCGGCTTTCACGGGCGCGCCCGGGTGCACGGTGACGAAGGGGAGACCCGGTACGTACGGGTGGGTGGCCCAGTCGCGGGTCTCGATCTTGCCCGATGCGATCACCCGCTCGATCGTTCGCCAGGGACTGGCGAGGCTCCCGTCGCCCCCGTCCGATCCCAGCACCGGATCGACGTAGAAATCGGCCGCCGGCAGGGGAGCCCGCAGGAGGAAGGCGAGGAAGAGGCCGGCGCATCGCGAGGAGGCGCGCCGCAGGAGCATGCCGATGACCCTAGGGCACGCATCCCCCTCGCCGCTGTGGCCCGGTCCACCCCGCGCCGCCGACGCGTCGACGCGCGTGGTATCGGATGTCACCTCCCCGCCCAGAGTCCCACGACCTCCTCGATCCGGCCGTCGGCGTCGAGCGTGAAGACGTTGGTGCCGCGGAGGCGCTGGACGCCGTCGGGCCCGCGCCCGACCCAATCGGCAACCACCGTCCCCTGGCAGTGGCGCGTCTCGCCCATCCGCTCGAGCCGGAAACCCGGCATGAACTGGAGCGCCGCCGTGATCTGGGGCAGCAGATCCTCGCGCCCCTCGACGCAGCTGAAGCGGTCGCGGAAGCGGATCGACGGGGCCAGGGCAGCCTCGAGGATCTCCTGGCGGCGCGCGGCGTCCGGCTCCGACCAGGCCGAGAACCAGGCTTCCACGACGTTGCCTGCCGCCGCGTGGAGCGCGTCGCTGACGACGTTGGCGAAGATCGAGAGTTGATAGCGCCACCCTTGGACGTGCGCGTCGCGAGCTCCCGGATCGGCGAATCGGTGCCGGAGGTGGAGACGGGTGCCCGCAGGGTCCGGCTCGAGCTCGATCGTGACGAGCGACGCTCCCGGCGGGATCGGATTTCCCGTCACGTACCCGAAGGTGAAGACGACGCGTCTCGGCGGCTCGATCTCGACCACTCGGCCTCGCGCTTCGATCCCGTTCGGGTAGCGCACGAGGAGCTCCCCGCCCGGGCGCGGCTCGATCGTCGAGCCCGCGCCCCACCACGCCGCCCAGCGATCGGGATCGGTGAAGTGGCGGAAGACGGCATCGGGGCGGGCTCGGATCAGGATCCGTCGCTCGAGCTCGTACGGCATCGCATCGGTCACCGCGTCCCTCCCGGCCGGCCGCGCCGGCCCTTGCGGCGTCTGGGTCCACGCCGGCCCGCTTCGAGCTCGGCGCGCAGTTTGAGGCGGTAGAGAGCGTCGTCCCAGAGATTCTCGAGGCTCTCGGCCACCGGACCGAGCGCCTCGCGCCGCGCCCGGTAGAAACGTCCGCGGCCCAACGTCCGGACCGCGACCAGGCCGGCGTCTGCGAGACGTTGGAGCTGCTGCGAAATCGCGCCGAACGTGACGTCGTCGAACGCGCGGTGGATCTCTCCCGAGGAGAGCTCCCGCTCCCAGGTGAGCCGCAGGATCTCGCGCCGACGCGGTGAGGCGAGAACCTCGAGCTGCCATGCGTTCACCACCCCTGTAGTTTAGTTGAAACTAAATCATTGTCCAGCCGGGCCGCCCGAGCACCGGCGCTCGACCGCGGACCCGATCGCGGCCGGCGCCGGCCGCGAGCTCAGGGCGGCGGCGAGACTCGAGCTGCTGCTCGAGGTGTCGCGTCGGAGCCGCGGCCGACGTCGAATGGAGTCAAGACCCCGCGGAGGATCTCCTCACAGGCCTCGTCGACCACGTCCGCCGTGACGTCGGCTCGGAGCAGCTCGCCGACGATCTCACCCTTCCCCTCCTCGAGCGCCTCGATCCCAGCGATCGCCGGCGACGGCCGTCGCCCTAGACCCTCCGGCCAGACCCTCCAGCCACTCCCTTCGGGGGGCTGGCCGACCGTAGGCCCGGGTTTCCCCCCTCCCGCGGGTCCTTTCTCTCGCTCTCTGGCCCCCTCGCGCCCGGCCCTGCGGATCGCTCCTCAGGGGGTCCACGAGGGCACGAGGACGCATCTTCGAGCTGACGTTCGGCTCGAGCCTCTTTCCGATGACCGCGGCGGTCCCGCCGGTGGCAGCCACCACCTCTGCGTGGGCACCGCGACGGAGCGTCAGGCGGCGCCCACGTTGGCACCATGGAACGGCGTCTCCGACGTCATCCACGTGCGCGCCGGCACCGAGAGCGGTTTCTTCTCGTACTTCTCCTCCCAGGCCGGGGGACTGTAGATCCTCGGCGGCTACCTCTCCTTCCTCGGCGGTTGCGCCGAGATCGACGACGATCCGGGCTCGACAGTTCTGCAGGCCCCTTCGGCGGGAGAAGCCCTCTCGGTCACGCTCTCGGGCGCCGCCCCGTCGGCGACCAAACCGCTGCTCCGCGTTTCCCGTCTCTCCCTGCTCGATGGCCCTCGTAGCCTGCGGCTCACCAATGCCATGGACACCCCGTCGGTCGACCTCGAGTCGCGCTTCATGGATGCGGCCAACAACGACTTCCGGCCGCGCGCCGCCGCCGCACGCGAGGTCGGGGTATCCACGCCGGGTTTCCATCCGCCTCCGCTCCGTGTAGGGTCGGTGATCGTGCGACGCGACGCCGACCGCGGGCCTGTCCTCTCTGCGCGCCAGCCGACGCGAGTCCCGTGGCGGCGCTGGAAGCTCGCCCTCCTCGGGTCGATCTTGATTGCCGGCTTCGTGCTTCAGCTGCTCGGCTTCCTCGATTGGCGGGTTGCTCTTGCAATCGCCGGCGGGTACGCGAACCACTGGGGCTTCGCGCCCGCGCTCTCCTTGGCGACGGCAGCGCTCTTCTCCTTCGGCCTCCCCGGTTCCTTCATGGTCTGGGTCGCGGGCATCCTCCTTCCCCCCGCGCTCGGCGCCGCCGTCTTCGTGGCCGGCGGCACCGCCGGCTCGCTCGTCGCCCGCCGCCTCGCTGCGCTGGCGTGCGAAAGGCCGCGGACGCCAGCAGGCGGCGGCCGGCTGCTCCAGCTCCTCGAGCGGCGCAGCGATTTCCCCACGCTCCTCGCCGTGCGGCTGGCGCCCGCCTTCCCTCACTCGGCGATCAACGTCGCCGCCGGCGCTCTGCGAGTTCCGTGGAAGCGCTTCTTCGCCAGCACGGCCCTCGGTCTCGCGATCAAGGGGACCCTCTACGTCGCCGCGATCCACGCGGCGACGCGCGCGGCGACCCTGGACGGGGCGATCTCCTGGAGGACCCTCGCGCCGCTCGCGGCGCTCTCGCTCCTCCTCCTGCTCGCTCCTCCCCTCCTCCGAACCCTGGGCGGCCCGCGCGCCGTCGCAACGGCGGGCGAAACTCCGGACCGGTTCGCGGCGCACCAAGATCCCGAGACCCCCTCGAGGTGAAGGCAGAACCTAGGGGGAGGACGACGACCACCCCTCGAAGGTCCCTCCCTCGAAACCGTCGGCGAAGAGGAGGGCGACCCAGACGCGCAGGACGAAGAAATCGTCGTCCGCGCCGTTGTACTCGGTCGCGCCGACCACCACCGGCCGGCCGTCCGAGAGCGCGAGGCCCAAGGCCTCGTCGTCGTCCCCGCCCGGGCCGTGATTGAGATCGACCACGCGTTTCCCGGTGCCGGCGAAGGTGGTGTCGAGGTTGCCGTTCGGCAGCAGGCGGACCACGGCTACGTCCCGGTTCGCGCCGTAGGCCGAGCCGCTCGCCACCAGGCGGCCGAGGTCGTCGACGGCGGCGCCGGTCAACTGCTCGTACCCCTGCGGCGAGGCAGCCAGGGGGAAGTGGACCTTGCCCGCGCTCCCGAAGCCGGAGCAGGGGGCACCGGTGAGCGTCACGCAGGCGACGGCCGCCTCGGTGTGACCGGCCGCGTTCTCCGCGCGGCCGACCGCGAAGAGGCGTCCGAGCCCATCCGCGGTGCCGCCGTTGGCATCGTCCAACCCGCTCGCGACGAGATTGAACGGCAGCACGAGCTTGCCGCCGGAGCCGAAGCTCGGGGAGAGATGCCCCCCCTGGTCGAGCATCACCAGCGCGAAGTCCCGGTCGGAGGCGGCGCCGTTCTCGCAGCTGCCCACCAGGACGATCTGTCCCGCGCCCGAGGGGAAGATGGCGAGCGCTTGGTCCTGCCCGGCGTAGCCCCCGGCATCGATCGCGACCACGATCTTGCCCGTCCCGTCACCGAAGTCGGGATCGAGCGCGCCAGTCGGGGTCAGGCGCACGACGGCCATGTCCCAATCGCTGCCCGCCCGCTTGACCGAGCCAGCCACCAGGATGTCGCCGCTCGAAGTCACGTCGAGCGACGACGCGAGATCGAAGAGGTCCCCGCCGGGATTGACGTCGAACGGCACCGTCACGTAACCGTCGCCACCTCCGAAACGGGGGTCGAGCGAACCGTCGGCGAGCAGCTGGACGATCAGGAAGTCGTAGTCGGTAAGACTCCACTTCACGCTCCCCGCGAGCACGATCTCGCCCGTCGGCAGGACGGCGGCGGCGACCAGATCCCACACCGAGCTCCCCCAGGTGTAGTCGACGCGGCCATCCCCGCCGCCGAACGTGGTGTCGAGAGCGCCCGTAGCGGTGATCCCCCCGACCGCGAGAGCGCGCGGCTCCGCCATGGCCCCGAGGGTGATCGACCCGACGAGGCGCAAGCTCCCGTCCGGCAACGGGATGACCGCCGTTCCCAGGTCCGAACGGTAGGTGCCGATATCGAAGGACATGGTCGCGATCCCGGTCCCCGCGAAGCTGACGTCGAGGTCCCCCTCCGAGGCCGGGAACGCCGCCGCGGAGCAGAGCGCCGTCACGGCGCAGGCGAACGCGAGGGACGAGAAGCGGAGGTTTGGCATCGGAGAGCTCCCTGGCCTGCCGGGCTCAGCTTCGCCGAGAGCCGGGGCTCGAGTCCTCCCAGTTCGCCAACCTTTTTCCAACAGGGCGACCTGACGCCCACCTCAGTAGCTCGCGAGCGTCCGGCAGGCCTGGGCCTTGAAGACGAGCCGGATCTCGCGACCCCGTTCCAGCTCGAGCTCGCGGCAGGCGCGGCGGCTGAGCACGACCCGGAAGGGCCGACCCGCGCGACCGAGGCGCGTGGTGAGGATCACGCCGGCGTGCTCGTCGGCCGGAGTCGCGGCGCGAAGCTCCTCGACCACGGCCGGCAGCGCGTTCTGAGCCGACAGGCCGGAGGCTTCGCCGCGCGCCACCAGCACGTCGCTCGCCCGCAGCTCGCAGGCCACCCGATCTCCGATCGCGACCGTGCCGTCGTCCGCGATCGCGATCTCGAGCCCGGGTTCGAGCTCCACCATCGCGAGGGATTCGGCGAGCCGCTCGACCCGGCCGGAGAGGAGGTTCACGAGCTCGACCGCCCCCTCCGCGGCACTACTCGCCCCGCCCAAGACCTCCTCGGGCCGCCCGCGCGCCACGCTCCGCCCTTCGGCGAGCACCGTGACCTCGCGGGCGAGCAGCATCGTCTCCGACGGGTCGTGCGAGACGTAGAGGGTCGGAATCGCGAGCTCCGCGCGGATCCGCAGCAGGTAAGGCAGGATGCGCCGCCGGAGCGGCCGATCGAGGTTCGCCAGCGGCTCGTCGAGCAGGAGCAGAGCGGGCGCCGAGCAGAGCGCCCGGCCGAGCGCCACGCGCTGGCGCTCACCCCCCGAGAGCCGGTCCACGGCTTGGTGGGCGAGCGGTTGGAGCTCGAGCAGCTCGAGCACGCGCTCGGGCGCCAGGCGTCGCGGGGAGTGGCGCGCGCGGCGCGCGCCGAGCCACAGGTTCCCCAGCACGTCGAGGTGCGGAAAGAGGAGCGGCTCCTGCGGCACGTAGCCGACGCCTCGCCGCTCGGGCGCCAACCGCACGCCGCGGGCGCTGTCGAGCCACGTCCGGCCGGCCACCTCGATGCGTCCCGTCACGCCACGCCGCAGGCCCGCGAGGGCCTCGAGCAGGCTCGTCTTGCCGGCACCCGAAGCGCCGAACAGAGCGAGCGCCGTCTCGTCGCTCTCCCAGTCGAGGGCGGCGTCGAAGCGCGCGCAGGGAACCCGCAGAGAGAGCCGCAGCAGGGCGGTCACCGGCGCCTCCGAGCACCACCCAGCAGGGCCTCGGTCACCCAGAGCGCCGCGAAGGCGAGGACCACGGTGACGGCGACCAGCGTCATGGCGTCCCCGTCGCGCCCGATCTGGAGGTCGCTGAAGATCGCGAGCGCCAGAGTGCGCGTCTTGCCGGGGATGTTGCCAGCCACCAGGATGGTCGCTCCGAACTCGCCGAGCGCGCGACTGAACCCGAGGATGGCCGCCGCGCCGACACCCCGACGGGCCAGCGGCAAGGTCACCCGGAGAAAGGTGGCGAACGGTCCCAGGCCGAGCGTGCGCGCGATCGCCTCGAGACGAGGATCGACCTCCTCGAAAGCGAGACGCGCGGTGCGTGCGACGAGGGGCAGGGCCATCACCGCCGCCGCGACCACCGCTCCCTTCCAGGTGAGCAGCAGATCCAGGTCGAAGCCGAGCCGCGTCGCGCCGAGAGGACCGTCGCGCGCGAGCAGACGCAGCAGAAGGAAACCGACCGCGGTGGGTGGCAGGACCAGCGGCAGCGCCGTGACCGTCTCGAGCAACGCCTTGCCGGGGACCTCGCGCCGCGCGAGGAGCCAGCCGAGCGCCACGCCCGGCGGCAGGATGACGAGCGTCGCGACCGCGGCGACGCGGAGGCTCAGAGCGAGGGCCGTCCAGGCCTCGGCGCTCACGGCGACGTCGGGCGCACGACGAATCCGTGCCGCGCGAAAACCGCGGCGGCTTCGGGGCCGCAGAGCCAAGCGACGGCGTGGCGCGCGAGCTCGAGGTGGGGCCGGCCGGCCATGGCCGCGAGCGCGTAGGAGATGGGCGGTCCCTCCGCCTCCGGCACCTGGAAGGCGACGCGCGCGCGCTGGGATCGCGCCGCGTCGGTACCGTAGACCACCGCGGCCTCGGCCGCGCCGGCTTCGACCGCCGCGAGCGCGGCGCGCACGTCGAGGGTCGGCACGACGCGATCGGCGACGGCACTCCAGCCCCCGGACCGCTCGAGCCAGGCCTTGGCGTAGCGCCCCGCCGGCACGGCTTCGGGCTCGGCGAGCGCCAGGTGACGCACCTCGGGTCGCGACAGGTCCGCCGCGCTCCGGAGCTCGAGCGGACTCTCCCGGGCCACGACCACGACCAGCCGGTTCGAGAGCGGCGAGCAGCGCGAGGCGGAATCGACCAACCCCTTCGCCGCGAGCTCGTCCATCCACGCCTCGTCGGCGGAGAAGAAGAGGTCCGCCTTGCCGGCCGCCACGATCTGCCGCGCGAGGCTGCTGGAACCCGCCAAGTTGAGCGTCGCCCGGACACCGGTGGCACGCTCGAGCGCGGGAGCGAGCTCCGCGAGAACGTCGCCGAGGCTCGCCGCGGCGTCGAGCTGCAGCTCGACGGGCGAGGTCGATGGCCCGGCGGCGATCGAAGGGGCCGGGGTCAGGAGCGCGACGATCGTCAGGAGGCCCGAGGCGAGCCGCATCGGCGGGAGCCTACCCCACGCTTCGCGCGCGCGAGACGCGTCAGCCGTCCGGACGCCGGCTCTACGGCGCCGGCTTCTGCGCTTCGCCGGTCATGGGAACGAAGCGCACGGGGATGACGTTGCGCTTCTCGATGCCGGCCGGCGTCTTGGTGATCACCAGGAGGTCCTGGAAGAAGGAGCCGACCGGAATGACCATCTTGCCCCCGACCTTGAGCTGGTCGAGCAGCGGTTGGGGGATCTTCTCCGGTGCCGCGGTCACCAGGATGCCGTCGAAAGGAGCCGCCTCCGGCCAGCCGGCGTAGCCGTCGCCGACCCGGAAGTGGATGTTCTCGTAACCGAGCGAGGCGATCGTCTTCTGCGCGGTCTTGGCGAGCGACTCCAGGATCTCGACCGTGTAGACCTCGCCAGCGAGCCGCGAGAGCACGGCCGCCTGGTAGCCGGAACCGGTGCCGATCTCGAGCACCTTCTCCTGGCCATGGAGCTCGAGCAGCGACGTCATGAGCGCCACGATGTACGGCTGCGAGATCGTCTGCTGGGCGCCGATCGGCAGCGGGTAGTCCTCGTACGCCTGATCCCGTACCCGCTCCGGCACGAAGAGGTGACGCGGGACGCTGCGCATCGCGTCGAGAACGCGTCCGTCGTGGATCCCCCGCGCCTCGATCTGCGCGTCCACCATCCTGAGACGGCGCGGGCCGAGATCCGGCTCCTGGGCGCGAAGCGCCATGGCGCAAACGTAGCAGAGCAGAGCCAGGAGGAGCACTCGCCCGGCGCTCGCCGGTCGCCTCGGGGGGCGGAAGGGGGTCACGACGCGTTCCATTCTCGCCGTCCGGGGCTGCAAAGTTCAAGCCATGGGCGCTCCGCGATTGCTAAGATCGCGCCGTGACCCCGGCCGAGTCGCTTTCGATCGACGCCATTTCGGAACGCTGCGAGCGTCTGGTGCGCCAGTCGCCCGCCGATTGCACGCTCGTGACCTGGATCGAAGGGAACCGCGGACAGGTGATCGAGAGCGCTCGCACGCGGCGGGCCGAGGTCGCGGCGACCCGTGCCGTGATCTTCCGCGTCCGCGAAGGGGGACGCACCGGCACCGCACGCGCCGAATCCGCGGACGTCGGGGAGCTGCAGACGACGCTTCGCCAAGCGCTCGCGGCCGCCCGCCTGGCCGCGACCTCGCCCGACTGGGAGTTTCCGGCCGGCGGCGACGCGGCGCCGGTCCGGGAGGCCACCTGCCGTGATCCCGGAATCGCGCAGCTCGATCCGGCGGCGGCGCAAGCGATGTTGCAGCCTCTCGCCGACCGGCGCGCGACGCTGCGCTTCGGGTGGGGCCTCCAGCGCGTGGCGATCGCGGCTTCCGGGCGCCCCACTCGAGCGTTCGAGCTGACCGACGCGACCTTCGAGGCGCGCACCGGACGCCGCCCCGGCTCGGGATTCGCCGCGGGAGCGAGCCGGACGCTCGCCGGACTGGCGGCGCAGGCGCTCGTCGAGCGGGCGCGCACGCGCGAAGCCTCCGAGATCGCGGAGGGCGAGCCCGTCGCCGACCGGCCTTCCGTGCTCTCGCCGGAGGTCGTCGCGGTGCTGACCGAGACGCTCGCCCGTCTCCTCTTCTCCGGGCGCCGGTACGTGGCCGGCCAGGGGCCGCTCGCCGATCCAGCCGAACGCCGACCGCTCGCGGCGTCGCTCGAGATCGTCGACGAGCCTCTCTCGGAGGAAGGGATTCTCCTGCCGGTCGACTTCGACGGCGTTTCCAAGCGGACGCGGCCGCTCGTGGCGAAAGGCGAGTGCCTCGAACCGGCGCTCGATCTCGAGCTCGCGGCGCGCTGCGGACGCTTCTCGACCGGCTGCGGCCTCGCCGCGGACGACGCCTACCCGCTCCATCCACGCCTCGCGGCGGGCGGCGCCGGCGAAGCGGAGCTGCTCGGACGCTCCGGCGGCGGGCTCCGCATCGGCTCGATCGAGCAACTGCGCTGCATCGAGGCGCCAGGATTGCCCTTCCGCGCGCTCGCGCGCAGCGTGCGTCGCATCGCCGACGACGGCTCGCTGGGTCCGGCGCTGCCGCCGCTCCGGTGGAAGGGCAAGCTGCTCGATCTCTTCGCCTCGATCGACGGCATCGGTGACGAGCTGGTGGTCTGGTCGGCCGGCCGCGGCTTGGGCGCGGCCCGCGCGCCCGCGCTGAGACTCCTCGCCAGCGGCGAGCTCGACGCTTCGGGAGAAGGGCGCCTCTAGCCCGGCGGCGCCGAGCGGCGCGCGAGCAGCAGCGTCTGGTCGTCCCCCTGCGCGGAGCCGGCGGCGAACTCGGTCGTGGCGCGATCGATCTCGCGGACCAACTCGTCGAGCGGACCTCGTCTGCCCGCGCCGAGCAGTGACGCGAGCCGGTCGACTCCGAACTCCTCGTCGCCGGGCGAGGTCGCCTCGGTGATGCCGTCGCTGTAGAGACAGATCAGGTCGCCAGGCGCGAGACGGAGCCGCTCGGCGCGGAAGCTAGCGGACGGGAGCAGACCGAGCGGCAGGCCGCCCGGCCCCAGTTGCTCGACCGCCCCCCCCGCCCGGACCAGGAGCCCCGGATTGTGACCGGCATTGAGATAGACCATCTCGCCACTCGTGGAATCGAGCTCGCCCAGGAAGAGCGTGATGAACTTGTTCGGCGCGCTCGACTCGAGAATGTGACGATTCAGGCGCGCGAGGAGGTCCGAGCAGACCGACATCCGTTCGACCAGCAGGTGCAGCGCCGAATGGAGCGTCGACACGAGCAGCGCCGCCGGCACGCCCTTGCCCGAGACGTCGCCGACCACCACCGCGAGCCTCCGGCCATCGTCCTCGAGCCGGAAGAGATCGTAGTAGTCGCCGCCGACGTGGCGCGCGGGACGGTTCCATCCCACGAGCTCCCAACCCTCGACGCTCGGCAGACCTTTCGGCAGGATCTGGCGCTGGATCTCCGAGGCCAGCTCGATCTCGCGCTCGAGCCGCTCCTTCTCCAGGGCTTGGCGATGGAGCTCGGCGTTCTCGAGCGCGATCGCCGCCTGGTTGGCGAGCAGCTCGAGCGTGCGCCGGTCGGACTCCGGAAAGGGTCCGACGCCGCGCCGGCTCTCCTTGTCTCCCACCACGAGGAGGCCCTTCGCCACCCCGTCGCTCGCGATCGGCACGCCGAGCAGATGTTGGGCACCCGGGAGCGCGCAGCAGTTGGGGCGGCCAACCCCCGCGAGCAACCCTTGGACCTCCGCTTCCTGGGGATCGAGCCAGGCTTCCGCGGCGCCGCCGAAAGCGCGGTCGAGCTGCATGCGAGCGCCTCGCCTGAGGTAGAGCGCGCCCCGGCGGGCGTCGAGGAGCGAGACGGCGCGCATCAAGACCTCCTCGCAGAGGCGCTCGAAGTCGAGCGTCCCGGCGATGGCGAGACCGACGTCGTAGAGCGCCTCGAGCTGGACGCCTTGGGTCTTCGCCTCGAAGTCTCGCTGCTTGAGGCGCTCCGTCAGGGTCATCTCGCGCGTCGCCGCGGCGAGGGCGAGGAGGAGCGCGCCGAGCTCGCGGGGCGGCTCCGCCGGCACCGGCGACCAGCGCACGAACCCGCCCGCGAATCTCGCGGCGTCTCCCGGCGCCTCCGGGAGCGCGGCCACCCGCTCGTCGAAGGCGCAGGCGCCGACGCTCATCTCGCGGCGGAAGCCACGCTCGTCCGCGAGGTAGAGAGCGGCCGCGGAGCCAGAGCTCCGTGCCAGGAGACCGAGCAACTCCTCGGCGAGGCGCCGCCCCGCGAGATCCCCGCGGGCCAGTCGCGCGAGCTCAGCCGCCATCGGGGAGCGTGCGGGGCCGGTCTCGGCGAGCGTCACGAGGCGAGCTGGCCGAGCGCCGCGGCTTGGTCGGGGAAGATCGCCGCGTATTGCGCGAGCCCCATGATGTGGAACGTCTTCTCGATGGTGGGCGTGAGCGCGCAGAAGGAGAGCTTGCCCTCCACCTCGATCATCTTCTCGATGATCTCGATCAAGATGGAGATGCCGATCGAATTGATGATCTTGGTGCCGGAGAGATCGAGGAGCAGGCAGCGGTAGCCCGCGTCGAGCAGATCGTAGGCGGCGCGCGCGATCTCCTCGCCACCCTGATTGTTGATGTACCCCTCGGTCTGGATCACGGCGAGGTCGACTCGGCGATCGATGGTCAGTTTCAACGCTTCGGTCATCGTTGGCCGTCCCTTCCTCAGCGTGACTTGCTCATGACGACGGTCGTTCCCTGCGATCCAGAGAGAATGCTCACGTCGTCCATCAGTCCCTGGATGATCTTAAGCCCCCAGCCGCGCTTGCGGCCGCTCTTGAGCTTAGCCTCGATTCGCGGCTCCTCGACATTTTCCGGCGAGAATCCGATCCCCTGGTCGTGGACCCGGATCTCGAGGCAGTCCGGCTCTTTCTCCCCCAGCAGGCAGAAGGTGATGTCGACGCGGTGATCCGCGGCGTGGCTGTGCTCGAACGCGTTGATGCAGGCTTCGACGACCGCGAGGCGGACCTCGTCGACCCGGTCGGCGCTCATGCCGATGAAAGCGGCGAGCGCGCTCGCCGCCTGGCTCGCGACCACTTCCATGTCGGGCGCCATCGGGAGCGTGAGCTTCACCTCCCGCAGCCGGGACCGGCGAGCCATCAGGTTTCTTCGCTTGCGGCGGTCAAAAACTGAGGAAGAGCTGGACGAGATAGACCAGCACGGGAGGGACGCGATCCGCCGCGAGCAGCCAGGCGACGCATCCGACGGAGGCGGTTCCTGCAATCCATTCGATCGGCAGAGCGCGAGTCGGGACTGACTTGGCAGCGGACTGTAGCATGTGCTTCTCCTTGGCTCCCTCAAGGAGAGGCAACCCGGCTGCCAATCCTGGGAACAGCTCCCCACGGCATGGCTATCCTCTGATTCTTCAACGAGTTGAGCCACTTCCACCGGGAGCCATGGCGGTCCGGGCGCGCACCGCATCTGGGACATTATGACGCGCCCTTTCCACAGATTGCCCAGACCTGTCTCGAAAGACGGCCCATTCCGCCGCATTTCGTTGGATATGGGGCGTATTGCCCCATAAGCGACATATTGTCGCTTTCCGCTTTTAGGGCCCTGGGCTTCTCAGAATCCCTTGCGCAGCAACGTCCGGCGGTCCAGCCCCAGAAGTCGCGCCGCCGCGCTCTTGTTCCCCTTGGAGATCTGCAGCACGCGCTGGATGTGGCGCCTTTCGACCGACGCCAGGTCGAGCGCCTCGGGCCCGCCGGTACGCGCTCCGGAGCCGAGCAGGGAACGCAGCAGGGCGGCGTCGATGGCGCCGTCCGCCAGCGCGGCGGCCCCCTCGATCAGGTTCTGCAGCTCGCGGACGTTGCCGGGATAGTCGTGCTCGACCAGGAGCGGCAGGGCATCCTTGGCGAGGGTCGGCGCCGGAATCCCTTCGCGACGCCCGAATTGCTCGAGGAAGTGCCGGACCAGGAGGGGAATGTCCTCCCGCCGATCCCGCAGCGGCGGCAGCTCCAGCTCGACGCCCTTGATGCGGTAGAAGAGGTCCTCGCGGAAGGCTCCGCCTCCGACCAGCTCCTCGAGGCTGCGGTGGGTCGCGGCGACGATGCGGACGTCGACGCGGATCGACCGCTCGCCGCCGACGCGCACGATCTCGCGCTCCTGCAGCGCGCGCAGCAGCTTCACCTGCAGCGAGGGCGCCATGTCGCCGATTTCGTCGAGGAAGAGGGTGCCACCGTCCGCGATCTCGAACTTGCCGCGGCGCGCCGTGACGCCGGTCGCCACCCCTCCCTCGATGCCGAAGAGCTCGCTCTCGAGCAGCGACTCGGGAAGCGCCCCGCAGTTGAGAGCGACCAGCGGTCCGCCGCGCCCCGAATGGTGGTGCAGCAGCTTCGCGACCAGCTCCTTGCCGGTGCCGCTCTCGCCCCGCACCAGGACGTTGACGCCGCGCGGAGCGATCCGCTCGACGAGCTCGAGCACGCGCCGCATCGGAGCCGAGGCGGCGACGATCCCGTGCCCCTCGGCTCCCCCGACGAGGCGCCCGCGCAGCACCTTGTTCTCCTCCGCCAGGCGCTCGCGCTGCGCTTCGAGGCGCTCCATCTGGCGCGCGCCGTCGATCGCGACGCCCGCCAAAGCCGCGACCGATTCCAGGAAGCGCCGGTCCTCGCCGCTGAACCCGGCCTCGGCGCCGCCGCGCGCCTCCTTGTCGAGCAGCGCCAGGTAGCCGAGGTAGACGCCCCGGAAGGCCAGAGGCGTGGCGATGAGCTCGCGGTACGCCGCGCCGGCTAGGGTGCCGTCGGTCCGGGTCACCGGGCGATCGGTCGCCAACAGCTCGCGCCAGAGCGGCGCGGCCAGCAGCTCCGTGCCCGTCGGGCGCTCGCCCGGCCACCCCACCACCGCGAGTGCCCGCCCGGGTCCGCTCGGCTCGCGCGTCACCGCGACGGCGATCGCCGGATCCAGCACCACGCAGAGGAGCTCGAGGAGCTCGTCGAGCAGCTCCTGCTCGTCGCGCTCGGCGTAGAGCTTGAGCGCCAGGTCGTAGAGCGTCTCGAGCTGCAGCAACCGCCGGCGATCGGCGAAGGTCGGCCCGCCCGCCATGGCGCGATTCTACGCCGGCGCTAGCGCCCCGCCGCCGAGCGACCCCGTCCCCGGGCCTTCGCCGTGCCGAGAGTGCGCGCGAGAAAGGCCCCGGTGTGGCTCGCGCCCGCGCGCGCCACCTGTTCCGGCGTGCCGCAGGCGACCAGCCGGCCGCCACCGGCGCCACCGTCGGGACCGAGATCGATCACCCAGTCGGCGGTCTTGATCACGTCCAGGTTGTGCTCGACCACGATCACCGTGTTGCCGAGGTCGACCAGGCGGTGCAGGAGCTGCAACAGCTTGCGGACGTCGTCGAAGTGGAGACCCGTGGTGGGCTCGTCGAGGAGGTAGAGCGTGCGGCCGGTCGCGCGCTTGCAGAGCTCGGTGGCGAGCTTGACGCGCTGCGCTTCGCCCCCCGAGAGCGTGGTCGCGGACTGCCCGAGATGGATGTATCCGAGCCCCACGTCGTCCAGGGTGGAGAGGATGCGGTCGACGGCGGGGATGTTGCGGAAGACGTCGCGCGCCTGCTCGACGGTCAGGTCCAGGATCTCGGCGATGTTGAATCCCTTGTAGCGCACCGCCAAGGTCTCGCGGTCGTAGCGCTTGCCGCCGCACACCTCGCAGCTCACGTAGATGTCGGGCAGGAAGTGCATCTCGATCTTGATCTGTCCGTCGCCGCCGCAAGCCTCGCAGCGCCCGCCCGGGACGTTGAAGCTGAAACGCCCCGCTTTGTAGCCGCGCGCCCGCGCCTCGGGCGTCATCGCCATCAGGGAGCGAATCTGTCCGAAGACGTTGGTGTAGGTGGCGGGATTGGAGCGCGGCGTGCGGCCGATCGGGCTCTGGTCGATCGAGATCACCTTGTCGAGGTGCTCGACGCCCACGAGGCGCTCGTGCTCGCCGGGGCGCTCCGAGGCTTCGTAGAAGTGGCGCGCGAGCGCGCGGTGCAGGATGTCGGTGACGAGACTGCTCTTGCCGGAGCCCGAGACGCCGGTCACCACGACGAAGAGACCGAGCGGAAACTCCACGTCGATTCCGCGCAAGTTGTTGTGGCGCGCCTTCTCGACCACCAAGCGGCGTCCGTTGCCCGGCCGGCGCTCGCCGGGGACCGGCACCTCGAGCTCGCCGCGCAGGTACCGTCCGGTCAGGGATTGCGGCGCCGCGGCGATCTGCTCGGGAGTCCCGGCCGCCACCAGCTCGCCGCCGTGGATGCCGGCTCCGGGCCCGAGGTCGAGCACCCAATCGGCGGCCCGGATCGTGTCCTCGTCGTGCTCGACGACCAGCACGGTATTGCCGAGATCGCGCATGCCGGAGAGGGTCGCGATCAAGCGCTCGTTGTCCCGCTGGTGCAGTCCGATCGAGGGCTCGTCGAGCACGTAGAGGACGCCCATCAGCTTGGAGCCGATCTGGGTGGCGAGCCGGATGCGCTGGCTCTCGCCCCCGGAGAGGGTCGCCGAGGAGCGATCGAGCGTCAGGTAGCCCACGCCGACGTCGTCGAGGAAGCGCAGGCGATCGGAGATCTCCTGCAGGACCTTGGCGGCGATCCCGCGCTCGCGCTGGCCCAACGCCAGCGTCGGCACGAAGCGCCGGAGCTCCGACACCGGCAGCGTGGTGAGCTCGTCGATCGCCCGGCCGCCCACCTGGACCGCCAACGCCTCCGGCTTCAGGCGCCGCCCCTGGCAGGCGGGACAGCGCTTGACCGACATGTACTTCTCGATCTCCCCCCGGATGAGCTGGGAGTCGGTCTCCCGGTAGCGCCGCTCGAGCATCGGGAGGATCCCTTCGTAGCGCCCCTCCCAACGGTAGCTCGACTTCTTCCCCTTGAACTCGAACTCGAGCTCCTGCTCGCCGCTCCCCTCCAGGATGACCTGCCGCGCCCTGGCCGGCAGGCGCTTCCAGGGCGTGGCGAGCGAGAACTGCATCGCCTTGGCGAGCGTCTCGATCATGCGCAGCCGCCAGGACTTCGAGCCCGGCTGGAAGAGCGCCAGAGCCCCCGCGTGGATCGAGCGCGCGGCGTCGATCACGACCTTGTCCGGGTCGACGCCCATCAGCGAGCCGAGGCCCGAGCAGGTCGGGCAGGCCCCGTACGGGCTGTTGAAGGAGAAGAGACGGGGCGTGACCTCCGCGAGGCTGGTGCCGCAGGACGCGCAAGCGAAGTTCTGCGAGAGGGTCTCCTCCGGAAGTCCTTCGGGAGCGGCGATGACCAGTCCTCCGCCCACCTTGAGCGCCGTCTCGAGCGATTCGGCGAGCCGCTTCTCGATCCCGGGCTTCACCACCAGCCGGTCCACCAGCACGTCGATCGAATGCTTCTTCTGCTTGTCGAGCGTCGGCAGCTCGCGCGACAGGTCCACCAGCTCGCCGTCCACGCGGGCTCGCACGAATCCCTGGCGCCCCATCTCGGCGAGCTGCTTGCGGTACTCCCCCTTCTTGCCGCGCACGTAGGGCGCGTAGAGGAGGAGGCGCGTCCCTTCGGGGAGACGCGCCAAACGGTCGACCATCTGCTGCACCGTCTGCGGCCGGATCTCGGCGCCGCACGCGGGGCAGTGCGGCACGCCGATCGACGCGAAGAGGAGGCGCAGGTAGTCGTGGATCTCCGTCACCGTGCCGACCGTCGAGCGCGGGTTCTTCGAGACCGACTTCTGCTCGATCGAGATCGCCGGCGAAAGACCGTCGATCGAGTCGACGTCGGGCTTCTCGACCTGGGGCAGGAACTGGCGCGCGTAGGCGGAGAGCGACTCGACGTAGCGTCGCTGACCCTCCGCGAAGAGGGTATCGAAAGCGAGCGACGACTTGCCGGAGCCGGAGACTCCGGTCACCACCACCAGGCGATTGCGCGGGATCTCGAGGTGGAGGTTCTTGAGGTTGTGCTCGCGGGCGCCGCGGACGACGATCGCTTCCATCGGGCGGAGGACTCTAACACCGGGCGGTGACGCCCCGGGGCGGCGCGCCCGTGACTACGGACCCCCGGGCAGCGGGGGCAGCGGCCAGACCGGCGAGGCGCCCGGCGCCGCGACGGCGGTCCGGTTCGAGGCCACCGCGGCCCCCCAGTGCAGGCCGCCGACGAGCACCAGGCCGACGGCGAGCCCCGCGGCGAAGGCGCGTCCCGCCCGACGGCGCGCCAGCAGCTCCAACCCGCGCGCGCCCGCGAGCGCCAGCACGCCGACCGCCGGCAGGACGAAGACCGCCTTCATGGAGGAGAAGTGCGGGAACCGGAGCGTCTGGAGGATCGCCGCCGACAGGAATCCGAGCGGCAGCAGCAGCAAGCGTCGTTCCACGGGCGCGCCTCGTCGGAGCAGGACTCCCAAGCCGAGCAGGACGGGGACGAGGAGGAGCGCCCCGACGATGTAGAGAGAGCGCGCCAGCCGGCGCGCGGCCGAGGTCGGCGGGAAGAAGCGCGGCTCGTAGTCGAACCAGAAGCGCGCGAAGATCTGGGTGAAGAACGAGCCCACGGTCGCGCGCGAGAGGGTCGGCCAGCGCATCAGGTCGGGCAGATCGAAGGAGAGGAAAGTCCGTGCGTCCACCCGCCCCGGCGGCTGATGCTCGACCCGCGCGCGATAGTCGAAGTGCTGGTTGCTCACGAGCGGAATGCCGGTCCGCGCGGTCCGCGCCGCCTCGTCGGTGACGCCGACGACCACCGCGAGAAGCAGGAGCAGCCGCGCCGCGCGTCCGAGGCGCTTGTCGAGCGCCGCAACAGCTGGGAGCGCCAGGACGACGATCCCGCTCTGCTTGGTCCAGGCCGCCGCGACCGACGCGATTGCGAGGAGCGCGATGCCGCTCCTGCTCCCGGGCGCCTCGGCGCTGAGAACGAAGCCGAGGGCCGCCGCCGCCGCGAAGAGCTCGAGCCACGCGTCGTTGCCGATCGACGCGCTCGTGTAGAGATCCCTCGGCAGCAGCGCCACGACGAGAAGGGCCAGGTGGCGCGCACTCGGCGCCACCGGTAGCCGCGCGAGCAACCCGGCAACGCAGACGAGCGCGAGCGCGGAAGCGACCGCGCTCAGCAGCTGGACCCCCTTCCAGGCAACCGGGGACGGGGCACCGCCCGCGGCGAGGAGCCGCAGGGTCACTCCCGCCGCGCAGTAATAGAAGGGGGGTTGGTAGCACTGCCAGCAATCGTCCGGCGCCGGCGACCGGAGCGTCTCCGCCCAGCGGGCGATCGGCTCGAGGTGATCGTCGAAGGCGTTGCCCGGGGGATTGACGGCCGCGAGGCCGAGTCGCAGCGCCGCGCCGGCGAAAACGATCGCGAGCGCGATCCGGGAGAGCGGCGGCTTCGAGGAGACGCGGGCTGTGGCCGCGGGAAGCACGGACCCATCCTAAAGAAAACGGGGCGCCGGTTGCCGGCGCCCCGTTTCCCGCTAGGCCCGTCGACGGCTCAGAATCCGAGCGTCACGCCGAACAGCCAAGCCGTGGTGTTGTAGGTGCCGTTGAAGTTGTTCGCGTTCGTGGTCGTCTTGCGTTCGTCGAACGGCAGGTACATGAGCGCGAGATCGAGCGTGGTCGCGGAGAACTTGTGTCCGTAGCCGGCCGTCCAGCCCAAGCGGTCGGCGTCCGGGAGCAACGGGCTCACGTGCTTGTCCGGTTGCGGGGTCTTGTCGTAGACCACGCCGAAACGCCATTCGCTGCCGGCGCCGCTCCCGAACTTGTAGCCCAGGCGGTAGTTGTAGACGTCCTTCCACCCTTCCTCGAGCGTCGACGAGAGCAGGGGGTAGCCCACGAAGGTGATCGGCACCTCGTCGAAGGAGCTCCATCCCGTCCAGTTGATGTCGAGCTCGAGCAGCGAGCGCGGTCCGAGCGCCATCGCGAAGCCGAGCGACGCCTCGTCGGGGAACTGGATCTGGGCCTTCACCGGCACGTTGGCGCCGAAGGGGAAGACGTGCGCGATCGCGGCGTCGAACGGCGGAATGCCGGTCGGGATCTGCGTGAAGCGCGCGTCGCCGCCGTAGTCGATCGTCACCCGGCTGCGATAGGAGAAGCCCCACGAGAAGCTCTCGTTGTACTTGTGGAGGATGCCGAAGTTCCAGCCGTAGCCGGTGTCGAGATCGCTCTTGAGCGAGACGCGGGCGACATCCGTCGGCAGGCGCGTGATCGGGTGCGTCTGCGGAATGAAGCGCTCGAGCTCGACGTCGCTGAAGCGCGCGATGACGCCGAAGCCGAGCCCGAACTTGGAGGAGGCCTTCCAACCGAGCGTCGGGTTGAGGTCGAACGTGCGCAGCGCCGCCTTGGTCGAGAGCCAACGGCCTGGGAAGGTCTCCTTGTTCTTCCACTCGGTCGTCAGACCGAACGGCGTGTTGACGCCGAGGCCGAACTTCCAGTCGCCGCCCAGCGGCTGCACGTAGTAGACGTGCGGCGGCGTCTCGAAGAGCTGCTCCTGCTCGCCCCGAGCCGAGGTGCCGGGAAACGGCGTGCCGCCGCGGAAGTCGGCCGTGGTCGACATGATCACGGTGGCGCCGACCGCGAAGGCGCGCTCGTCGACGAAGGCGAGGCCTCCCGCGTTGTGGAAGAGCATCGAGGGATCGTCGGCCTGCGCGGTGAACGCGCCCGCCATGCCCATGCCCTTCGCCCCCTGCTCGAAGATCGAGAAGCCGGCCGCGCCGGCGGGTGCCGCGCTCGCGAAGACCATGGCCGCCGCGGCGATCAGCCCGGTCCAGATGATGCTACGGAATCTCATCGGATTTCCTCCCTAGGTGCGATGTGGGAAGCGCTGTTGCGACTTCCGATGTTACCAGCGTTCGCCCCGTTTGGCGGCCTCCGCCTCACGTTCCATCTCGCGCCGCCGCTCGGTCTCTCGCTTGTCGAACAGCTGCTTGCCCTGAACGAGGGCGATCTCCACCTTGACGCGATCGCCGCGGAGGTAGACCGCGAGCGGCACCACCGTGAATCCCTTCGCGGCGGCACGCCCCGAGAGCTTGTCGAGCTCGCGCCGGGAGAGCAGGAGCTTGCGCTCCCGCTCGGGAAGGTGGTTCTCCCGCCCTCCTTGCGGGTAGGGACTGATGTGCGCACCGACCAGAAAGGCCTCGCCGCCGCGGAATTCGACGAAGGCGTCCCTGAGCTGGATCTCCCCCTGGCGCGCCGACTTGACCTCCGTTCCCGTGAGCGCGATGCCGGCCTCGATCCGGTCGAGCACGGTGTAGTCGTGGAGCGCCCGGCGGTTGCGCGCCAGCTGCCGTACCACCGGTCGGGGAGTCGCCTCGGGAGCTCGCATCGGACGGCAGTCTAGACGATGTGAGCGCACGCTGGCCGATGGTAGATTGCCCGCGCATGACGTTCGCGTTGCGTCCGCTGCTGTTCGTCCTCCTCCTGGCGGCGCCCGGAGAGCCGACCATCGAGCACCTGACGATCGCCGCCAGCGGCGGACAGGTTCTGGTTTCCTTCGAGATGGACGGCGGTCTCACCGAGGAGACGCGGGAGCGCATCGCCTCCGGACTTCCCACCGGCTTCGTCTACGAGCTCGAGCTCATGCGCGACCGCAAGCGTTGGTGGGACCGCGGCCTGCAGTCGAGCCGGCTGGAGGTGGTCGCGATGTACAACGCGGTGACCGGAGAGTACCTCCTCAACACCAAGCACGACGGACGCCTGATCGGCAGCCGCACGCTGCGCGATCCGGCGGAGCTCGAGCGCGCGATGACGCAGTTCCCGCCGTTCGCCGCCTTCACGCTCGAGCCCTCCGACGAGAAGGTGCGCTACCTCGTGCGCGTGCGCGTCGATCTCGATCCAGGCTCGATCCTCGGATTCATCCCCTACCAACGGTCGAGCCCCTGGGTGGAGTCGAACAAGATCCGCATTCGGCCGCCGGAGCTCTGAGGTGGACTTCCGGACGAGCTTCGAGCGACGCCGCAAGGACTCCCGGTACGTCGCCGGCGCGCTCGTCGTCGTGCTCGCGGTCCTCACGCTGATCTACTACCTCATCCAGCGCGGGCGCGACCTGCCCTCCGTCCTGGTGACCAACAAGGTCCTCCTCTTCGTCCTGCGCAACGCGAACGCGCTGCTCATCCTGGTCATCCTCTTCGTCCTCGCCCGCACCTTGCTCAAGCTCTGGCTGGACCGCCGCCAGCGGGCCCTGGGCGCGCGCTTCAAGACCAAGCTGCTGGCGACCTACGTCGGCCTCTCCCTGGTCCCCGTGCTGCTCCTCTTCTTCTACGCGAGCGAGCTCCTCCAGGGAGCCATCGACCGCTGGTTCTCGGGATCGCTCCGCACCGTGCTCGAGCAGAGCTCCGCGGTCGCGCAGGCTCTGCAGACCGAGATCGGCGACCGCGACTATCGGGAGGCCGTCCGCGTGGCGCGCCAGGTCGGCGTCGTCGATCTCGACCGCACGACGCGAACGCCGGACCTGGGCGCGCGGCTGGCGCGCGCCCGGGAGGAGGCGGGGCTCGACTTCCTGGGCGCCTACCGCGAGACCGACCTGCTCGCGGCCGTGGTCGACCCGGAGTCTGGCCTCAACGATCTCCCGGAAGTGGGACGGACCCTGCTCGTCGAGGCGGCCGAGAAGGGGCGCTCGAATCGCATCCTCCTTCCGGCCGGCGCCCGCGGCCGCCTGGTGCTCGCCGCCGCGCCCGGACCGACCTTCGCGTCCGGCGAGCGGTTGGTCGTGGTCGCGGGCACGCTGCTCGACCCGGTGACCAGCACGCGCAGCGAGGAGGTGATCCAGGCGTTCCAGAGCTACCGCCAGCTGGAGGTCCAGAAGCGGCAGTTCGCCGCCAGCTATCTCCTGATGTTCGTGCTCGTCACGCTGCTCATTCTGCTCGCCTCCTCCTGGGTCGGCCTCTACCTCGTCCGTCGGCTGATGCTCCCCGTCGAGGCGCTCGCCGAGGGAACGCGCCGCGTCTCGAGCGGCGATCTCGCCCATCGCGTCGAAGTGGCGGCGGACGACGAGATGGCGGCGGTGGTCGAGTCCTTCAACCGCATGACCGCGGAGCTGGCGCGCAACCGCGAGGAGATCGAGCGCAGCCAGCGCGAGCTGGTGGCGGCGAATCGCAGGCTCGCCGAGGAGCGGGCGCTGGTCGGGGCGATCCTCGAGAATCTGGCCGCCGGCGTGCTCGCCATCGACCGTGACGGGAGGATCTTCTCGGCCAACGGCGCGGCGCTCGCCATGCTGCGTCAGCGCGAGTCCGACGTCCTCGGGAAGCTGCTCCCCGAGGCCTGGTCGGACCCCGAGCGGGGCCGGCTCGCCGGGCGCGTGCTCGCGAACGTGCCGGAGGCTCGGCGCAGCTCCGACCAGGTGAGTCTGGTCCTCGCCGGAACCCGCAAGACGTTCGAAGTGAAGGTCTCCTCGCTGCGCGATCCTGGGGGGGCCGAGGCCGGGCGCGTGGTCGTGCTCGAGGACCTCTCGGATCTCATCCGCGCCCAGAAGCTGGCGGCCTGGACGGAAGCGGCGCGGCGCATCGCGCACGAGATCAAGAACCCGCTGACGCCGATCCGGCTCGCGGCGGAGCGCCTCCGGGTCAAGCACCGGGCCGGAGACCCCGGCACCGGCGCCCTGCTCGAGGAGAGCGTCGACATCATCGTGCGCGAGGTCGGGAACATGCAGGCGCTCGTGGACGAGTTCTCCCGCTACGCCCGCATGCCGGGGCCGCAGCTCGCCTCCATCTCGATCGCCCGCCTGATCCAGGAGGTGGTGGCGCTCTATCGCGATGTCAAGCCGGGCCTCTCCCTCGTCGTCGAGGTGGAGCCCGATCCCGGTGACGCGATGGTCGACGCCGAGCAGTTGCGCCGGGTGCTGATCAACCTGCTCGACAACGCGCTCGCGGCCACGGAGCCCCCGGGGGAGGTCCGGGTGCGCGCCACGCGGCGCGACCAGCGTCTGGAGCTCGTCGTCGCCGACAGCGGCACCGGGATTCCGCCCGAGGATCGCGACAAGCTCTTCCTCCCCTTCTTCTCCCGCAAGGGGCGCGGCACCGGCATGGGGCTCGCGATCGTGCAGCGCCTGGTCGCGGACCACAACGGCTCCATCCAGGTCGAGGACAACCGTCCGACCGGCACCATCTTCCGCATCGAGCTGCCGCTCGCCTGAGCGATGATCTCGGTCCTCGTCGGCACCGCGGGCCACGTCGACCACGGCAAGACCGCGCTCATCCGCGCGCTCACCGGCGTCGACTGCGATCGTTGGGAGGAAGAGAAGCGCCGCGGCATCACCATCGACCTCGGCTTCGCCAACCTCGACGGTCCCCAAGTGCGGCTCGGCTTCGTCGACGTCCCCGGGCACGAGCGCTTCCTCCACAACGCCCTGGCCGGCCTCGGCGGCATCCGGCTCCTGCTACTGGTGGTGGCCGCCGACGAAGGAGTGAGGCCGCAGACGCGCGAGCACCTGGCGATCGCCGCGCGGCTCGGCATCCCCGCCGCGGTGGTCGCCTTGACCAAGATCGACGCGGCAGCGCCGGAGCTGGCCGACCTGGCGGAGCTCGAGACCGGCGAGCTCCTCGCCGCGACGCGCTTCGCCGGCGCTCCGATCGTCCGCGTCTCGGCGCTGACCGGCGAAGGCATCGAAACGCTCGCGGAGACCCTCCGGAGCGCGGCGCTCGGCGTCGGTCCCTCGCCGCGCGCGGCCGATCCGGCGCGCCTCCCGATCGACCGCGCCTTCGTCGTGCAGGGGCAAGGGGTGATCGTCACCGGCACGCTCATCGCCGGCTACGTGACGGTCGGATCCGCCCTCGATCTGTTTCCCGCGGGCGGCCGCGTCCGCGTGCGCTCGCTCGAGGTGCACGGCGAACGGCGCGAGAGCGCGTCGGCGGGCGAACGGGTGGCACTGCAACTGGCGGGCGTCGAGCGCGCCGGGATCGCGCGTGGCCACGAGCTGGTGGCTCCGGGGGCGCTCCGCCCGACGCGCCGTCTGCTGGTCCGCTGGTCGGCGCTCGCCGACGCCCCCGGCCCCCTCGAGGGCGCAACGCCGGTCCGCCTCCACCTCTACGCGGCCGAGGCGCTCGGGACCGCGCGGCCGCTCGCCGGGGCGATCGCGCCCGGCGCCTCGGGTCTGGTCGAGATCCTGCTCGAGGCCCCGCTCGTCGCCGCGCGCGGCGACCGCTGGATCTCCCGCCGCCCCTCGCCGGCCGCGACGCTCGCGGGGGGCGAGGTGCTCGATCCACGCTGGGCGCCCCGCCGCGGCGATGCGGCGTCCCGCGCCGAGGCGCTGGCCGGTGACGACCGCACGGCGCTCCTCGCTTGGGCCGAGGCCGCGGGAGCCGCGGGAATCGATGCGGCGAGCCTCGCCACTCGGCTCGGGCGCGGGCTCCCCCCTGCCGCGGCGGCGCTCGCCGCGCTGGCCGAAGACGGCAGACTCGTCCCGATCGGCGGGGAGTCCCCCCGTTTCCTCCTCCCCGCGGCGGTGGTCGCCCTGCGCCGCACGGCGGTCGCCGCGCTCAAGGAGTACTTCGCCGGACAACCCCTCCTGCGCGGCTTGGCGAAGGCGGAGGCGGCGCGGCGCCTCCTGCCCCCGCCGGCGCGGCGCCAGGCCGAGGCCTGGCTCGCGGCGCTCGCGGCGCTCGGCGATCTGGAGCTCGCCGGGGACGAAGTGAGGCTCCCCGGCCGGCGGGACGAGACGCCGGAAGAGCTCTCACCGCTCGCGCGGGAGCTCGTCGACCGCATCGCCGCGGCCGGCCTCACGCCTCCCTCACCGGCCGAGCTCGGCCGCCAGCTCGGCGCCAAGAGCCAGCTCGTCGAGGGGCTGGTCCGGCATCTCGTCGCGCGTCGAGAGCTCGTCCGTCTCCCCGGCGGAATGATCCTCGCGCGCTCCGCCTGGGAGCGCCTCGTCGCCGACCTGCGCGCGAGCGGCTGGTCGCGCTTCAACGTCGGCCAGTTCAAGGAGCGTTTCGCGATCTCGCGCAAGTGGGCGATCCCGCTCTTGGAGCAGCTCGACAACGACGGCGTCACGCAGCGCCTCGGAGACGAACGCCGCATCGTTTGAGTGTCCCGTTGTTCCAATGCCGTGAAGCAGAGCGCACGCGATTGAATCGCCTCGCATCCCGCGTCTTGGATCGACGCTTCAGACATCTGCTATCTCACTGACAGCCGGAGGTTTTCACCATCCAGAGCAACGGGCGGCCGTTGGCATGCTCTTCGCCCTTGTCCTTCTCGTGTTGCGTACGCCCCGCGGGGGCGATCCATGCTGGAGGGAAGTCAAGGGAGTCGATGATGCGGAAGTTTCTCAGCACGACCCTGGTCGCGCTCTTCGCCGTGACGCTCGCGGCGGGGGCCTTCGCCCAGGGCATCCCCACCGCCGACCTGTCGGGCCGTGTCCGCGACGCGGACGGCGCCGCGGTTCCGGGCGTCACCGTCGAGGTCTCCTCGCCGGCGCTCCAGGGCGTGCGGCTGGCGACCACCGACGGCAACGGGGCTTACATTTTCAAGAGCTTGCCGGCGGGCGAGTACAGCGTCAAGTTCACGCTCGAAGGGTTCGAGGACAAGACCTTCGCGCGCAAGCTCTCCGCCGCGCAGAAGCTCACCCTCGACGTCGACATGTCGCTCTCGGCGGTCGTCGAGACGATCACGGTGACCGGCGAGGCGGCGACCGACATCTCGCAGAACGTCACCACTGCCACCACCCTCGCTCAGGAGACGCTCGAGGCTCTGCCCCTGCCCCGCACGCAGCTCCAAGCCGTGGCCCTCTCGGCCGGAACCACGGCCACCGGCCCGGGCGGAAACCTGACGATCTCGGGCGCGCAGTCCTGGGAGAACTCCTACCTGATCAACGGCGTGGAGGTCTCCGACAACCTGCGCCGTCAGCCGAACACCCTGTTCATCGAGGACGCGATCGAGGAGACGACCACCTCGACCGCCGGCATCTCGGCCGAGTACGGGAGGTTCACGGGCGGCATCGTCAACACGGTCACCAAGTCGGGGGGCAACGAGTTCCACGGCAGCCTCCGCGACAACCTCGCCAACCAGGACTGGAACGGCACCAATCGCTTCTCGCCCCCGGCCGTCGACGAGATTCAGGAGACCTACGAGGGGACGCTCGGCGGTCGCATCATCCGCGACAAGCTCTGGTTCTTCGGAGCCGGCCGTGCCTTCGACACGACGATAGCCAACACCACGAATCTGTTGAACATCCCCTGGGAAGCGACGCGCAACCAGAAGCGGTACGAGGGAAAGCTCACCTACTCGCCGACCTCGAGCCATCGCTTTACCGGCTCCTACATCGACATCAAAGACAAGAGCGTCACGGCTGAGGGCGGCCTGACCAACTACCTGGTCGATCTCTCCGGAATTCACGATCGCTCGACCCCGCAGGACCTTCTGGCTCTCAACTACTCGGGCGTCCTCACCTCCAACTTCTTCATCGAAGGGCAGTACTCGAAGCGCTCGTTCAACTTCGCGCCGGAAGGGGGCACCGACACCAGCCTGACCGGAGGGACCCCGATCCTCGACCCGGTCAACGGCGTCTTCTTCAACGAGTCGATCTTCTGCGGCGTCTGCGCCGACGGTGGCGACAAGCGGGAGAACGAGAACTACTTCGCCAAGGCGAGCTACTTCCTTTCGACTCCGAACCTCGGTTCGCACGACCTCGTCTTCGGCTATGACACGTTCGACGACATCCGCACCAGCAACAACTACCAGTCGCCGACCAACTTCCTCTTCTACGCCGACGACGGCCTTTACCTGAACAACGTCGCCTACCCGGTGTCCCTGAGCGCTTCAGAAGGGGGCGCCTCGTTGGTCGTCTGGTACCCGATCCTCTCGACCAGCAAGGGGACCCACTTCAAGACCAATTCGCTCTTCGCCAACGACCGTTGGCGGCTGAACGACCAGTGGAGCTTCAACGTCGGCGTGCGCTACGACAAGAACGACGGCAAGGACGCGGAAGGGAAGAAGGTCGCGAAGGACTCCGAGATCAGTCCGCGCCTGGGCGTCACCTGGGCTCCGAGCTCGGCGTGGACCTTCAACGCGTCGTACGGCCGCTACGTCGCGGCGATCGCCAACGGCGTGGCCGATGCCTCCTCGGCGGCCGGCTCGCCGGCCACCTACTGGTGGCTGTACGACGGACCGAGCATCAACGTAGGCGGTCCGCTCGTCTCCTCGGAGAACGCGCTCGCCACGGTCTTCGACTGGTTCAACTCGGTCGGCGGCGTCAACAACACCGACTACCTGGTGCTCGCCAACATCCCGGGAGGCAGCCTGATCATCGGCGACGGCTTGAAGTCGACTTCGGCCGACGAGTACGTCCTCGGCTTCCTGCGCAACTTCGGGAGCCGCGGCTCGCTGCGCGTCGACCTGGTGCACCGCGAGTTCGGCAATTTCTACGCCACCCAGCGCGACCTCTCGACCGGTCAGGTCCTCGACCCGAACGGCAACGAGGTCGACCTCGGCATCATCGTCAACAACGACAGCGCCCTCAAGCGGCAGTACGACGGGCTGCAGTCGTCGTTCAACTACCGGCTGAACGACAAGCTCTCGATCGGCGGCAACTACACGCTGTCCAAGGCGAAGGGGAACCTCGAAGGCGAGACGTCGGGTTCCGGCCCGGTGACCTCCATCGAGCTCAGCTACCCCGAGTACAAGGACCCGTCTTGGAACGCGCCGGAGGGGAATCTCCTGATCGACCAGCGCCACAAGCTCGCCCTCTGGGGGATCTGGGAGGTCTTCAAGAGCGACCGCCAGCGCTTCTCGGTGAGCGCGCTGCAGCGCTTCTTCTCGGGCACGGCGTACTCCGCGATCGGCCCGGTGGACAGCGCCGAGTACGTGAGCAACCCCGGCTACGTGAGTCCGCCCGCCTCGGTCAACTACTTCTTCTCGGACCGCGGCGCCTTCACCACGGACGACATCCTGTCGACCGACCTCGGGCTCAACTACTCGTTCTACATCGGCGACTTCGAGCTCTACGGCGAGCTCGACGTCACCAACGTGCTCAACAACGACGACGCGATTCTGGTCAACCAGGCGGTCTTCACGTCGGTCAACGATCCGAGCCTCGAGCCGTTCAACCCCTTCACCGACACTCCGGTCGAGGGCGTGAACTGGCGCAAGGGCTCCAACTTCGGGCGGCCGACATCCTTCAATGACGTGCAGGCGCCGCGTACCTACACCGTGGCGCTCGGCCTGCGGTTCTAGGCCCCCCCTCTCCCCGCAACACCGGCCCCCGGCGGTTCGCCGCCGGGGGCTCCTTTCCTTTCGTCTGAGAGAATCCTCCCGTGCTGCGCGCCGCCCGAGTGGCCCTTCCGCTGCTGCTCCTCGTCGGCCTGTCGCTCGCCTTTCCCGGCTGCCGGAAACCCGAGTCGCCGCGGCCTCCGATCGTGCTCGTCTCGATCGACACGCTCCGCTCCGACCGGCTGCCGCTCTACGGCTACCGCGCCGGGGCGACGCCGGCGATCGACGCGCTCGCGGCCGACGCCCTCACCTTCGAGCGCGCCTTCGCGGAGGTGCCGATGACGCTGCCGTCGCACACCTCGCTCCTGACCGGCCTGCTGCCGCCGGCGCACGGGGTGCGCGACAACCTCGGCTTCGCGGTGGAGCCGGGGCGCGGCGCGCTCCTGCAGCAACGGCTCCGCAAGCTCGGCTACGCGACCTTCGGCGCCGTCTCCGCCGCCGTGCTCGCCTCCCGCACCGGCATCGCGGCGGGCTTCGACGCCTACGACGAACCGGGGCGCTATCCGGCGCTCGGAAGCCGCGCCCTGGTGGCCGAGCGGCCGGGAGGCGCCGCCGTCGACGCCGCGCTGCGCTTCCTCGAGCGCGTCGGGGAGCGCCCCTTCTTCCTCTTCGTCCACCTCTACGAGCCGCACTCCCCCTACCGGCCTCCGGAACCGTTCCGCTCGCGCTTCGCCGACCCCTACGACGGCGAGATCGCGACCGCCGACGCGCTCGCCGGCCGCCTACTCGACGAGCTCCGGCGCCGTGGCCTCTACGAGAAGGCGCTCGTCGTCCTGCTCTCGGATCATGGCGAAGGACTGGGCGACCATGGCGAAGACGAGCACGGACTCCTCCTCTACCGCGAGGCGCTGCAGGTCCCGCTCCTCGTGAAGCTCCCGGGCCGCGAGCGCGCCGGCGAACGCGTGCGGCGCAACGTCGGCTTGATCGACCTCGTCCCGACGGTGCTCGCGCGGCTCGGCGAGCCCGCCGACCCCGCGTTGCCCGGCGTCTCGCTGCTCGCGCGCGAGGCGCCGGCCGAGCGCCCGCTCTACGCCGAGACGATGTACCCGCTCATCCACGACGGCTGGAGCGACCTCGCCTCGGCAATCGGAGGCGACCTGCAACTGATCGAGGGGCCGGAGCCCGAGCTCTTCGACTTCGCGCGGGATCCGGGCGAGCGGGCGAACGTGCTCGCGGCGAATCGGCGGCCGCTCGCCGCGCTCCGCAGGTTCCTCGCGGAGATCGACCGCACGCTCGCGCCACCGCGCGCCGAGGATCGGGAGACCGTGGCCACGCTGGGCGCGCTCGGCTACCTCGGCCAGACGGCGCTCCCCGCCGACCGCTCGAAGCTCCCGAACCCGCGCGACGAGGTGCGGACGCTGGCGCCGGTGCTGCGCGGCATGCGGCTCGTGCAGGAGGGGGAGTACGCGGAGGCCGTCCGCACCCTCGAGCGCGCCGTCGCGAGCGGTCTCTCGACGCCGCACCTCTGGCAGTTCCTCGGCAACGCCTACGACGGTCTGGGCGAGAAGGCGAAGGCGGCGGAGGCCTACCGGAAAGGGATGCGGCTCGCCGGCTCCTCTTCCTATCTCGCGGAGACGGCCGCCCTCCGCCTGCTCGAGCTCGGGCGTCCGCAGGCCGCGCTGGATCTGCTCGGCGACGAGCAGGCTCGCCACCCCGAGAGCGCCGTGCTGCGCGTTCTCGCCTCGCGCGCCTTCCTCCAGCTCGGGCGGATCGACGACGCCGAGCGTGCCTCGACCGAGGCCGTGCGGCTCGACGGGCGGCTCGCCGACGCCTTCTACCAGCGCGCCGTGGTGGCGATGGCGCGGCGCGACGGCGGCGCCGCGATCGAGGATCTCGAACGCGCGGCGGCGCTCGACGCCCGTCACGTCGAGGCGCGCAAGGCGCTCGCCATGCTGCGCTACGCGCAAGGGGACCAGGCGGCGGCGCGGCAACGCCTCGAGGAGGTGCTCGCGATCGACCCCGACGACGCCGACGCCAGCGCCGACCTGGCGCGCTTGCGCGCGGAAGCGGAGCGCTGAGGACGCCGTGCGCCGTCTCCATCCCTCCTTTCTTCCGTTGCTCGCGGTCGTTCTCGCGGCCACCGCGTGCGGGCGCGAAGCCCGACCACGCGGCGCGCCCTCCCTGCTCCTCGTCACGCTCGACACCACCCGCGCCGACCGGATCGGCGCCTACGGCGGACCGGCCGGATCCACTCCTCACCTCGACGCGCTCGCGGCGCGGGGGCTCCGCTTCGAGCGCGCCTTCACCACCGTGCCGATGACCCTCCCCGCGCACGCGACCCTCCTGACCGGACGCCTTCCGACGGCAACGGGAATGCGGAGCAACGGGACTGGACGGCTCCCGGAGGACGTGCCGACGCTCGCTGAGCGCTTCGCGGCGGCGGGCTACGCGACCGGCGCCTTCGTCTCGGCCGCGGTGCTCGACCACGCCTTCGGTCTCGCGCGCGGCTTCGCGCGCTACGACGACGAGGTCGGGCGCAACGGCGGGGTCTTCCGGTCGGAACGCTCCGGCCACGAGACGGTGGCACGCGCCCTCGCCTGGCTCGCCGAGCGACCCGCCGATCGCCCGGTCTTCCTCTGGGTCCATCTCTTCGAGCCGCACGATCCCTACGTCCCCCCAGCTCCCTACGCGGAGCGCTTCGCCTCCGATCCTTATCAGGGGGAGATCGCCGCCGCCGACGCGGCCCTGGGGGAGCTCCTCGCCGCGCCCCGCTGGGCGCCCGGCGCGCGAGCCGTCGTCGCGGTGATCGGCGACCACGGCGAGAGCCTCGGCGAACATGGCGAGGCGACGCACGGCCTCCTCGTGCACGACGCGGTGTTGCACGTCCCGTTCGTGCTGGCCGCTCCGGAAACGCCACCCGGCGTGATCGGCGCGGAGGTCGGCGCGGCCGATCTCGCACCCACTCTGCTCGCCTTGGCCGGCCTGCCGCCGATCGCCGTCACCGACGGCAACGACCTCGCCGGGCTCTGGCGCCGACCGGCGACCGAGCCGCGCCCCGAGACCCTCTACGCCGAGTCGCTCTACGGCCAGCAGGTCTACGGTTGGGCGCCGCTCACCGCCGCCCGCCGCGCCGGCTGGAAGCTGGTCGTCGGAGCCCGCCGCGAGCTCTTCGATACGCGCTCCGATCCGGGGGAGCTCCGCGACCTCACGGCGTCGAGCCCCCCCCAGGCGGCCGCCCTCGAGCGCTATCTCAACGAGCGCCAGGCGAGCGCACGCGCCACCACGCCGGCCGCCGTGGACGAGGCGCTCCGCGGCCAGTTGCAGGGGCTCGGCTACCTCACGGGCGGCGGCCCCGCTCCCGTCGACGCGAGCGCTGCCGGCGATCCGCGGGATCGCGTCGCCGTGCACGAACGGCTGCGAACCGCCGACTCGAGGCTCCGCGCCGGTGACGTCGAAGGCGCCGAGCGCGCGCTCGGCGAAGCGCTCGCCGCCGATCCCAAGAACCGCCTGGCGCTCAACGCCGCGACCGACGCCCTGGGCGGCGCGATCGGGCGCGCCGAAGGAGCCTCCGATCCCGATCTCGTCCTGCGCCTCCGGCTGGTCCGCGCGCAGATCCTGGCGGGCGCCGGCGATCGTGACGGCGCGCGGCGCGAGCTCGTCGCCATGGCCGACGCGCCCATCGCCGGCGCGGCGGGCATCCGGGCGCGAGCCTTCGCCCGTCTCCAGGTGGGGCGCGCGCTTGAAGCGCGACGGGACTGGGAAGAGCTCGCGAGGCGCGCTCCGGAGGACGCCTCCGTGCGCCTGAACCTCGCCTCGCTCGCGCTTGCGGAGAGCCGCTTCCAGGACGCGGCGCGCTGGGGTCGAGAGGCGGTCGCCTTGGCGCCCGGCTCGCCGGGAGCCCACAACAGTCTCGGCATCGCCCTCGAAGAGTTGGGCGACGCCCGCGGCGCGCTCGCCGAGTATCGGGCCGCGCTCGGCGCCGAGCCGCGCTTCTGGCAGGCCGAGCTAAACCTCGGCCTCCTCGAGGCGAAACGGGGCGAGCGCGAGGAGGCGCGTCGCCACCTCGCCGCGTTTCTGACGCTGGCGCCGGACAATCCGCGTGCCGCCGAGGCCCGGAGCCTCCTCAGCCAGCTCGGCGGCGGCGCGCCATAATGGAGGCCATGGCGGGGCCGGCACGATGCGCGATCTGATCGACCTGCTGGCGCGCGCTCGCGAGCTCGCGGTGCAGGGCGAGCCCGCGGTCCTCGCCACCGTGGTGGCGGTCGAAGGCTCCGCCTACCGGCGCGAGGGCGCCCGCCTCCTCGTCGAGCGCGACGGCCGGCTGACCGGCGTCCTCTCCGGCGGCTGTCTCGAGCGCGACCTCGCGGAACGGGCCGCGGCGGTCTTCGAGCACCGCGCCCCGACTCTCGCGGTCTACGACCTGCGCGCGCCGGACGAGGCGCTCTGGGGCCTCGGTCTCGGCTGCGGCGGCAAGGTCACGCTGCTCCTCGAGCCGCTCCTGCCGGCCGAGGGCGCGGACTCGCCGCTCGCCGCCCACGTGCGCGTCGCCGCGACGCGCACGCCGGAGGCGCTCGCGACCGTCTTCGCGACCGCCGGCGCGGCGAATCCGCTTCGCGTCGGCGATCGCTTCAGCGACCGACCCGGGCTGGCTCCGTCCGGCCTCGACCCGCGCATCCACGAGACGCTCGTCGCGGCGCGGGGCGGAGCCCGCCCCTTCTCGACCCGCATTCCGGTGGCGGACGGCGCCTCCGATCTCCTCTGTGAGCACTTGACGCCGCCGCCGCGCCTCGCCATCGTCGGCGCCGGACGCGACGCGGTGCCGCTCGCACGACTCGCCCGTGAGCTCGGCTGGGAGAGCGTGGTCGCCGATCCACGCCCGACCGACGCGGCGGCCGCGCGCTTCACCGGCTTCGCGACCTACGTCGACGGAGGGCCCCGCACGCTCGTCGAGCGCCTTCGGATCGACGCCTGGACGGCGCTCGTCGTGATGACCCACAACTACCTCGACGACCTGGCGGCGCTGGCGGAGCTCCTGCCCTGCGCGAGCGCCTACCTCGGCCTCCTCGGTCCGGCGGCGCGACGGGACCGGCTGCTCTCCGACCTCGCGATGCAAGGGGTGACGCCAGCCCCCGCGGACCTCGCGCGCTTGCACGCCCCCGCCGGCCTCGATCTCGGCGGTCGCTCTCCGGACGAAGTCGCGCTCGCGATCGTGGCCGAGATTCAAGACACCTTCACCGGTACGTCGGGGCGCGCCCGTGACGCTCGGGAGGTTTCCGCCGTCTCGCGCGAGTCTGCCCCGTGATCCCCGCCCTGCTGCTCGCGGCCGGCGCCTCGCAGCGCCTGGGGCGCCCGAAGGCGCTCCTCCCGTTCCGGGGCTCGACGCTGGTCGAGCAGGCGGCCGAGACTCTGCTCGCCGCGGAGTGCTCGCCGGTCCTGGTGGTCATCGGCCCCGAGGCCGAGCGGATCCGGGCGCGCATCCGCGGCCTCGCGGTCGAGGTGATCGAGTGCGCCGCCTCGCGGGAGGGGATGTCGGCCTCCATCCGGACCGGCATCGAGGCGCTGCGCGACGCGGTCCCCGCGGCCTCCGGCCTGGTGCTCGCGCTCGTCGACCAGCCGCGGATGAGCCCGGAGCTGGTGCGCCGGCTCGTCGTCGAGGGGGGCGCCGGCGGTCTCGCCGCGAGCGACTATGGAGACGCGATCGGTCCGCCCGCCTACTTCGGTCGCGATCTCCTCGGCGAGCTCGCGAGCCTCACCGGCGACCGGGGAGCGAAGCGCGTGTTGCAGGCGCACCGCGACCGGCTCCGGCTCGTCCCCTTCCCGGGGGGCGCGCTCGACGTCGACCGCGAGGCCGACTACGAGCGCCTGCTCTCGGGCTCGTAGGCCTGCGCCTCGGCCCAGAGCTCCACCAGCGTACCGATCCGCTCTTCGACCGCCTGGCGTCGCCGCCGGAGCTCCGCGGCGATCGACTGGCGCCGTCGGAGCAGAAGCCAGGCGCGCACCTCGCGCCAGAACGACTCCTGGCGCTCGAGGAAGAGCATCGCGACGTAGCCCGTGAGCGGCGCCAGGGCGAGCACCCAGAGGGCCGGCCCGAGCCCCCGCCAGACGGCCGCGAGCGCGCTCTCCCCGAGCCAAGTGAGGGGATAGGCCACCAGGGAGGGGAAGAGCTTGAAGGTCGCGACCTGGTTGGGCTCGTCCTCGACGCGCCGCGCGACCAGCGCCACGGCGCCATAGGGGAGCCCGTTGAGCAGGATCCCGACTACCGCGAAGGGGAGCGCGAGGAGTCCCCGGGAGAGCGCACCGACCACCGAGAGGAGCGCGTGCGCCACTGGATAGGTCGAGATCACCTGCGCGTCGTCCAGGCGAGCCGTCGCGAGCAGCGTGTCGTAGTCGCGGGTGGCCGCGATCGCGGCGACCACGGCGTCGGGGTGCCGGAGCCGGAGCCAAGCGAGGCCGTCGAGGAGGGACCTGCGCGCGTCGAAGGCGGTCGCGAGCCGTCGCAGCACCGGCAGCTCGAGCGTCGTGACGTCGAGCACGTCGGCACCGCGCTCCACGAGGCGCGCCTCCTCCCAGGAGGCGTAGCCCAGCGTCACGCGCCCCAGCGCCTCGGCGATGCGCTCGGTCAGCAGCCGGACGGCGGTGACTTCGTCGTGCCGCGCGAGCTCCGCCTCCTCGCGGCAATCGAGCGGCTCACCCACCACGACCAGGGCCCGCGAGCGGAATCGAACGCGCTCCTCGAACAGGAGCCCGACCGGGAGCACGCGGCAACCGAGCGGCCCGAAGCGGAGCTCCGCTTCGAGCACGATGCGGGCGGCACCGGTCTTCAACGGCTGCAGCGCCGGCCGGTCGTGACTCACCCCCTCCGGGAAGATCGCGAGCACGCCGCCGGAGGCGAGCAGCACGTGGCTGCGCGCGAAGGTCTCGAGATTCCGGGCGGGATCGACCCCGGTGTCCTGCCGCCGGTAGACCGGCAGGACGCCCGCCAAGTCGAGGATCTGGGCGAGCCCCGGGATCTTCCAGAGCGTGCTCTTGCCGAGCATGCGCGCCGGCAGGCGGAGCGGTCCCAGGAGGAACATCGGATCGATCAATCCGTTGACGTGATTGGCAACCGCCACCAGCGGTCCGCCGCTGGGCAGCCGCGCGCGGCCGACGATCTCGATCCTGCGGAAGAAGAGCCGGAGGAGCAGCCGGCAGAGCGCTCCGACGAGACGGTCGAGCGTCCGTCGCAGCACCGCCGCCCCCTCAGGCCTCCGGATCGTGCCAAGCGGCGGCGGCTTCGAGTCCCCGCCGCTCGTCGATCAGGAACATGCCGGCGAACCCGACCACGAAGAAGGCGGCGACCGAGAGGATGGCCAGCCGCTGCGAGCCGCTCGTCGAGGAGACCCAGCCGAAGACCAGCGGACCGAAGGCGTAGGCTCCCTTTCCACCCAGCCCCCAGAACGCGAAGAACTCACCGCTCTTGGTGACCGGCGCGAACATCCCGACCAGGGCGCGCGAGGCGGACTGCAGCGATCCGATGCCCAACCCGGCGATCAGGGCGATCGCCCAGAAGGCACCCTTACCGGTGGTGACGTAGGCCGCGACGCAGACCGCGATCCAGAGGACGAGGGCCACCTGAATGGTGCGCCGCGCCCCGAGGCGATCCTGCACGGCACCGAAGACGAACGCTCCGAGCGCGGAGGAAACCTGGACGACCAGAAAGAGTCCGATGAGCTCGCTCGAGGTGAACCCGACCGTCCGTTCCGCGTAGACGCCGACGAACGCGATGATGCTCGAGAGGCCGGCCGAGTAGCAGAAGAAGACCGCCAGGAACTTGGCGAGCTCACGGAAGTGGCGAATCGAGCGGGCGGTGGTGGCGAGCCGCGCGAACCCGACGCGCGCGTAGTAGGCGAGCGGATGATGATGGCGCGGAGCGCGCTCGTGGAGGAAGAGGAAGGTGGGAATGGCGGCGACCAGGAAGAAGACGGCGGTCGCCGGCCAGGCGAGCCGGAGGCGCGGCAGGTTCTCGAGCGTGAAGCCGGCGTCGATGAGCGGCTTCACCAGCAGCAGCGAGACGAGCCCGCCGAAGTAGCCGAGCCCCCACCCGAAACCGGAGATACGCCCCACGTTCTCGGGCGTCGAAAGCTCGGGCAGGAAGGCCGCGGTCAAGTTCTCGCCGAAGGAGAAGGCGACGTTCGAAATCACGAAGAGAGCCAGGGCGAGCGCGACCTCGCCCGGCGTCGCGAAGTAGAGCAGCGCCGTGCCGGCCACGCAGGCCAGGTAGGAGACGAAGAGGAACTGCTTCTTCCGCCCCGAGTCGTCCGCCATGGCGCCGACCAGGGGGGAGAGCAGCACGACGATCAGGTTGGAGAGGAAGATGCCCCGACCCCACCAGGCGTCGGCCTGGGGACCCGTCGCGACGAGCCGGGTGAAGAAGACGCTGAAGGCGACAGTGACGACGACCGTCGTGTAGCTCGAGTTCGCGAAGTCGAACATCGCCCACGAGACGATCTCGCGGCGGCTCACCGGAGGCTTGGAGGGCGACGCGGGCGGGGCCGCGATCTCGGTCGCCATGCTCCGGTCTAGGGGCAGGTCGCGAAGGCGTTCGAGTCGGTCTGGGCCGGCGCCGAGACGCCGAGGGCGTTGTCGTAGGTCTTGGAGACTCCCGTCCAGGTATCGAGCACGGTGACGTGGAACTCGACGTTCGTGAGGGCGGCGTAGAAGACCCAGTAGCGGTTGTTGAATCCGCAGCCGTTGATCACCTTGATCATCAGCTCGAAGTTCGACGGGGTGAAGAACCAGAGGATGCCCGTCTCGTCCGAGCCGAGCGGCACGAAGGTCCCGCTCCCGGTCTGGCCCTGGAAATCCCGCCAGGTGGCGCTGATCCGGAAGCGCCCCTTGACCACCTCGCCGTAGTGCCCGTCGTAGCTCGGAAAGGTCCCGTCGCCGGCGAGCACCCGGGTGGCGCCGCTGCAGGCGACGAAATTGCTGAAGGTCCCCGCGCTCCCCACCTCGCCGCCCGCGGTCACCAGGTAGTAACTCTGATTGGCGGTGAGCGCGAGCCCGGTGAGCCCGCTCGAGCCCGGGCCGAGCGGGCCGTTGTCGCTCGCCGCCATCGCGTTGACGAGCGGGTTCGCCGGATCGAAGGCGCCGCGGTAGAGGTAGACGACGCCGTCGAAGCCCCCCTCTTGGACGCCGTAGACGTTGCAGGTCGCGTTGGCGTCGGTGAAGAACGGCTGCACGCTGTACTTCACGACCTTCCCCGACAGGGCGTTGAGCTCCACGGCCGGCCGGTTGAAGGTGGCGCCGTTCGTCGTCGCGCCGTAGAACGCTGCGCCTGCGCCCGCTTCAGCCGGGGACGCGGCCGCGAGCGCCAGGAGCGCTCCCGCGGTGAGCTTCGCCGCGTTTCGGAGTAGGGTCTTCCGCTTCACGACCGCGCATCCTACCGCAGGGCGTCCCGGGACCGGCCGAGCGGGCGATTCCCCCGGCTCCGTCCTTCGGGGCTCCCCCGCCCGCGGCGCGAGTTTCCAACGCTCCCCCATCCGCACCGCGAGTTTCCATCGCTCCCCCGCCCGCGGCCGGCCGGTGAGAGCTCCAATCTTCCGAGGGGGCCCCGGCTCGCAACGCTTTGCGAGGCGCGTCGCGTCTCCTCCGCTCTCCCCGGCCGGCCTCTCCCCCGAAGAGCCGCCACCGTTCTCGATTGTCGCGGCAACTCCGCCGAATGTCGTCCCGAGCGCAGCGAGGGTCCTCGACGGTTCGAGACTGACATCCCTCGCTGCGCTCGGGATGACCATGGGGCACAAATCGTGAGAGCAGAGCCGGGCGGGGGGCGCGTCCGGGCGGAGCTCCCCGCAAAGGGGCCTCTGAGGCCGAGCAGTCGAAAGCACTGGCACACGACCACGACCCGGCGATGCCGAAGCGGAGGCGGGCGCCCCTGGCTGGCCCTCGAAAGGCGCCCGCCGGTCCCGCCGCGGGGGGATCGGACCGGACGCGGGGAGGCGGGGGGCTACCGAGGAACCGAATCGCCTCCAGCCCGTGGAGCCCCGCGACTCGCCGTGTATCATTGCCCCCCTCATGGACGGGACCCTCGAGCGCACCCTCACCCGCGAGATCGAAGCGATCGTCATCCCCTACGGATCGCGCACCGCGATCCCGGCGGGAACGAATGTCCGCCTGCTCCAGGAGCTCGGCGGAAGCGTCACCGTGACGACCGAGTACGGCGGCCTCTACCGGGTCGACAGCGACGCCTTCGACGCGCTCGGCCTCGAGCCCCCGAAGACACCCGGCTCCGGGGAGCTCGCCGGCCAATCGCTCGAGCAGCGGGTCTGGGAGGTGCTCCGGACCTGCTACGACCCGGAGATCCCGGTCAACATCGTCGAGCTGGGGCTGATCTACGACTGCCGGCTGGACCCGGAAGGGGACACGGGGCAGCAGGTGGCGCACGTCAAGATGACGCTGACGGCCCCCGGGTGCGGGATGGGGGACGTCCTGGCGCAGGACATCCGCCACAAGCTCGAGAAGATGCCCGAGATCCTGCGCGCCGAGGTCGAGGTGGTCTTCGACCCCCCCTGGAACCAGAGCATGATGAGCGAGGCGGCGCGCCTCCAGCTCGGCTTCTACTGACGAACTCGCCCAGTCGGCCGTAACATTTCCAGAAGTGGGCAGTAGTTCCTCATGAGTGCTCATGATGACTTCGGCTTTCCCGCGCTTTCCCGACGTCCAGGTCTCCCTGCACACGGACAACCGGTGGGCGCTCGCCTCGGCGATCCGTCAGGCCCTCCGGCGTGCCGGAAAGGACCCGCACGAGATCGAGTGCTTCCTCGACGAGGCGCTCGCGCACGAGGACAGCGAGGGGTTCGAGGCCATCTGCCGCCGCTGGGTCCGGCTCGCGACCGATCACTGACCGCACTCTTCCGACCTGACAGGCACTAGACTCGGCCGCGCGATGCGCGACCCCGCCTTCGAGCAGCTGACGAGCGAGCACCCCTCCCTCCCCTGGCGGAGCAGCTTCCAGGAGGCGGCGGGAGTTACCCTCCACGTCGTCGAGGCGGGACCGGAGGATGGGCGGCCGGTCCTCCTCCTCCACGGCTTTCCGGAGTTCTGGTGGGGGTGGCGCCACCAGCTTCCGGCGCTCGCCGCGGCGGGATTCCGGGCGATCGCGCCCGATCTCCCCGGCTACAACCTCTCCGCAAAGCCTTCGGGGCTCCGTCCGTACGGCCTCGATCGCCTGAGCGATGTCCTCCGAGGGCTGCTCGACGGGCTGGGGCGCGATCCCATCCCCGTGGTCGCTCACGACTGGGGGGGCGCGGTGGCCTGGTGGGGGGCGCTCCGCTTTCCCGAGCGGATCGATCGACTGGCGATCCTCAACGTCCCCCACCCCGCCGTCCTCCGCGAGGCCCTCCGGCGCGACCGGGCGCAGCGGAAGCGGAGCCGCTACATGCTCTACTTCCAGCTCCCCTGGCTCCCGGAGCGGAAGCTCCGCGCCCAGGGCTTCCGCCCGCTCCGCTCGCTCTTCCGGAAGAGCAGCCGCGCCGGGACCTTCTCCGAGGCGGAGCTCGCCACCTATGCGGAGGCCGCCGGACGCCCCGGCGCCCTCACCGCGACGCTCAATTGGTACCGCGCCGCTCTCTGGTGCCCGCCACGAAAGCCCCCGCACCGCCGCGTCGAGCCGCCGGTCCGGATCCTCTGGGGGAGCGAGGACATCGCCCTCGGGCGCGAGCTCGCCCAGGCCTCCGCCGCCCGCTGCCGGAGCGCCGAGGTCACCTACTTCGAGAGCGCCGGCCACTGGGTTCAGCACGAAGCGACCGACGCGGTGAACCGCGCGCTGCTCGATTTCCTCGCCTGAAAGCCGGTACGATTCTCGCGGAGTTTCCAATCGCGCCGCCCGCCCCTCCAGGTCCCGTCGGCGGCGAAGCGAGGTGAAGATGCGACGTCTCTTGGTCACCGGTGCGCTCGGCCAGATCGGCTCGGAGCTGGTGCCGGAGCTCCGCCAGCGCTACGGCGAGGACGCCGTGGTCGCGAGCGACATCCGCCTGCCACCCGGCCCGCCCAACGGCGACGGACCGTTCGAGGTGCTCGACACCACCAACTACCGCCACATTCAGGACATCGTCCGGAAGTACGACGTGGGCGCGATCTACCACCTGGCCGCGCTCCTCTCGGCGACCTCGGAGGAGAAGCCGCACGTCGCCTGGGAGCTCAACATGGGGGGGCTCTACAAGGTCCTCGAAGTGGCCCGCCAGGCACGCGCCTCGGTCTTCTTCCCGAGCTCGATCGGCGCCTTCGGCCCTACGACGCCGCGCGTGAAGACCCCGCAGGACACGTTGCAACGCCCGAACACGATGTACGGCGTCACCAAGGTGGCAGGGGAGCTGCTCTGCGACTACTACGCGCACCGTTTCGGGCTCGACGCGCGCGGGCTCCGTTTTCCGGGCCTCATCTCCTACGTCGCGCCCCCCGGCGGCGGGACTACCGATTGGGCGGTCGCGATCTTCTACGAAGCCCTCCGGTACGGCCGCTACACCTGTTTCCTCGGCCCCGAGAGCCGGCTCGACATGATGTACATGCCGGACGCCGTGCGCTCGATCATCGAGCTCATGGAGGCCGACCCGGCGACGCTCCGGCACCGGAACGCCTTCAACGTCACCGCGATGAGCCTGAACCCCGAGGAGCTCGCGGCGGAGATCCGCAAGCACCTCCCCGCCTTCAAGCTCGACTACGAGGTCGATCCGGTCCGCCAGCGCATCGCCGACTCCTGGCCGCAGTCGCTCGACGACGGCGCGGCCCGCGACGAGTGGGGGTGGAAGCCCCGCTACGACCTCGCCGCGATGACCGCCGACATGCTCGAGAAGCTCCGCGTCAAGCTGAAGATCGTCTGAGGAGAGCTCCCATGCCACACGAAAAGTTCGTTCTCGCTCTGTCCGACGAGCTCGCGAAGATCGACGAGCGCGGAAATCCGAAGCGCTTCGAGAAGGTGATCGTCGGCGTCGTTCCGCCGCAGGGGGGGTGGGGACCGCGCTATCTCCTGGCCGACCGCGCCGATCGCCTCTTTCTCAAGATGAACTCGAACAACTACCTCGGCATGGGCCTCCGCGAGGAGATCCGGGCTGCCGAGGAGGCCGCCGTCGACCGCTTCGGCGCCGGTCCCGGCGCGGTGCGCTTCATCTCGGGGACCTACCAGACCCACGTCGACCTCGAGGAGCGGCTCGCCCGCTTCCACGCCCGGCCGGCGGCGATGATCTTCAGCTCCGCCTACGCCGCCATGCTCGGCACCTTCGTCCCCCTGGTGACGCCGGAAACCGCCATCGTCTCGGACGAGCTCAACCACAACTGCATCATCAACGCCATCAAGCTCTCGCGCCCGAAGGAGAAGCGGGTCTACAAGCACAACGACGTCGAGGACATGGAGGCTCAGCTCGCGGCGGTCGCCGGCAGCTGCCGGCGGGCGCTGGTGGTGACCGACGGCATCTTCTCCATGCGCGGCGATCACGCGCCGATGCTCGAGATCCTCGAGGCGGCGCGCCGCGCCGACGCCAAGTTCCCGGAGAACGTGGTCGTCATCATGGACGACTCACACGGGGTCGGCGCCTACGGCCCGACCGGCCGTGGCACCGAGGAGCACCTGAAGTCCGGTCCCGCCGACATCCTCATCGGCACCCTCGGGAAAGCCTTCGGTATCAACGGCGGCTACGTCGCCGGGCCGCAACAGCTGATCGACTTCCTGCGCGAGAGCTCGCCGACCTACATCTACTCGAATCCGATCAGCGCCGCCGAGGCGGCCGCCGCCTACGCGGCGCTCGAGATCCTCGACGGCCCGGCCGGCCGGCCGCTCCTCGCGCACCTGCGCTCCCTCACCGGGCGGTTCCGAGACGGCCTCGTGGCGCAGGGCTTCGAGACGCTGCCGGGCGAGCATCCAGTCGTGCCCCTCTTCGTGCGCGACACGGCGCGAACGACGGCGCTCGTCCGCCATCTGGTCGAGAACGGCGTGCTCGCGACCGGCCTCAACTATCCGGTGGTGCCCAAGGGGGACGAGACGATCCGCTTCCAGGTCTCGGCCGATCACACCGAGAAGGACATCGACTACGTGCTCGAGGTGCTCCGCCACTTCCGCGACTGAGGCGCTCCTCCCGCTCGGATAGAATCGCCGCCCCGCGGCAGAGAGGCCGCGAAGCCAGCTAGGAGTCAGAAGATGTCCAATGCGAATCGACCGTCCCTCATCTCCGGCGGCCACAAAGGGGCCGAAGCGGAGTTCGGCCGCGCCGCCAAGCGGTGGGGGATCGAGCAGACCACCCTTTCGTTCGAAGGCCACGCCATGGAGTGGCCGGTCAACGTGCGCGTGCTCTCGGACGGCGAGCTCGCCGCCGGGGACGTGTCGATGGAGATCGTCTCCAAGCGGATGGGTCGCACCTACCACCGGGCCGACCTGATCCGGCGCGTGACGCAGTCGCTCTTCCACATGGTCAACCCCGCTTATCAGGTCTTCGCGATCGGCTGGATCCAGCCGGACGACACCGTCAAGGGGGGGACGGGCTGGGGCGTCGAGCTCGCCAAGCTCTTCAACCGCCAGCTCCATGTCTTCGACCAGGGGCGTCACGAGTGGTTCACCTGGCGCGACGGTCATTGGATGCCCGACGCCCCGACGATCGGCGAGAAGGTGTTCGCAGGGACGGGCACCCGCAACCTGACCGACGAGGGGCGTGCCGCGGTCTCGGCCCTCTTCGAGCGCACCTTCGGGCCCGCGAAGAGCTAGCCAGCCGTCCAGTTCCAGTGGTGGGGACAGGTGCGAATTTCGTGCACCCGTCCTTGGCTGTCTTGGTGGCCTGTCGGTAGCAATCGCTCCCCCGCCCGCGCCTCCAGTTCCCATCGCTCCCCCGCCCGCGGCCAGCCGGTGAGAGCTCCGTCGCGCTCCGGCTCGCAACGCTTTGCGAGGCGCGTCGCGTCTCCTCCGCTCTCCCCGGCCGGCCTCTCCACCAGAAGGTAGCCGTCGTCCATAAGGCCTCGAGAGCAGGACCGGGCGGGGGCAGCGTCCGGGCGGAGCTCCCCGCAGAGGGGCCTCTGAGGCCG
>CAYZBH010000008.1:33432-73085 GCA_964476605.1 uncultured Thermoanaerobaculia bacterium | reverse complement strand
TTCAGGGGGTCCAGAAGCCGGCGGTCCCCGACTCGAAGCCGTCGAGGAAGAGGGCGCGCGGTGGGTCCACGCGCACCACGCGCACGAAGCGGACCTCGAGCTCGGCCGGCCCGTTCGCGACCAGCCGGAGGTCGTTGCCCCCCGGTAGCGAGCCGTCGAAGGTCGCCTGGTCGGGGGCGAAGGTGGCAGTCCGCCACCCGCCCGTGTTGCCGAACGCGACCGGCGGCGTCGAGACCACGCCCGAAGCGGTCGGATAGTCGAGCCGGAAGGAGCCGCTCCCCGCGTCCCGGTAGGTGACCTTGACCTCGACCGGCGCCACGCCGCCCGCGAAGAAACGATCGTCGACCGCCAGATAGATGGAGGAGCGGCCGAGCGCGAGCTGGGTGCGTCGCCCTTCGTAGGCGGTGCCGTTCTCCGGCGTCGGCTCGTTGGCGCGCACGTCGGTGCCGCGGCGCGTGATGCCGTCCGGCGCGACCTCGCGCTGCACGACCCAGCGCTCCCAGTTCTTGACCCAGGGAGCTCCCGCCCAGGTGAAGCTCGAGTCGTCGAGCCAGTAGGTGTCCTCTGCCTCGCGGAGCGCCGCCCAGGCGTCGGGAGCGTCGTAGGAGCGCCGTCCCAGCTCTTGCCGTACCCAGCTCCAGAGCTCGGGGTACTGGCTCATGTAGCTCGGGCCCGGCACCACGTAGATCCAGTTCATGCGGAGCTGGAGCGCTTTCAGATTCGCCATCTTGACGGCGTAGTACGGGTCGCTCACCGTGTAGCCGCAGTCGTTGAAGCACTCGTTCTCGGTCGCCACCACGCGCCGGCCGTCGAGAGCCACCCAGCTCTCGTCGGTCGTGAGGTAGCCATCCGGTCCGATCCGCGTGCCGTACGCGGGAACGTGATTCAAGTGGAAATTGAACTCCTCGGTGATGCCGGTGCGGATCCCCATCCCAGCCGCCACCGCATCGCGCGCCAGCAGATCGTCGAGCGTCTCCCAGGGGCTCCAGGGGTAGTCCTCGCCGGTGTAGACGGCCTTCCATCCAAAATCGTCCGTCGGGTCCTGGTTCTCGCCGTCGAGGATCGAGACCAAGTCCTGCATCGCGGGCTGGAACCAGCCGTCGAACTGCGCGAAGGTGAGACCGTGGTTCTCGGCCGCCTGGGTCGGGATGTCGAAATCAAACTCGCACCAGGTGAAAGCGCCCGGCAGGTAGACGAATGCGAGGCGCGAGTTGGAGCGCAATCCGTGCTCGATCAGCACCGCGCGAAAGAGGTCGAGGGCGTGGCTCCAGAGGCACGCGTTCCAGAGCGGCAGATGCTCGTCCCCCTCGTAGCCGGTGCCGACCGGAGAGACGCCGCAGAGCGTCTGCACCCAGGCCGGTGCCCAGTCGGCGCCGCTCACCCAGAGCCGGAGCCAGAAGCGGTCGGAGCCCGCGAGCTGCGCTTTCCAAGAGGGGAGGGTCATGCCGTAGACCGAGTCGCTCGTGGTCGTGGAGAAGCTCCCCTCGGTCGGCTGGAGCTGACGCCAGGTGAGGTCGACGACGCGCAGGTCGACGCCGAAAGCGGGCGCGGCCTCTTCGGAGAAGAAGCCGGCGCCGGTCACCGGCGCCGTCCAGGCCGGAAGCGTCCAATCGTCGCCGGGAAAGTCGGAGACGACGCTCCCGGAAACCGGGGGCTCGGAAGCCGCCCGGAGCGGTGCGACGAGCGACGTCGCGGCAAGGAGGAGCGCGCTCGCGCGGCGCATCAGCTCGCCCAGAGCGGCACGATCTCGAAGCGCTCCACGTCGACCAGCCCCTGGTCGGTGAGCTTGAGGCTGGGGATCACCTCGAGCGCCAGGAAGGAGAGCGCCATGAAGGGGTCGTGGAGGGGGCAACCGAGCTCGCGCGCCGCGCTACGCGCGCCATCGAGCCCCGCGCGGACCTCCTCGATCGGGTGATCGCTCATCAGTCCCGCGAGCGGCAGCGGCACCTCGGCCACGACGTGCTCCCCCTCCGCCACCACGAGTCCTCCCCCCAGCGCCGCGGCGCGATGCGCCGCGGTGGTCATCGCGCGGTCGTCGGCGCCGACGACGACCAGGTTGTGGTGGTCGTGCGCCACCGTCGAGGCGAGCGCGCCGCGCCGGAGACCGACGCCGCGGACGAATCCCTTGCCCAGAGCTCCGGAGGCCCGATGCCGCTCGATCACCGCCATCTTCAGACGGTCGGCACCGGGGTCCGCGACCGCGAATCCGCCCTCGATCGTCGCCTCCTCGACCAGATGCCGGGTCACCAGCTGATCGGGGATCGCGCCGATGACGCGCACCTGGCGCCCTTCCACCGGGATTCCGAGATCGAAGCTCTCCCACTCGATGTTGATCGTGCCGCGCAACCGCGGCGCGCGGGGCGCCGCGTGGCTCGCGTCGAGGGCACCGTTCTCGGCGACCACCGCGCCGCGGCGAATCACCAGATGCGGGCGAGGCGCCTCGAGGTCACGGAAGGCGACCAGGTCGGCACGCCGGCCGGGGGTGATCGCGCCCCGGTCGCGCAGGCCGAAGTGCTGCGCCGGGTTCCAGGTCGCGAGCCGGAGCGCCACGATCGGATCGAGCCCCTCGGCGATCGCGACCCGCAGGAGGTGGTCGATGTGCCCGTCGTCGAGCAGATCGGCCGGAACGCGATCGTCGGTGCAGAGGCAGAAGCGGTGATGGTTGAGCGTGTCGACGAGCGGCAGCAGGGCGCGCAGATTCCGCGCGTTGGTCGCTTCGCGCAGGAAGATGGTCATGCCGAGACGGAGCTTCTCGCGCGCCTCCTCGACCGTGGTGCACTCGTGGTCGGAGCCGATGCCGGCGGCGACGTAGGCGGCGAGCGCGCGTCCCGTCAGCCCCGGCGCGTGCCCGTCGATCGGCCGGTCGGCGAAGGCGGCGAGCTTCTTCAACACCTCCGGGTCGCGCGCCACCACGCCCGGGAAGTTCATGACCTCGGCCAGGCCCAGCACCCACGGGCTCGAGCGGAACGACGCCAGGTCGACCGCGTCGAGCGCCGCGCCCGAGGTCTCCATCGCGGTCGCCGGCACGCAGGAGGAGGCCATGACGAACATCGAGAGCGGCGACCCCTTGGCGCACTCGAGCATGAAACGCATGCCCTCGAAGCCGAGGACGTTCGCGATCTCGTGCGGGTCGGTGATCACGGTCGTGGTGCCTCGGGGCACCACGGCGCGCGCGAACTGCGCAGGGGTGACGAGGGAGCTCTCGATGTGAACGTGGGCGTCGAGAAAGCCCGGGGCGAGGTAGGCGCCGCCGAGGTCGAGCACCTGCCGCGCCGGGCAGTCGCCGATGCCGACCACGATCCCCCCCGCGAGGGCGACGCTCGCCGGATAGATCTCCCCCGCCAGGACGTCGACCAGCTGGAGATTGGTCAGCAACAGCTCCGCCGGTTCCTCGCCGGCCGCGTGGCGGATCTTCTCGTCGAGCTCCATCGGCACCCTCCGAAGCCAGTCTATCCGGCGCCCGGTGCACCCTAGAATGCAGCCATGCGCGCCATTCGTTTCCACCAGACCGGCGGTCCCGAGGTCCTGACCATTGATGAGCTCCCCCCCTTCGACCCCGGACCGGGAGAGGTGCGAGTCCGAATCGCTCTCGCCGGCGTCAACTTCATCGACATCTACCACCGGAGTGGGCTCTATGCCGTGGGCGCTCTGCCGGCGCGGCTCGGCAAGGAGGGGAGCGGCATCGTCCTCGCGGTCGGCGAGGGGGTGACGAGCTGCCGCCCGGGGGACCGCGTCGCTTTCGCCGAGGCGACCGGGAGCTACGCCGAAGAGGTGATCCTTCCCGCCGACCGGCTGCTCCCGGTCCCCGCCGGAATGAGCGACGAATTCGCCGCCGCCCTGCCGCTCCAGGGCATGACCGCCGATTACCTGGTGCGGACGATCGGAGAGGTGGGGGCCAGCGACGTCGTGCTCGTGCATGCCGCCGCGGGGGGCGTCGGAAGGCTCGCCGTGCAACTCGCGAAGCGCGCGGGCGCGACGGTGCTCGGCACCTGCTCCGGAGGCGCCAAGAGCGAAACCGCGCGCGCCGCCGGTTGCGACCGGGTGATCGACTACACGCGGGAAGACTTCGCCGCCGAGGCGCTCGCGGCGACCGGGGGGCGGGGGTGCGACCTCGTGCTCGACTCGGTCGGCCGGGCGACCTTTCTCGACTCGGTCCGCGCCACCCGCCTGCGCGGCACGGTGGTCGTCTACGGCCAGTCGAGCGGCATGATCGAGCCCTTCTCGCCGCGCCCGGTGCTGGGGAGCCGCACGTTGGTCTCGGCGACCCTCTTCGACTACATCCGCGAGCGCCGCGAGCTCCTCGAGCGCTGGGAGCGAGTCTCCGAGGCAGTCGGCCGCGGCGAGCTCACGGTCGCCATCGATCGGGTGCTTCCGATCGCCCACGCCAGCGAAGCGCATCGTCTCCTCGCCTCCCGAGCCACCTCCGGTAAGCTGCTGCTCGACCTTCGCTGAGCGTCGTCGCCATGAGGGTCGGAAAGGGGTCCCGCCGATGTCCGTGCTGCCGCGCCGCCTGTTCGCCGGCTCGCTTCTCGTCGCGCTGATCGCCGCTCCGGCCCTCGCGGCCGAGCCGGCGCCACTCTTGCTGCGCTCCCCCACGCTCTCGGCGACCGAGATCGTCATTTCTTATGCCGGCGATCTCTGGAGCGTTCCTCGCTCCGGCGGCGACGCCCACCGCCTGACCACGAGCCCGGGGCTCGAGACCAATCCGCTCTTCTCGCCCGACGGCCACCTCGTCGCCTTCACGGGGGAATACGACGGCAACGCCGACGTCTACGTGGTTCCCGCCGGGGGCGGCGAGCCGCGTCGCCTCACCTGGCACCCGGCGCGCGATCAGATGACCGCCTGGAGTCCCGACGGCAAGGCGCTCTACTTCGTGAGCCAGCGCGCCAGCGGGACCGACGACGTCCACCTCTTCCGCGTTCCCGTCGAAGGAGGTTGGCCCGAGCGCCTGCCGCTCCCGTCGGTCTGGCAGGCCTCTCTCTCGCCGGACGGGCGCCGCGTCGCCTATGTCCCGCACCTGCTCTGGCAACCGGCCTGGAAGCACTACCGCGGCGGCCAGACGACCCCGATCTGGCTGGTCGATTGGAAAGATCTCTCGCTCGAACGGATTCCGCGCGAGAACTCCAACGACCGGAATCCGATCTGGGTCGGCGATCGGGTCTACTTCCTCTCCGATCGCGGCGGCCGCATGGCCCTCTATCGGTACGCCCCGGACCGCCATGCGGTCGAGCTCGCCTACGGCGACGACGCCTACGACATCAAGTCGGCCTCCGCGGGGCCCGGCGCCATCGTCTTCGAGCGCTTCGGCGCGATCGGGCTCTACGACCTGGCCACGGGCGGCGTCTCCTGGCCCGACATTCGCGTCGCCGGCGATCTGCCCGGAGTACGCCCCCGCTTCGTCGACGTCTCGGACGACATCCGGAGCGTCGCGCTCTCGCCGACCGGCAAGCGCGCCCTGTTCGGGGCGCGAGGGGACATCTTCACGGTACCTGCCGAAAAGGGGGACGTCCGCAATCTCACGCGCTCCTCCGACGCCGCCAATCGCGATCCGGTCTGGTCCCCCGACGGCAAGACGATCGCCTATCTCTCGGATGCCTCGGGCGAGTACGCGCTCCATCTCGTCGCCCAGGACGGCTCGGGAAGCGTCCGCCGTATCGCGCTGGGTGTCCCCCCCTCCTTCTTCTATTCCCCCGTCTTCTCGCCCGACGGCGCGCGGATCGCCCTCACCGACAAGCGCCTCGACGTCTGGATCGTCGAGCTCGCGAACGGCACCATGACGCGGGTCGCGACCGACACCTACGAGACTCCGGAGCATTCGCTCGACCCGGCTTGGTCGCCGGACGGAAAGTTCCTGGCCTTCACGAAGCGCCTGCCGAGCTTCCTGCACGCGGTCTTCGTCTACTCGCTCGCCGACGGCAAGGTTCGCCAGGCGACCGACGGATTTTCCGACGCGCGCTTTCCGGTCTTCGACGCGAGCGGCAAGTACCTCTACTTCACGGCCTCGACCGATTGGGGGCCGACGGCTCCCTGGATCGACCTCTCGAGCCTCAACCATCCGGTCTCGCGGCAGATCTACCTCGCGGTGCTCGACCGCAAGCTCCCGTCGCCGCTCGCGCCGGAGAGCGACGAGGAGGGCAAGGCGGACTCCGGCGAAGGCAAGGGGGCGGACCCCGACGACGCGGATGCGGCGCCGGCCACGCCGCCCAAGGTCGTCTTCGACTTCGACCGACTGGCCGAGCGGATCGTCGCCCTTCCCGCCCCCCCCGAGAACATCCTCGGCCTCGCCCCCGGGAAGCCGGGCGAGCTCTTCCTGCAGGTCGGGCCGCGTGTCGCGCCGCTCGACGAGGACGAGGAGCCGCCGGTCGAGGTCAAGAAGTTCAAGCTCGAGAGTCGCGACGTGGAGAAGCTCTCGGAAGGCGTCACCGACTTCGCCCTCTCCCGCGACGGCGAAAAGATGCTGCTGCACCAGGGCGACGACTGGATTCTCGCGGGGACCGGAGAGCCGGTCGAGGCCGGCAAGGGAAAGCTCGATCTCTCCGGGCTCGAAGCGCGGGTCGACCCGCCGGCGGAGTGGCGGCAGATGTTCCGCGAGGTCTGGAGGATCGAGCGCGACTTCCTCTACGACCCCGGCGCCCACGGCCTCGACCTCGAGGACGCCGAGCGCCGCTACGCCCGCTTTCTCCCGGGCATCGCCCATCGCGCCGACCTCAACTACCTCTTCGCCGAGATGACGGGGGAGATCGGTGTCGGCCACACCTTCGTCTCGGGCGGGGATCTGCCGAAGCCCCCAGAGGTGGCGGCCGGTCTCCTGGGCGCCGACTTCGAGATCGTCGACGGTCGCTACCGCTTCGCCCGCGTCTTCGACGGCGAGAGCTGGAATCCGGACCTCGAAGCTCCGCTCACGCAGCCCGGCGTGGACGTCGTCGCCGGGGACTTCCTCCTCGCCGTGGAGGGGCGCGAGGTCGTTCCGCCCGCCAACGTCTACTCCTTCTTCGAGCAGACGGCGGGCAAGGCGGTCCGGCTGCGGATCGCCAAGGATGCGAAGGGGAAGGAGGCGCGCGAGGTCACCGTGGTCCCGATCGAGGACGAAACGGGGCTCCGCTATCGCGCCTGGGTCGAGGAGAACCGGCGCACCGTCGACCGCCTGAGCGGCGGCCGCCTCGCCTACCTGCACCTCCCGGACACCGGCGCGGGGGGCTACACCGAGTTCAACCGCTATTTCTTCCCGCAGGTGGACAAGCAGGGGATCGTGGTCGACGAGCGCTACAACCACGGCGGATCGCTCGCCGACTACGTGGTCGACTTCCTGAACCGCCCGATCCGGAGCCTGCTCATGACCCGCGAAGGCGAGGACCAGAGCTCGCCCGCCGGCGCGATCGCCGGTCCCAAGGTGATGCTCATCAACGAGATGTCGGGCTCCGGAGGCGATGCGCTCCCCTGGTACTTCCGCAAGGCCGGGTTGGGACCGCTCGTCGGCACACGGACCTGGGGCGGGCTGGTCGGAATCTACGACTACCCAGAGCTCCTGGACGGCGGCAGCGTCACGGCTCCGCGCGTCGCGCTCTACGGTCTCGAGGGGCGCTGGGAGGTGGAGAACGTCGGCATCGCGCCCGACGTCGCCGTCGAGATGACACCGGCGGAGTGTCGCGACGGCGGGGATCCGCAGCTCGAGCGCGCCGTCGCGTGGGCGCTCGAAGAGCTCGAGAAGCACCCCGTTCCCCACTACGCGCGCCCCCCCTTCCCCGACTACCAGGTCTCGCCCTGGAAGTCGGAGGCCAAGCCCTGAGGCGGGGCCCCAGCGGGGGAAGGCTCGAGGAGCGCGGCGCGGCGCTCTGCTAGCCTCTCCCCGTGCTCACCGGCGACCTCCCGAAGCTCCTCGGCGCGCTGGCCTTCGCCGTCGCGCTCTTCTTCTTCGTCCGCGCCGTGGTGCGCCGGCGGCTGGCCCACGCCGTCGCGCTCACCCGTGCCGAGGAGGCGGCCGCCCGCGCGACGCTCGAGGCGACTCTCAGGGGGCGCGACGAGCAGCTCGCCGAGCTCCGCCGCTCGGCCGCCGAGCAGGGCGAGCGGCTCGCGACGCTCGCGAACCGCGAATCCGAGCAGCGCGCCCGCCTCGCGGAGACGCAGACCCGCCTCGAAGAGGAACGCCAGCAGGCGGCCGAGCGGGAGCGGCTGCTCGCGGAAGCCGAGAAGCGTCTCGTCGACACGTTCCAGGCGATCGCGGGGCGTGCCCTCTCGCAGAACAATCAGCTCTTTCTCGACCTCGCCCGCCAGAATCTCGAGGCTCTCCAAGCGTCGGCGCAGGGGGACCTCGAGAAGCGGCAACAACAGATCCAGCACCTGGTGGCTCCGCTCAAGGAACAGCTCGACCGCTACGAGGCGGGGGTGCGCTCACTCGAAGCCGCCCGCGAGCAGGCCTATGGCACGCTCACCGAGCAGGTGCGTTCCCTTGCCTCGACCCAGGAGCGGCTGCAAGCCGAGACCGGGAATCTCGTCAAGGCCCTACGGGCCCCACAAGTCCGTGGCCGCTGGGGGGAGATGCAGCTCAAGCGCGCGGTCGAGTTCGCGGGGCTCGTCGACCACGTGGACTTCGTCGAGCAGGAGACGACCGAAGGGGAGAGCGGCCGCCAGCGCCCCGACATGATCGTCCGCCTCCCGGGGGGCAAGCAGGTCGTGGTCGACGCCAAGGCGCCCCTCGCGGCCTATCTCGAAGCGCTCGAGGCGCGCGACGAGGAGTCGCGCGCGCGCCACCTCGCCGACCACGCCAGGCAAGTGCGCGATCACGTGCGGAAGCTCGCCGCCAAGAGCTACTGGAGCCAGTTCGAGAACGCGCCCGAGTTCGTGGTGCTCTTCCTGCCGGGCGAGACTTTCTTCTCGGCTGCCCTCGAGCAGGATCCGCAGCTCATCGACGATGCCTTCTCGGAGGCGGTCGTGCTGGCGACGCCGACCACGCTCGTCGCGCTGCTCAAGTCGGTCGCCTACGGCTGGCGCCAGGAGACGCTCGCCGATAACGCGCGGGAGATAGCCGCCGCCGCGCGCGAGCTGCACGACCGCATGCGCGTCTTCACCGAGCATTTCGCAGGCGTCGGGCGAGGTCTCGGCCAGGCGATCCGCGGCTACAACCAGGCAGCGGGTTCGCTCGTCGGCCGCGTCTTTCCGCAGGGACGCCGGCTCGAGCAGTTGGGGGCAGGCGCGGACCGCCCGTTCACCGAGCCGGAAGCGATCGATCTCGCTCCACGCGAGATCTCGGCCGGCGACGAAGGGCCTGACGGCGCCTGATCGGGCCGGTCAGGATTGCGCCGCGTCTCGCCGGCGCGCCGCGAGCGCGACGAATCCGGCACCGGTGATGAGGCCCGCCAGCACGTCGATCGGATAGTGGTAGCCGCAGACGACGGTCGAAGCGGCGATCGCCGCGAACCAGAGCGCGTAGGCCCAGGCGGCTCTCGGGAAGAACGAGCGTCCCGCGAACCAGGCGGAGATCATCGCGGCCACCACGTGGGTGCTCGGGAAAGCGAGACCGCCGCGATCGAAGTGCCCGTAGAGACGATCCATCAGGGGAACGAAGAGAACGCCCTTCGGCATCGTCGCGGCGCGCGCCGCGAGCGGACCGGCAACCGGGAAGACGAGATTCGCGGCGTAGTGGGCGAGCATCGCCGCGGTCAACCAGAAGAGGAAGCGGTCGACCTCGCGGGCGGCGCGCCGACCGGCCGCGAGCGCCGGCACGAAGAGGATCAGGTAATAGCTGAAGTAGACCGCGTGCGCGAGCTCGACCAGAGGGAGCGGCAGGCGCGCGCCCCAGGCGTGCCAGTGGCCCGGGAAGAGGAGCTCGTCCCATCTCTCGACGAGCCTGTCGAAGTCGCCGTCGTGAAGGAGGCCGCGCATCTCCCCCGCCCAGCCGTAGAGCCAGGCGAGCGCCACGACCGGCAGCCAGCGATGCACGAATCGCGCGATGCTCCCCTCTTCTCCCCGGTCGGCGCGGGCCGCCGCCAGGGCGAGGACGACGACGAGCGCATGTCCCGCCGCGAGCTCCAACCTACGCTGGCCGAGCGGCGCCCCGTCGAGCGTCAGCAGCAGGAGGACGCCCGCCGCGTAGGCGGTGAGCGCCCAATCGGTCGGGCTCGGCCTGCCGCGCCCTCGGTTCACAGCTCGAGGTCGTAGATGCGGTAGGTCTTGTAGCGCTCGCCCCCCAGGCGCTCGATGGTCCGGCACATCACGGGATTCGACTCGAGCACCCACGACATCTCCCCCCAGCGGTAGCCCTTCCGCTTCGCCTCCTCCATGGTGCGGGCGTAGAGCGCCGCGTCGACCCCCCGGTAGCGGTGCCCGGGCAGCACGCCGAGGATCAGGACCCGCAGGGCGTCGATCCGCCGCTTCGCCCAGAGGATCTTGAGAAGGCCGAAGGGAAGGAGGCGGCCGCGCGCGAGGCGCAGCGCCTGGTGGATGTCCGGCACCGTGACGCTCACGCCCACCGGCTCGCCGGCCTCCTCCGCGAGGAAGACGAGATCCCGGTCGGCGAGCGGCTTGAGCTCCTTCGCCAGGGCGCGCATCTCCTCGACGGTGAGAGGCACCGCGCCCCAGTTCGCCGCCCAGGCGCGGGAGTGGATGCGGTGGATCCTCTCGACCTCCTCGTCGAAGCGCGCGAAGTCGAGCTTGCGCACCGCGATGCCGCGCTCGGCGACCCCACGGGCGAACGCCGCCAGGCGCGCGGGCACCCTCTCCGGAACGTCCATCCGGTAGGCGAAGAGATCCTGCGCCTTGACGAACCCGGCGCCTTCGAGCAGCGACGCGTAGTACGAGGGGTTGTAGGACATCAGGAGGACCGGTGGCTGGTCGAAGGCGTCGAGCAGCAGCCCGCACTCGTCGTTGATCGTGAAGCTCATCGGGCCGCGCAGACGCACGAGGCCCCGAGCGCGCGCCCACTCCGCCGCCCGCTGGACCAGCCGGCTCGCGACCCGCGCGTCGTCGATCGCGTCGAAGAATCCGAAGAAGGCGGTGCGATCGCCGTAAGTCTCGAGGTGGCGCCGGTTCTCGATCGCCGCGATCCGACCGACCGTCTCCGAGCCGCGGAGGGCGACCATGAGCTCGGCCTCGGAGTGACGGAAGAAGGCGTTCTTCCGGCGGTCGAGGAAGGCGCGGCGCTCGACCAGGAGCGGCGCCACCCAGTGTGGATTCCCGTCGTGGATCCGGTAGGGAAAGCGGAGGAAGCGCTCGAGGTCCCGGCGGCCGCGTACCGGTCGCACCTCGAGCTCGGCTTCGGGCATCCGTGTCACCGGCTGACGGTCCGCCGGGCGTCTCAGCGTGCGCCGCCGCCGAAACGGTGGCCGATCCCGACCCAGTAGTTGGGACCGGTCGTGTCGGAGTCGGCGAGCACTTCGGGGGCGGGCGCGAGCGAACCGGACGCCGGGACGTGATGCTCGAGCCGCCCCCAGTAGTAGGCGCCTCCGGCCTCGAGGAACCAGGCGCGGTCGGAGGAGAGCGTGATCTCGACCCCGAGCCCCGCCGTCCCCACCGGGAAATAGCCGTCGTTGTCGACGAGGAGGCCCTCGTCCAAGTAGTCGTTCCGGAGCGTCAGCTTCGTCTTGTCCTTCTCGTAGCCGACGCCGAGGCCCATCAGCACGAACGGCTGGAGGCGCGCGCAGCGGGCGCACGGGAAGTAGTGCGCCACCGCCATGACGTTGGTGAAGATCGAGTAGGTCTGCTCGAAGGCGAGGCGCGCGGGGCCCGCCTCGGTGGGGATCGTCGTCTTCCCCTCGAGGCCGCCGGCGCTGTAGTCGACCTCGACGCCGACCAGCCACGCCGGATCGACCCGCCGGAAGAGCTTGCCACCGAGCGAGAGGTTCGCGATGTCGTCCCAGGTGTCGAAGTCGACGCCGAAGACGGCGTTGATCTCCTCGATCTGGGCGTTGGTGCGGGTCTGTTTCGGAAACGCCTGCTGGAGGTAGATGGTCCAGGAGCCGCTCCCTGCGGAGGCGGAGGCGGGCGGAGTCGACGCCGCTCCGAAGAGGGCGAGCATCAGGACGATGGCCGGCAGGAAGCGGGCTGCGGGCCTAGAGAGGAGTTTCATCGCGCGGGCCCTCGGGAAGTTGACGAACGCCGCTACAGTCCCGCCGCGCCTTGCGCCGCCCGATACCCGGCCGGGCGGCGCCCACCCACCCGGCGAGGTGGGCCGCCCTTCGAGAGCGTCCGTGAGCCGGGGCGTTCGGGATGCGGCTAGCCGCGCCCTGGCGCGGGCGGCTTCGCAGTCGTCGCGTCGGGATTCGGGTTCTTGACCTTGTCGCTCTCGGAGAGACCCGAGACGATCTCGATCCGGAGGCCGTCGGAGAGCCCCGTGACCACGTCGCGGCGCTCGAACTTCTGAGGGGCGGTCTCGACCTCGACGAAGGGCTTCTCCTTCTCGAACTGCAGGAGCCCCTCGTCGATCGCCAGCACGCCCTCGCGCTTCTCGAGCACGATGTCGGCGCTGGCGCTGTAGTTGGCGCGGATGAGGACATCCTCCCGCGGCTCGAGCGCGGCGCGGATCTCGAACTGGATCGCGCCGTTCTCCTCTTTCCCCTTGGGCGCGATGTGCTCCAAGGTGGCGCGGATCCTCTTGTCCGGAATCGCGCCGATCGTCAGCTGAAGCTCCATCCCGGTGCGGATCTTGCCGACCTCGGACTCGTCGACCTTGCCTTCGAAGATCATGTCGTCCATGTCGGCGACCGCGGCGATGGTCGTGCCGTCGTTGAAGTTGTTCGCTTCGATCACCGAGTTGCCCACCTCGAGCGGGACCTCCAGCACGGTGCCCGTCAGCGTCGACTTGACGATCGTCGTCGAGGCCGCGGCGACCCGCTGGCTCGTCCCCTTGCGCACGATGTCGAGATTGTCCTCCGCCGCCTTGACCTCCTCCTTCGCTTGCTCGAAGGCGATCTCGGCCTTCTGGAAATCCGCCTGAGCGATCGTCCCGTCGGAGGCCAACGTCTGGTTGCGATGATATTCGCGCTCCGCGTCGGCGAGCGCGATCCTGGCCTTGTTCACGCGCGACTCCGCGTTCGAGAGCGAGACCATGTTGGGGATGACCCGCACCTTGGCGATGAGATCCCCCTGCTTCACCTGTTGCCCGGCCTCGACGTAGAGCTCCTCGATGATGCCCGAGATGAGCGGCTTGACGAGCACTTCCTTGCGCGGCACGACCGCGCCGGTCGCGACCGTCTTCTTGACCAGATCGGTGCGCGTCGGGGACGCCGTCTGGTAGACGACCGGTTTGACCTGCGACTTGCGATAGAGGAAGACCCCGGTCGCCACCACGGCGACGACGAAGAGCAGACCCAGGACGATACCGAGCACCTTCTTCATTCGCGACACTCCATTCTCGTGTCCAGGCCACCGCGCCTCACTCGCTGCGCAGCGCCACCACCGGATTGACCGCCACCGCCCGCCGCGCCGGCGCGAACCCCGCGAGCGCACCCGAGATCACCAGCACCAGCACCGCCTGGATTCCGGTCGCGAGATCGACGCCGGGCCGCTGGAACATCTGCGGCTCGGCGCCCGCGCTCGCGGCCGGCAGGAAGCTGCTCACCAGCTCGAGGAGACCCACCGCGGCCGAGAGTCCCAGGAGCCCCGAGACCAGCGTCAGGGTGACCGCCTCGAGGATGATCTGTCCCTGCACCTTCCAGGGGGTGGCGCCGATGGCGCGCCGGATCCCGAGCTCCTTGGTGCGCTCGCGCACGATGATCAGCATGATGTTCGAGACGCCGATGGCGCCGGCGGCGAGGGTCCCCACGCCGACGATCCACATCAGGAGCGAGATGCCGGTGAAGAGCCCCTGGATCTTCCGGTACTCCTCCTCCAGGTTGAAGTTGCCGATGCCGCGGCGGTCGTCCGGAGCCACCTTGTGGCGCGACCGGAGGAGATCCAGGACCTTCTTCTCCACCACCGAAGCGGGCACGCCGTCGACCGAGGTCACCGCGTACCAGTGCACTTCGTTGAGGGCGTTGAACGCCTGTTGAAAGGTCGTGAAGGGGACGTAGATCGTCTGCGCGTCGCGCTCCTGGTTGCCGCCGCTCTGCCGTGACCGGAAGGTGCCGATGACCTCGAACTGGATCCCGTTGATCTTGATCGCCTGTCCGATCGGGTCCTCGTCCTTGTCGAAGAGCACTTCGAGCGGCCGCGTCCCCAGCACCGCCACCTTGCGCTTCTCCGCGATGTCGATCGGATCGACGAAGCGCCCGCTGCTCACCACGAGGGACTGGATGGTGACGATCTCGGGCATGTCCCCCATCACCGTGAACGCGCCGGTGTTGGCGCCACGGACCGCCGTCGCACCCCCCCGCCAGCCTCCGAGCTGCAGTCGCGGCGCCACCACCTTGGCCTCGGGGACCTGCCGCCGGATGGCCGCCGTGTCCTGGTCGTCGAACTGGATCCCGCGCCCGGCGGGCAACCCCGCGAACGGCTTGCTCGTGCGCATCCCCCAACAGAAGAAGCTGTTGGTGGCGGTGCCGGCGAACCCCGCGTTGATGCCGTTGCGCAGACCGTTGCCCGAGCCCAGGAGCAGGACGAGCAGGAAGATCCCCCAGAAGACGCCGAAGGCGGTGAGGAAGGTGCGCAGCCGATTGCGCGCCAGCGCCGTCCAGATCTCCTGCCAGTGGTCGAGATCGAACATGGTCACTCGTCCCGGAGCGCTTCGATCGGCCGGATCGCGGCGGCGCGCCGGGCGGGGAAGAAGCCCGCGATTCCCCCGGCGACGACCAGCAGCACCGTCGCCCAGACGGCGAGGTGGAGGTCGACCTGCGGATTGCGAAAGAACTCCGCCTTGTCGAGCGCCCGGCCGAGGGCCTCGAGCACGCCGACGCCCAAGACCAGGCCGACGTAGCCGGCGACCGCGGTGATCAGCACCGATTCCTGGAGGATGAGGCCGATGATCGAGGCGGGGGTCGCCCCGAGCGCCTTGCGGATGCCGATCTCCTTGGTGCGCTCACGCACCGCGACGAGCATGATGTTGGAGACCCCGACCACCCCCGCGAGCAGCGTCCCGATGCCGACCACCCAGACGAAGAGCCGGATGCCGCTCATCAACGCCATGATGCGCTGGAAGTTCTCGACGTTGTTGTTGATGAAGACGGCGCGCTGATCGGTCGGGTCGAAGGTGTGATTGACGGCCAGCAGCTGGCGCGTGGCGTCGGCCATCCGCTCGCTCTGGGCGAGCGAGGCGTCGCCCGTCGTGTAGAGAATCTGGTTCACCTTGTTGCTGCCGCCGAAGGTGCGCTGCGCGGTGGTGATGGGGAGATAGATGAACTCCCGCTCGCGCTCGCTCCCCTCGTCGTCGAAGACCCCGACCACCTGGAAGGCGAGGCCGCCGATCTTGATCTCCTTGCCGACCGCCGGCTCGGCGTGAAAGAGGGCGTCCTTCACCAGCGTCCCGAGTACCGCGCTCTTGCGGTGGTCGCGGATGTCGAGGTCGTTGATGAACCGCCCCTCGAGGATCTTGGTGCGTTCGAGGATGCGGTGGCCGGGGTGCACCGAGCGGATGGTGTAGCTCCCGTACTCGTTCTTGTAGTTGACCTGGAGGCTGCTCCAGATCCAGAAGCGCGCCGAGGAGTACTCGACGCCCTCGACGCGGCTCGTGACCTGGTCGTAGTCCTGGTTGGTGAACTGGATGTCGCGCCCGGGCTGCAGGCCCTTGTAGGGCATGCTCGTCTGGCCGCCCGACACCCAGATGCTGTTGATGGCGTCGTCGCGGAACTGGTACTCGACGCCGTGCTCGAGCCCCTTGCCGGAGCCCAGGAGCACGACCAGCATGAAGATCCCCCAGGCGACCGCGAACCCGGTCAGCACCGTGCGCAGCTTGTTGCGGCGAACGGTGTCGAAGATCTCCTGCCAGACGTCGAAGCGGATCATCCCGCCGCCGCCTCGCGTCCGCTCGCGGCCCCGCCCCCCGCGCGGGCCGCCGGCGGCTCGGGCCGCACATCGACCACCACCGCGTCGGGATCGAGCCGCTCCTGCTTCGCGTCCCAATCGATGCGGCCGTCCACGAGATGGACGATGCGGTCGGTCATGCGCGCGATGTCGCGCTCGTGCGTGATGATCACCACCGTGACGCCGTCGTCCTGCACGCGCTGCAGGACGCGCATCACGTCGCGCGAGGTCGCCGAATCGAGGGCGCCCGTGGGCTCGTCGGCGAGCAGCACCTTGGGCTTGGCGATGAGGGCGCGGGCGATCGCCACGCGCTGCTGCTGGCCGCCCGAGAGCTCGGAGGGCAGGTGCTCGGCGCGGTCGGCGAGACCGACCTTCTCGAGGTACTCGAGCGCCATCTCGTTGCGCTGCCGGCGCGGCACGCCCTGGTAGTAGAGCGGGAGCGCGACGTTCTCGGCGGCGTTCTTGAATTGGACGAGATGAAAGGACTGGAAGACGAAGCCGACGAAGCGGCTCCGGTACTGCGCCGCCCGGGTCTCGGAGAGCCCGCCCATGTCGACGCCGTCGAGCGTGTACTCCCCCGCGTCGAAGCGGTCGAGCAGGCCGATCAGGTTCATGAGCGTCGACTTTCCCGACCCGGAAGCGCCCATCACGGACACCAGCTCCCCGCCGCCGATGTCGAGATCGATCCCCTTGAGGACATGGAGCTTGTTGTGCCCCACGACGTAGCTCTTGTGCAGATTGCGTAGACGAATCATGCGCGCTCCAGGAGCTCCCTCGAACTTCTACGGCGTGGTCCCGAGAATGTTTGCGCTCAGCGGGAGCGCGGACCCCGGTCGGGTGCCAGGACCGGGATCGGAAACGGCGTCACCAGGGCTCCGCTCTCCTCGCGGGGCCGCACGCGCGCCTGCCCTTCGCGCTCCACCTCTTCGATCCGGAGCACCGAGTGCAAGGGCAGGTAGAGGCGCTTGGCGCTCCCGAACTCGCGGCGGAGCCCCTCCTCCGAGGGATCGAGCACCAGCTCCGACTTGGCGGCGAAGACCAGATCTTCGACCTCGACGAAGCCGAAGAGACCGCCTTGACCGACCTGGCGCGCGTAGAGCTCGACGATCTGCCCCTGGTTCTGGAAGACCACCTTGTAGATGCGGCGCCGCGCGCTCATGGCGCCGCGAATGGTAGCAAATCCGGGGTCCGGGGCGTTCCTCGGCGTCGGCCCTGGGTGGTATCGTCCGGCCGCCATGAGGCGCCGCTCCGATTCGCTCCTCCTTCCGCTGGTCACCCTCGCCCTACCGGTCCTCCTCGCTTCGCGTCCCCTCGTGGGCCAACAACCGCTCCAACACTCGGCGCAACCGACCCGGCCGGTTTCCGAGGCGCCCGCTCCCCCGTCCGCCGCGGAGCTCGCGGCACCGCCCCCGTCGGCTCAGAAGCTCGCCTCCGGCATCTCGACCCGAGAGCTCCGTCCCGGCACCGGCAAGGAGCACGTACGGGCCCAGGACGTGGTGCACTTCCGCTCGATCGGCCGCCGCGTCGACGGCACCGTCATCCAGAACACCTTCGGCGGGGCGAATCCCCAGAAGATCCTGGTGACGAAGCTGCTACCGGCCTGGCGCGAGGCGCTCGAGGTCATGGTCGCGGGCGAGCAGCGACGCTTCTGGTTCCCCGCCGCGGTGGCGCCGAAGAACCCGAAGACCGGAGCCGAGGAGCCGCTCGTCTTCGACGTCGAGCTGGAATCGATCGGCCGCATGCCCGATCCGCCCAAGTCCCTGCACACCCCGGATCCGAAGGCCCATCGCACCTCCGCCGGCGCGTCGGTTCTCGTCCTCAAACCCGGAGACCCCAAGGTCACCGTCCGCCGGAGCGACGCCGCGCTCGTCAACTTCACGCTCTGGAACGAGCTCGGTCAGCCCCTGCTCTCCTCGATCGCCGACGGACGTCCGACCCTCTTCCCGCTCTCGCGGGTGATGGCGGCCTTCTCCGACTGCCTCGAGGGGATGACCAAGGGGGAGCAGCGGCTCTGTTGGATACCGGCCGGAGCCAACCAGGGATTCCCCGGGGCGCCGCGGGGCGCGCTCACCTTCGAGCTCGAGCTCCTCGGCACGACCGACGCCGAGAAGTTCTTCTCGAGCCCGCCGACGCCGCCCTCGCACCCCTGAGCCGCGCGAGGCGCTCCTTGCATCAGGGGAGGAAGCGCGCCGCTTCCGCGGGCGAAGGGAGTCGGCAGGCGTCGAGCCGCCCGAACCAACGCGCGCGCCGGCGCGCCACGAAGTCGTAGCCGGCGTCGCGCACGCGGCGCGGCAGGAAGCGCACCCAGGCGATCGGACGCCACCACTCCCCGACGATTCCGGCGAGCGCCGCGATCGCGTCCGAGCGCACCACCGCGCGTGCCTGCGCTCCGCGCCAGTCGGTGACCAGCACGATCGTCTCCCCGGGAAGCTCCCGGCCGAGGCGGAGCTCCACCTCACGCCGGGTCACCCCCTCGAGAGGCGCGAAGCGGAGCACCCCGCGCCGGTCGGCACGGAGAAGCCGCCGCACGAGCCCGTCGCAGAGCCCGCACTGACCGTCGAAGAGAACGAGGTGCTCCGCCACGGGAGCGATTCTGCCAGTCCGCGTCGTGGGTCGGCGAGGGCGAGCCCGGCGGACCGGAGCTCGCCCTCGAACGACGCTCGGGACCTCGTCAGTAGCGATAGCGCTCCGGCTTGTAGGGGCCGTCGACGTCGACGCCGATGTACGCCGCCTGCTTGGGCGTCAACTCGGTGAGCCGGACTCCCAGCTTCTCGAGGTGCAGGCGCGCCACCTTCTCGTCGAGCTTCTTCGGCAAGAGAAAGACCTTGCGCTCGTAAGTCTCGCCCTTCGCGGCGAGGTCGACCTGCGCCATCACCTGATTGGTGAAGCTGCACGACATCACGAAGGAGGGGTGCCCGGTCGCGCAGCCCAGGTTCAGGAGCCGTCCCTCCGCGAGAATCATCACCGAGTGGCCGTCGGGGAAGCGCCACTCGTCGTACTGCGGCTTGATGTTGATCCGCTCGATGCCGGCGGTCTTCTTGAGACCCGCCATGTCGATCTCGTTGTCGAAGTGGCCGATGTTGCCGACGATCGCCTTGTCCTTCATGCGCGCCATGTGTCCGGCCGTGATGATGTCGAAGTTGCCGGTCGCGGTGACGAAGATGTCGGCGGTCGCGACCACGTCTTCGAGCGTCTTGACCTCGTACCCCTCCATCGCCGCCTGCAGCGCGCAGATCGGATCGATCTCGGTCACGATGACGCGCGCGCCCTGGCCGCGTAGCGCTTGGGCGCACCCCTTGCCGACCTCGCCGTAGCCGCAGACCACCGCGACCTTGCCGGCCAGCATGACATCCGAGGCGCGCAGGATGCCGTCGGTCAGCGAGTGGCGGCAGCCGTACAGGTTGTCGAACTTCGACTTGGTGACGGAGTCGTTGACGTTCACCGCCGGGAAGAGGAGCGTGCCCGCGCTCTCCATCTCGTAGAGACGGTGCACGCCGGTCGTGGTCTCCTCGGAAACGCCGTGGATCCCGGGCGCCACCCGCCGCCAGCGCTCCGGATCCTCCCTCTGCAAGCGCGCGAGGAGCGCGAGCACCATCGCGTACTCCTCGCTCTCCGCGGTCTCGGGCGCCGGCACCTTGCCGGCGAGCTCGAATTCGAAGCCCTTGTGAACGAGGAGCGTGGCGTCTCCGCCGTCGTCGACGATCTGGGTGGGGCCGAGGCCGTTGCCGAAGTCGAGGGCGCGCGCGGTGAAATCCCAATACTCCTCGAGCGACTCCCCCTTGAAGGCGAACACCGGGATCCCCTTCGGGTTCTCGGGCGTGCCGTCCGGACCGACCACCACCGCCGCGGCGGCGTGATCCTGGGTCGAGAAGATGTTGCAGGAGACCCAACGCACTTCGGCTCCGAGCACGTGCAATGTCTCGATCAGGACAGCGGTCTGGATCGTCATGTGGAGCGAACCCATGATGCGCTGCCCCTGCAGCGGCTGGGCGGCGCGGTACTCCTCGCGCACCGCCATCAAGCCGGGCATCTCCTGCTCGGCGAGGCGGATCTCCTTGCGCCCCCACTCGCTGAGCGCGAGGTCGGCGACCTGGAAGTCCAGTTTCCTGGCGGCGGCTACGGCGGTGCTCATCGGTTCTTCCTTTCTCGGCCGCGGCGGCCGGATGGCGAAAGTGGATCGGTCTCGGAGCGAGAAATCGGTACGGCTGCGCTGGCGAGGATCAGCGCGGGACCCTTGGCGTCTGGCTCGGGCGTCAGGGCACGGCATCGTGCCCCGAACAAGCCCGCCCGTTCGAGGAGCCGGACGAGCTCGGAGGCCTCGAAGCCGTTGGCGAGCTGTCCCAGCCGACGCCTGAAGGCGTCGCGGTCGTGGCGGAGCAGATCGACCACCACCGCTCGCCCGCCAGGCCTGAGGATACGGGCCATCTCGGCGAGCACTGCCGCAGGATCCGCCACGTGCGTGAGCGCGAGCAGCATGAGCGCGGCATCGCAGCTCGCCGTCTCGAGCGGCAGCTCGACGAGGTCGCCGCGTCGGAGCTCGACGTTTCCGAGGCCCTTCGTCCGAGCGCGGGCGGCACGCAGCATCTCGGGCGATGCGTCGACTCCGATCACCCGGCCGACCGCCGGCGCGAGCAGGGAGGTCACCGCGCCGCTGCCGCAGGCGAGATCGGCCACCACGGCGTCCGCGGGGAGGAGCGCCGCGATCGCCTCGACGGTGAAGCGATCACCGTAGAGCTCCGTGCGCAACTCGTCCCACTCGGAGGCGACCCCCGCGTAGAAGGCGCGCGCGTCGGTGCGGCGGCCCGCGAGAACGCGTCCCAACCGGAGGCGGTCGTGCTCGAGCGGCGACCAGCCGGCGAGGTCCTCGCGCGTCAGGCGCCAGAGCGCGGCGGCCCCGGGTGCGAGCTCGCCGTTGGCGAAGGTGTAGTAGTTCGCGGTGCCGGCGCTTCGATGCACGAGCCAACCCAACTCCGAGAGGAGCTTCAGGTGGCGCGACACGCTCGATTGCGGCATCTGCAGAATCTCCGCGAGCTCGCCCACGCCGAGCTCGTGCCCCTCGAGCAGAGCGAGCAGGCGCAGCCGCGCCGGATCCGCCAGGGATTCGAAGCGGGCCACGGCCGGCACGGGGGAGCGATCGCTGGATTTCATCCGAACATCCAGATGAAAGCATAAAGCGACGCTGGGATCAAGTCCCCGCCCGCGCCCGCTATGCTGGAGCGCGATGGCACCCTCCAGAGACCGATTCGCGGGGCATCGCGTCCTCCTCACCGGCGCTTCGGAGGGGATCGGACGCGAGCTCGCGCTCCGGCTCGCCGCCGACGGCGCCAAGCTCGCGCTCGCGGCCCGCGACGAGGCACGGCTCGAGGAGATCGCGGCGCTCTGCCGGCAACGTGGGGGCGAGGCGCTTTCGGTGCGTGCCGACGTCGGCCTCGAGGCGGACTGCGAGCGGCTGGTCCGGCGGACGGTCGACGCCTTCGCCGGCATCGACCTGCTGCTGCTCGACGCGGGTCAGGACATGTGGTCCCGTCTCGACGAGCTCCGGGACGCTTCGGTGCTCGAGCGGCTGATCCGCGTCAACTACCTGGGCGCCGCCTGGATCACCCGCTTCGCCCTCCCCCACCTCGTCGCGAGCGGCGGCCGCATCGCCGTCGTCTCGAGTCTCGCCGGTCTCACCGGCGTCCCCACGCGCACCGGTTACGCCGCCAGCAAGCACGCCCTGCACGGGTTCTTCGACTCGCTCCGCGTCGAGCTCGCCGGAACCGGCGTCTCGGTCACCCTCGTCTGCCCCGACTTCGTGCTCTCGGAGATCCACCGGCGCGCCGCCGGGCCCGACGGAAAGCCCCTCGGAACCAGTCCGATGCAGGAGGGGAAGATCATGACCGCCGGCGAGTGCGCGGCGCGGATTCTCGACGCGACGCACCGGAGACGGCGTCTGGTCCTGCTTTCCACCCGCGGACGACTCGGCCGTTGGGTCCGCATGATCGCCCCGGCCCTCATCGACCGGATCGCCGCCCGCGCCGTCGCGCGCGGGCACTGAGGCGTCTGCGCGCCCACCGGCGCCCCGGCGCTCAGGGCGTTCCGCCCCGCGCGACGACCTCGACTTCGCCCAGCGCCGCGAGGCTCACGCCGTAGAAGGTCCCCGAGACGTCGTCGAGCAGGACCTCGACCAGGCGGGCGCCGCGATCGGGAAAGAGGAGGTCGGTACCTTCGACGGCGAGGGGCCCGGCGCTCGCCGAATCGACGAGCTGGGTGCCGGCGGCGTCGGCGTAGAGGCGGACCGTCGCCTGGTGGACCTGGATCGAGGAGCTCGCCTCGTCGCCGAAGCGCGGGTTGTAGAGCCGCACGTCGCGCACCACGACCGGCACGGGAAAGAGCAGCCGCACCCACTGGTGGTCTTGTCCCTGGGCCGGATCGGAGTTCCAGTAGCGCCAGATCTCCCCCTTCAACTGGCGGCGGTCGACGAGTCCGCCGATGCGGGCCGGATCGCGGCTCGAAGAGACGGTGATCGAAGCGCCGGGCGCGAGGTTGCTCCAGCGTGCCGCGTCCGCGCTCGGTGGCGGAGGGATCAGGGTGTGCCCGGCGTGGCAGCCGACGCAGGCCGCGACCTGGTCCGGCCTGCCGTAGTTCATCCCCGCGACGTGCGCCGCGCCGGAGACTCCGGTCGGCCCACGCGTCAGCGGCACCGTGCCGGCCGGCGAGCGCAGCTGCTCGAAGAGTGGGACGTGCGCCGGGGCGAGCTGGGAAACCGCCCCCTCCGGGGAGACGGGCGCCTCACCCAGGAGGATCGGCCAATCGAGGTTCGGGAAGGAGCCCGGGCTCTGGCGCTGGTGGTCGAGGAAGAAGCGGATCGTCGCGCCGGATCCCACCGGCGGCGCCGAAACGATGTCGAAGTCGACCGGCGCGTTGAAGTAGACGTTGCGTGCCTCGAAGAGGAAGTCGCCGTCCGGGTCGTACGGCGGATCCGCCGACGGCGGCAGGAGGGGCGGGTTGGCGCTCGCGGGAATGGTGTCGACGAGCACGGGCGGTACGCCGCGCGGCCGGAGGAGACGCGCCCGGAGCTCGGTCGTTCCGGCGAGATCGAAGAGGGGGACTCGTCCAGAGCCGTCCGGATTCATGAGATAGAGCCCGTAGTCCTGCGCCACGTCCGGCGTGCGCGAGAAGAGGATGCGACCGTCGGGGAGCACGTCCGGCTCCCCCGCGTAGTCGCCGACGAAGATCCCGTAGGAGCAGTCGCCGGGGTCGGGACAGTGCACGTAGTCGAGCGTCAGGTCGGTGATGCCGGCGAGCGGCGTGTAGCCGTTCGGCCCCCGCGCGTAGCGGCGAAGCCCCCCGAAGCCGGCCGCCTCCGTCATGTTGACCATCGGGAAGAAGTTCGCGACCAGCGTGCCGTCCGGTGCGAAGGCCCCGCCGTAGACGTGGTTCGAGGCCTCGTCCCGGAAGCGTCCGGCCCACATCGCGAGCTCGGTCCCGTCCGGGCGGATCGAGGTCGCCTGCCAGGCGTTCCGCCAGAGGTTGTCGGGCCCCCCCACGTGGTTGTTGCGGTCCACCGTGAGTCCGTCCTTCTGCCGGTAGCCGCCGTTCGGATCGGTGACGGTCGCCATGTCGTCTTTGGCGAAGCGGTGATTGCGCCACCAGCGGGAGTAGACGATGCGGCCGGTCGCCGGCTCGACGAGCGGTCGGTCGGCGCCGTTGCGCTCCGAAGTGATGCGGTGGAGGTTCGAGCCGTCGGCGCCGACCACATACAGATTCGATCCACGGACGCCGGAGTATTGACCGTACTCCCGCCAGCGCGTCGACGAGAAGACGATGCGCCCGTCCGGCAGCCAGGCCGGATCGGTGTCGTCGTAGCCCTCGAGACCTCCCGCCGCGATGCCGAACTGGGAGAGATCGAGTCCGTTTTCGTCCGAAAAGGTGATTTGTCGGAGGTTCGTCCCATCGCTCCGGACGGCGAAGATCCGCCAGGCTCCGGGATCGTTCACCGGCCCGGGGTCGTAGCTGCCGTCCGGAAGGCCCCCGAAGACGATCTCGTGGCCATCCCAGGAGACGTCGGGCGCGTTGACGTCGATCAGGTGGAAGGGGGGCTGGGGGTCCCCCCCGTCGACGAGCGTGAGCAGGGAGCCGTCGGCCCGGCGGAGGAGGAGCCTGCCGGGGGCCGCGACCCGGAAGCGGCTGTGCGGCCCCACTCCCGGCATGTCGTTCGGCACCGACCAGTAGACCGAGCCGTCGTCCGGGATCTGGCGAGAGACGAAGACGACCGACGGGGCGCAGAGGCCCGGCTGAACCAGCCAGCCGCAGAGCGAGGCCGACTCGAAGTCGTCCCGAAAGAGGGGGACCTCGGCCCCGGCCGAAACGGCGGCGAGTCCGAGCAACAGGCCGGCGAGAACGTCCCTGCGCATCATGGCCCTCCCCTCGAAGGAGAGGTGGACCCTAGACCAGGCGGAGAGCACGACCAGTTCAACTCTCCACAACGTGGCGGTGCATCCCCGTCGACCCCTTCTTCGGAATCGCCCGACCAGCAGCTCTCAAATCCGACTACAAGTACTTTCTAGAATCATTAAGAGTTCTTGACATCTTCCACATTCGGTGTGAGAATCCAGCAAATGATGGATTCTAAGAGTGCTTCGACCGCTGTCGCCCATCTAGACAGTGCTGAAAAGATTTCCTTTCTTGGTGACCCTACCCGAGTATCCCTGTTGACCCACCTCTCGGAACCGATGTCGGCCGCGGCGCTCGCTCGACGCGCCGGCCTCTCGCGTCAGGCCGCGAACTACCACCTCCGAACGCTCGAGCGGGGCGGGTACGTCGAGATGGTCGAAGAGCGGCGCAAGGGCAACTGCACCGAACGCATCCTCCGCCGGACGGCGGGTGCCTACGTGGTGGGCCCGGAAGCGCTGGGGGAGCTCGCCCTGACGCCTGAGCAGGTTCCCGATCGGGCGAGCACGGCCTACCTCATGGCCGCGGCCGCCCGGTCGATCCGCGAGGTCGGCGCCCTCGAGCGCCGTGCCCAGGCCGAGGGGGGGCGGGTCGCCACCCTCACCCTCGACGCCGAGCTCCGCTTCGCCTCCGCCGGCCAGCGCTCCGCCTTCGTCTCGGAGCTCGTCGCCACCTTTTCCGCGCTCGTGGCCAAGTACGACGCCGGCGACCGCGGACGCGACCGCGCCTTCCGGCTGACCGCGACCCTCCACCCGCTGCCTGTGGATTCGCCGCCCGCCAACGAGCTCGCCGGACGCTAGCGAAGCAGATCGTCGAGCGCCGCGCCTGGGGCCCGCTCCTCGGGTTCCTGGCCGCGCCGGAAGATGCGAGCCCCGCGCGAGCCGCCTAGGGCACCGCGGTCGCCGTCGATCCGGATCCATCCGCCTTCGCGAAGCCCGACCACCGGCGTCGCGTTCTCTTCGTGGAACTCGGCGAGCCGCTCTTCGCGCGTCTCGCCCATGTGCGTCGAGCCGGGGTCGGGATCGAGGTAGTGCGGGTTGATCTGAAAGGGCACGAGGCCCAGGGCGTCGAGCGTTCGCGGCTCGACGATCGGCATGTCGTTCGTCGTGCGAATGGTCGGACAGGCGACGTTCACCCCCGCGGAAGCGCCCAGGTAGGGCATGCCCGCGAGAACCCGCTCGACGAGCGGCTCGATGAGCTCGAAGTCGAGCAGCGTCCTGAGCAGTCGGAAGGTGTTGCCGCCACCCACGAAGACCACCTCGGCGTTCTCCACCTGGCGTGGGCCGGTGGCGTCGGCCAGCAGCTCCTCGACCTCGATCCCGAGCGGCGCCAGCCGGTTGCGGAACTTGGCGGCGTAGCCCGCGCGGTCGCGCAAGGCGAAGGGAACGAAGAGAATGTTCTTCGCTCCGCCCAGGCGATCGACGAGCTCGTCCGCGACGTGATCGAGGTATCCCCGACCGTGGTTGGTGGAATTGGACATCAACAGGAGTTTGCGCATGCTCGACCTCCTCCGGATGCGGCCTCAGTCCGCTCCCGCTCGGGCGGCGACCGCCTCCGCCAACTGATCGAAATCCACCGGCTCGTTGTAGATCTGGGCCGCGACGCGCGCCCAGAGCCGCCCGAGGCGCGCGTGCACCTGCACTTCGATGCGTTCCTCGAAGAGCAGCGCGTCGCGCAGCCGCGCCGCGGCTTCCGCGTCGCCTCCCAGCCGCTTCGGTAGGGGAATCGTGACCATGGGCCCCGCCATCGCCTCGGGGGTCGGGATCTCCTCGCCCCAGCGCGCCACCAGGCGACCCGCGCCTTCCCAGACCGTCCGGTGGTTCCACTCCCGGATGCGATCGGCACCGATCTCCTCGAAGAGGTCGAGCGCCGCTGGGGCGGCGAGCGCCGCCGACGGATCGCGCGTCCCGAGCAGGTCGAACTCGGTCGCCATCCCCTGGTCGAGCCCCCAGGAGATCACGGGGGGGTGGAGCGCCGCCTGACGCTCCGGTGGGCACCAGACGATGCCGCAGGGGCGCGGCGTCCAGGCCCACTTGTGGAGATTGGCGATGTACCAGTCGGCGCCGATCGCCGGGATGTCGAGCGCGAGGGCGCCGGGGGCGTGCGCACCGTCCGCGAGCAGGGGAACGCCGCGGGCGCGGCAGAGCGCCGCGATCTCGACGATCGGCAGCACCAGGGCCGTTTCGGACGTGATGTGATCGATCAACGCGAGGCGGGTCCGCTCCCCCAGCGCCCCGTCGATCGCCGCGAGCACGCCCGCCGGCGTCGCGCGGGGATAGGGCAGCTCCACGACGCGAAGCGTCGCCCCTCGTTCGCGCGCCACGTAGCGCGCCACGTTGGTCACCCCGCCATAGCCGTGGTCCGTGACCAGGATCTCGTCCCCCGGTCCGAAGGGGAGGGACCGCAGCACCGCGTTGGCGCCCGCCGTGGCGTTGTCGACGAAGACCAGATCGTCGCCCCGCGCGCCGAAGCGGGACGCCACGGCGGCCGCGGCCACGCGCATGCGTGGCGGCTCGGCGCGCGGGCCACCGACGCGGATCGCGGAGAGCTCCCGGAGGAGAAAGCGCGCCGGATGCCGCTCGATCTCGTCCCGGATCGCCTGCTGCGCCGCGAGCACCGGACGCGGCGGCGCGCCCACCGTGCCGTGGTTCAGATAGAGAGCTCCCGCCTCGAGCCCCCAATGGGCGAGCATCGCGTGGCCGAAAGGCGTGCGGGGCATCGCGTCTCGTCCGCTCATCCCCCCTCCTCGAGATCGAACCCCAGGAGCGTCGCCATCCGCCGTGGAATGTCCGTGTTGTCGAGCGCGCCCGAGAACGCGCGGGCCCCGGGACCATAGGCGAAGAGCGGCACCGGCTCGCCGCTGTGCAGGTCGCCCAGCCAGCGCAACGCGAGCCGCTCGGGGTCCCGGCCCGGCAGGATGACGAGCCCGCCGGTCGCATGGTCGCCGGTCACGACCACCAGCGTTTCCCCGTCGCGCGCCGCGAAGTCGACCGCCCGCTCCACCGCCTCGTCGAACTCGACCAGAGCGCGGCTGAGACCGGCGAAGTCGTTGTCGTGGCCGTAGGTGTCGATGCGCTCGTCCTCGAGCAGCAGGAAGAACGGGCGACCCGTCTCGTGGAGGCGGGCGAGCGAGAAGCTCGCGAGCTCCGCGAGCGGCGGCTGCGGATCCACGAGCGGAAGGTCGGCGGCGGCGAAGAGCCCCAGGAGGGGGAGTCTGGCGCTCTCGAGCTCCCGCGGCAGGGCGATCACCTGGTAGCCACGCTCCCGCGCCATGGCCAGCAGATCGAGCCCGTCCGTGCGCGCCCCGCCGGGGCGATCCGCCGGGACGAAGAATCGTCGCCCGCCCCCCAGGAGCAGCTCGAAGCCCGCGTCGAGGAGCTGCTGGGCGATCGCCGCTTCGTCCCTCCGCCGCGCGACGTGGGCACCGAAGGCGGCGGGCGTGGCATCGGTGATGCGCGCGGTGGTCACCAGACCGACCGCACCGCCGCGCGCGTGCAGACGCTCGGCGAGCGAGGGGAGGCGGCGACCGGCGGCATCCGTGCCGACGTGACCGTTGACCGTCTTCCGCCCCGAGGCCAGGGCCGTCGCGGCGGCGTCCGACTTGGTAACGAGGGCCTTCTCGGAGTGCGTGGCGACCCACCCGGAGACCGGGAGGCGCTCGAGCGTCAGCCGACCGTCGGGGCCAAAAGCCCGGATCCGCCCGGCCACGAGCTGCGAGATCCCCAACCCGTCGCCCAGGCAGAGCACGACGTTGCGCACCGGCCCGTCCGCGACCGGCGGCGGCGCCGGTGCGACCCGGACGCCGAGCAGGGCGACTTCGGAGCTTTCCGCCGGGCCGCCGATCGGCCGCAAGCGCCACCCGGCGACGGCGAGCGCGACGAGCGCCAGCGCCGCCGCCGCGAGCAGACGTCCGCGGGTCATGCGGGTTTGACGAGACGGCCGTCGAGCTCGAGCTCGGCCGCCGCGCCCTGCATCGCCGCGAGCACGTTGCCGATGTGCTCGGGGAGCGTGAGCGCCCCGGCGAAGGCGGCGCGGGAGAGATCCTCGGTCGAGCGCTCGACCTCCGAGCGGTCGACGCCGGCGGCGAAGGAGCGCTCCTTCCAGCGCTTCTGGATCGACTTCACCTCGACGTCCCGCACGTCCTTGGTCGGGCGCACCAGCGCCGCAGCGATGACGAGACCGGTGATCTCGTCGCAGGCTCGCAACGCGAAGTCCATGGTCTCCCGCGCGGCGACTCCGGTTCCCGCTTCGTTGTGAGCCAGGATGGCGTGCACCACCGGCTCCGGGCATCCACGCTCGGCGAGGAGCGCGATCCCCTCCCGGGGATGGCTCTCGAGCGTCGGGTGGATCTCCCAGTCGTAGTCGTGGAGGAGACCCGCGAGACCCCAGAGGTCGACGTCGCCGCCCAGCTTGGCGGCGTAGCTCCGCATCGCGGCCTCGACCGCCAGCATGTGACGGCGCAGCCCCGGTTGCGCGACGTGGTCGAGGACGATCTGCCAGGCAGTCGTTCGGTCCATGCCCCGAATCGTACCCGAGGTCCGTGGTAGCTTGAGCGCGGTGTACCTGGAGTTCTACGGCTTCCGCGAAGCGCCGTTCAACATCACGCCCGACCCGCGCTTCCTCTACTTCAGCGCCCGCCATCGCGAGGCGCTCGAGCACCTGCTCTACGGCATCCGGCAGCGCAAGGGGTTCGTCCAGATCACCGGCGAGGTGGGCGCCGGCAAGACGACCCTCTGCCGCGCGGCGCTCGAGCGTCTCGGCCCGACGTTCCAGACGGCGCTCATCCTCAACCCGGTGATGTCCTCCTCCCAGCTCCTGCGCACGATCCTGGTCGAGCTGGGCTTGAAACCTCCGGGACGCGCCGACCGCGTGGCCTACCTCGAGCTGCTCAACGACTTCCTGCTCGCCCAGGTGCCGCTCGGGCAGGACGTCGTGCTGCTGATCGACGAGGCGCAGGATCTCTCGCCCGAGCTCCTCGAGCAGGTCCGTCTGCTCTCGAATCTCGAGACCGACCGCCAGAAGCTGCTGCAGATCGTGCTCATCGGCCAACCCGAGCTCAAGCAGATGCTGGACGACCCTCGACTCCGGCAGCTCCGGCAGCGCATCACCGTGCGCTACCACCTGGAGCCGCTCTCCCGCGAGGAAACCGAGCTCTACATCTACTATCGGATGCAGGTCGCCGGGGGCAATGGCCGCCCGACGCTGAGCCCCTGGGCGCTGCGTCGCATCCACCGCTACTCGCGGGGGATTCCGCGCCTGATCAACGCGGTCTGCGACACCGCGATGCTCGCGGGCTACGTCGCCGGCGAGACCCACCTGACCGCGCGCCATGTCGCTCGCGCCATCCGGGAGCTCGAGGGGGTCGCGGCGTGAGCCTGGTCTCCGAGGCCCTCAAGAAGGCCGAGCGGGAGGCCGCCGTGCGCCAGGCGAGGGCCGACGGGGTGCCGGAGCCCCCGCCGCTCCAACCCTTCCGCACCCGGCCGCGCCGCCGGAGCACGCTGCCTTGGGGGATCGCGCTCGTCGTGCTGGCCGCTCTCGCGGGGGCGGGCAGCCTGCTCCTGCGAACGTCGCGAGGAGGGGAGGCGCCCCCCTCGGCCGGACGCTCCCACGCCACCGAGGAGATCCGACCCGAGAGGGCCGCGACCTCACCCCACGAGCCATCGGACGGCCTGGCTGCGGCGCCGGCGGCCCCCCCCGCTCTCAGCCCGCCGCCGCCGCAGGTCCGAGATTCCCGGCCCGAGCCGCGCGCGGTGCCGTCCGAGCGCCGCCCACCGGCGGCGGAGCCCGGGAGCTCAGCGCTCCGGTCCTCCCCGCCGGCGCCGGTCCCTCCGAGCGCCGCAGCGAGCGACTCCGCGGTGACGAAGACCGGAGCGGAGCTGGCGGGCGCGCCTCCGCACGAGCCGACCGACTTCCTTCGCCGAGCCGAGCTCGCGAACGGGACCGTCCTCGAGCTGGGGGGCATCGCGTACTCCGAATCCGCCCCTCTGGCCTACGTCAACGGCAAGCTCCTGGCGGTGGGCGAGTCGATCTCCGGCTTCCGGGTCGAGCGCATCCTGCGCGATCGTGTCGAGCTCGCGGCCCCGGGGCGCCGGATCACTCTGCGTCTCAAGAGCCCCTAGAGCCGCCGGTCCAGCCCGCGCAGCAATCCCGCCGGGTCAGCCCCCGACACCCTTTCGGGTGGCGGCGGCACCCTGGCCCGGGTGGACAATGAAGCCAAGCCCTGGTCAGTCCCCGGAAAGGAGGCGTCATGAGCATCGTCCTCGAACGCATCACGCGGGGGGCCGCCGTCCTCGTGCTTCTCGCCGGCGCGGTCGCCCTCTCGGCCGCGCAGGACGAAGCCGTCTCTCACGGACAGATGCTCTACGACATGCACTGTGCCAAGTGCCACGGCGACGAGGGGAAGGGGGACGGCCCGCTCGCCCGGAACTTCGACCACCGCGCCACCGATCTCACCCAGCTCGCCGCCAAGAGCCAGGGGGTCTTCCCGCGCGAGATGCTGCGTCAGGTGATCGACGGCCGCACCAAGGTCGCCGCCCACGAGACCCCCGACATGCCGGTCTGGGGGGAAACATTCGCGCGCCAAGCCGACCTCGGGCAAGCGGCTTCGGAGATCGAGAAGGTCGTCGACGAGCGCATCGACCACCTGCTCTCCTATCTCGAGACCCTGCAAGCGAAGAAGTGACATGGACCGCCGCGCGAGCATCCTCAGGCTGGCCGGGACGGCCGCTCTCCTGGCCGGTGCCCTGCTCGCGGCCGTCGCACGGCCGGCAGGTCCGGCGCCCGACTCCGCGGACCGCGGTCACCTCCTCTACGCGATCCATTGCGCGAGCTGCCACGGCGCGAGAGGACATGGCGACGGCTCGATGACGCGGTACCTCAACGTGAAGCCGGCCGACCTCACCCGTCTCTCCGAGCGCAACGCCGGGGTCTTCCCCGCCGAGCGCGTCCGGCGGACGATCGACGGACGGGACGAGGTGCCCGGGCACGGCAGCCGCGACATGCCGGTCTGGGGCGCCACCTTCCGGGCGATGGGAGACATGGGACAGTCGTCCGACGAGCTCGAGCAGGAGATCGCTTCGCGCATCGAGCTCCTGGTGGCGCACCTCGAGAGGCTGCAGGGCGATCCCGCGGCGCCCGCCGAGCCGGCGCCCGCGGAGTCCGCGAGCTCCCCTCCTCCGACCACCCGCCGCTGACTCGAACTACTTGAAGAGCCGGCGCACGCGCGTGGCGTCGATATGGATCCGCCGGCGCCCCGTGCCGTCCGGCTTCGCTTCGTCGCCCGGATCGAATTCCAGAGGGTTCACGATCTCCGAGAAGACGTCGCGCAGCGCCCGCGCGCCGGTGCGGTTCTCCTGCGCCGCGCGCTCGGCGATCAGCGACGCCGCCAGCGGCTCGATGTCGAGGTCGATCGCCAACGACTCGAAGTAGCGCTGCGAACGGGCGAGCGGCGAATCGTAGGCATGGAGCAGGATCTCGCGCAGCACCGACATCTCCAGGTCGTTGAGAACCACGACCTTGTCGAAGCGCGCCATGAACTGGGGAACCATGCCGTACTCGAAGAGATCCTTCATCTTGAGGAAATGGGCGAGCGAGAAGCGCTCCTCGAGCCGGACGCTGCCGTCGGCGGTCTTGACCGCCTCGGTCTTGATGCGCTCGCCGGAGCCCGATCGGCTCACCCGGTTGTAGACCTGGTCGTAGAGCCCTTCGAAGGCTCCGCCGCAGACGAACATCATCTTCCGCGTGTCGATCTCGACCGTGTGCTCGCGCTCCTCGTCCCCCTCCCAAGCGCGCAGACGGTACGGCACCCGCTCGCCTTCCATCAACGTCAGGAGCCCCTGCTGCAGCACGACGCCGATCGGGTTTGGTTTGCCCGCGACGACGGTCGACATCTTGTCGATCTCGTCGACGCAGACGGTGGCGCGCTCCATCGTCTCCTTGAGCTCGTCGACGCCGGGACGCTCGCCGAGAATCACGCGCGCGCGCTGCTCGATGGCCGAGAACATGCGGTCGGGGCGGAACTCGGTCCGCTCGCTGTCGACCAGGAGGTTGGCGTTGAGGATGGTGACGGCGCGGAAGGCCTCGAAACCCGGCGTCGTGTCGTAGAGGCGCTGGATGTTGTTCATGATCGTCGTCTTGCCGGTGCCCGACGATCCGATGAGCAGGATGTTGCCCGACACCTTCCCCAGGACGTGCTTGTGGATGGCGACGGCCACGAACCGGAGCGCCCGGTCCTGCCCCAGCACGCCCCGCCGGAGCTCGTCGAACAGCACTCTCGGGTTGATCGCCTCGTGGGCTTCGGTCAGCGTCTCCGGGCTCTTGCTCATCTCCAGGATCATATCGGCTCCCCCCCGCCGCGACACGCCGCGACCCCGTTCCTACGGAGGGCGACGGCCCGGCGTCCAGGCGCCCTCCGGCGGGTCGCCTTTCTCGGACCCGCTCGGACGCGGCGGCGACGATAGGATCCCTGCCGGTGGAGGCTCCGGCACTCTTCTCGACGGTGGCGCTCGAAAAGCGCTATGCCCTGGGCGAAGGCGTCGTCGCCGCCCTGGCGGGCGTCGACCTGGCGATCCGGCCCGGGGAATTCGCGGTCGTCGCCGGTCCGTCGGGGAGCGGCAAATCGACCCTCCTGCACCTGCTCGGGGCCCTCGACCTCGCGGATTCGGGGCGCGTCGAGATCGAGGGGCGCGACGTCGTCCGGCTCTCCGAGCGCGAGCGGACGCTGCTGCGCCGGCACCGGCTCGGGTTCGTCTTCCAGGCCTTCCATCTCGTCCCCGTCCTGACGGCGCTCGAGAACGTCGAGTACCCGCTCCTCGTCGCGAGGGTCGAGAGCGCGGAGCGGCGCGCGCGCGCCGGGGAGATGCTCTCCCGGGTGGGCCTCGCGGCGCGGCTCCACCACCGCCCCGATCGGCTCTCCGGCGGCGAACGCCAGCGCGTCGCCATCGCCCGCGCGCTCGTCCATCGGCCCGCCGCGGTGCTCGCCGACGAGCCCACCGGGAATCTCGATTCCACGAACGCCGCCGCCGTCTTCGATCTCATGCGCCGCTTGAACGAGGAGTCCGGCACGACCTTCCTCCTCGCCACCCACGACGAGGCGCTCATCGCGCGCGCGCCGCGCCGCATCCGGCTGGCGGACGGCCGCATCGTCGCGGACGAACGGAGCGATGCCGCGTGAGCTTCGCGCGCCTCGCCCTCCGCAACCTGGCGCGGAATCGCCGGCGCACGGCGGCGACGCTGGCGATCGTCGCGGCCGGCACGGTCGCGTTGGTGCTCACCGCGGGCTTCGTCCGCTTCTCCTTCGACGGCCTGCGCGAAGCGATGATCCACGGCGGCCTGGGACACCTCGAGATCGCCTCGCGAGCGGCGCTGGAGACACGCGGCGCGAGCGCCCTCGACCGCCCGCTCGCCGAGGCGCTCGCCGACTGGCGGCCCCTGGCGGAGCGAGTCGCCGCGCTCCCGCATGTCGCCGCGGTGGAAGCCAATCTGCAGGTGCTCGGCCTCGCCCAGGGTCCGAACGGCGCCTCCTTCTCCTTCGTCGGCGTCGGTGTCGAGCCGGAACGGGAACGCGCCATGGGGTTCGCGAATCGGTTGCGCTCGGGAGCCGAGCTCGCCGACGCCGCGCCCGCAGCGGGCGAGGACGGCGTGCTGCTCGCCCAGGGGCTCGCCTCCTCGCTCGGCGTGGGCGTGGGGGATCAGGTGACCCTCCTCGCGAGCACCGCGAACGGCATGCTGAACGCCCTCGACGTGCGCGTGACCGGCATCCTCACGACCGGAGTCGCCGAGCTCGACACGCGCTTCCTCAAGGTCCACCTGGCGACCGCGGCGCGCCTGCTCGAGACCGACCGCGTCTCGAACCTCCTGGTGGGACTCGACCGCACCGCCTCGACCGACGCGGCGCTCGCCGCCACGCGATCGCTCCTCGCCGATCACGCGCCGCCGCTCGCCGTCACCCCATGGAGCGAGCGGGCCCTCTTCTACGACCAGGTCCGCGGGCTCTACCGCGGCATCTTCTGGTTCCTGGGCTCGATCGTCTTCGTGCTGGTCGTCCTCGCCGCGTCGAACACGCTCGCCATGACCGTGCTCGAGCGCGTGCGGGAGCTCGGCACGCTCCGCGCGATCGGCACCGGCCGCGGTCAGCTCGCGGCGATGATCCTCGGCGAGGCGCTCTGGCTGGGCCTCCTGGGCGGGCTCGCCGGTTGCGCGGCCGGGTGGCTCCTGACGCTCGCGATCAACGCCGCCGGCATCCGCATGCCGCCGCCCCCGGGGGCCGTCGATCCGATCGACCTCCAGCTCGCCGAGGTCCCCGCGGCCTACGGCGGCGCGCTGCTCCTGATGACCACGGTGCTCGCGCTCGCCGCGTTGCCTCCGATCTGGCGGGCCGTCCGCCTGTCGATCGTCGACGCGCTGGGTCATGTCTGATCGAGGGCACCGGCTTCGCGCCCGGCTGGGCGCGCTGGGCCTCCTCGCGGCGGCATCGCTCGCGGCCGAGCATCCGGCCGATCTCCTGGCGGCGTCGGACCTCTTCGCCGAGGCTCCCGCCGCGCTCCGCATCGAGCTCGAGGCCGGCAGCGAAGGAAACGCCGCGCGATCGCGCCTCGAGCTCTTCCGCGGCGGACCCGAGCGGGCCCTGGTGCGATTCCTCGACGCCGGGGAGCTCGGAAGATTCGTGCTGCGCCGCGACGGCGAGACCTGGTTTCTCGCACCGGGGGCGCGCCCCGTTCGGATCGGCAGCTCGCTCCGCCTGCAAGGAGGCGCTCTTCTCGACGATCTGCTCGGACTCTCGCTCGCGCGCGACTATCGCATCGCCGCGTTCCGCGAGGAGTCGGGGATCGCGACCTTCGAGCTCGAGGCTCTCGTTGCGACGGCCGCGGTCCCGCGGCTGCGCTGGGTCGTCGAGGTCGCCACCCGCCTGCCCCGGCGGGCCGACCTGCTGCGGCGGGACGGCAAGCCGCTCCGGGTGATCGAGTTCCGAGGCTGGCTCGACGCGCGCCGGAAGATCCCCGGCCGCCTCGCGATCGCCGACCTCACGCGCCGCGGTCCCAAGCTGGTGCTCGATTTCCTGGAGCTGGACGCCGGGCCGCTCGACCCCGAGCTCTTCGCGCTCGAAGGGGGAGCCGCTCGCGGCCGGCTCCCACTGCCCTCTACGGTCCCCTGACCTCGAGCGTCCCCTGGGCGAGCGGCGCGCCGACCCGGGAGGCGAACCAAGTGACGTCCTCCAGCACCAGATCGAGCACCATGCGATAGCTCCCGGGGCGCGCCGGCGCCGCGAGCTCCGCGGTCATCACGACGCGCTCCCCGGGCCGGATCTCGCGCGGCAGCGGCGCGCGGGCCTCCAGGAGCTCACTGGCCGCGTCGAGCGGCTCGAAACGCGCGCCCAGGGCGACCGGCAGGGCGGCCGCGGGAATCCAAGGCCACTCGCCCCGGTTCACGAGCGTCAACGGGACAGAGAGCGTCCCGCCGGCCGAAGCGACGGCTGGCAGCTCGACATGCTCGACCTCGCGTCCGAAGCCGGTCTCGGGAATCGTCTGTCGCCCCAAGTAGCGCAGCCTCGCGGTCACCGGAGAGCCATCGCCGCTCTCGAGCCGAAATCGGAGGACCCGCACGTCGTACGGCTGCTCGACCGGCCACCAGAAACGATGGCGCCGCCAGGCGGGCGCGCTCTGGAGCAGGAGCGGGCCCCCCGAACGGCGGCCGGCGATGGTCGCGAGCGCGTGGCGCGTGGTGCCGGTCCAGTCGGAGGTCACGAGCGTCGCCCGGGCGGCATCGGCGTGCACGATCCAGCGCGACGTCTCGCCGCTCCAAGAGGTCGCGATCTCCACCTCCGCGGCTGGCGTCCCGCTCGCGAGCTCGAAGCTCCACGCCCGCACGCGCGCGAAGGGATCGACGAAGCGCAGGAAATCCCCGGACCAGTAGCGATCCCGCCGCCCGTCGATGCTCGACGCCACGCTCTCGTAAGGGAGGAGGCGAAAGATGCCGGCGTAGGCGTGGCACTGACTCGACGGCTCGATCGCGGCCCACGTCGCGACGGAGAGGAGGGCCGAGATCCCGACCGCGGTGGCGACCAGCCAAGCCACGAGCTGGACGCGGAGCGACGGGAGACGAGGGAGCGCCACGAGCGTGCAGGGGAGCGCCGAGAGGATGTAGCGGTTACCGAGGAAGGTCTCGCCGCCGAAGTAGTTGCCCGGCATCCAGAGCAGGTAGAAGAGCGCCGTCCCGGCGAGCGCGAGGAGCGCCGATGCACCCCGGAAACCGGGACGCCGGAGCGCCACCAGGAAGAACAGGAGCGCCCCCGGAAAGTAGGCGACGAGGCCGCTGTGCCGCCCGACGAGGAAGTAGAGCGCGGCATAGGCGCTCCGCCGCGAATCGAGCTCGGAGGAGAGCCCCAGGGTCGAGGTCGCGAGCTTGTTCCGGTCCTCGAAGCGGGCGAGGGATGCGGCGGCTCCGTCGCCCGCCGGATAGCCGGTGTCGGCGTTGAACGTGGAGCGCACGGCGCGATAGGGGTTCGACGCTCCCGCCAGGCCGACGGTCGCTCCCAGCACCAAGCCATAGCCGACCAGCGCTCCGAGCGCGATTCCGAGACCGGCGCGCCAGCGTCTCGCGAGCACTGCGGCGAGCACGGGTCCGGCCACGAGCAGGGCATTCGGCTCGCGCAGCGAGGCGAGCAGGCCGAGCAGCAGACCGCCCAGCGGGCCGGCGACGCGGCTCGCGAGAAGACGGCTGGTGCGGCTCCGTGCCGGCTCCTGCGGCGCTCGGGCGGACGCGGCGAAGGCCAGCGCGAGGCCCGCCAGCGAGAGGCCCAGCTGCAGGGACTCGGTCATCCTCCAGACGAGGTAGGCGAGTGGCACCCCCGCACCCAAAAAGGTCAGCAGCGTGTCCCGCGCCGCGCGCGCGTTTCCGAGTCTCGCCAGGAAGCTCCCCATCAGGAGCGAGCCGAGCAGCAGCGCCACGAGGTTCGGGAGCGCCGGCCCCCACTCTCCGACGAGCGCCACGAACGGCGCCGCGAGCAACGGATAGAGCACCGGCTTCGAGTAGAAGATCCCCCGCGGCGTCCGCTGGAGAATGACCCCGACGGCTCCGCCGGCGTGCTCCTGGGCCCAACGGCGATCCGCCGTGTCGAACCGGAGATCGTGGTCGCGCGCGAGGGAGGTCGCCATGGCGACGAAGGTCCCCTCGTCGCCGCGCAACGCACGCGCTTCCGGCCGCATCAGGAAGAGCGCGCCCAGCAGCAGAGCGGCCCCCGTCGCGAGCCACGGAATCGGCGATCGCGAGCCGTTCGCCGGCTTCACGTCCCCTCCCCGCGCCCGGTTTCCGGAATCCGTCCACTCATCGCCGAGGACGCTATCTCACGCGCCGCGCGCGCCGAAACGACAGGCCGGTCCGAGGCCGGGATCCGGATAGACTCCGGCCGATGTCCTCGACCGTCCGACGGGCCTTCGCCGGGCTCGCGCTCTTCTTCGTTCTCTTCCCGCTCACCCTGCAGAAGCCGGGGCTGCCGATGGACTTGAAGTCGGACGAGCCGGCCTACTACCTGATGGCGCTCTCGCTCGCCAAGGACCACGATCTGCGCTGCGAGGTCAAGGACATCCGGCGCCTGGCGAACGAGTTCCCCTACGTCGAGGCGAACAATCTCATCCTCATGACCGACGACGGCTGGAAGACCGCCTACTTCGGGAAGCCCTACCTGGTCTCCCTCCTGGCGGCGCCGGCGGTGGCGCTCTTCGGCGCGGACGGCATGATTGCCACGAACATGGCGCTCCTGATGCTGGCGATCTGGCTGGGCGCCCTCTACCTCCGGCAGTTCAACGGCGACGCCACGTCGCTCCTCTTCTCGGCCGGCTTCTTCCTTCTTTCGAACGCCTTCGCCTACGTCTTCTGGCTGCACACCGAGGTGCTCTGCATGGCTTCGGTGACGGTCTGTCTCTACCTCGCGTTCACGAAGTCCGAGACGGCGCTGCCACTCTCGGCCGGCGGCCGGCTGCTCGCCCGCGTCTGGAACGAGGCGAGCCGCCCCGCGTTCTCGGGTGCCGCCATCGTGGCGGGCGCCTACAACAAGCCGATCCTCGGCTTGCTCGGGCTGGCCGCGCTCTGGGTCACTTTCCGCGAGCGGCGCTGGCGCGGCGTGGCCGCCTGGATCTCGGGGCTCCTCGTCGCGGCCGCGGTGGTCTGCGGCATCGCCGTCGCGCTCACCGGCAAGCCTTCGGCCTACCTCGGGATGGAGCGCCAAGGGGTCAAGGTCGAGCGCTACGACCAGATGCCGGAGCTGCCGATCGAGACCTCCAAGGCCTACCAGGCGAAGGCGCCCAAGGAATGGGGACCGCGCAACTCCTGGTCGTGGATCTTCCGCTTGCCGGAGGTCGACGCGCGCCTCCCCACGAACCTCTTCTACTTCTTCGTCGGACGCCACACCGGGCTCTTCCTCTACGCGCCCTTCAGCCTGCTCTGCGTGCTGCTCTTCGCCGCCTTCGGTCGCCGCGAGCGCGGGCGCTGGCCGCTCGTGGCCGCGATCGCCGGCGTGGCGCTCTTCTTCCTCACCCTGATTCCGTTCAATTGGCACGGCGGCGGTGGCTTCATCGGCAACCGATACTTCGTCAACGCTTATCCGGCGTTGCTCTTCCTCGTCACCCGCGTCGCCCCCTCCTGGCTGCCGCTCGTGGGCTACGCTCTGGGCGGGATCTTCGTCGGCCCGATCCTCTTCACGCCGTTCGGCGCGCCGGTGCCGCAGCCGACCCTGCAGGCGCACGTGCGCAACGCTCCTTTCCGCTTCTTCCCGCTCGAGCAGACGATGACGGCGCAGATCCCCGGCTACCGGGGCTGGCTCGGCAACGGCGTCTGGTTCTTCGGCCGTCGCGACGTGATGATGCCGGTCGGCGACGCGCTCTGGGTGAGCGGTGGACAACCGGTCGAAGTCTTCGTGCGCACGGAGCAGCCGCTGCGCCGGCCGGTCTTCGAGGTCGCGAGCTTCGTCGTCCCGAACGAGGTCACGCTCGAGCTGGGGGGCGACCGCCGGCGCGTTCCGTTCCCCGAAGGCCCGGGAGCTCATGCGACCCGCATCGTGCTCGCGCCCGCGGTGCCCGGCGTCACCAAGGTCTTCGAAGGGGGGCAGTATTACGGTTACCGGCTCCTGGTGCGGGCCGCGGCGCAGGACTTCCGCTACGAGGTGGTCGCGAAGAAGCCTCCGACCGAGGAGGAGGCCGCTGACCGCGCTGCGCAGCCCGGCCCGCCACCGCCGGATTTCGACGAGGTCAATTTCCTGGTTGGCACCTCGATCACCTACCTCGGTGAGGAAGACGAGCTGGACGACGACGTCTACGCGCTCCAGTGGACCGCCTCGGCGC
>CAYZBH010000008.1:0-33332 GCA_964476605.1 uncultured Thermoanaerobaculia bacterium | reverse complement strand
GAGGAAGACGAGCTGGACGACGACGTCTACGCGCTCCAGTGGACCGCCTCGGCGCCGCAGACACCCTGGACCACCCACCGGCTCCTCCACCTCCCCGTCACGGTCCGCAACACGAGCCACGCGACGTGGCAAGCGCGCGGTGCCGTGCGCGTGGCGCTCGCCTACCACTGGCTGACGCCGGACGGCGTGCTCGTCGAGCGCGAAGGGCTGCGAACGTCGCTCGGAGAGGACCTCGCGCCGGGCGCGAGCGCCAGCTACGAGCTCGAGATCGCGACGCCGCGGGCGCCAGGGAGCTACCTGCTCGAGCTCGACGCCCTCCGGGAGCGGATCGCCTGGTTCTCGGAGCGCACCCCCGGGTCGACGCTCCGGCTGCCGGTCGAGATCGTCGCGGCGGCGCGCCGCTAGGGTCGCGGGTGACCGCCGCCTCCGAGACCTCCCGCGGCCTGCTCCGTTCGAGTGGGGCGGCCACGCTCTCGCAGATGGTGCGCGTGGTCGCGATGCTCGCGACCCACCTCGCGCTACGCCGCCTCATCCCGCCCGCGGACTGGGGGCTGCGCGACTGGACGGAGGCGCTCTTTCTGGTGCTCGCCACGGTGCGGGATCTGGGACTACCCAGCCACGTCGTGCGGCTGCGCCCGGCGCCTTTCGGGACCCTGCTGCGCGTGCAAGCCCTGTGGGGTGGCGCGCTCGCCACCGCGTTGCTGGTCGCGGCGCCGCTCGTGGCCGAGGCCTTCCGCACGCCGCGGCCGGACGTCACCTCGGTCATCCGGCTGATGGCGCTCTACCTCGTGATCGAGGGGCTCGCGAGCGTCCCGCTGACCCACTTCGAGGCACGGCTCGAGATCGGGCGCGCCGTGGCACCCGAGCTCGTTCGCACTCTCACCTATTGCCTCGGGGCGCTCGCCTTGGCTCTCGCCGGCGCCGGCGTCTGGTCCTTCGTCCTCGCGATGGTGGGCTCGCAGCTGGTCTACGCCGCGATGCTCTGGTCGCGCGCCCGGTCGTCGATCGAGCTGCGTCACGTTCCGGGAACCGCGCGAGCTCTCGTCGGTCAGGCGGTCCCGCTGGGGTCGATCTGGCTCGTCACCTTCGCGGTGACCTACGCCGACGCGCTGATCCTCGGCAGCCGATTCCCCGACGCGGTCGTGGGCGGCTACATGTTCGCTTACGTCTGGGCCTTCTTCGTCTCGCGCATTCTGCAGCCCCCCCTCGGGCGCGCCCTCTATCCGGCCTTCGTGCAATACCGGGAGAGCCCGGGCGACCAGTTCTCCGCCTACCGGCTGGCGACCAAGCTGCTGCTCGCGATCGAGGTGCCGGCGGCTCTCCTGCTCTGTCTCAACGCCGAGCTCGCGATCCGGATCCTCGGCGGCTCCGCCTACCTCGGACAGATCGGGCTCCTGCGCCTGCTCGCCTTCGCGCCCCTGGTCGATCCCTTCGGACGCTTCGGCGGCGAGCTCCTGATCGCTCGCCATCGCGAGCGGGCGCGGCTCCTCTCGCTGTTGCTCCAGCTCCTCGGCCTGGTCGGAGGCGGCCTCCTCCTCTCGGCGCGCTATGGACCGGTCGGCATGGCTTGGGCGAACTTCCTGCCGCTCGGGGCGCCGGCGCTGATCTGGGCTTTGGCGCGCGGGCAAGGGCGGCAGCTCGGCGCTCTCGCGTCGGACCTCGCCGAGGTCTACCTGGCACCGTTGCCGCTCTTCGCTCTCGCCTGGTGGCTCGGCCGAGGCTCCCTCTGGGGGACCCTCGTCGCCTCCTTGCTGGCAGCGCTCGCCAGCCTGGCCTGGTTCTGGTTTCGATTCGGAGAGCGCTTCCAGAGCTTCTTCACGACCCGCCGGGAGACCGTCGTGGACCCCGCGCCCGCGAGCGACCGGCTCCTCTGAGCGGAGGCGCTCAGTAGCGGCGATCGGCGGGTGGAAGTCGGCGCGGCAGGAGGCGCCGCAACCACCGCTTGAGCTGCTTGGCGCGCAGCAGCCAGGGGTCGAGAGCGCGCGCGAGCGGACCCGGCGCGGCGCCCGTCTCCTGCGATCGCGGCGGCGTGCGCGCGAAGCAGCTCTGCTGCGGAACGCGATCGACGGTCGCCCCGGCGATCTTGGTGGCGACGACGAAGAGCGCGACCTGGCGCGCGCCGAATCCTCCGTAGGCGAGATGATCCAGGCAGCCCGGGGTGTAGGGCCGGATCCGCCACCGGTCGGAGTGAAACCGTCCCCGGTGCCAGAACGGAGAGAACTCGAAGAAGCTCACCTGCTCGAGGCGCCAGCCGTTCTCGGTGTAGAAGTCGTGGAAGAGCGTCGGCGAGAACATGTAGAAACCGTGGTCGACGTGATTCGAGGAGGGCGCCATGCCGTGGATCGCGCGTCCGCCCGTCTTGAGGAGCGCGCCGACGTTGGCGAGCACCTGGGGCAGATGGAAGACGTGCTGGATGGTCCCCGCCTCGAAGACCGCGTCGAAGCGGCCATGGAGCTCGGAAGGGATGGGGAGGTTGAGGTCGAGAATCCGGTCGGCGCCTTCCCAGGCGGAGACGTCAGAGCTCTCGACCTCGTCGAACCCGAGACGGCGAAAGAAGCTCCGGTCGTCGAGACAGCCGAGCCGCGCGAGCTCGGGCTGGTGGGAGAGAGCGAGGGGCTCGATCGGTCGGAGAGTCACCCCCTGCTCGGACGCCCAGCGCCCGAGCTCGTCGTCGGTGACGTAGACCGCCATGCGCCCGAGCTCGAGCAATCGGCCGGAGAACGGACTGCGGCGCGCCTCGTCGAGCAGCAGCCGCGCCGTACCGCGGGGAATCCCCATCAGCCCCGGCGCGCCGCGGCGTCGCCGCGGTACCAGACGATCGTGCGATGCAGGCCTTCGTCGAGCGAGACGCGCGGTCGCCAGCCGAGGCGCGCCGTCGTCCGCTCGACGCGGGCGCGCCGGGTCGGCTCGAGCGGCCGGTCGGGAAGCGCCCCGAGTTCGGGCGCGGGCGCCCCGAGGGCATTGGCGATGCGCCCCACCATCTCGCGGACCGTCACCAGCTCGCCGGACCCGAGATCGAACGTCTCTCCCTCGATTCCGGGCGCCTCGGCGAGTCGGATCAACCCCTCGACGACGTCGCCGACGTAGACCCAGTCCACCGGCCGCGCGCCGCTCGTCAGCCGCGCCGGCTCACCCGCCAAAGCCTGCAGCACCGCGTAGGGGACCACCTTCGTGCGATCGAGCTGGCCGGGACCGTAGACCATGAAGATGCGCGCGGAGACGACCGGCGTCTCGTAGAGGGCCCTGAAGAAACGCGCGTAGAGGCTGGCGGCGCCCTTGGCGACCGCGTAGGGGGAGCCCGGCGCCTCCCCGGCCGCGACGTCCGGCTCCTCCATCGAGCCCGCGAGCACCACGCGCCGGCAGCGGCGCGCGGTCGCGGCGGTCAACAGGTTCACCGTGGTCATGAGGTTGGCCTCGAAGGTCGGCGCCACCAGCTCCAGATCCCGGCGCCCGCTCACCAGGCTCGCGAGGTGGAAGACGACCTCGGGCTCGGCCGACGCGAAGAGCCGCTCGACCTCCTCCGCGCGGGAGAGGTCCGCCTGCCACCAGCGGACTCGCGCCTGCCCGGAGGTCCGCGCGCGCCGGGAGACCGCCTCGACGAGCGCTCCACCGCCGGCGAGCGCCGCGACGAGCTCGGTTCCGAGGAATCCCGAGGCGCCGGTGACGAGAACTCGAGTATCGCGCAAGACAGCTCAAGCATAAGCCAAAGAGCGCCAGGGGATGTGATACCTTGCGACCCCGGCATGCGCTTGCGCCCCCTGGTCGGCCGTGGCCGGCGCTTCCTCGATCGAACGCTTCGCCGGCTGCGACGCACCGAACGGCGGGTCGTCACCCTGAGCCCCGCGGGTGATCCGATCGGGCGTGCCCTCTTCAGCTACATCCTGGACCCCTTCCTGTTGCCCGACGGCGCCGAGCCGCCGCACTCCCATACCCACTTCTGGGAGTCGCTCGCCATCGGGCGGACGCTCGTCGATCTCGGCTTCGCGGTGGATGTCATCCACTGGACGAACCAGCGCTTCCTCCCCGCCGCCCCCTACGACCTCTTGATCGACGTGCGCATCAATCTCGAGCGGCTCGCGCCGCTCGTGGGCCCGGGCTGTCTCAAGCTGATGCACATCGAGACGGCCCACCACCGCTTCTACAACGCGGCGCAGGAGCGGCGGCGAGAGGAGCTCGCCAGCCGGCGCGGCATCCGGCTGGCACCTTACAAGACCATCGCCGAGAACCGCGCCATCGAGTCCGCCGACGCGGCGACGATTCTCGGCAACGTCGTGACACAGGCGACCTACGCGCACGCTGGCAAGTCGCTCTGGCCGGTCCCGATCTCGCAGCCGTTCCTCTCTCCGTTTCCCGAGGGCAAGGACTACTCCGAGGCCCGAAGGCGGTTCCTCTGGTTCGGGAGCGGCGGCCTCCTGCACAAGGGGCTCGACCGCGTGCTCGAGGTCTTCTCCGCCCTGCCGCACCTCGGCCTCACGGTGCTCGGCCCGGTGGAGCGCGAGCCCGAATTCGAGCGCGCCTTCGCGCGCGAGCTCTACGCGACGCCCAACATCGCGACCCGCGGCTGGATCGACGTCGCCGGTCCCACCTTTGCGACGATCGCGCGCGAGAACCTGGCCCTCGTCTACCCCTCCTGCTCCGAGGGCCAGAACGGCGGCGCGGTCACCTGCATGCACGCCGGTCTCCTGCCGGTGCTGAGCCGCGAGAGCGGGATAGATCTCGCGCCCGACCGCGGCGTCCTGCTCGCGACCTCCACGCTCGAAGAGATCCGTGGCGCGGTGCTCGACCTCGCCGCCAGACCCCCGGCCGAGCTCGAGGCGGCGAGCCGGCGCGCCTGGGAGTGGGTCCGCGCGCACCACACGCGCCAGCGCTTCGCCGCCGCCTACCGCGACGCGCTCCGCGAGATCCTCGACCGGTTTCGTCCCGCACTGGCGCGGCGGCTCCGGAGCTGAGCGATGCCGGAGATCGTCTATCTCTCCCCGCACCTCGACGATGCCGTGCTCTCCTGCGGAGCGCGGATCGCCCACGAGGTCGCGGCGGGGAACGAGGTCCGCGTCGTCACGGTCTTCACCGCGGACGAGCCGCTCGAATCCCCGTCGCCGCTCGCCGCCGAGCTCGCACGCTGGTGGCATCTGCCGCGCGGCCAGGTGATGCGGGCCCGCCGCGCCGAGGACGACGAGGCCTTGGCCCGACTGGGTGCGCGCCGCGACCATCTCGGTCTTCCCGAGGCTCCCTACCGGAGCGCCGGTGGCGAAGCCTTCTACCGCGATCTCGCGGCGCTCTTCGGCGAGGTTCATCCCGCGGACGAGGCCGAGATGACGCCGCGCCTGCTCGCGAGATTCCGGGAGATCCCGGCCGACGCGCGCCTGGTGGCTCCGCTCGGCGTCGGCGCGCACGTCGATCACCGCTTGGTCCGCCGCGCGCTCGAGGCGACCGGCCGCGCGCTCTGGTTCTACGAGGAGTTTCCCTACGTGGAATGGAAATGGCTCGCGCTGCGCCGCGCGCTCGCCAGGCCAAGCGCCTGGGAGTACGAAATCCTCCCCGTCGACGCGCGGCTCTTCGAGCGCAAGGTCGAGGCGATCCTCGCCTACGGCTCGCAGGTGCCCGCCATGTTTCGCGGCGAGGCGAGACTCCGCAAGCAGCTGCGCCGCCACCTGCGGCGCGCCGGCGGAGAGCGCCTCTGGAGGCTGTGCTCGCGACCCGCGGTCGGCTCACGATAGGCTCGACGTCGATGACCGCGAAGAGCCCGGAAAAACGCGATCTGCCGGTCGTGATCCTCTGCGGTGGGCAGGGGACCCGCCTGCGCGAGCACACCGAGAACGTCCCCAAGCCGATGGTCGAGATCGGGGAGCAGCCGATCCTCTGGCACATCCTCAAGATCTACGGTGCCGCCGGCTTCGAGCGCTTCGTGCTCTGCCTCGGCTACAAGGGGTGGGCGATCAAGCAGTACTTTCTCCGCCTCCACGAGATGCAGCGCGACTTCACGGTCTCGATGAAGGGAGACCCCCCGGGAGTGAGGTTCCACAACCAGGCCGGAGCGGAGAGCTGGCAGGTGACCTGCGCCGAGACGGGGGCCGACAGCGGAACGGGCGGCCGCTTGAAGCTGGTCGAGAAGTACGTCGACAGCGAGACCTTCCTGTTCACCTACGGCGATGCCGTCGGCAACGTCGATCTCGACGCCCTGCTCGACTTTCACCGCCGCGAGGGCAGGATCGCGACCGTGACCGGCGTCCATCCGACGTCACGCTACGGCGAGATGAAGGTCGACCGCGGCAAGGTGGTCGAATTCAACGAGAAGCCCACGGTCGCCGAAGGAGTCGTCTCGGGCGGCTTCTTCGTCTTCGAGCGGCGCGTCTTCGACTACCTGGGAGACGATCCGCGGACCTTTCTCGAGCTCGAGCCGCTGCAGCGGCTGGCGCGCGACGGCGAGCTCTCGGTCTACGTCCACGAGGGGTTCTGGCACCCGATGGACACCTACCGCGACTGGAGCCACTTGAACGAGCTCTGGCGCCAGGGCAACGCCCCCTGGCGCGTCTGGCGGGGTTGAATCGCCCGCGCTCGCAGGACGCTCAGCCGTTCGTCGGCGAGCGTCTCCGGTCGAGCAGCCACACGAGGACGAGGAGCGCGGCGAGCAGCCCGGCCATGCCGTAGCCGGGCAGGAGCCCGTCGGCGAAGAAGGGAGTCTCCCCTCCCGGCACCGTGTCGCCGACCCGGCCGGCGATCTGCAGCGCGACTACCGCTCCGAAGTGAGCCCCCACCGCACCCCACGCGTCACCCTGACGCCTGGCGAGCAGATAGAGCGCGAGGCCGGTCACGAAGAGCCCGACCCAGGCCTCGCGATACTGCACGACGGCACGGGGAACGGCTTCCCAGACCTGCCAGGCCGCGGCCCAATCGGTGGCCGTGTCGCGCATTCCGCCGCGCGCGAAGTGGGCGGTGGCGTAGAGCGCCGACACGAGCACGGCGCCGGCGGCCAACGCACCGCCGCGAAGCCGGCCGAAGGGGAAGACGAGCAGGCCGCGACAGAACCCCTCCTCCAGCAGCGCCACGACCGCGGCGGTCGCGAGCACGGCGAGCAGCCCGGTCGTCCCGAGATGCGACGTCAGCCGGCGCCCCCCCAGTACGAACTCGATCAGAACCGCCGCTCCCGCGACGGCGAATCCGAGCGCCGCCGCCCCAGCGATCCGGCGCCCCGTCGTTTGCCGCCACCGCAGTCCCACGTCCGAAAGCCCCCGCACGCCGAGCCGCTTCATTCCCGCCAGCGCGAGCAGCAGCGCCACCAGCTGGGCCACACGTCGCACCACGCGGCGGAAGTGCACCTGTCCGGGGAGGAGACCGTCCACCAAGCGAAAGCCGATCGGGGCGAGCACCACGCTCGCCGCGATCGAGACTACGACCCAGAGGAGCAGTCCGAGGACGAGCTCCCGCGGGCGAGGTCTCGGCCAGAAGGCCGCGGTCCCGCCGCCGGCTCGGGGAGAATCGGACACGCGCATCGGGTTCTCCGACTCTATCGCGCGGAGCCCGCGACCGCGGCTTCGCGATCCGCTCGCGTGATAGCGTGCCTGCGCCCCGCGGACGACCGGCCGTGACCTGCCCCGAGCTCTCTCTCGTCATCCCTCTCTTCAACGAAGAGGAGAATCTGCCGGCTCTCGCCGCGGAAATCGAGCGCGCGTTGGCTCCCCTCGGCATCGCGTACGAAGTGCTCTACGTCGACGACGGCTCGACTGACGGATCGCTCGCCGTGCTCCGCACGCTCGCGGCGGCGGATCCGAGGACCCGCGTGCTGCGCCACCATCGGAACTCGGGACAGACGGCCGGGCTCGCGACCGGCTTCGACCACGCCCGCGGCGATCGGATCGTGACGCTCGACGCCGACCTGCAGAACGATCCCGCCGACATCCCACGCCTGCTGGCCGAGATCGAGCGCGGATTCGACGCGGTCTCGGGAGTGCGCGTCGATCGCCGGGACAGCTGGACGCGCCGCGTCTCCTCGCGTCTCGCGAACGCGGTCCGCAACTGGGCGACGGACGAGGAGATCACCGACGTCGGCTGCTCGCTCAAGGCCTACCGGCGGGAGGTGCTCGACCATCTGCCGCTCTTCACCGGCATGCACCGCTTCCTCCCGACCCTCGTGCGCTGGAACGGGGCGCGGGTCGCCGAGATTCCCGTGCGTCACCGTCCGCGCCTGCACGGCGTCGCCAAGTACGGCATCGGCAACCGGCTCTTTCGCGCCCTGGCCGACCTCATGGCGGTCCGCTGGATGCGCCGCCGTTGGATCGACCGGCGTTCGCTGGCCAGCGAGGAGCGGCAGCCCGTGGCGGGGCGCGAGGCCTGAGGTGAGAAGGCGCCGATGAGCCCGCTCGAGCGCCTCGCCCTGGTGGCTCTGGGCCTCCTCGCCTTCCTGCCCGGCATCGCCTCCCGCGACCTGTGGAATCCCGACGAGCCCCGCTACGCCGAAGTGGCGCGCGAGATGCGCGAGAGCGGCGACTATCTCGTCCCCCATCTCAACGGAAAGATCTACTCCGAGAAGCCCCCCCTCCTCTTCTGGCTGATCGTCGCGGCCTCGCACGCGACCGGGGGCGTGACCGCGGTGGCGGCGCGCCTCCCCTCGCTCCTCGCCGCCGTCGCGACGCTGCTCCTCCTCTTCGGCATCGCCCAACGCCTCTTCGACTGGCGGGTCGCCTGGTGGTCGACGCTGATCCTCGTGAGTACCGGGCGCATTCTCTGGCAGGGGAGAGTCGGCCAGATCGACATGCTGCTGATGGCGCTCGTGACCGGCGCCATCTACTGTTTCGTGCGCGGTCTCAAGGAGGATCGCCCCGCCTGGTTCCGGCTCTTCTTCGTCTGCGCCGGCTTGGCGACGCTCGCCAAGGGACCCGTGGGACTCCTGCCGCCGCTCCTGGCCATCGTGGCCTTCTGCTGGGCGACCGGTTCCCGCGCCACCCTGCGAAGCATGCGCATGGGAACCGGGCTCCTGATCTGGGCTGCGATCGTGCTCGCCTGGCTGGTCCCCGCCGCTCTCTCGGGTGGAGTTCCCTATCTCGAGACCCTGGTCATCAAGCAGAACGTCACCCGCTATGCCGACCCCTGGCATCACTTCAGACCCTTCTACTACTACCTGACGGTCCTGCCGGCCGACTTCTTCCCCTGGTCACTCTTCCTGCCCGGAACGCTCTGGATCGGCTGGCGGCGGTTGACCGGAGAGGCGCGCCGCGGCTTCCTGCTCGCCTTCGCCTGGGCGGCGGTAACGCTGCTCTTCTTCAGCCTCTCGCCGGCCAAGCGCACCGTCTACATCCTCCAGATGTACCCTGCGCTTGCCCTTCTGGTCGCGAGCCCCTTGCCCGAGATCGAGAGCACCTCGCCGCGGCTCCGCTCCTGGCTGCGCGTGCCGCCGCTCCTCATGGCCGCGCTCTTCGCGGCGGTTCCCGCCGCCTGGCCATTCCTGCCGAAGCTCGCACCCCGGTTCGCGGCCCGCGCGGAGGAGATGCTGGCGCCCTTCGGGGACGGGCTGCTCTTCGACGCTCTGTTGCTCGCTCTGCTGCTCGCGACGAGCGCCTTCGCCGCCTGGTGGCTCGGTCGCTCGGGTCGGCCGGGGAGAGTCGTGGCCGCGCTCGCCGCCGGCATGCTCGCCGCGACCACCTACGCGAGCCTCGTGGTTCTTCCTCGGTTCGAGATCGCGAAGAGCGCTCGGCCGCTTTCGGAGAAGCTGCTCGAGCTCGCGCGCCCCGACGAGCCCTACGCGATCTACCCGCGCATCGATCCGCCGTTCCTCTTCTACACGCGCCGATTCGCCGAGCTTCCGGCCTCCGAGGCGGAGCTCGAGGAGTTCGCGGGCCGACCCGGGAGAGTCTGGCTCTTCATCAGCAAGGAGGCGTTCGCGGCGCTCGCCGAACCCCTGCCGCTGGTCGAGATCGCCCGCGACGGCGTCCGGGAGGACGGCTACGTCCTGTTGGGTCCGGCGCCGGTCTCGCCGCCGGGCTGAGTCGGGGGCTCCCAGAGCGGGTGCGGCCAGCGCCTCAGCTCTCGCCGTCGCGCGGGCGCTGCCAGGTTTCCTGATTGTCGTCGAAGGCGGGAAGTTGAATCTCTTCTCCCCGCTCCGCCCGGATCCGGTATTCCCAGAGCCGCGCGTACTTCAAGAACGCTCCGAACGATTGCAGGACGCAGAGCACGAAACCGTGCATGCCGTCGAGGAATCCCAGCTGCAGAAAATAGGTGCGAACGAAACGCCACCAGGGGCGCACCGCGACCTCGAAGAGCCCGGCGCGACGGCCGTCGCGGAACGCCTGGGCGGCCCCCCACTCGGCGTAGTTCAGGAATTTCGGAAAGTACTGCTCGAAGGTGCGAAAGGTGAAGTGCAGGAAGCTGTGCTTGAGGACCGGCACCGGTCCCTCGATTTCGAGGTCGGCGTGCACGCGTCGGTTCGGATAGCGACCCTTGTCCCGTCGGAACAGCCGTACGACCTTGTCGGTCGACCAGCCCGAATGCCGGATCACATCGTCGATGAAGACGTTCTCGCGCCGGATGTAGAACCCGTTGACCGCGGGCTCGCTCGCCAGCACCGCGAGCACCTCGCGGGCCAGCGGCTCCGGGACGCGTTCGTCGGCGTCGATGATGAGGACCCAGTCGTTCGCCACGCGGTCGATCGCCCAGTTCTTCTGCGCCGCCGAGCCGAAGTACTCGCGCTGCAGGATCGTGATCGGATAGCGGCTCGCCATCGCGACGGTGCGGTCGGTCGAGAACGAATCGACGAGCAGGATCTCGTCGGCCCAGAGCACCGACTCCAGGCACTCGGCCACGTTCGCCTCCTCGTTGAAGGTGGTGACGATCACCGAGAGCTTCTTGCGGCCGGCGGCGCTCTTGAGCGCCTCGATGGTCGCGGCCTTGGCCATGGCTCAGTTCTCCTCGGCCCGCAGCAGCCGGCGCTCGATGCTCCTCGCGCGGCCCGACGTCTCGTCGATGTCGAGCAGCACCGCCGCCAGCCGCACGTCGCGCTTGGCGACTTCGAACGAGGAGGGCGTCTGGAGCAGGAATCGCTCGAGGACGCGATCGGAGCGGAACCCGATCACGCCCTCGTAGGGTCCGGTCATGCCCGCGTCGGTGAGGAACGCGGTGCCCTTCGGCAGGATCCGTTCGTCGGCGGTCGGTACGTGGGTGTGCGTTCCCACCACCGCCGAGACGCGTCCGTCGAGATAGATCCCGAGCGCCTGCTTTTCGCTCGTCGCCTCGGCATGAAAGTCGACGAAGATCACCCGCACGTCCGGGTCGAGAGCCGCGAGGAGGCGGTCGGCGGCGCGAAACGGCGAGTCGAGCTGGCGCATGAAGACCTGCCCCTCGAGATTGATCGTCGCGACGCGGATCCCGCCTGCGGTCTCCCCGACGTGCACGCCCGTGCCGGGGTTGCCCTCCGGGTAGTTGGCGGGCCTGAGCAGACGCGGTTCGTGCGCCAGGAGGTCGGCGACCTCCTTCTTGTCCCAGACGTGGTTCCCGGTCGTCAGGGCGTGCATCGGAAGATCCTCGAGCTCGCCCAGAGTGTCGAGCGTCACGCCGAATCCTCCGGCCAGATTCTCGACGTTCACCACCACGTAGTCGACCCGGTGCTCGTCGACCAGCCGCGGCAGCAAGCGTCGCAAGACCTGGCGACCGGGCTTGCCGATCACGTCCCCCACGAACAGCAGCTTCATCGCGCGAACTCGACCGCTCGTGTCTCGCGAATCACCGTCACCCGGATCTCGCCCGGGTAGGTCAAGTCCGCCTCGATCTTCTTCGCGATGTCTTTGGAGAGCCAGATCGCCTGCTCGTCGCCGATCTTGCCGCTGTCGACGATGATCCGCACTTCACGCCCCGCCTGGATGGCGAAGCTCTTCTGCACGCCCTTGAAGCCGTTGGCGATCTCTTCGAGCTTCTCCAACCGCTTGACGTAGGTCTCCAGCACTTCCCGGCGCGCCCCGGGCCGGGCTGCCGAGAGCGCGTCCGCCGCCGTCACCAGCACCGCCTCGACGCTCTGCGGATCGTAGTCGCCGTGGTGGCAGGCCATGGCGTGCACGACCTCCTCCGATTCGCCGTACTTGCGGAGGAGCTCGATGCCGAGCTGCAAGTGCGTGCCGTCCACTTCCCGATCGATCGCCTTGCCGACGTCGTGGAGCAGACCCGCCCGCTTCGCGACGTTGACGTTCACCTTGAGCTCCGCGGCCATCGCCGCCGAGAGGAACGCCACCTCCTTCGAATGGTGCAGGACATTCTGGCCGTAGGAGTAGCGGAAGCGCAGGCGGCCGAGGAGCTTGACGAGCTCCGGGTGCATGCCCGGGATCTTGAGCTCGAGAAGCGCGGCCTCTCCTTCCTGCTGGATGCGCTGTTCGAACTCGGCCTTGACCTTCTCGACGACTTCCTCGATGCGCGCTGGATGGATGCGGCCGTCGGAGATCAAGCGCTCGAGCGCCACGCGCGCGATCTCCCGCCGATAGGGGTCGAAGCCCGAGAGAATGACCGCCTCGGGTGTGTCGTCGACGATGAGGTCGATGCCGGTGGCCATCTCGAGCGCGCGGATGTTGCGACCTTCGCGTCCGATGATGCGCCCCTTCATCTCGTCGTTGGGCAGCTCGACGACCGAGACCGTGGTCTCCGACACGTAGTCGGACGCCAAGCGCTGGACCGCGAGCCCCATCACCCACTGCGCCTTGCGGTTGCCCTGTTCGCGTGCCTCGTCCTCGATGCGCTTGACGAGATGGGCGGCGTCGATGCGCGCCTCGTCCTCGAGGGAGCGGACGAGCTCCTCCTTGGCCTGCTGCGCCGTGAGCCCGGCGATCTGCTCGAGACGTGAGCGCTGCTCGCCCACCAAGCGATCGAGCTCCGTTCCCTGGGCCGAGATCTCCTTCTCGCGCGTGCTCACCGTGCGTTCTCGCCCGGTCACGTCGCGGTCCCGCTGGTCGACCTGCTCGACTCGCTTCTCGAGCGCGTCCTCCTTCTGGGTCAAACGACGCTCCAGCGCCTCGAGCTCGCTCCGGCGCTTGCGCGAGGCCGTCTCGAACTCCCCTCGCGCCTGGAGCAGCTTCTCCTTGGCCGCGAGCTCGGCCTCGCGGAGCTTGGCGTCGCTCTCCCGGCGAGCTTCCTCCCGGAGCCTTCCCGCCTCGCGTTCCGCCTCAGCGAGGCGGTTGGCGCTCTCGCGCCGCAGACGCGACCAACCGAATCCCAGAACCGCCGCCGACACGACGACCGCGGCCACGGCGATCCAGAGTCCAAGAGTCATGGGACACCCCCCAGCTATCCGTCACGCGGCGGGGAGAGACGAGGCGGGTCTCAGAGTGCCGGAGGAGGAAGAGGCACCCCCTGAAGGATCGTGCGAGACGCTGCGTTTAGAACCTGAAACGCGTCAGGTGGGTGTCCTCATGAGCGGCCGTTAGCGTCCCGGTCGGAGCCGGGCAGGCACGGGCCGCGCGGATCTTGGACTCCCTGAGAAGCAATGTTGGTTCTACAGTGCGTCGGCTCGTCACGATGCATCCAGGGGATGCCGAATCTGGCTTCCGTTCGTTCCATCTCCGTCGGCGCGGCAGGCGGCTCACGACTTCAGTGCCCCCGCCAACCGTTCCGTCAATTCCACGACCCGCGACTCGATGTCGCCCCGCTCACCCAATTGCGATTCCTGCTGCTTGGCCAACTCGTCGGCCAAGTTGAGCGCCACCAGAATGGCCAACTTCCCTGCCTCTGCGTTCGGCGCATGTCCCGCCAGCTCGCGCATCCGTCGATCGACCTGCGCCGCCAGCTCCACCAGATGATCTGCCTCGCCCCCACCTCGGACGTGGTACGACGCGCCAAAAATCTGAACCTCTACGGCGCCGGGCGTCGGTTCCGCCATGGTCGGCAACCTCTTCTTCCGCCGGAGGTTGTGCTCGACTCCGGCGAACCCGAAGTCACTATACCACCCCTCCGGGTGGGAGCCTTCAAGGCTGGAGGAGGCGGGTCAGGCGCTCGACCACCGCCGCCAGGCGGCGCCGGGCCTCCTCGCGCTCCTTGAGCCACGCCTCCGGTGCGGAGGCGCGAGCGGCGTCGAGATCCTCGGAGAGCTTCTCGATCTCCTCGCGCAGCCGTGCGTTCTCGGACGCGAGGTCTTCGATGCGTTCGGCCGCTTCGCGGACCTTCGTCTCGAGCTCGTCCAGGAAATCGAGACTCATGCCGGCTCCTTCCTGGCGACTCCGAATCGCCGCTCGAGCTCGTCGGCGAGATGCCGCTGCCGCTCGTTGACCTCCTCCTGCGTGAGCGTGCGCTCGCCGGCGTGATAGTCGAAGGTGATCGTCGTCGCCACCGCTCCGGTCGGGACGCCGGCACCCTGATACCGGTCCTTGAGCCGGAATCCGGTGCGCAGCGGTTCGCCGAGCTCCCCGATCGCCGCCACGATGGCTCGCCAGGAAACGGCGAGCGGGTGCGTGAGGGTCAGGTCGGCGGAGATGCCCGGCACGCGCGACGGCGCGACGACGCGGCCACGCGCGGTGCGTCCCGGTAGCCGGTCGATCACGAGCTCCGCGGCGAAGAGGGGCAGGCGCGCCTCCGCGGACAGACGACCGAACCAACCGATCACGCGGCCGTCGAGGGTCCACTCCGCGCCCGTTCCCGGAGCCACGCCCCGAAGCTCCGCCGGGGTCACCGTCGGAGCGACGCCGAGCAGCGCGAAGAGCTCCTCGAAGACTCCGACGAGTGTCGCGAGATCGGCCCCCGCGTGCCGGTCCCAGGGCGTCCCGCGGACCCCCGCGAGGACCGCCGCGACGGCCTCGAGCTCGTCACCGTCAGCCGGGAAGACGTGACCGACCTCGAAGAGCTCCACCGAGGTCGCCTCGCGATCCAGGTTGAACTCGGCGGCGGACACCAGGTTGGGAACCAAGGACCGGCGCATCACGGTGTAGCGGTCCGAGAGCGGATTCGCGAGCTCGACCGGCGGCCCCGCCACGAGGGCCGGAAGCCGCGCGTCGGAGGCGCTGTCGTGGAAGGCGTAGTGGATGCCTTCGGCGAATCCCAAGCCGGCGAGGAGATCCTGGATCTTGCGACGCCGCTCCCAGGAGGCATCGGCCCCCGCGTCCACGCCGGAGAGCCGCGGCAGAGTCGGCGGCATGCGCTCGAAGCCCCAGTGCCGCAGCACCTCTTCGTAGACGTCCTGCGCGTAGGCGATCCCCGCCCCAGGACGGGGCTCGAAGTCCACCCTCCGGAAGCTCGGGACGAGGCCGGTCCAGAATCGGTCGCCCTCTCGTCGGGGCGCGAACTCGAGCCCCGCGAGGATGCGCTCGATCTCCGACTCCGGAACGTCCGCGCCTGCGAACCTGGCGAGCGCCTCGGCACCAAGACGCCAGCCGACCGGCGCCAAGGGCCCCACGGAAGCCTCCACCGCCGGCTCCTCGACGCGCCCTCCCGCCACTTCGGCGAGCAACGCGGCGGCGCGCCGGGAGGCGAAGTCGCACCCCTCGGGATCGGCGCCGCGTTCGAAGCGGTGCGAGGCGTCGGTGTGGAGCGCCAGGCGCTTGGCTCCGATGCGCACTCGACGGCGGTCGAAGTGGGCGCTCTCGAGCAGCAGGTCGGTCGTGCGGTCGGTCACTTCGGTCGCGAGCCCCCCCATGATGCCGGCGAGCCCGATCGCCCGGTCCCGGTCCGCGATCACGAGGATCTCCGGATCGAGCTCCCGCTCCTTGCCGTCGAGGGTGACGAGCTTCTCTCCGACGCGCGCCCGCCGCACCCGGAGCTCGCCCGCGGGAACCGTCTCGAGATCGTAGGCGTGGAGCGGCTGCCCGAGCTCCCAGAGGACGAAGTTGGTGACGTCGACCACGTTGTTGATCGAGCGCACTCCGATCGCCTCGAGGCGCCGCTTGAGCCACTCGGGCGACGGTCCGATCCGGACTCCCCGGATGATGCGCGCCACGAATCGGGGGCACCCCTCGGGGTCCTCGAGCCGCACGGCACCCGAGCGCCCGTCGGTCGTGCGGCGTGCGTAGTCCGGGACCCCGGGGCGCTGGAGCGGTCGGCCGAGCGCCACCGCGAGCTCGCGCGCGACGCCCAGGTGATTCATGCAATCGGGTCGGTTCGACGTGATGTCGATGTCGAGACAGATCTCCCGGTCCGCGCCGAGCTCGACGACGGGATAGCCTTCGACCGCGAGCCCGACCGCAGTCAAGGCGCGACCGATCTCGCCGGCGCCCGGCCGCGCCTCTTCGCTTCCCCCGAGAAGCCGATGACGCCCCGCTGAGTCCACCGCGAGACGAAGCCCGGCGCCGAGCTCGACGTAGTCCGCCAACCAGGAGAGCACCAGCTGCACGGCGTCAGTCCCTCACCTGACGCAGCAGCCGCTCGTCGCTCTCGAAGAGCGAGCGGATGTTCGGGATCCCCCACTGATTCATCGCCACGCGATCGAGCCCGAGACCGAAGGCGAAGCCCGAGTGGACGTCCGGGTCGATGCCGCAATTCTCGAGCACGCGCGGATCGACCATCCCGGCACCGAGAATCTCCATCCACCCCGTCCCCGAACAGGTCGGACAGCCACCGCCGCCGCAGAGCTGGCAGGTGATGTCGACCTCGCACGACGGCTCGGTGAAGGGAAAGTAGCTGGGCCTCAGACGTACGCCGGTCGAGGGCGCGAAGAGGCGCTGCAGGAAGGCCTCGAGAGTCCCCTTGAGGTCGCCGAACGTCACCCCAGGTCCGACGCAGAGACCCTCGATCTGATGGAACATCGGCGAGTGCCGGAGGTCGTTGTCGTTGCGGTAGACGCGGCCGGGGCAGACGACTCGGATGGGTGGCTTGCGCGCCAGCATGGTGCGAATCTGAACCGGCGACGTGTGCGTGCGCAGCAGTCTGCCGTCCGCCAGGAAGAGCGTGTCCTGCGCGTCGCGCGCCGGATGGTCGGCGGGGAAGTTGAGGAGCTCGAAGTTGTTGCGATCACTCTCGATCTCCGGACCCTCGGCCACCGTGTAGCCGAGCGCGCGAAAGATCTCGACGATCTCGCGCGCGACCCGCGTGACGGGGTGGAGAGCGCCCGTCGGAGGCCGCCTTCCGGGCAGCGTCACGTCCAGCGCCCCGGCGCGGCGCTTCGCCTCCTCCTCGGCGCCGCGAAGCACCGCGTCGCGGGCTTCGAGCGCCGCCTCGACGCGCCGCTTGAGGGCGTTGAACGCTTGTCCGAAGGCGCGCTTGTCGGCGGCGCGCGGGATCAGAGCCTGCAGCTCGCGCAGCCTCCCCTGGCGGGAGCCCAACCAGTGCACGCGCAGAGCCTCCCAGGCGGCGCGGTCGACCGCGCCGGCGATGGCCCCTTCCGCCTCGCGCGCCAGCTTCTCGAGCTCGTCGAGGGTCGGGACCCGGGCATCCGCCGGACCGGACCCGCTCACCGGCTCAGCCCTTCGCGGCCTTCTGCGCGAGAGCCTGCTTGGCGAGATCCGCGAGCCCGGCGAAGGGCTTGGGATCCTCGGCCGCGGCGAGCTCGGCCAGCACCTTGCGATCGAGGTCGCAGCCGGCGAGCTTCAAGCCCGAGATGAAGTGATTGTAGGAGAGCCCGTGCTGGTGGGCCGCCGCGTTGATGCGGACGATCCAGAGCGACCGGAACTGGCGCTTCTTCGCCCGGCGGTCGCGGGTCGCGAACTTGCCGGCGCGGTCGACCGCCTGCATCGCCATGCGATAGGCGTTCGACTTCGTGCCGAAGAAGCCGCTGGAGAGCTTGAGTACCTTCTTGCGCTTTTGGGCGCGCTTCGGACCTCGCTTGGCGCGGGGCATCGTTCGGAACCTCGTTTCTCGTCCCTCGCTTCGCTTCGGGACGGGTCAGGCCGCAGCTCGCCCTCGCGGGGCCACGGCTTCCGGCGGGCGGGACAGGTTCGATCCCGCCCTGCCGGAGGGGTGAATGTCGCGCTACGACAACAGGATCTTCACCGCGCGGCCGAGGCGGCCGAGCTGCTCGATCTCGCGCCGCAGGCGGCGCTTGCGCGAGCGCGTCTTCTTGGTGAGGATGTGCCGCTTCATCGCCTGCGTCCGGAGCACCTTGCCGGTGCCCGAGATCTTGAAGCGCTTGGCGGCGCCCTTGTGCGTCTTCTTCTTCTGAGCCACGACGGACCTCTTTCCTACGACGTTTTCGCCGCGGCCTCGGCGGTCACGCCGTCGGCCGATCTCCTCGTCCCCTTCTTGCCGGGACCGAACACCAAGTGCATCCGGTTTCCCGCCATCTCCGGGGTCCCTTCCGCCGCACCGCCTTCACCGATGTCGGCGATCAGCTTCTTCAACAGGTTCAAGCCGAGCTCCGGCTTCGACATCTCGCGACCCCTGAACTGCACCGTCGCCTTCACCTTGTCCCCCTCGTCGAGGAAGCGGATGGCGTTGCGCAGCTTGACGCCGTAATCGTGATCGTCGATGTTGGGCCGGAACTTGACCTCCTTGACCTGGATCGTCTTCTGCTTCTTCCGCGAATCGTGCGCCTTCTTCTTCTGCTGATAGAGGAACTTGCCGAAATCCATGATCCGGCAGACCGGAGGGCGGGCCGCCGGAGCGACCTCCACCAAGTCGAAGTTCTGTTCCTTGGCCATCCGGAGCGCCTGCTCGGTCGGGATTACCCCGACCTGGGTGCCGTCCGCGTCGATCAACCGGACCTCGCGGACCCGGATTCCCTCGTTGGTGCGTGCCGTCTTGTCGATGCTCCGCTCACCTCCTGGGGGAGCCGCCGGCGCGCGCCTCACGAACTCGCGAAGCGGTCGATCCGCTCCGGGTACGCGCGCCCTGACCAGCAGAGATGCGGGAGTCTACCCGATCCTCAACCCGGCGGCAAAACCGCCGCCCGCGTGGCCGCCTGGCGCCCGAGCCGTTCGGCGAGCGCGTCGACCGCGATCGGTCCCAGGTCGGCGCCGCCGCGCACCCGCACCGCGAGGGTGCCGCTCTCGGCCTCCTTCGGACCCGCGACCAGCATGTAGGGGACCTTCTCCATCTGCGCCTGCCGGATCTTGTAGCCCAGCTTCTCGTTCGAGGCGTCGAGCTCGACCCTGAGACCCGAGCCGACGAGCCGCTCGACCGCCTCCCGAGCGTAGTCGAGGGTCTTCTCCGAGACCGGCAGGACCTTCGCCTGCACCGGCGCGAGCCAGAACGGGAAGGCCCCGGCGGTGTGCTCGATCAGGATGCCCAGGAACCGCTCGACCGAGCCGAGCATCGCGCGATGGATCATCACCGGCCGCCGCATCGAGCCGTCGGCCGCGACGTACTCGAGGTCGAAACGCTGCGGCAACTGGTAGTCGAGCTGCACCGTCCCCAGCTGCCACTGGCGGCCGATCGCGTCGCTCACCCGGAAGTCGACCTTGGGACCGTAGAAGGCGCCATCCCCCTCGTTGATCGTGTAGGCGAGACCGCGGTGGTCGAGGGCGGACCTCAGGCCCGCTTCGGCGACGTCCCACTGCTCGTCCGATCCGACGCGCTTCTCGGGCCGCGTGCCGATGCCGATCTGCACGTCGCTGAACTCGAAGGTCTCGTAGATGTCGAGGATGATGCCGACCGCGCGGAGCACCTCGGACTCGACCTGCTCGTCGGTGCAGTAGACGTGCGCGTCGTCCTGCGCGAACGAGCGCACGCGGGTGAGGCCCGAGGTGACGCCCGATCGCTCGTAGCGATGCAGGCGGCCGAAGTCGGCGTAGCGGATCGGCAGGTCGCGGTAGGAGTGCTTGCCGACCTTGAACATGAGGCAGTGGGTCGGGCAGTTCATCGGCTTGACGGCGTACTGTCTCTCGTCGAGCTCCGTGAAGAACATGTTCTCGCGATAGTTCGCCCAGTGCCCCGACGTGTGCCAGAGCTCGACGTCGAGGATCTGCGGGGTCACCACTTCGCCGTAGCCGTTCCTGGCGTTGAGCTCGCGGACGTAGTTGATGAGGCCGTTGTAGACCGCGGCGCCCTTCGGGTGGAAGAACGGGGAAGCAGGAGCGAGCGGGCTGAAGCTGAAGAGCCCGAGCTCGGCACCCAGCCGCCGGTGGTCGCGCGCCCGCGCCTGCTCGAGCCGGTCGAGATAGGCGGCGAGCTCCTTCTCCGACGGGAAGGCGGTGCCGTAGATGCGTTGCAGGCGCTCGCCCTTCTCGTCCCCCTTGAAATAGGTGCCCGAGGACTCGAGGAGCTTGACCGCGCCGATCTGGCCGGCGCGCTGCACGTGCGGCCCCCGGCAGAGATCGGTGAAAGCGCCGTGCTTGTACAGAGTGATGGTCTCGCCTTCGGGGATGTCCGCGAGCCGCTCGAGCTTCAGCGTGAAACCCATCGCGCGGAAGATGCGCTCGGCCTCCTCCCGGCTCACCTCCACGCGTTCGAACGGCGCGTCCTCGGCGGCGATCTCCTTCATCTTCGCCTCGATCGCCTCGAGGTCCTCGGCGGTGAAGGCGCGCGGGAAGCGGAAGTCGTACTGGAACTTCTCGGAGTGGTCGACGCGCCCCGCGTCGTACTCTGACTCCGGCCAGAGGCGGCGCACCGCGTCGGCCAGCAGATGCTCGGCCGAGTGGCGCACGAACTCGCCTGCCTCCGGGCTCTTGGCGGTGAAGATCCGGAACTTCCCGCCGTGCGCGAGCGGCTGGCGCAGGTCGATCCTCTCGCCGTCGAGCTCGGCTCCGACGGCGTCGGCGGCGAGACGGGGTCCGATGCCGCGGGCGACGTCGAGGGCGGTCGCCTCCGCGGCGACGCGGCGCTCGGATCCGTCGGGAAGCGTCAACACGATGTCCTGGGGCGTCATGGCACGTCGCAATCGAGGCGCTACGGGATCTTCCGGGGTCGCCCCGCCGCTCACGCGGCGGCGGTGCGGGAGGCGGGATGGTAGGCGCTCGCGGACTCGAACCGCGGACCTCTTCCGTGTGAAGGAAGCGCTCTAACCAACTGAGCTAAGCGCCTGCCGGATCGCTTCATGGTTCGCCCGGACGTGCGGAAGGGAGCGACTTGGTAGGCCCGAGTGGGCTCGAACCACCGACCTCTACGATGTCAACGTAGCGCTCTAACCAACTGAGCTACGGGCCTTCGACCGTGCGCCGCCTTCCCCCTGCGGCCCGCAAGCCGCTGGGATGGGGAAACTTAGCAAGCGATCCGCGAGCCTGTCAACGGCGCCACGCGGTGCGCGCTCGAGGCCGCGGCGCTCCGTCCCGCTCAGCGCCGGGGCCCTCGGGACACCGCCAGCCACCCCTTCAGATACTCCCCTTGTGGGTGATAGATGGAGACCGGATGGTCGGGCGCTGGACCGAGGGGAGCGAGCAGCGACAGCTCGACGCGCGCCTCGAGCGCGGCCGCGAAGAGGATCTGGCGAAAGAGCTTGCCGTCGACCGCGCCGGAGCAGGTGAAAGTGAGGAGCATCCCGCCGGGCGCGAGCCGCGCCATGGCGAGGCGGTTGAGGTCCTTGTAGGCCCGCGCCGCCCGCTCGAGGTGCTCGCGCCGGCGCGCGAGCGGAGGCGGATCACAGATCACGAGGTCGTAGTCCCCGCGCCGTTCGCGGAGATCCGCGAAGACGTCGGCCGCGACGAGCTCGGCGCGATCGGCGTCGAGCGCGTTGGCCTCCAGGTGATGACGCGCGATCTCGAGGAGGCGGGGGGCGGACTCGACCAACGTCGCGCCGGTGGCGCCCGCGGCGAGGCAGTGCGTGGAGAAGGCACCCGAATGCGCGAACAGGTCGAGCACGCGCCTCCCGCGCGCGTATCGAGCGGCGAGCCGGCGGTTCTCGCGCTGGTCGAGGTAGAAGCCGGTCTTCTGCCCGCCCCCGAGCTCGGCGCTGAACCGGAGACCAGACTCGCGGAAGCTCGCGCTCGCCGGAATCTCGCCGCGAATCGCCCTATCCGGACCGGCGATCCCCTCCTCGCGACGCGCCGCGAGATCCCCGAGGTGGAGGATCGCGGCCCCCGGGACCACGCGTGCGAGCGCCGCGTAGGCCTCGTCGCGATGGCGCTCGAGGCCCGCGACCGTGATCTGGCTGACGAGCACGTCGGCGAAGCGGTCGACCGTCCAGCCGGGCACGCCGTCCCCTTCCGCGTTGAGCAGGCGGTAGCCGTCCGTCGCTTCCGGTAGCACACGGCCCCGGAGCTCCGCCGCGGCGGCGAGGCGGGAGACGAAGAGCTCCTCGTCGACCCGCAAGCCGGGCCGACCGAGCAGCCGCACCCGGATCTGCGAGCGCGGACTGTGGAAACCCACGCCGAGCGCCTCCCCGGACGCCGACTCGACGCACGCGAGCCCACTCGCCTCCGCGCCCGATTCCGAGTCGACGGCGCCCGAGAAGACCCACGGGTGCCCTTCGCGGACCGCCTTGTCACGGCCGGGTCGCAGCCGCACGCGAACCGGCGGCGCGGGCGAGCCCACGTCCGGGGTTTCTCCGCGCGTCAGATCGCTACTTGAGATAGGAGAGCATCTCCTTCGCGGTCGCGAGATCCGGATCGTCGGCCGCCGCGTTCGCGATGAAGGTCTCGAGCTCCTGCCTCGCCTTCGCGGTGTCGTTCTGATTGATGTAGCACATTCCGAGCATGTAGTGGACGCGCGGATAGGCGGGATTCGCGGCCTCCGACTGCGCGAAGTACTGCAGCGCCTGCGCCATGTCGCCGGCGTTGTAGGCCTGCCGCCCCTGCTCGTAGAGGTCGGCGGCGCCGGCGGCGGGGTCCGCGACCGCCAGGGCTTCGGTCGCCGCCTTGGCCTTGGCCGTATTTCCGGCCGCGGTGTAGGCCTGCACGGCCACGCGCAGCGCGCGCACGTCCTTCGGGTCGATCGAGATCGCCTTCTCGGCCATCTCGATCGCCTGGGCGCCGTCCTTCTCGCTCCAGAAGAGCGCGGCGAGCGCGGAGTATCCGGCCGTGAGCTGGGGGTCGATCGAGATCGCCTCCTGCATCTTCGCCTTCGCGGTCGCGGTGTCTCCCTGCTGGAACGCCTCGGCTCCCTCGTTGAAGGTCAAGACCGCCTGGTCGGTTCGCGAGGGCTGGGCCCCGGTCGCGAGCCCGCGCTTGCGGGCTTCGTCCACCGTCAGCATCTCGAAGTCGCTCCGCTCGTTGGAACCGATCGGGAGCTTCAGATCCTGTTCCTTCATCTGGTAGCCGACCTTCTCGAAGCGGTAGTGAAACGGCTTCGTCGAGTCGACCAGCGACACCGCCCAACGCCCTTCGGCGTCGGTATGGGTCTCGAACTTGAAGCTCGGCATCGTCGGGCAGGTGACCGTGATCTGCACGTCGGCGACCGGCTTGCCGGTCTCGTCCGTGATCGTGCCGTAGATCCGGGCGCCGCTCAGCGCGTAGAGAACGCCGCCGACGAGAGCGAGCGCGGCGAAGACGAGAGTCAGAGAACGCTGGAATCGAGTCATGATCGGGCCTCCGGACGGCGGCCAGCCCTGGCCACCGGCAAATCTCGGTTGCTCATTCTAGCGCGCCGCACGACGGGGGCCGAGCGCGCGTCGCCTATACTCTCGCCCGCATGATTCCGCTCGCGTTGCTCCCTTCCGAAGGCGGCTTCGAGCTCCATTTCAATCCCTGGGCCGGGTTGGCCCTGGGTTTGGTGCTGGTGGCGCTCAACGGCTTCTTCGTCGCGGCGGAGTTCGCCCTCGTCAAGGTTCGCCCGACCCAACTCGATCCCCTGGTCGCCAGCGGCTCCCGGCGCGGCAAGCTCGCGCGCCACATGACGAGCCACCTCGACGCCTACCTCTCCGCCTGCCAGCTCGGCATCACGCTCGCGAGCCTCGCCCTCGGCTGGGTCGGCGAGCCCGCCTTCTCCTGGATCGTCCGCCCACTCGCGGAGAAGCTCCCGGGGGCATCCCCGGCCCTGGTGCACTCTCTCAGCCTCACCGCCGCCTTCGTCTGCATCACCGCGCTCCACATCGTGATCGGCGAGCAGGCCCCCAAGTCTTTCGCCATCCGGCGCCCGCAGCCGACCACGCTCTGGATCGCGCTGCCGCTCTACCTCTTCTACTGGCTCACCTTCCCCGCCATCTGGTTGCTCAATCGCGCCTCGATCGGGGTTCTCCGCCTGGTCGGCCTCAAACCCGCGGAAGAGCACGAGCTCGCGCACAGCGAGGAGGAGCTCCGCCTGCTGCTCGCTTCGCAGCACGGCTCCGACCTCTCGGAGCAGAAGCGGGATCTGCTCGAGAACGTCTTCGAGCTCTACGACCGCATCGCCCGCCAGGTGATGGTGCCGCGCGGCGACGTGGTCTACCTCTCGACCCGCCGCACGCTCGAGGAGAACCTGGCGGTCGCCCGCGAGAGCGGGCACACCCGCTTTCCGCTCTGCGAGGGGGATCTCGACCGGGTGATCGGCGTCGTCCACATCAAGGACCTCTTCCGCGCCGGCTCGGCGGTGCCGCCGCTCGAGCGCATCGCGCGACCGATCAAGTTCGTCCCCGAGAGCACGCCCCTGGACAAGCTCCTCGCCCGCATGCGCAGCGACCGCCTGCACCTGCTCGCCGTGCTCGACGAATACGGCGGCATCGCGGGGATCGTGACGCTCGAGAACGTCATCGAGGAGATCGTGGGCGAGATCCAGGACGAGTTCGACGCCGAGCGGCCCGAGCTCGCCCTGCGGAGCGAGGGCGTCTACACGGTTTCCGGGGCCATGCTCCTGGTCGACCTGGAGGACGAGCTTCGCGTCGAGCTCTCGCCCCGCGACGAGGACACGGTCGGCGGCGTGGTGCTCTCCGAGCTCGGGCGGCGCCCCCGGCTGGGCGATCGCGTCCGCCTGGGGCCCGCCGAGCTCGAAGTGCTCGAAGTCCAGGGCAACCGCATCCGCACCCTTCGCCTCACGTTCGCCGGGGCGGGGTCCTCCGACGAGCCCGTAGCCCCCTCCTGATCCAATCGGTTGGACCCTTTCACCAAGGGGTTGGATCCTGCCCGGGGTCCATCCCGGCGCCCCCTCCCATTTCTCTCATGGCAAATCAGCAAGTCACTGAGGAATAGGGATTAAGCGCGCCTCGGGAAGGACGAGCGAAGGCTCCCGGATTGGCACGAACTTCGCCAAGGGATGAAGGCATCCATGGGATTCTGGGATCGCCGGACACCGGGGTGCGAGGGGAGTATCGGCTCCCCCGTTCACCGCGTTGTCATCTCCCTGTCACTCCGTGATAGGGTTCCGGCGTTCCAAACACCCAAGTCGCGCCGGCTGGAATCGTTCCGTCGGCACTATCCCGTTAACCTGATGGAGGTTCGATGATGCGCAAGAGAGAATGGTGGAGAGTCGGCTTCGCGGCCGTCGCGATCGCCCTGGTGGGCTTCGCGTTGGCCCTGCCGGCGGGCGCCCAGGAGCAGGTGGGCGCGATCCGTGGAACCGTCACCGACGCGTCGGCGGCGGTGCTGCCGGGAGCGACGGTCGAAGCCGTGAGCGCCGGCGGCGCCCGGTTGTCGGCGACGACGAGCTCGGTCGGCGAGTATCGTTTCCCCCGCGTCCCGCCGGGAACGTACTCGGTTTCGGCGAAGCTCGACGGGTTCAACCCGCAAGAGGTCGCCAACGTGGTCGTCTCCCTCGGGCAGACGGCGACCATCAACTTCAGCCTCGAGGTCGGAGCGGTCAGCGAGACGATCAGCGTGGTCGGCGAAGCCGGCCAGGTCGACGTTCGCAGCTCCGCCACCGCCACCTCGATCACCTCCGAGCAGATCGAGCTGCTGCCGAAGGGGCGTGACTTCACCGGCATCGCCACCCAGGCGGCCGGCGCCTCCAACGAGCAGTTCCTCGGCGGTCTGTCGATCGATGGCGCGTCCGGTTCCGAGAACCGCTACGTCATCGACGGCGTCGACACCACGCACCCGCAGGACGGCACCTCCGGCCAGGACCTGGTGACCGACTTCATCGAAGAGGTCCAGGTCAAGTCGGCGGGTTACCAGGCGGAGTACGGCGGCTCGGTCGGCGGCGTCGTCAACGCCGTCACCAAGAGCGGCACCAACGAGTTCAAGGGCTGGGTCGGCCTCTACTACGGCGACTCGAGCTGGAACGGCTCCGAGCGCCCGACGCCGCAGCTGTCGCGCAACGCCGACGGTTCCGTTGCCCGGCTCTACGAGAATTACAAGAAGGACGCGACCACGACGACCGAGCCCGGCTTCGCCATCGGTGGCCCGATCGTCAAGGACAGCGCCTGGTTCTACGCCGGCTACACCTACACCGAGGCCGACATCGACCGGACGCCGCTCGGCTCCTCGGTGACCTCGAACCGCAACGACAAGCGCGAGTACCTCTCGGCGAACGTCAAGGGGAACGTCGGCTCGCAGTTCCTCTACAAGGTGTCGGGCAACCTGTCGCCCCGCACCATCGACGGGAACCTTCCCAACAAGAACGGTTCCACGCCGGCCAACGCCGATCTCTCGGTGGTGACCGAGTTCGAGACCTCGAGCTATTCGGCCTACGCCGACTGGATCCCGAGCGACAAGTTCTACCTCTCGGGCCGCGCCGGCTTCTACTCGACCGACTCGAAGGACCACGGTCTCGACGCCTCGGAGCAGATCTTCTTCCGCAACAACCCCTATCCGATCCCGGGCAGCCCGCTCTTCCGCCCGGCCGGCTACACCTCGTTCCCCGGCAACTCGAACATCAACAAGGACCTCTGGGAGCGCCAGGCGGCCTCGCTCGACGGCAACCTCTTCGTCAACGGGCTCGGCAGCCACGCCTTCAAGGCCGGAATCCAGACCGAGGACATCACCAACAAGGTCTCCCGCGGTGAGGCGGTCAACCTGATGACCTTCCGCTGGGGCTTGGCCGACCGCTTCGGCGCCGGCGTCCGTGGCACCTACGGCTCGCTCGGCGTCCGCCGTTTCCGCACCGAGGGTTCGGCCGACAGCAAGAACATGGGCTTCTACCTGCAGGACAGCTGGTCGATCCGGCCGAACTTCACCCTCAACATCGGCGCCCGGACCGAGAAGGAAGAGGTTCCGAACTACGGCGCCAAGGTCGACCCGACGCTCCCGAAGAACGCGATCGAGTTCGGCTACGGCGACAAGCTCGCCCCGCGCGTCGGCTTCGCGTGGGACGTCTTCTCCGACCAGAAGCTGAAGATCTACGGCTCCTGGGGCAAGTACTTCGACATCACCAAGCTCGAGATGCCGCGCGGCTCGTTCGGCGCCGACAAGTGGCTCGAGTACCTCTGGCCGGTCAACACCCTCGACTGGGCGTCGCTCGTCGCCAGTGGCAACTGCCACCCGTCGACCAACACCGCCTCCGACAACCCCTGCCCGGGGCTCGGCGCGCCCGCGGTCATCCTCGACCTGCGGCACCCGACCGATCCGCGTGACGCGATCGACCCGAGCCTGAAGCCGATGCAGCAGGACGAGTATCAGGTGGGCGCCGATTGGCAGTGGACTCAGAACTCGGTGCTCGGTATCCGCTACGTCAACAAGACCCTCAAGAACACCATCGAGGACATCGGCTACCTCGAGACCGACCCGGTCACGGGCGTCCGCAACGAGATCTACACCACGGGGAACCCTGGCAAGGGTCTCGTGGCTGGCGATCCGGACGGCGCGGGCCCGATTCCGGCCCAGCCGAAGGCGATCCGTGACTACGAGGCGGTGGAGCTCACCTGGAACCGCCGCTTCGCCAACAACTGGTCGGCGCGCGTCGGCTACACCTACTCGAAGCTCGACGGCAACTACTCGGGCCTCGCCTCCTCCGACGAGTTCGGCCGCACCGACCCGAACGTCAGCCGCGCCTTCGACTCGTTGGCGTCCAGCTTCGACCTCAACGGTCACCTCGTCACGGGCGCGCTCAACACCGACCGCCCGAACCAGATCGATGCGCAGTTCATCTATCGCTTCGGCTGGGGCACTTCGGTGGGCATCAACCAGTACTACGGCTCGGGCACGCCGATCTCCACGCAGTGGACCTACGCCGGCGTGTTCTTCTTCCCCTACGGTCGTGACAACGTCGGCCGTACCGACGCCCTCACCCAGACCGACCTGTTGATCAGCCACCCCTTCAAGATCGGGGACTTCACGCTCGAGGCCAGCCTCAACGTGATCAACCTGTTCGACGAGGACACGGCGCTCCTGATCGACAACAACCAGTACCTGGGTGACCTGTGTGACTCCGATGCCTGCGACGGCAGCCCCGACTACTTCTTCGGTGGCAACGCCGACACGTCCATCCTCCTGGGCACGGAGAACCCGTACTACCTGAAGGCCAACGCGGGCGCGTCGATCGCCAATCCGTACCAGGCGGCCCGTACCGTCCGTCTCGGCCTCAAGTTCCTCTTCTAGGACGTCCGGCTCCTCCGGGAGCCGAGCCGATTCCGCAGGGGGGCGCGCAAGCGCCCCCCTTTTTCTTTGGGCGTGGAGGCGGCCGCTCGCCTCCTCCCGCTCGCGGGAGCTCCAGCTTCAGGCGGGATTGCGGGATGACTTCGCCAGGGAGCGGGCCCGGTCGAGGTCTCGCCGTGCCTCGGGATTCGCCGGATCGAGCGCCACGGCGCGCTCGAAGGCGGCCACGGCTTCCTCGAATCGCCCCGTCTGCGCCAGCGCCACTCCGAGGGCCCCTTGTGCCTCCGCGTCGCCCGGCTTCTTCTGCGCCGCGAAGCGGAGATGCTCCACCGCCTCGGAGGCCCGTTCGGCGGCGAGAAGCGCGCGCCCGAGATTGGCGCGTGCGCCGACGTTCTCCGGCGCCAGCCGGACGGCCTCGTAGTACTCGCGCAGAGCCCCTGCGAGATCGCCGCTCGACATCAGGGCGGTGCCCAGGTCGTTGTGGAGATCCGAGTCGTCGGGCCGCATCGCCACCGCGGCGCGGAACTCCTGAATCGCTTGGGGGAGCCTCCCCTCACCGGCGAGCGCCTTGCCCGCACGATTGCGGGCCTCCGCGGAGGTCGTCAGCAGCGCGAGGTTGTCGCGGGCCTCCGCGTAGTCGGGGGCGAATCGCAGGGCCTCACGATACTCGGCGATCGCCGCCTCGACCTGACCCAGGCGGGCCAGCGCCGTGCCCAGGTTGTTGTGCGCCAGCGCGCTGTCCGGGAAGACCCGGAGCGCCTCGCGGTAGTGCGGAATCGCGTCCTCCGGCCTCCCCAGGCCGACGAGCGCGACACCCAGGTTGTTCTGGGCTTCGGGGTACGGGGGGTGCGCGGCGATGGCGCGCTCGAGCCACGGGATCGCCTCGGCATGCGCCTGGCGGGCGTTGAGGGCCGCGCCGAGGTTGTTCATCGCCACCCAGGACGCTGGATTCCCCTCGAGAATGGCCCGGCAACGCGCTTCCTCGCTCGCGAAGGCCGGCACGTAGCGCCACGTCAGCACCGCGAGCAGAGCGAGACACGCTCCGCTCGAAACCGGAACGAGCCATCGATGACGGAGCTCGGTCGCCCCGTGGAGGCGCATCGCGGCGGCCCCGAAGAGAGCCAGCAGAGCCGGCGCCGCATGGTGCTGGAAGTGATCGGCGACGAACGAGTGGAGATGGTAGGAGACGTTGAAGATCCCGACCAGCGGAGCGACCAGGAGCGCGAAGACGGCACCGCCGGCGGCTGGCCCGCGGCCCCACTTCGATCGGCCGATCCAGAGGAGCGCGGCGGCCCCGAGCGCGGCCAGCGGATAGAGGTACTGCCACCACGCGGTCACGCTGACCTGCCAGCGGGGGTAGATGGGGAGCAGACCCACCGGCCAGACCAGCTTTCCGAGGTAGAACCAGAACGCGCGCCCGGCGACCAGCAGACGCTCCGTCAGCGGGATCTGCCAGGCGAGGCCACGGGCTCCACCGAAGTTCCGCTCGACGTAGATGGCGAGGAGACCCGCGGCGAGGCTGAGAAGCAACATCGGCACGACGGCAGCCACGTCGGAAATCCCGATGCGGCCGCGCTTCCACCAGACGAGCACCAGGATCGCGAGCGGTAGACCCACCACCACGGGCTTGGCGAGCAACGCCCCCGCGAAAGCCACGATCGCGAGGCCGAAGAACCACCAGCGTCGCCCCGTGGCCCCCTCGCTGTCGATCGGACGCGAGCGGAAGAAGGCGAGCAATGCCAGCAGGGCGAGAACCGTCGACAGCGTGTTCTTGAGCTCGGTGATCCAGACCACCGACTCCACGAACACGGGATGCACGGCGAAGAGCGCCGCGGCGAGCCAGGCGCCGCCCACGTCGAGGCGGCGGAGCAGCAGCCAGAAGAGGATGGCCCCGAGGCCGTGAAGAGCGATGTTCACGGCATGGTAGCCGAGCGGCTCGAGGCCCCAGAGATGATGCTCGATCCAGAACGTCGTGAAGACCAACGGCACGTACATCTTCGTCGCGCCGATGCGAAGCCAGACGTCGCGCAGTCCCGCCAAGTCGTGCAGGTGCGGATTCCGGGTGAGGTAGGCGTCGTCGTCCCAGACGAATCCGGCCCCGAGAGCCGGCCAGTAGGCCGCGAAGCTCAACGCGACCAGAGCGAAGGCGAGAAGGAGGGAGGTCCCGGCTCGAGTGGAGCGCGGGTCAGCTGGGCTCGACGAGGGCGCCGGGTCTGCAACCGACGGAGAACGCGAGGGCCTGCGCGACATGGCGCGATACTAATCCAGCGCCCTCCGCTCTCTGGACACCCGCCGGTCGCCGAACCCAGAGTGTACGATCCGCCAAGTCGCTCCAGATTGCCTACCTGGTCTCTCTCTCGCTCCTTCTCGAAGCCCTTCGCCTGCTGCTGGCGGCCGCCAGGAGGGAGCGCTCAGCAGGTCTCTCAGAGCGGGCCCACGGCTCCCCAGGCGCCGGTATCCGCGTCCTCGAGGAGTAGGACATCGCCTGGCATCCGGTCACCCGGAAACGGCAAACAGGGAGCGCCGTTCGGTGAGGTCTCTCGCGGTTCTCCAATCTCCGGATGGCCCTCTCCGCTTCTCCAGCGCGAGAGCCTGAGGAGCTCGTGGCCTTCGCCGTCCTCGAGGCAGAGCCGTCGCGGCGAGCCGGTCACGCTTTCGTCACTCACCATGCGCACCGGACGCCCCAGCGCTGCCAGCAATCGACCGGACGCGAGCGCGGCGAGGCGCGCGGCCGCGAGATCAGGAGGGCTTCCGGTGCGAACCCAGGGCTCGACGGGAAGTGCGCGACCGTCGCCGCCCGACCAGACGACCTCGAGCTTCCGGAGAGAGCCCGGCTGAGTCTCCGGCTCGCTCACCGCTAACCGCCGTCGCCCGGCCCAGCGTGTCGCGCGTTCGACGATCGCCCCCGCGTCGCCCACCAGCGCCCCTGAGGTCGATCGTGCGAGCCGTCCGAGCGGTATCAGATCGAGGTCGGTCGCAAGCTCGACGGCAGCCAGGGTTCGCGCGGCCGGAGGCACTCTGCGCCGTGGAAAGTGGAAGCGAAAGAGATAGAAAATCGGAGGCCTCGCCGTCTCCCTCAGCGTCGGGCGCATCTCTTCCTCTCGCGCGCTCCGGAGCGCACGCGTCGAATCGGGGGGCGCGCGACCGACGACCGAGAAGAGCGTCCAACCGTGGCTAGCGAGGATCCGGCCCGTTCGCTCGAGCGTGTCCGCGAGCTCCGACCGGTCGCCCCCGCGGTCAGCCACCGTCTCGAGCCCCTCGAGATCGAAAGCACCGACGCGCCACCCTTCGACGGCAAGCCAGACCGCACCCCGGTCTCCGGCATCGAGCTCCGCGATCTCGACCGCCAAGCGATCGATGGCGAGTCGACGGCAATCGAGCGCGAGCGCCTCGCGCGGCAGAACGCGGCCCCACCGTCCGGCGAGAGCGCGCAACAACTGCCTGGCCTCCGGCTCGGCGAGATCCCGAGCGATCGAAAGGTCTCGCGGACCGACCTGCGCGATCGTCACGCTCCCCGTCGCGGTCAGCTCCGGCAACGCTCCGAGGAGATGCCGGGCGGCTTCCGCGAGCGCGCGCGGCGCCGCGAGGGTCTCGTCGAACCAGAGGAGGTGGCGAAGCGCCCGCTTCTCGTCGCCTCCGGAGCGCCGGAGAAGCTGGCGGGGATTGCCGTCCTCGAGAACCAGGAAGTCGACATCCGACAGGCGCCCCAGCGCCTCGAACTCGGGAAGTGACGATGCGTCGAAGAAGATCTCGCGCTCGCGAACGTCTACTGCTCCCCGGAACTCCGGGAGATTTCGAGACGTCGGCTGCGCTTCGATGCCCGAAGCGACGCAGACGAGGGCAACGACCTTCGAGAGGCTCGAACGCCACCGCCAAGAGCGCCACAAGGCGTCAGCGGAGCGCGTTCAGAAGCTCCTGGGCCTTGGCACCCGCTTCGGCGACCGGCACGGCGAGCTTCTCCCGTCCCTTGCGCAGGACGAGCTCGATCTGGCCCGCGGCGAGCGACTTGCCACCGACCACGACGCGGAGCGGGATGCCGACGAGGTCGGCGTCCTTGAACTTCACGCCAGGGCGCTCGTCGCGATCGTCGTAGAGCACCTCGACGCCCTTCCCTTCGAGCTCCGCGACCAGCGCCTCGGCGGCGCGCGCGGTGTCGGGGTCGGTCGGATTCAGCGCCACCACCAGCATCTCGAAGGGGGCGAGCGGCAGGGGCCAGACGATGCCGTCGGCGTCGTGGTTCTGCTCGATCGCCGCCGCCACGGTCCGCCCGATCCCGAGACCGTAGCACCCCATGATCATCGGATGCTCGGCGCCCGTCTCGTCGGTGAAGTGGCACTGGAGCGAGGTCGAGTACTTCGTCCCCAGCTTGAAGATGTGGCCGACCTCGATGCCACGCGAAATCTCGAGCGCCTTGCCGCAGGTCGGGCAGGGGTCCCCGGCCACCACCAGCACGAGATCGACGAACTCGGCGAGCCCCGGGGCATCGCGCTCCCAATCGACATCGACCAGGTGGGCGTCCGCGGCGTTGGCGCCGCAGACGAAGCCCGAGAGCCCGCGCACCGAGCCGTCGGCGAGGAAGCGGATCTTCTTCTCGAGGCCGACCGGACCGGCGAAGCCGACCGGCGCGCCCGTGGCCACGCGAACCCGCTCCTCGGGCGCGAGGCGCAGGTGCATCGCCTCCGGCACGGCGTTCAGGAGCTTGACTTCGTTGACCTCCCGGTCGCCGCGCACCGCCACCGCCACGAAATCGCCCTGATCGGTCTCGTAGAGCAGCGTCTTCACGAATCGGTCGGGCGCCACTCCGAGGAACTCGGACACCTCCGCGATCGTCGTCTTGCCGGGGGTCGGGACCTGGCGCATCGAAGAGCCCACCGCCGCATCGGCTACACCCCAGGCGCCGCGCTCCGCTTTCTCCTGATTGGCCCCGTAGCCGCAGGCCGGGCAGTGCACGACGGCGCTCTCCCCGGTCGCGGCGGTCACCATGAACTCGTGCGACGAGGAGCCGCCGATCGTGCCCGTGTCGGCTTCGACCATCGTGTAGTCGAGCCGGCAGGCCTCGAAGATGCGGCAGTAGGCGGCGCGCATCGCCTCGTAGCCCTCGTCGAGGCTCCCGGGCGAGGCGTGAAAGGAGTAGGCGTCCTTCATCAGGAACTCGCGCCCGCGCATGAGGCCGAAGCGGGGGCGGATCTCGTC
>CAYZBH010000007.1:7325-86889 GCA_964476605.1 uncultured Thermoanaerobaculia bacterium | reverse complement strand
AACCCGCGACCCCAACCTTGGCAAGGTTGTGCTCTACCACTGAGCTATTCCCGCCCGGGCCGGCGAACGATATCTAAGAGACGCCAATGCTGTCAAGGCGAAACGGCCGCTCGCGCCGCCTTTACTCCTCGCTTCAGCGGACCCCAAAGGCGTCGCGGACGAGCGTGAACTGCCATGCCCCGTGCGCATCCCGGTCGATGCCGAGGACATCGAACCGGCAGGCGCGGTGAGAGCGGTTCTTGGCCAGGAAGAGCGAGGCGGCGAGCGCCAGCCGGCGCTGTTTGGCGCGCCCCACCGCGGCGATGGCGGGGCCGTACTCGCTCGTCGACCGGGTCTTGATCTCGACGAAACAGAGCGTCTCGCCATCGAGCCCTACGAGGTCGAGCTCCCCGAGGTGAGTTCGCACGTTGCGCGCCACGATGCGGTACCCCTGGCTTTCCAAGTAGCGCTCGGCAGCCTCTTCACCCGCGACCCCCCGGGCGTGGGTGCTGCGGGCGCCCGAGAAGTCGGGAGCGCGGCTCACCGCCGCTTCCAGCGAGTGCCCTGCGGCGTGTCCTCGAGCACGATCCCGCGCTCCGCGAGCTCCTCCCGGATCGCATCCGCGCGCGGGAAGTCGCGCCCCGCCTTGGCTTGGCGACGCTCCTCGACGAGACGGTCGATCTCCCCGGCGTCGAGGTCCGTGCCCGGATCCGCGGCGGCAGCGGTTCCCCGCTCCATCTCGAGGACACCGAGCACCCCGTCGATGCGCCCGAGCGCCGCGTCGATTCGTGTCACGTCTCCGGCCCCGAGCGCCCCGTCGCCGATCGCCTTGTTGACGTCGCGGACGAAGTCGAAGAGCGCACCGAGCGCGAACGAAATGTTGAGGTCGTCGGCGAGCCCGGCCGCGAACTGCCCCAAGAAGCGATCCACGCGCTCCCCGACCGCGGCGCTCGACGGTCCCGACTCGGGCGCGTGCTGCAAGCGGTAGCGCATCTCGTCCAGGCGCCGCAGAGCGGCAGCCGCCGCGTCGACCCCTTCGAAGGTGAAGTTGAGCTTCTGGCGGTAGTGCACCGAGAGGAGCAGGTACCGGAGCGACCGGGGCGACAGCCCTCTTCCCAGCAGATCCTTGAGGGTGTAGAAGTTGCCCAACGACTTGGACATCTTCTGCCCATCCACGATGAGGTGCTCCGAGTGCAGCCAGGTGCGGACGAAGGTCCGCCCCGACGCCGATTCGCTCTGCGCGATCTCGTTCTCGTGGTGCGGAAAGATGTTGTCGACGCCGCCACAGTGGATGTCGAAGGTCTCGCCCAGGTACTTGGCGCTCATCGCCGAGCACTCGATGTGCCAGCCGGGCCGCCCCGGTCCCCAGGGGGAGTCCCAGGCGGGCTCGCCGGGCTTGGCCCCTTTCCAGAGGACGAAGTCGCGGACGTCCTCCTTCTCGTACTCGTCGCTCGCCACCCGGTCTCCCTGCCGCGCCTCGTCGAGGCGGACGCCGGAGAGGCGGCCATAGTCGGGATCGGACTCGATGCGGAACCAGACCGACCCGTCGGCGAGGTAGGCGTGCCCCCGCTCGAGCAGCCGCGCGATGATCGCCTGCATCTCCGCGACGTGGCCCGTCGCGCGCGGATAGTGGTCCGCGGGGACGACGTTCAGCGTGCGCAAGTCCTCGAAGAAGGACTGCGCATAGCGCTCCGTGAAATCCGCCAGCGAGAGCCCCTCGGCCTGGGCGTCTCGAATCGTCTTGTCGTCGACATCGGTCAGGTTCATCACGTGCAGCACCGAGTAGCCGAGAAAGCGGAGCGCGCGCTTGAGCAGGTCCTCGAAGAGGAACGTGCGGAGGTTTCCGATGTGGGCGTGGTTGTAGATGGTCGGGCCGCAGGTGTAGAGCCCGACCTTGCCGTCGACGAGCGGCTCGAATCGCTCCAGACGACGACCCAGGGTGTTGAAGAAGCGGACTTCTCGACGGGTCACCTCGCGACTTCCCTTCTCCGCTGGCGCGGGCTCAGCCGCCCGCAGCGGGCCGGCGTTCGTTCTCTTCCAGTCCCAGCCGGCGCAACCGCCGGAGCGCCAGCTGACGCCGCAGGCCGTGCACCCGGTCGACGATCAGAATCCCGTCGAGATGATCGATCTCGTGGCAGATGGCCCGCGCGAGGAAGCCCTCGGCCTCGAGCTCGAACGGTGCCCCGTCGGCGTGCCACGCCGCGACGCGGACGCGCAGGGGGCGCTCCACGCGCTCGGTGAAGCCAGGAATCGACAGGCATCCCTCGCTGTCGCTCTCGCTCCCCGAGCTCTCCAGGATTCGTGGGTTGACCAGCACGTGGAGGCGCGAATCGGGGCCGCGCGGATCCGGATCCACCACCGCCACGCGTTTCAGGACTCCGATCTGCGGCGACGCGAGCCCGACACCCGGAGCCGCGTACATCGTCTCCTGGAGGTCTTCCACGAGCTGCGCCAGCTCGGGTCCGAACGCCTCGACCTCGGCCGTGCGACGGCGCAGGATGGGGTCGGGGTAGAGAACGATCGGCTGGACGCTCATGCCGAGGGCGTGCGGAGGACCTTGGTCACCGCTTCGGCGAGCTCGCGGTCGACGTGCTGAGCGCGTAGCGCCTCGAGCAGGGCGCGAGGATCCGGGTTGCCGCGCAGGGCGGTCTCCAACCCCTCCACCGAGACCCGCACGAACTTCGAGCGCTCGACCGTGCGATAGGTCGCCGGCCAGGGGCGATGCTCGAGGAGCGAGCCTTCCCCGAAGACGTCTCCCGGCACGAAGACCCGGAGCTGCAGCTCCCCGCCCTCCGGCAGATCCACGATCGCCTCGACCTTGCCGCTCACCAGGATCAGCAGCACCTCGTGCTGCTCGCCACGCCGGGCGATCACCGTCTGCCCCTCCAGCAGTTGGAGGTCGCAGCCCGAGAAGAGCCGCTTGAGCTGCTCGCCGGGGAGCCGATCGACGATCGCCGTGGAGGAGAGCGTCAGCCAGATGCGCTCCACCTCCACCGGCGAGGTGCGCGCCAGCGGGTCCCACTCCTTCTGGGCGTTCACCAGCCCCTCGATCGCCATCACCCGGCTATGCTCGAGGTCCTTCAGGCGCTGGTTGCGGGCCATCTTCGCCCGCACGGTCGCGTCCCCCGGCGCGAGCTTCGAGACCTTGGAGAGGAGCGCCAGGGCCTTGTCGTAGAAGCCGTCGTCGGTGTAGCTGTCGGCCACGAAGAGGTACTGGTCCAGGCTGCGCGACCCCTTGCCCACCTGGGCGTAGACCTCCGCCAGGCGGAGGTGGGAGTGGAGGTCGTTCGGCACGTCGTGGACGCGTTGCTCGAGGCGCGTGATGGCGTCCTCCCAGCGCTCGAGGACGACCAGATCCTCGATCGAGAGCTCTGAGTCCGGAGGCAATCCGCCGGACTTGCCGAAGAATTTCTTCAACATTACGAGGACACCCGAAGGGCGAGGCTAACAGCGGCGCGCCGACCTTGTCGAGCCACTCCGGCGCGGGACCGCGTGGGCTCGGACCGGCTCGAGGCTCCCTGGGATACCCTTGGTCCAGCCTTTGCAGTGGAGGGTCGGCGCAGGGTTCTTTCGAGGAGGTCCCGAGATGAGATTCCGACGCTTCCGTTCGCTTCCGATCCTCGCCGCGCTGCTCGCCGGCGCGACGGTCCCGCTGCTCGGCGCGGAGTCGCAGGACGAGCGCGCGAGCTACGCCTTTCTCCGCACGCTCGACGGCTCCGCCGTGATCGCCGCTTCCGGTCAGGGAGTGGGCGACGAGGCCGAAGTCAACGAGCCGCTCCTCTCCGGTGATGCCCTCCGGGTCGCCCGCGGATCGCGCGCCGAGCTGCTGCTCCCCGACCACAACCGGGTGCTGGTCGAAGGCGGGAGCGTTCTCCTGCTCGACCGGCTCGCCTTCTCCGGCGACCGGGAGGAACGCGTGACGGTGCTGCGACTCGACGACGGCGAGCTCCTCCTCGAGGTCGGGGAGGACGCCCTGGGCGATGAGCTGCCGCGTATCGACACCCCGAGCGCCAGCCTCTACATCCACGAGCCCGGCCTCTACCGCATTGCGGTCGACGACTCCTCCTGGACCGAGGTGACCACGCGCAGCGGCTTCGCCGAGCTGGTGACCGAGCGCGGCTCGAGCATCGTGCGCGCCGACGAGACGGCGCTGGCGGAGGGAGGCCGGTGGGGCCGCGTGGAGCTCTCCGCCGCCGGATCCATCGACCAGCTCGAGCGCTGGAACCGCGAGCTCGCCGACCGGGCCTCGCGCGCGAGCCGCAGCTCGCGCTACGTCGAGCCCTATCTCTCGTATGCCGCCGCGCCGCTCGACGAGTACGGAACGTGGATCACCATCGACTCGGTCGGCTACTGGCAGCCGCACGTCAACAACGTCTGGCGCCCCTACTGGGACGGACGCTGGACCTGGACACCGAGCGGCTACACCTGGGTCTCCTACGAGCCCTGGGGGTGGGTGCCCTATCACTACGGCACCTGGTCGATCCGAGCGGGCTACGGTTGGGTCTGGCGCCCCGGTCCACGCTATTCACCGGCCTGGGTCTACTGGAACTGGAACGACGGCTGGGCGGGCTGGTGCCCGATCGGCTACTACAGTACCCACTACGATCCCTGGTACCGCGGCGGCTTCCGGCTCGGTTTCTACGGCTGGGCCGGAGGGGGCTGGGGGATCTATTCCGACTGGAACTTCGCGCCTCTCCACTGTTTCCGCGATCGGAGCTTCCGAGGTTTCGTGCGGACCGGGCACGACTGGCAGCGCGAACATCACGCGCCCGCACCGCCGCGTGGCCTCATCACGACCGATACGCGGGACTTCCGTCCCGACCGGCTCGGAAGACCCGACGAGATGCTGCGGCAGATCAGGATGCGGAAGATGACCCCTCACGAGGGCTCGATCGTCGACGTCACGGACTTCGTGGCCCGCAAGCGCGAGCTCCCGACCGACGTGGTGAGCGTTATCGCGCCCGCGCCGGGAGCTCGGGGACGCATCGCCGACGCGCCGGTGGTCCAGGTGGAACCTGGCTGGCGCGCGCACCGCGACGCGCCGCGCAAGGGGGGACCCGACAGCGGGGTCACCCAAGGACGGGGTTCCGAGATCGGTTCGCCCTCGCTCTCCACCTTCCCCCGCCGCATCGACCCGAAGGATGGCGAAGCGCCCGCGGTTCGCGGCAAGGATGCCAGCGAGGTGCGCCGTGTCACCGGACAACCCCCGGCGACCGGATCCTCGAACGAGGGCGCCTGGCGAAGCGAGACGCGCGGCAAGGGGGAGCGGGCGCCGGTTGCGAGCGACGACCGCCAGGGGTGGAAGCGGAGCGTCTCCGACCCGGGTGCGCGCGGCGGCAACGAGAAGTCGGGCGGCTCGCCCAGCGGCCCGACTGCCCCGGTCGAGCGGGTGGTCGGAAGCGTTCGGCGCTCGGCGCCCAAGACCGAGGCCCCGACCCAGGTCGAGCCGCCCCGACGCCCTGCGTTCGAGAGTGACAAGGGCTCCCCCGGCACCACGACGCGCTCGACCGGGACCTCCCGGGAGCGCGTGCCGTCGGGCTCGGGCGGTAGCGGTGCCGAATCCACGAAGAGCGCTCCGGTCTCCCGGAACTCCTCGAGCGGCGGCTCCGCCAACTCCGGACAGAGTGCCCCGAGCTACCGCGAGCGGTCGACTCCCCCGAAGGAGCACGCCACGCCGCCGCCAACCGGGTCGTCGGGGTCGTCGTCGGTTCGCAGCACGCCACCGCCGAGCCGCGACTACGGATCGGCGAAGTCTTCCGGTGGGGGTGGCGGCAGCCGCTCGAGCGCCGCCCAGCGGAGCTCCGGCGGGAGCCAGAAGAACTCGGGCGGATCCAGCAAGAGCAGCGGCTCGAGCAAGAGCGGCGGCTCGGGCTCCGGACAGCACTCCTCGTCCGGCGACTCCAAGCACGGCGTCGGCTGAGCTCCGAGCGGGGCGCCTGGGCGAGTGGACTAGAATCCACTCGCTCATGCGCTCCGAGCTCCTCTTCCGCGCCGCCTTCATCCTCTATTGCGCGGAGGCTGGCATCTTCCTCCTCGTCGCCCCTTGGACTCCTGCTTGGGACCGGATCTCCGGACTGATGGGGGGGGGCCTCCTCTCCTCCCTCTTCCTGGCGAGCTGGGTGCGTTCGCTCTGCTCCGCTTTCGGCAGCCTCCACCTCGTCTGGCTGCTTCACGACCTCGACCTCTTCCTTCGCGACCGCCCGCACCGTGCCCCGGACACCGCCTCGACTCCTGGCCATTAGCGATCTCGCCGCGCTCGAGGAGACCCCCTGGACCACTTGGTGCGCCACGCTCGCGGCGTCCGGGGTCGACGGGCTGCAGGTGCGCGAGAAGGGGCTCTCGGATCGCGCGCGCTACCTCCTCGCGAGAGGCGCGCGTAGTCATTTCCCTCCGCCGGGTCGCCTCCTGGTGAGCTCGCGCCCGGACATTGCCCGGCTCACGCGAGCCGACGGCGTCCACCTGCCGGTCGACGGACTTCCGGTCGCCGTGACGCGCGAGATCCTCGGGCCATCCGGGCTCGTCGGGCGCTCGACCCACTCGCTCGACGAGGTGCGCGCGGCCCGCGACGAGGGGGCCGACTATGTCCTCTTCGGCCCCGTCTTCGAAACCCCGTCCAAAGCGGGAATCCTGGAGCCGCGCGGGCTCGACCTGCTCGCCGCGGCGGTCGCGATCGGTCCTCCTGTCCTGGCGCTGGGAGGGATCGGCGGCTCCCACGCCCCGGCTCTCGCCGGAACCGGTGCCTGGGGCATCGCCGGCATCCGGCTCTTCCTCCCTCGGCACCTCTCGACCACGACGGGTGCCGACCTGCTCGCGGCGTGGGCGGCCTGATGGCGCGAATCCTCGGTTTGGGTCTGGACCTGGTGGAGCTCGCGCGCATGCAAGGGCTGCTCGCTCGCCACGGGGAGGCCCTGCTCCGCCGCATCTGCCGCCCCGGCGAAGCGCGCGCTTGGCGTGGCGCCGCCGGTGCGGCCCACGTCGCCGGCCTCTTCGCCGCGAAGGAAGCGGCCCTCAAGGCGCTCGGTTCGGGTTGGGCGGAGGGGCTCGCGTTCCGTCACGTCGAGGTGGAGCGCGACGTTCGCGGCGCACCCCGCCTGAAGCTGCACGGCGCCGCGGCGGAGCGCGCCGCCGCGCTGGGAGTCGAACGGACCCACGTCTCGATCACCCACGACGGCGCGAGCGCCGCCGCTGTCGTCCTCCTCGAAGGGACGCCGCCCGCATGAACACTGCTCTCGACCTCGCCGCGCCCACCCGGGAACACCGCACCAAGGCCCGCTTCCTGCTGATCGCGCTCGCCGTCCTCGCCTGCGATCAGTGGAGCAAGTGGATGGTGGAGGCTCACCTTCCCGAGCCGAGCTCGCAGGAGATCATCCCCGGTTTTCTCCACCTCTCGCACGTCCGCAACACGGGCGTCGCCTTCGGGCTCTTCGCGGCACCCGGCGCCGACGGCGCCTCCTGGCTGCTCTCGCTGCTCGGGATCTCCGCACTGGTGCTGGTGAGCTACTTCTTCTGGCGGGCTCCGGCCAACGGGAGGCTCCTGCTCGTCTCTCTGGCGCTCGTCCTGGGCGGCGCCGTCGGCAATCTGATGGATCGCCTGTCGACGGGCGCGGTGACCGACTTCATCGGCGTCTACCTCGGCAGCTATCGCTGGCCCGATTTCAACGTCGCCGACAGCGCGATCTCGATCGGCATCGCGCTCCTGCTCATCGACTCCTTCCGGCCCCGTCCCGCGTGAGCCTCGGCAGCTGGCGGACGGAGGGACCCGCCGAGCGCCTCGACCGCGCGCTCGCCGCGCACCTCGATCTGCCGCGCAGCCAGGTGCAAGCCTGGATCCGCGCCGGCCGGATCCGGATCGACGGCGTGGCACCCGCGAAGGCGGGACAGCCCCTGCGCAGCGGACAGACCGTCACCTGGGAGGCACCGCCACCGCCCGACGGCCGCGTGCTCCCGGAGGCCGGCGCGCTCACGCTCCTCCACGTGGACGAGCACCTCGTCGTGCTCGACAAGCCGGCCGGGCTCACCGTCCACCCCGGCGCCGGTCACCGCGCGGGAACCCTCGTCCACCGCCTCCTGGACCGCTTTCCGGAGCTCGACGGCGTCGGCGGACCCGGCCGTCCAGGCATCGTCCATCGGCTCGACAAGGGGACGAGCGGCGTTCTCGTCGTGGCACGAAACCAGCTCGCCTACCGAGATCTGGTGCGCCAGTTCGCGGAGCGCTCGATCGACAAGCGCTACCTGGCGCTGGTGCGGGGGACGCCGCGGACGCCTCATGGACGCATCGACGCGCCGATCGGTCGTCACCCCCGCGATCGTCAGCGGATGGCCGTGCGCGCCGGCGGGCGCGCGGCGCTCTCTGTTTACCGCACACTCGCGGCGACCGGGGGGATCGCGCTGCTGGAGGTGCAGCTCCTGACCGGACGGACGCACCAGATCCGCGTCCACTTGAGCCACCTCGGACATCCCATTCTTGGGGACCCGACCTACGGAGCGGGAGGGCCGCGGAATCGGCGCGCCGTCGGCGCCCTCGCGCACCTCGCGCGCCCCGCGCTCCATGCCTGGCGGATCACGTTGGAGCATCCGGCGAGCGGCGAACGGCGCGCCTTCGAGGCCCCGATCGCCGCGGACCTCGCGCAGTTCTGGCGCGAGGCGACGGGAACGCCCCTGCCGGAGCTTCGTCGCTGAGCTAGCTTCGCGCCTTGGCGTCGGCCGAGAGCACGTCGACCCGTCCGTTGAGGACCGATCCCTCGGCGAGCACGACGCGTCTGGCGGCGAGGTTCCCCTCGACGAGCCCCCCCGCGAGGACCTCGATTCGCTCACCGCCGCGCACGTCGCCGTGAACGCGCCCCGAAATGACGGCGGCGCGAGCGTCCACCGGGCCCTCGACGCGGCCGGTCGCCGTGACGGTGAGCTCCCCCTCGATCGCGATCTCCCCCGCGAGCTCCCCCTCGAGCACCAAGTCGGTGGTGCCCGTGAGCCGGCCCCGAAGGCGGCTCTCGCGGGATACGTACGTGGCCGGGCGAGAGCCCTCGCCGGAACGGATCGGCGCGCTCGCGGTCGGCTCTTCGGCGGGGGCGCTACGGCGGCGCAGGAACATCGGAGCCTCGGCGAACGAAAACGGCGGCTCCGGAGCCGCCGTGGGATCTGCGATTGGAGCGGGCAACGGGATTCGAACCCGCGACATCAAGCTTGGGAAGCTTGCACTCTACCAACTGAGTTATGCCCGCGCCCCGTGCGAAGCGAGCGCAATCTACCCGAGGCGCCGCGGAGGGTCAAGCGTTGCCGTGGACGACGGAGCCGCTATACTGAGGGCGCCATGAAGGCTCCGGGCACCGACCTTCCGGACTTGGAGCGCGGCGAAGCGCTCTACTTCTTTCCCGATCAGACCGTGACGGCGGCGGAGCTCCGCCGTCTGCTCGCGACCGGCACGGTGGAGCGGCGGGCCTGGGCGATGTCGCACCTGCTGCGCTATGCCGAATGGGACGACATCTGGTCCTTCGTCGACCGCGACGGCGTGCGCGAGCTCTTCCCTCAGCTCGACCTGCCGCCGAGCCTCCGCACCGCCTGGGCGCGCATCCTCAGGATCGAGAGCGTGCCCGTCCCCGGTCGCTGAGCAGCGCTCCTCGCAGCCGAGCTAGTGCGGTCCGGCCGCCGCCTCGGGTGCGGCCGCCCGCTCCACCAGGAGTTCCGTGGCGCGCTGCCTCGCTTGACCGATCAGCGTCGCGACCCGCTCGGCGGGCAACAGGAAAATCCCGAGCGGGCCGTTCTCCATCCGCCCGCGACCGAGCGCGAAGAAGCTCATGAGGTCGCCTCCCTGCGAGGCCGTCTCGGTGGCCTTGGAGAGCACCGTCACGACGACCCCCGCCGCATCCCCCCGTTCGTCGAAGACGGGGAGTCCCAGCAACGCCGGCGAGGCGTCCAGGATCCAGGCGTGCCGAGGCTTCCGCAGCTCGCCGGCGATCGCCGCCGTCTCGAAGAAGGGAGCGCGGTCGAAACCGGCCGAGAGGCGCGAGACGCCGACCACGCGATCCCCCACCGCGAGCGCGCGCCCGGCGCCGAAGGAGATCGCCGGGAGGGGTTTCTCCAGGGGCGGATCGATCTGCACGAAAGCGAGATCGAGGTCCGAATCGGAGGCCGCGAGAAAGCCGTGACGCTCGTTCGTCTCGCCGTCGAGCGCCACGCGAAAGTCGGTCGGCGTGATCTTGAGGTCGAAGTCCTCGCCGTTGCCCATCTGCGCGACCGTCTCCATCAGGCGCTGCGACGAGAGCTGCGCGTTCCAGAGCATCACGAGACCCTTCGGGTCCACGACCACACCGCGCGCGTCGACGACCGACTCCTGGTCGTGCATCGATTCGCCCATGTTGATCTCGGTCTTGAGCACCACCTTGACGCTCACGATGCTCGGCGCCACGCGCTCGACCAGGGCCGCCGGCGGCGGACCGCCCTCCGCCTCGAGCGCCGCGCCCCGCACCAGGAGCGCCAGGACGATCAGCCGACGCACGCTCTTGCCGCTCATGAACCGTTCTCCTCTCCGGTCTCGTTCCAGGCCGGCTCGATGAAGACGAAGTGCGTGCGCGCGCCGCGCCGGACGAAGACCTCCACCACCGCGGGTCGTGCCCGTACCACGCGCTGCATCTCGCGCTCGAACGCGCTCGCGTCGGCGATCTCGACGCCACCGATCGACACCACGAGATCCTCGACCTTCAGACCCGCCATGTTGGCCCAGCCGCCGCTCGTCACCTCGGTGACCAGGACCCCCTGCTGCTCGCGCTGCCAGTGGCGCTCGATGCGATCGAGAAAGGTCACGTCGCGCACCGAGAACTCGAACTCCTCCTGACGGGCCTTCGGCGTCTCCGCTCCCGCCGCCGGCCGTTCCTCGAGCCGCACGGGCACCTGGATCTCCCGCCCGGCGCGCAGCACGGCGAGCGCGATCGCTTCACCGATCGCGTGGTCCTCGACCGCGCGCCGGAGGTCTTCCGCGTCCTGCGCGCGGTACGCGTCGAAGGGCTCTCCCGCGAGGCCCAGCACCAGGTCGCCCACCGCGAGGCCAGCGCGCTCCGCTTCGGTCCACGGGTAGATCTCGGTGACCCGGAATCCCCGCCGCCCGGAGACCCCGAGCGCTTCGGCCAGCTCGGGCGTGAGAACCTGGGTCTGGACGCCGAGCCAAGCCTTCGGGAGCTCGCCTCCCCACCGCCGCGCGGGGCGCTCCGGCAGGTGCGCGAGCGCGAAGAGCTCCTCGTCGCCACGCCGCAGCCGGAGGAGGAGATCGCGACCGGTCGTGGCTTCGAGAGCCGACGCGAGGGCGTCGAGTGTGCTGACGGCGTGCTCCCCCACTCCCACCAGGACATCCCCCGCCTGCACTTGCGGCTTGGCGGTCGCCGCCGCCTGTCCAGGCCGGATGCCGGTGACGAGGAGACCTGCGCGCACCCGGAGGTTGCGCGCCAGGGCACCGCTCGCCGTGAGCTGCTCGGCCGAGAGGCCGAGAGTGCGAAACTCGGCCTCCGGCCCACGCAAGCGCTCCATCTCCACGGTCTTCGCCGCGAGCCTGCGCCGCTCGCCGCGGCGCTCGATCTCGAGCTCCACGGCCGTGCCGACCGGCAGCTCGGCGATGCGCTGGTAGAGCTCCGGAACCTGCTCGAAGAAGCGCACCGCGACCGGCTCACCACCGAGCGCGAGCAGCAGATCCCCGGGCTCCAGACCCGCCGCCGCCGCCGGCGAGTCCGGCAGCACGGCGGACACCAGCGCCCCTTCGGTGCGTCCGAGCTTGCTCACCGGGAGCGCGAAGAATCCGAGGAAGCTCCGACGCACGCTCCCCTCGGCGAGCGCCCGCGCCAGCACCTGCGCGGCGACACGGGCCGGGATCGCGAAGCCCATGCCGCCGCCGCCGAGCTCGTTGATCCCCACCACCGCGCCGTCGAGGTCGACGAGCGGGCCGCCGGAGTTGCCCGGCAGGATGAGGGCGTCGTGCTGGATCCACTGCGTGAACCAGCCGGTCGCCTGGCCGTCCTCGAGCTCCATCTCGGAGAGCTCGGTCCCCGAGAAGTCGGTGAAGACCCGCTTGGGGTTCGAGACGATGCCGAGCGTCACCGAGGAGGAGAGAGCGAACGGGTTGCCGAGCGCGAGCACCGGATCCCCCACCTGGAGCTCCCCTTCGACGGCGAGCCGCGCCGGCGCGAGCGGATGACGCGGCCCCCCGGCCGGCAGACGCAGCTCGAGAACCGAGAGATCGGTCAGCGGATCGTGCGCCACGACGTCCGCCTCGTAGACGTCGCCGTTGGTCAGCGTGCACCGGATCCGCGCCGTGTCCCCCGCGACGTGGAAGTTGGTGAGCACGTGCCCCTGGGAGGTGACGACGACGCCGCTCCCGGCGCTCGGGAAGCGCATCTCGCGCCCCTCCGCGAAATGGCGCGAGACCGCGCTGATGTTGACGAGCGCCGGATAGACGGCGGCGGCGGCACGCTCCACCTCACGCGCCGACGGCGGCTCCGTCTGCGCCAGGACCGGACGAGCGGTGAGCACGAGGAGCGCGAGGAGCGCCGCGCCGAGCGCGACCGACTCCAGGAGCGCCGCGCGGAGCGCCCGCGACGAGGGGCGACGCACGCTCAGCCGTCCCCGTCCAGGAGGTTGCCGAGGGGCCCCAGGATCGAGCCCTCCTCCTTGCGCCCGCGCGCGATGCCGGAGGCCTGGACGACGCGGGATGCGAGGCGGGAGAAGGGGAGAGTCTGCAGCCAGACCTTCCCGGGGCCCGTCACAGTGGCGAAGAAGAGCCCTTCGCCTCCGAAGAGGAAGGTCTTGACGCCGGAGACCATCTGAATGTCGTAGGTCACCCGCGCTTCGAAAGCGACGAGGCAGCCGGTGTCGACGCGGAGCGTCTCCCCCGCCGCGAGCTCCCGCTCGACGATGGTGCCGCAGGCATGGACAAAGGCGAGGCCGTCCCCTTCGAGCTTCTCGAGGATGAACCCCTCGCCGCCGAAGAGTCCGGCGCCGAGCCGCTTCTGGAAGGCGATGCCGACCGAGATCCCCTTGGCGGCGCAGAGGAAAGCGTCCTTCTGGCAGAGCACCTGCCCCCCCATCGTCCCGAGATCCATGGCGACGATCTTCCCCGGATAGGGGGCCGCGAAGGCGACCTTCTGTCGCCCGCCGCCGGCGTTCGAGAAGACGGTCATGAAGAGCGACTCTCCCGTGAGGACCCGCTTGCCCGCCGAGAGGAGCTTGCCCAGGAAGTCGCTCCCCTGGCTCTTCGCCGAGCCGTCGCCGAAGATGGTCTCCATCTGGATGCCGGGGTCCATGTAGAAGAAGGCGCCCGCTTCGGCGACGCACGCCTCCTGCGGGTCGAGGGTCACCTCGACGTACTGCATCTCGCTCCCCAGGATCTCGTAGTCGATCTCGTGCGCGCGGCCGCCGGGGGGCGGAGGGGGCGGCGTCGCCGCCGCCCCGAAAGCGCTTCCGAACTCGGGGACGCTCGCGACCGGAGCCCAGTTGGCCATGCCGGCCGAAAAGACGTGCGCGTTGCGATCGAGCCGTCCGGCCCGGATGCGCGCGATCACTTCGGCCGCCGGGAACGGCCCTTCCTGCTTGCCGGCGACCGCCGTGTACCACTTCGCTTCGTCGTTCATCTCGCTCCTTCCGCGCGGCGCAGTCTATCCCGCTGCCGGCGGTAGACTCGCCACGTGCACGATCTGGACCTCCCTCCCGAGCTCCTCGACGCCACCTTGGCGCTGCTCGAGCGGCTGACGGCGACGAGCTCGGCGAGCGCCGACCTCTCCGGCCTCGAGCGCATGGCGACGGAGCTCGCCCGGGAGCTCGCGGCGCGCGGCCTCGCGGCCCGCGTCGAGCACGCCGCGGGCGAAGGGGGGATCCCCCTCCCCTACGTCGAGGCGACGACGCCGGAACGAGGACGCCCGCCGCTCCTCCTGATCGGGCACTTCGACACGGTGCTCGCCGCGGCGGCACCGCGGCGCGATGGAGAACGGCTGATCGCGACCGGCGCGATCGACATGAAGGGGGGGCTCGCCGCCTTCTGCGGCGCGCTCGACCTGCTCGCGGCACGCGGAGCGCCGCCCCCCGATCTCCGGCTGGTGATCGTCCCGGACGAGGAGGTCGCCGGCGTGGTCTCCGGATGGGCGGTCGAGCACTTCGGGCGCGAGGCGCGCGCGCTCTGGGTACTGGAGCCGGGAGAGCCGGCAGCCGGCGGCGCGGAGACGATGGTCGCCGGCAGGCGCGGCATGTTCCACTGGCGCCTCCGCGCCCGCGGCCGGGCGGCGCACGCCGGGCTCGCCTTCTGGGAGGGGCGCTCGGCGGTGGCCTCGACCGCGGCCTGGTGCGCCCGCGCCGCGGCGCTCGCGGCGACGCCGGGGGGCGCGATCGTGAATCTCTCGCGGATCGTCGGCGGCGGCAGCGATTTCGTGGAGCGGCTCTCCGAGCGCGCGGCGCTCTTCGGCACGCCGAACGAGCTCAACGTGGTGCCGGACGCCGCGGCGGTCGAGGGGGAGGCCCGCTTCCTCACGCGTGCCGAGGGGGAAACGATCGAGCGCGAGCTCCGGAGCGCGTCGGTGGAAGTCGCCGCCGCGAGCGGCGTCGACCTGGACTTCACCCGCGACGCCGGCATCCCGCCGGTCTCTCCGGGAACCCTCGGGCGCCCCTGGGTCGAGCGCGCCGTCGCCCTCGCCTCCCGGCGCGGCTGGAGGCTCGAAGTCGAAACGGAGCGAGGCGGGATCTCTTTCCCCAACTTCCTCCCTGACCCCGACCGCCTCCCCGTCCTCGACGGCCTAGGCCCCGTCGGCGGCGGCATGCACACCCGCGAGGAACACGTCGACCTCACCTCGCTCGCCCGCAGGGTCGTCCTCTTGGCCGACCTCCTCCAAGCCGAGGCGGCCGAGAGCGCCTAGCGCTTCGCGTCGTGGATGCGGACTTCGAAGAGCTTGGGCCAGAACTTGCCGGTCAGGTAGAAGACTTGGCGCGCGGGGTTGTAGGCGATGCCGTTCAGGACGTCGGCGCCCCGGCGCTCCTCCGGGGCGAGCAGACCCGAGGCGTCGACCCAGCCGGTGACCTTGCCGGTCGCGGGGTCGATGCGCACGATCTCGTCGCTCATCCAGACGTTCGCCCAGATCGCGCCCTCGGCCCATTCGAGCTCGTTCAGGTAGAACTGCAGGCGCCCGCCACGTAGCACCTGCACCTTGCGCTCGGCCGAGAAGTCCCGGGGCGAGCGGAAGACGAGCTGCGAGCTGCCGTCGCTCTGGATCCAGCTCTTGCCGTCGAAGGCGAGGCCCCACCCCTCCCCCGGGTAGGCGAAGTCGCCGAGCGGCGCGAAGTCCGCCAGACGCCAGGTGTGCGCCACCTGGTTCTGCCAGGTGATCTGGAGCAGCCGGTCGCCGTCGAGCGCCAGCCCCTCGCCGAATTCCTCTGGCGGCAGCATCAGCGAGCGGAGGACCTTCCCTGTCTTGACGTCGACCTCACGAAGCGACGACGCCCCGAGCTGCCCGGTGCTCTCGTAGAGATGCCCCGCATGGAAGAGCAGCCCCTGCGTGAACGCCGCCGGATCGTGTGGATAGGCCGCGAGCACCTCGAGCTCGAGGCGCGGCGCTTCCGGAGCGCTCGCCGAGCTCGCGGCGTCGGCCCGACAGGCCGAGAGCCCGAGCAGAGCCGCGAGCCACCCGAGTCTCAAGAGGGCGCTTGAAAGTCGCACGGCTCGAACCAGGAGTCCTCCAGAAAGCCCTCGCCGACCGGCGCGCCGATCGGATCCCCGGGCGGCTCCACGGGGGCCACGCGCTGCGACGCTCCGGCGGGTGCTGGGCGGGCCAGATGGCGCCCGATCTCCGCGGCGAGCGCCGCGAAGTGCGCCTTCTCCGAGCCGTCGAGCGGCTCCATGCGATCGAGCCGCTGCAGCAGATCCGAGAGCGCCACGTCGACCCGGGAGCGCACCCAGGGAGCCGCCGCGGCGTTGCCCGAGAGCTCGATCAACCGGTCGGCGTAAACCCGCTGCACGACCCGAGCGATCTCCGCCAGCCGCGGCTCGAGCAACGTCGTATCGACGAAGACGCCGTCGGTCACCGCCTCCAACACCTCGTCGAAATCGGGCGCGGCGGCGTTGCGCCGGTGCTGATCCACCAGACGCGCCGCGCGCTCCGGTTGCAGCAGCGCGCGGAGGGTCAGATCCGCCGCCGTGGCGGCCGCGCCGAGCGCGTCGAACGTCGGGGCCGTGCGGCGCCCGAGCCGCTCCGCGTTCGGATTCGTTCCCGGGGCACGCGGCAGCAGGCGACGCAGCGTCTCCTCCGGCAGATCGAGGAAGGCCGGCGTGAGCGTGTCGAGCAGCGCCGTGAGCGCCCGCCGCTGCCGCTCCGGGGCGACCGGCCGCGCCGCCGCCGGCTGGCCGTCGCCGCGCACGGCGTAGCGGTAATCGACCCCACCCAGGAGCTTGGCGGCGGCGAGCATCTGGTAGCGGTGCCAGAGGTAGAGCGGCGCCAGCGTCTCCTCGAGGCGCGCGAGCGGCGCGCCGAGCGGAATGTTGCGTTCGCCGAAGTGCGCCAACGCCACGCGGCGCACGCGCGCCGTCAAGTCGAGCGCGCTCACCGGGTCGTCGCCGTTGTCCCAGAGATTGGCGCGCGGATTGGCCGCGCCGGCCGGGCGCGCGTCCTCGTCGGTCAGGAAGAGGTAGCCCTGGGCGAGCGCCTCGGCGACGATCGCCGCCTGCCCGTTCGTCTCCTCCGCCTCCGTCGCGTACTCGGAGTAGGCCCAGCGGATCGCGGTCGCGTCCCAGACACCGAGGCCGGGCGCGTACGCTTTCGAGAGATCGAGCTCCCCGTTCGTGCCGATCCGCACGAGCGGCGCCGGATAGTCCATCACCGAGGCGCGGTCGCCGTAGGTGCTCGCCGCGAAGTTGTGCGCGAGCCCGAGGGCGTGCCCCACTTCGTGGGCCGCGAGCTGCCGGATGCGGGCGAGAGCGAGCTCCACCGGGTCGTTCGGCCCCCCCTTGCCGCTCCCCTCGGCGCCGAGCAAGGCTTCGAACAGGAGGCGATCTTGCCGCACCCGGAGCGAGCCCAGCGTCACGTGCCCCTTGACCATCTCGCCGGTCCGCGGATCGATCACGCCGCCCCCGTACGACCAGCCCCGGGTCGAGCGGTGCACCCATTGGATGACGTTGTAGCGCAGGTCGAGCGGATCGACCCCCTCGGGGAGGAGCTCCACGCGGAAAGCGTTCTCGAATCCGGCCGCGTCGAAGGCGCCCGCCCACCAGGAGGCGCCCTCGAGCACGGCCGAGCGCACCGGCTCCGGGATCGCCCGGTCGACGTAGTAGACGATCGGCCGCTTCACCGCCGAGCGCACCGCCGTCGGGTCGACTTTCTCGAGCCGGTGGCGAACGATCCAGCTCTTCTCGATCGGCTCGGCGAGCGGGGCGCCGAAGTCGCGGAAGGAGATCGCGTAGGAGCCCATGCGCGGGTCGAGGACGCGCGGCCGGTAGCCAGGTTCCGGGAGGCGCACCAGCGACTGATGCTGCACGAAGGTGAGCGCGCGCGGATCCTCCCCGACTTCGCGCGCCCGCTCGCCTGGGCGGGAGCCGGTGAAGGTGAGACGCGCTTCGATCTCGACGTTCTCCGGGAAGGCGCGGCAGGCCGTGAGATCGACGGCGCTCCGCTCCCGCTCGAGGGCGTAGCTCCCTTCGCCGCTCGTCGCCAGCTGCTCGGCCACACCGTGCGCATCCCGGAGCGCGAAGCCGGTCAGCTCGACGAGACGGCGGCCGTCCGTCTCACGCGCCAGCACCTCGGTCCCCCAGAGCACCGAAGGCGCGAACGACTCCTCGACGCTCCGCGCGAGATCGGCGTCGGCGCCCGAGGCCCGGGAGCCGAGATTCTGCGCTTCGAAGAGGATCTTCCCCCCGACCTCGCGCAGAACGAGCACGCGCGTGGCGCCGATCTGCCCCCGATCGAGCCCGACGGGATTCGATCCGAGTCCGGTCACGATCCCCTCGACGTAGAGGTACTCGCCGAGAACGCCGTCCGCGCCGGGCGACGGCAGGAGCGCGTACAGCTTTCCGCCGGCCGCGTCGACGTAGAGATCGAGGAGCCCGGGGCGCGATTCGAAAGCGGCCACGCGCTGCGCGATCGGCGACGGCACCGCCGGGTGCGTCTCGACCGCGGGCGCAGCGGGACGATTCGACGTGCAGGCTGCGAGGGCGCTGGCCAGGGTAGCGAAGAGAGCGCGGCGGATCACGCGACGGATCCTAGCGCGGCCCGGGGTCGAGCGCCCGGGCCGGGGGGGAGAGATCGAGCGGCGGCTCCCCTCCTCGCGCGGCGATCCAGCTCGCCGCCGCGTACCAAGCGACCGCCCAGGCGACGCCGAGGAGAATCGCCAGCGCGTAGCCGACCATCACGCCGGCGCCGGCTCCGGTGAGCTCGCCGAGCTTGCGGAGCACGTCGTCCCCCACCAGCTCGCGATGGGACGCCCACGCCGGGAGCTGAACCACCAGCAGGGAGCCGATCTCGTAGGCGTCTCCGGAGAGCGAGAGATACGAGGCGAAGGCGAAGGGGAGCGCCGCGCCCGCAGCGAACGCTCGACCGCGCCGAACCATCCGCCGGAGCAGCCAGACGCCGGGGAAGAGGGCGAGCAGAAAGGGCGCGAGATCGGTCGCGAGGTAGACCACGTCGCTGCCGTGCGTGTCGAATCCCGCCAGGCGGCCCGCGTATTCGCTTCCCGCATGCACGAACGGAAAGAGGCGCGCGAGCAGCGCGCCGCCGTAGAGAGTGTCGATATCGAGCCGGGTGACGCTCCCACCGGCGACCCTGCAGCCGAGCGCGTGCAGGAGCTCGTGCAGCGGGACATAGACCCACCACCCGACGGCGAGCCCGAGCGCCAGCGCTGCGAACCCACGGCCGCCGCGCGCGAGCGCCTTGTCGACGGTTCCCAGGAGATCGCGCACCGGGCTCAGGAAATCGGACATCCGGCGCCCGTCCTGGGTCGTGGCTTCGCTCACTGGTCGAGCTCCCACCCCTGGGCACCGAGCTCGAGCGGCCGGCCGTCGGGGAGCAGGAAGAGCGCCCGCGTCGCGACCTTCGGTGTCGCGGCGGAGGTTGGCCGGAGGTTGATGGCTCCGGTCGCGACCTCCTGGCCCCCTTCGAGCAACGGGAGATAGAAGCGCACGCGGTCCGGGGTGCGGAGGGACCGCATCGTGTGCGTCTCCTCGCCGAAGTAGAGCTCGAAGCGCTGAAAGTCGCCGGGGTCGACCTCGCCGATCGTCGCATCGGCGACCGAGAGCTCGGCGAAATTGTTGTCGAGAAACGAGATTTCCGTGTTCTCGGAGCTCTGGTTCTTGAGCCGCAGGCGCAGCGTCCAGCGCCGCTCGGAGCGCGCGAGGACCTCGAGCGCGATCTCGAGCGAAGGCTCCGCCGCGCTCGGCGAGAAGATGTCCTCGAGGTTTCCCGCGGAGAGCGACAGTCGCTCTTCCGGACGCGGCAACCGATAGAAGATCTCCCCCAAGCGGCGCGGCGACTCCCAGGCGCCGATGCGACGGCGCAGCTCTTCGACGTAGGCGGTCGCCGTGCGAACCACGCGGACGCGCTCCCCCGGCGCCAGCTTCCACCCCCCCACCGTGGCGCCGCTGCGCGTCGAGAACTCCCAAACCTGGCGATCGATCCCCTCGAGGCTGAAGCCGGGCTGGAGCTCGAGGCCCCGCGCTCGGATCAGATCGCCCAAGGAGAGCTCGGTGGTGGTGGCGCGCCCCTTTCCGTCCTTGCCCCGAAGCGTGGCCGAACCGAGGGTCACGGCACCCACCAGGTACGGGTGGCCGAGCCCGTCGAGCAGCTGGAAGTTACGCTCGACCGCGGCCAGGTCCCAGGCGCTCGGATCCTCCGCCTCGCCGGGGCGCTGCCCATAGAGGAAGCTCACCACGAAATCGCAGGCGCCGGCGATCTTCTTGGCTTCCGGCGCCCCGAGCAGGCGCCGCTCGATCTGGCTCGAGACGAACAGCTGGCCCGCGAAGGCGGAGCGGAGCGCTCGAAGCGTCCTGGCGTAGTGCTCGCCGTGCTCTCCGGGCGCGATCCGGAAGTGGACTCCCACCGGCAGGAGCCCCTCCTGCTCGGCCTCGAGCCGCAGATTCCGCAACAGGGGCACCAGGGCCTCGGCCGTCTTCTCCGCGCTCCGGTCTCCGGGGCGCCACTCTCCGGCGACGACCAGGGTCGTCGGGGTTCGCCGGGGTACCCGCGCCCAGGTGCGATGGCCGAGGTGCGGTCCCCCGTCCCAGGAGAGCTCCGCCACCTCCAGGAAGATCTCCCGCAAGCCCTGCGCGGCCAGACGATTCTGAGTTCCGGCGTCGAGCTCCCCCGACTGGGAATCGATCCAGAGGGCGGAACCTGCCGGCTTGCGGGGAGCCTCCCCGCCGAAACAGCCGCTCAGCACGAGAGCGACCGTCCAACAGCCGAGGCCAGTGGCGCTGCGGATCATCGCAAGGGAATTGTAATCACGACGTCGAGCCCGCCGGAAGCGCGGTTGGAAGCCGTGAGTGTCCCGCCATGCTCTTCGACGATCCGGCGCGCGATCGGTAGCCCGAGGCCGGTGCCTCCGGCATGGGTCGAGAAGTAGGGCTCGAAGATGCGGGAGAGGAGCTCCTCCGGCACGCCGGGCCCCTCGTCGGCGACGCGGATCTCCGCCCGGTCCCCCGCGGCTCGAACCGCGACCGAGACGCTCCCCTTGCCAGCGGAGGCACGGACGGCGTTCTCGAGCAGATTGCGCAGTGCCCGTGCGAGGAGGCGCGCATCGAAGCGGGCCATGAGCTCACCCGGCGCAGCCGCGATCTCGAGCGCCACCCCCGGAGGGGGCGCGGCGCCGTACATCTCGACGACTTCGCGCACCAGATCCCCGAGGTCGCCCGGCTTGCGCTCGATGGCCGGGATGTGGCTGTAGGTCGAGAACTCCGAGGCGATGCCGCGCAGCTCCTCGACCTGCTTGAGGATGTTCCCCGTGCAGCGCTCGAAGGCGGCTTCGAAGTGCTCTCGGTCGCGTGTCCAGACCTCGCGCAGGTGCTCGGTGGAGAGACGGATCGGAGTCAATGGGTTCTTGATCTCGTGCGCGATGATGCGCGCCATCTCCGCCCAGGCGGCGAGCCGCTGCGCCTTGAGAACCTCGGAGATGTCCTCGACGATGAAGAGGAAACCCGGCTCCCCTCCCCCGGCGAGCGGCATCCAGACGAGCGCCCAGTCGCGCGCCTCGCCGCGCGCCGGCGCGAGACGCACCGTCTCCTGCCGCAAGAGGTCCCCCGCTGCGCCTACGAAGCGCGCGGCAGGAGCGAGAGGGGGCCGGAGCTCCAACCGTTCGAGGAGACGGTCGCCGGGCTCCACCGCGAGCAGCTCGCGCGCCTGACGATTCGCGAGCACGACGAGTCCCGAGCGGTCCACGTAGACGACGGCCGAGGTGACCGCCTCCACGATGCCGTCCACCAGGCGTTTCTCCCGCATCAGATGCGCCCGCCCCTCGGCGATGCGCCGCGCCATCTGATCGATCGCCTCGGCGAGCGCCGCCAGCTCGAGGCCGCTCGGCCGCACTCCGAGGCTCGAAGCGCCCGCCGCGATGCGTTGGGTGCCGCTCACGAGCTCGGTGATCGGGCGCGTGAAAGCGCGCGCGAGCCGCGTCCCGAGAGCCGCCAGGAGCAGGAACGCCGCCAGAGTCGCGAGCAGCGTGCGGCGGCGGATGAGCTCCGTTTCCGCGATCGCCTCTTCCTGCTGGGCAAGGAGTGGCATGGCGAGCACCAGGCTGCTCTTCCGCGCTTCGGTTCCCGGCACGGCGAGCGGCGCGTAGAGCTCCTCGTACTCGGCGCGGCCGGCGCGCGCGGCGCGCGAGACCAGGCTCTCTCCCGCGAGCGCCAGCCGGGCTTGCGCCTCGGCGGGCAGGCGCCGGGGGAGGAGGCCGGCGACGAAGAGCTCCCGCTTGCTCGAGGCGTAGACTTCGCCGCCCCAGTAGAGGTGGATCTCGTGCCCGACGACGCGCGAGAGCCATTCGAGAAGCGCGTCGTCGAGCGCCGTGCCGACGCCGAATCCCGGTTCCAGCGAAAGCACGTATTCGCCGAGGACGCGTTGCGCGGAGTTGAGAGCCGCCTCCGCCGCCAACCGCTGCTCGCGCACCACGCGCTGGCCGAGCGAGCGGGAGAGCAGCCCGTAGAGGAGGCCGAGAGGCACCAGGATGAGGAGGGAGTAGATGAGGATGAGGCGCTTCGAGTAGGAGCGCACCGTGCGCCGCACGAGGTCGCGCGCCAGGGCCCGAGGCAGCGCCATCAGGAGCCCCCCGAGCGCGACCGCGGCCAACGCCGCGAGTCCTCCCGCGACGTGCATGCCGATCCGCTCCGCGGTCGCCGCGGGGCGGAGGGAGCGCAGGAAGAGCGCCGCCACGAGCGCGCCCTCGCGGCGCGTGAGCGCCCGCAGCCGGCCGTCCGGAGTGGCGATGGCGCGATCGGAAGCGCCGGCGATCTCTTGGAAGGATGGCGTCCCTTCCCGCCACGGCGAGAGCTCCACATCCCCGCGCGCGGAGTAGAGCACCCAAGGGGAGCGCGTCGGCAGCGTGTCGCTGCGGCGGCGAGCACCGCTCCAGCGCAGGAGGTCCGCCGCCAGGTCTTCGATCGCTCGCGTCTGGGGACCGAATCCCGGGCGCGGCACGAGCCAGTAGTGGAGAACTCCCCGGTCGGGTTCCGCCAGGCGCACGCTCCCTTCGATCGCACGCTCCCGGTAGGCCGCGGGCAGGAGCCCCGCCCAGCGCGCCGGCGACGGGTCGAGACGCCCCTCGTCGGTGAGCGGCAGGCCGTACGAAAAGGTCGTCGGCCTCTCGCCGTCGAGCTCGAGAACGAGCGCCGAGAGCGCGTCGGGGCGCGCCAAGGGAGACCGGCGCCAGAGGGCATAGGCGAGGTCCCCCCGCTCGTCCAGCGCTTCGCGACCGGGAAGCGCTCGGCGGCCGGCGACGGAGGCGAAGTAGCGCTCGATCCCTCCCGCGAGCGACGCCAAGCGCTCGGGCTCGGGCGGCAGCAACCGCGCGAGCTCTTCCTGGGCGATGTCGCGCAGCCGGAACCGCGCGCCCACTTCCCAGGCGAGGCCCGAGATCAAGACGGCGGCAAGCAGCGCCCTCGAGGCGCGTTGCCATCCGGGGCCTCGAGCGGGGAGCCAGAGCAGCGCGCCGGCGATCGCGAGCACGAGTCCGAGCCGGAGGGTCCCGGCGTTCATGTCGAAGGAGAGTCCGGTCACGAGCCCCAGCTCGGTCTCGGGCCAGTTGGCGGCGAGGAGCGCGACGCCGGCGACCATGGCGAGGAGCGCCACCGTCCCAAGGGTGATACGCACCCGCGCGGTGCCCCTGGCAAGGCGCCACCCGAGAGCGACGAGCAGGCAACCGGCCGCGAGCAACGCGGTCTCGCGCCGCCCCGCGCCGACGCCGCGAGCGATCGCCAGCAGCCCGGCCGTACCGAGCAGGAAGGCGGCGAGGGCCCGCCGCGGGTCTCGGAGAACGGTGCCGGAGAGCAGCGTGATCCCGAGCGCGCGAAGGGAGGCGAGCCCGAACAGGCCACATCCGAGCAGAGCCAGGGCCGCGCGGCCGAAGAAGGGAGCGAGCGACCGCGCCGGATCCGCAGGGCCCTCGAGGAGCAGATCGAACGGCACGGCGCCTCCGCCGAGGCGCTCGCCAGCGCCGGCGCTGCCGACCGGGACGACCCGCCAGTGATGCCAGCGGGGAACCGATGCATCGCCGAGCTCGAGAGGTGGGGACTCGTCGAGCGCCCGGCTCTCAGCCGCCACGACGCGGTAGCCGTGCCACCGTGCGCCCGGAACATCGCGCCACGCCGCGAGCGTCGAGGAGGTGGCGCTTCGCCGAACCACGGTTCCACCGGCGCGTAGGGACCCCGGCTCGAGCCGGTGCAGCGTCCCGGGCCCGGCCCAGGCGACGATCTCGCCGGCCGGATCGATCACCAGATAGGTGCGCTCCGGCCGACCGGCCCGCCAGACCGCGGCGGCGGTCCGGAAAGGTCCTCCGGCCTCGGCGCCAGCGCTCGCATCGAGCGCCGCTGCGAGGCGATCGGCATCTCGGCGAAGACCCTCCCAGAAGCTCCGGTAGCCGCTCTCGAGGGCGGCCGTCGGGAGTCTCGCCATCCGCTCGCCACGCTGCTCCGCCACGGTGCCAGCCACGAGAGCCAGCAGCGCGCCCACCGCCATCGCTCCCAGCCATGCGCTCTCGCGGCGCGGAGGCGATGCCGCCCGCCACCAGAGCCAGGCCAGACCGACGGCAGCGAAACCGCTCGCGAGGCTCGGGGTCACCGCGACTGCGCAGAGGCCCGCGACCAGGGCGAGCTCGGGGAGGAAGGAGGCCGCCTTGGCGCTCATCGACACACCGGCGGGCGCTGCAAGCGCGCTGCCGGCCGCTCTCGGCTCAGCCCTTCACCATCGGGAGATCGACGCCGCGCGCGCGCGCGATGGCGATCGCTTCCGGATAGCCGGCGTCGGCATGGCGCGCCACTCCCATGCCGGGGTCCGAAGTGAGGACCCGCTCGAGCCTCTGCCGGGCGGCTTCGCTCCCGTCGGCGACGATCACCATGCCAGCATGCAGCGAGTTGCCGATGCCAACCCCGCCGCCATGGTGGTAGGAGATCCAGGTGGCGCCGTTGACCGCGTTGACGAGCGCGTTGAGGACCGGCCAGTCGGCGATGGCGTCCGAGCCGTCCCGCATCCCCTCCGTCTCCCGGAACGGAGACGCCACGGAGCCGCAATCGAGGTGGTCTCGCCCGATGACGATCGGCGCCGAAACGCGACCGCTCCGCACCAGCTCGTTGAAGGAGGCTCCGGCCCGTGCCCGTTCGCCATAGCCCAGCCAGCAGATGCGCGCCGGCAACCCCTGGAACGCGACGCGCCGCTCGGCCATGCGGATCCAACGCGCCAGCGCCGCATCTCGTGGGAAGTTCTCGAGGATCGCCTCGTCGGTGGCTGCGAGATCGGCGGGATCGCCCGAGAGCACCGCCCAGCGGAAAGGGCCCTTTCCCTCGCAGAAGAGCGGCCGGATGAACCTGGGTACGAAGCCGGGAATCTCGAACGCGTCGGCGACGCCCGTATCCCGCGCCTGGCCGCGCAGGTTGTTGCCGTAGTCGAAGGTGACGGCGCCGCGGCGCTGGAGCTCGAGCATGAGGCGCACGTGCTCACCCATCGAATCCATGGCGCGGCGGACGTACTCGGCCGGGTCGTGATGGCGCAGCTCCAGCGCGGCGGCGAAGGGAATGCCGTGCGGAACGTAGCCGTTCAAATTGTCGTGCGCCGAGGTCTGGTCGGTCAGCACGTCCGGAACGAGGCCGCGCGCGGCGAGCACCGCCAGCAGATCGACGGCGTTGCACTCGACCCCGATCGAGACCGCCTCGCGCGCCTCGCGCGCCGCGAGAGCCTGCTCGATCCCGGCCTCGATCGACGTCGCCACGCGATCGAGGTAGCGCGTGCCGAGACGCTTCTCGAGGCGCGAGCGGTCGACCTCCGCCACCAGGCAGACCCCTTCGTTCATGGTGACGGCGAGCGGCTGCGCTCCTCCCATGCCGCCCAGGCCGGCGGTCACCGCGAGGCGCCCCCCGAGCGTGCCGCCGAAGCTCTGGCGCGCGAGCTCGGCGAGCGTCTCGAAGGTCCCTTGCAGGATCCCCTGGGTGCCGATGTAGATCCACGAGCCGGCGGTCATCTGGCCGTACATCGTGAGGCCCAGTCCCTCGAGCCGGCGGAACTCGTCGATCGTCGCCCACTTGGGAACGAGATTCGAGTTGGCGATGAGCACCCGCGGCGCGTCGGCGTGGGTGCGGAAGACCGCGACGGGCTTGCCGGACTGCACCAGCATCGTCTCGTCGTCCTCGAGCCGCCGCAACGTGGCGACCATCGCCTCGAAGCACTCCCAGTCGCGCGCCGCCTTGCCGGAGCCGCCGTAGACGACGAGGTCGTCGGGCCGCTCCGCCACCTCCGGGTCGAGGTTGTTCATCAACATGCGGAGCGCCGCCTCCTGCAGCCAGCCACGGCACGAGATCTCGAGCCCGCGCGGCGCGCGCACCGTGCGGGAGGATGCGAGGGTGGATGTCATGCCGCGATTGTAGCGGGGTCCCTACCCGTTCGCATCCCGGCGCCCACCCGATCGGTGGTTGGCCGCGGTGCCCACGGGCAGCACGCTGGTGTGGTCGTCGCGGCGACCGCCGCGTGCTCGCGGCAAGGGGGGTTCGCCATGTCCGTCGAGGTGTCCGATCCGGCCAGAGGCTCCGGCGGACTGCCGACGGATGAAGATAGGCGTCCACCGCACCGGTTCGCCTTCGTCATCCATCCGCTCTCCGCCGATCAGATCTTCCGCCATCGCGCCTTCGCGTGGGCGCGGCTCCTACCTCGCGAGATCGTCGAGCGCGTCGCGGCACGGATGCCACCCCTCTTCCTGAGCCGCATCACGGGCGGGCGCTCCCCCGCCACCGGGCAGCGGATCGAGGGGCTTCTCTTCAGTCTCGGCTCGACACCGCGGCAGATGCTCTCGCGGCCGCCGCGGTTCACCTACGACCGGCTCGCCCGCGTGGCGCGACGGGCGGAACGGGCCGGCGCGCAGATTCTGGGGCTCGGGGCGTACACCAAGGTGGTGGGAGACGCCGGGCTCACGGTGGCCCGTGAAGCGAGCCTCCCCGTCACCAGCGGCAACAGCCTGACCGTGGCCGCGACGCTCGAGACCGGCAAGGTCGCGGCGCGCCGGATGGGCTACGGCGATCTCACGCACGGCCGCGCCATGGTGGTCGGAGCCACCGGCTCGATCGGGTCGGTCTGCTCCCGCCTCCTCGCGCGCGCCATCCGCAACGTGGTGCTGGTCTCGATCGAGCCCGAGCGCCTCGCGGCGCTCAAAGTGACGATCGAGCGCGAGACTCCGGGCGCACGGGTCGAGACCGCGCTCACGGCGACCGAGCACCTCCCCGACTGCGAGCTGGTGGTGACCGCCACCTCGGCCTTCGGCCAACGGGTCCTCGAGATCGCTCATTGCCGTCCCGGAGCGATCGTCCTCGACGTCGCCCTGCCGACCGACATCAGCGCCGAGGAGGCCGCGGTCCGGCCCGACGTGCTGGTGGTCGAGAGCGGCGAGGTCGTCATTCCCGGCCCCATCGATCTCGGCTACAACGTCGGCCTGCCGCGCGGCGTCGCCTACGCCTGCCTCGCCGAGGCCGCGCTACTCGCCATGGACGGCACCTTCGAGAGCTTCACGCTCGGACGCGACATCGAGGTCGACCGGGTCAAGGGGATCTTCCGCCTCTACCGAAAACACGAGCTCGCGATCGCCCGCCTCCGCTCCTTCGGACGTGAGCTGACCGACGAGGACTTCGCGGCACGGCGGGCGCTCGCCGAGAACCTGCGCCGCGATCCCGCGCTCTTCGCGCGCACCCGCGCCGAAGCCGCCAGGCGGTTGGCGGCCATTCCGCCGCGCTCCAAGGGGCTCTCCGCGAGCTCCGCCCGCGGTCTCACCCGCCGGCGCGCCGCCGTCTAGTCCTCCTCGGCTCGCGTCGACCGATCGCGCTTGCGCTCGCCGCGCAGGCGTTTCGCGCGGAGACGCGCACGATTCGCCCCCGGCCCGGGCCGGGTCGCTCGCCGCCGCTTGGGGGGACGCTCGGCGCGTTCGACGAGCGCCGCCAAACGCTCGACGACGTCGCGGCGATTGCGCTCCTGGGTGCGGAAACGCTGGCCGAGCAGGAGGATCTCCCCGTCGGCGGTCGCCCTCCGTCCGGCGATCCGCAGGAGCCGATCCCGCACCTCCGGCGCGAGGCTCGGCGAGCTCCGGGCGTCGAACCGGAGACGGACCGCGGTCGCGACCTTGTTCACGTTCTGTCCGCCCGGGCCGGAGGACCTCAGCACCTCGAATTGGAGCTCGTGCAGCGGTATCGGCATGCGCCGATTCTCCCATGGCGAAGCGCACGGACCCGCCGACGACCGCGTGCTAGCGTCTCTCTGATGCGGTCCCGGGGCCTAGGTCTCTTCCTCCTCGCGCTGGCAGCGGCCGGCCCCGCCGCCGGGGAGGCGGCTCCCTCGTGCGTGCAGCCGGAGCTGCGCGCCCTCCCAGCGGTTCCCGACGATGATCCGGCGCCGCTCCCACGCGGCCTCGCCCCCGGCGAGAGCGAGCTCCCGCGATCCGTCGTGAGCGCCCTCGCGTCTCCCCCGTCGGGCGAAGTTTTCACGCCTCCCGAGTACGCGCGCAACCTGGGTCTGCTCATCCGTTGGGGGAGCTTCAACGCCATCCTGACCGCGATCACGGTCGCGATCACGGACTTCGATCCCGACGCGACGATCTGGGTCGTGGTCTCGGGGGCCAGCCAGCAGGGGAGCGCCACGGCGGCCCTGAGCGCCGCCGGAGCCGACATGGCGCGGGTCGCTTTCCTGACCGCGCCAACGAACTCCGTCTGGATCCGCGACTACGGTCCCCGTTTCATCGAGGAGGACCATGCGCCGGCGATCATCGACCACGTCTACAACCGCCCCCGCCCGCTGGACGACGCCCTTCCCGGCGCCGTCGCCGTAGCCTGGGGGCTGCCGCGCTACGACCTCGCGCTCGTCCACGGCGGCGGAAATTTCCATCTCTTCGCCGACCGCCAGGCCTTCATGACCGATCTGGTGATCGACGAGAATCCGCCGCTCACCGCCGACGACGTCGAGGCGCTCTTCGCTCAGTACGAGGCGCTCGACGTGACCATCTGGCCGGGGTTTCCGACCAGCTTCGACTCGACCCGCCACATCGACATGTGGATGCTCCCGGCGCGCACCCGCGGCGCCATCGTCGGCCAGTACGCTCCCGGCGACGGCACGCCCTACACGATCACGGAAGCGGCAGTCGACGAGCTCGAGATGCGCGGCTACACCGTCTGGCGGACGCCCGGCTGGTGCGCCGGCTGCCCCTTCGGCGTCCACTACACCTACACCAACGCCGTGGTGCTCAATCGCGTCGTGCTCGTTCCGCAGTACGCCGCCTACCCCGCCGCCAATCAGCAGGCGCTCGCGACCTTCGCCGCCGCGTTTCCCGACCGGCAGATCGTGGGCATCGACGCCGACGCCATCGTCGGCTCCGCCGGCGTCTTTCATTGCATCGTCATGCACGTCCCCGACCCGGCCTGGATCTTCGCGGACGGCTTCGAGAGCGCCGACACGACGCAGTGGAGCTCCGCCTCGCCCTGAGAGAGCGCGGGCCTCAGCTCGCGACGTCAGCGCGTCGCATCGGCACCCGCAGCCTGAAGACCGATCCCCGCTCGGGCGCCGGCTGCACCTCGAGCGTGCCTCCGAGGAGCACCGCGAGCGCGCGCGAGAGCGCGAGGCCGATGCCGATCCCGCCGTGCCGCCGAGTGTTGGAGGCGTCGAGCTGGCGGAAGCGCTCGAAGATCGCCTCGCTCTGATCCGCCGGCACGCCGATTCCGGTGTCGGCGACTCCGAGCTCCACCTCGACTCGGTCTCCGGCGGCCGGCAGGACGCGCCAGCTCACCCACACCTCCCCCTGCTCGGTGTACTTGATCGCGTTCGAGAGGAGATGGCGGAGGATCTGGCGCAGGCGCCGGCTGTCGCCCGTCAACCAGACCGGCGTCTCGCGCGGGGCCTCGAGCCGGAGCTCGAGGTGCCGCCGCTCCGCCTCCAGCCGATGATCGGCAACCCCTTCCGCGATCGTCAGCCCGAGCTCGAAGGCGCCCTCGTCGAGAGACAGCTTGCCGGCCTCGAGCTGAGCGTAGTCGAGCAGGTCCCCGACCATGGTGAGCAGCCCTTCCGCGGCCTGCTGCGCGGTCTCGGCGTGGCGACGCTCGCGCGGCTCGAGCTCCGAGGCCAGGAGGAGCTCGTTCATCCCCAGGAACACGTGCAGCGGCGTTCTGAGCTCGTGGCTCACCGCGGCGAGAAAGCTCGACTTGGCGCGGCTCGCCGCCAGCGCCTCGTCGCGCGCCGCGCGCAGCTCGCGATTGCGATCCGCGAGCGTCTCGGCGTCGCGGCGGGCGCGCGCCACGGCGGCGACCGCGATCAGGGCGCCAGCGAGAAGCGCGGTCACCGCCGCGAGCGCGCCGCTCCGCGCTCGGGAGATCGCCCGCTGCCAGAGGCCGGCGTCGTAGTCCACTCCGAGCACCGCTTCCACGGCGCCGTGCGAATCCCGCATCGGCACCAGGGCCGAGACCCAGGTCCCCCATCGATCGCTGTCCGGAATCGCGTCGAAGATCGTCTCGCCGGCAAAGGCCCGCGCCAGCTCCTTCGGGCTAGCGGTGTAGAGCTCGCCGATCGGCGTTCGGCTCTCGCGCTCGCCGCGGTAGACGCCGTCGTGGTCGTAGTCGGTCTCCGAATCGACCCAGAGGACGAATCGTCCGTCGGCGCGCCGCCGGAAGGTGTAGATGTCGGCGACGTTTGGATTGGCGGCCAGCCAGCGCTTCTCCGCCTCGATCATCCGCAGGTAGCGCGGATCGTCCGGCGCGACGTCTGACGGCAAGTCGGCATGCCCCAACGCCTCGAGCTCACGCGCGTACGTGGGCCCGAGCGCGCCGACGAGGCGCTCGATCTCTCGCGCGGCGGCTCGGCCAGCCTGGCGCGCCGAGAACCAGCCGGCGACGAGCGCGGCCAGGAGGAGCGAGAAGGCCACGAGCCAGCGGCGCGGCCCGAAGCGGAGCAGGCGCGCGAGCGCCATGGATCCGGCGCAGCCCAGCGCCGCGAAAATCAGGAAGTCCCAGGGCTCGGCAGGCAGCACGGGGTCACTCGAGCTCGCTCACGAGGTCGTCGAGGCACCCGGCGAGGATCTCCTCGGCGGTGGCGAGATCGGGCGCCATCTCGCGATCCTCGTCCCAGCTTCGAACGCGCGCGCGGACCCGGGCGTGCAGCCGCTCGAGCGGCGCGCTGGACGTCAGAGGACGCAGCAGGTCGATGCCCTGCGCCGCCGCCACGAGCTCGATCGCGAGCACCCGGCGCACGTTCGCGAGCACGCTCCCCAGCTTGAGCGCGGCGGTCATGCCCATCGAGACGTGGTCCTCCTTGTCCGCCGAGGTCGGAATGGAGTCGACGCTCGCGGGGTGCGCCAGGATCTTGTTCTCAGCCACCAGCGCCGCGGCCGTCACCTGCGCCATCATGAAGCCGGAATTGAGCCCGGCGTGCTCGACCAGGAAGGGAGGCAGTCCCGAAAAGGCCTCGTTGGTCAGCTTCTCCAGCCTCCGCTCGGAGATCGAAGCGAGCTCGGCGAGCGCGATGGCGAGGAAGTCGGCCGCGAACGCCATCGGCTCACCGTGGAAGTTCCCGCCCGAGATCGCGATCCCCTCGTCGGCGAAGACGAGCGGATTGTCGGTCGCGGCGTTCATCTCGATCGCGAGCTTCGCCTCGACGTCGGCGAGCACGTCGCGCACCGCGCCGTGAACCTGCGGCATGCAGCGGAGCGAATAGGGGTCCTGCACGCGCACGTCCCCCAGGCGATGGGATTCGCGAATCGCCGAGCCCTGGAGGAGGCGCCAGAGGTTCGCCGCGGACGCGCGCTGCCCCGGATGCGGTCGCACCGCGTGCAGGCGCGGGTCGAAGGCGCTGTCCGTGCCCCGCAGCGCGTCGGTCGACAAGGCCCCCACGAGATCGGCGAGCCGCACCAGCCGGCGCGCTTCGAGCGCCGCGAGCGCCAGCAACGCCGTCATCGCCTGCGTGCCGTTGATGAGACCCAGTCCCTCGCGCGGCGCCAGTCGCATCACTCCGAGTCCCGCGGCAGCGAGCGCCTCGGCGCCGGAAAGCCGGCGTCCCCCGTACCACGCCTCGCCCCCTCCCATCATCGGCAACGCGAGATGGGCGAGCGGCGCGAGATCGCCCGACGCGCCCACCGAGCCACGCGATGGAACGACCGGATGGAGACCGCGCGCCAGGAACTCGAGCAACCGATCGACCACCGCCTCGCGCACGCCCGAGTACCCCCGGGCGAGCGTGTTGGCGCGTAGCAGGAGCATCCCGCGCACCGCCGGCTCCGGCAGCGGCTCCCCCATCCCCGCGGCGTGCGAGCGCACCAGACGCTCCTGGAGGGTCGCGAGATCCGCGGCTTCGATTCGAACGTTGGCGAGATTCCCGAAACCGGTGTTGACGCCGTAGACCGCCTCGCCGCTCGCGACGGCACGTTCGATCACTTCCCGCGCCGCCCGGATGCCGCGGCGCGCCGGCTCGGCGAGCTCCACCCGCGCGCGCCCGGCGACGACCTCGCCGAACGCCTCGAGGGTGAGCGACCGGCCGTCCATCTCGATCCTCTCCGTCATCGGAGTCACTCCCATTCGATGGTCGCCGGCGGCTTCGAGGTCACGTCGTAGACCACCCGGTTCACCCCTCGCACCTCGTTGACGATGCGATTGGCGACCCGTCCCAGGAGCTCGTGCGGCAGATGGCTCCAGTCGGCGGTCATGAAGTCGTGCGTCTCGACGGCGCGCAGGGCGAGCACGTTCTCGTAAGTCCTGAAGTCCCCCATCACCCCGACCGTGCGCACCGGCAGCAGCACGGCGAAAGCCTGGGAGGTGCGCTCGTACCACCCCGCCTCGCGGAGCTCGTCGAGGAAGATCGCGTCGGCCTCCTGGAGCAGGCGCACGCGTTCCGCGTCGACCGCCCCCAGGATCCGCACCGCGAGGCCGGGACCTGGAAATGGGTGTCGGACGATGAACTCCTCGGCGAGCCCGAGCTCGCGTCCGAGCTGGCGGACCTCGTCCTTGAAGAGCCAGCGCAGCGGCTCCACGAGCTCGAATCCGAGCCGCTCCGGCAAGCCGCCGACGTTGTGGTGGCTCTTGATGACGGAGGAAGGGCCGCGCACGGAGGTGGATTCGATGACGTCGGGATAGAGGGTGCCCTGAGCCAGGTAGCGGACTCCCGCTAGGCGTTTCGCCTCGCGCTCGAAGACGTCGATGAAGAGGCGACCGATCGTCTTCCGCTTGGTTTCGGGATCGTCGACACCCGCGAGGGCGGCGAGGAACTCTTCACCCGCGTCGGCGGTCGAGACCGGAATTCCCAGCCCTTCCGCGAGGCTCATCTCGACCTGGCGCCGCTCCCCCTTGCGCAGCAATCCGGTGTCGACGAAGACCGAGATCAGCCGGTCGCCGACCGCCCGACGGAGCAGCGCCGCGGTGACCGCCGAGTCGACACCACCCGAGATGCCGCAGAGCACCCGATCGCCGCCGATCCTCTCGCGGAGCGCGTCGACGGCCTCCGCGAGGTAGGACGCCATCGTCCAGTCGCCGTGCGCGCCGCAGGCCCGGTAGAGGAAGTTGTGCAGCATCGCGGCGCCGTGCCGGGTGTGCGAGACCTCCGGATGAAACTGGATGGCGTAGAGACCGCGTTCCGGGTGCTCGAAGCCGACGATCTCCACGTTCTCGGAGCTCGCCGTGCTCCGCGCTCCGGGCGGCGGCGCCGTGACGTGATCGCCGTGACTCATCCAGACGGTCTCGCGCTCCTCGAGGCCGGCGAAGAGCGTGCCCGCGCGCGAGATGGCGATGTCGGCCCGCCCGTACTCCCGCCTCCTGCCCGGCGCCACGCGACCGCCCAGCAGATGCGCCATCGCCTGCATCCCGTAGCAGATTCCGAGCACCGGAACGCCCAAGCCGAAGTGCCCGGCGTCGGGCAGCGGCGCCCCGGCGTCGTAGACGCTCTGCGGTCCGCCGGAGAGGATGATGCCGATCGGACATCGGCGACGGATCTCCTCGAGCGGCAGGTCGAAGGGGTGAACCTCGCAGTAGACGCGATGCTCGCGGACACGGCGCGCGATGAGCTGCGTGAACTGGCTCCCGAAATCGAGGATGAGGACGGTCTGATGGCTCCCGCCGCTCATCGCTCCGCCTCGTGCTTGAGGTCGCGGGTCATCAGCTCGTGTACAGCCTGGCGCGCGGGCTTCCCTTCGTACATCACCTCCACCATCTGCTCGGTGATCGGCATCTCGATGCCCGCCTCGGCGGCGAGCCTCCGCACGACAAGTGAGTTGCGCACCCCCTCGGAGACCTCGCTCGTGCCCCCCAGGATCTCTTCCAGCGTCCGCCCCTTGGCCAGCTCGACGCCGGTGCGGCGATTGCGCGAGAGACCCCCGGTGCAGGTCAGGACCAGATCCCCGAGGCCGGCCAGGCCCGAAAAGGTCTGCGGATCGCCGCCGTAGGCGAGGCCGAGACGCGTGATCTCGTGCAGCCCGCGCGTGATCAGCGCCGCCAGGGTGTTGTGCCCGAGACCCAGTCCCGCCACGATGCCGGCGCCGATCGCGATCACGTTCTTGGCCGCGCCGCCGAGCTCGACGCCCACCACGTCGGTCGACGAGTAGAGCCTGAGCGTTGGGCTCGAGAGGCGATGACGGAGCTCGGAGGCGAGCTCTTCGTTCTCGCTCGCGATGACCGCCGCCGAGGGCGCGCCGCGCGCCAGCTCCGCCGCGAAAGTGGGTCCCGAGAAGGCCGCGAACCGGCAGCGCATTCCAGCCTTCTCCGCCTCCTCAGCCGAAACGACGCTCATGCGCGCGAGCGACTCCCCCTCGATCCCTTTCGCCGCCGAAACGATGTCCACCGGCGTCCGGCCGGGAGAGGCCGCGAAGTACTCGGCCAGTACCGCCCGGTAGCCGTGCGAGGGCGCAGCCACGAGAAGGAGGTCGGCTTCCGCGAGGGCTCGCAGATCATGCGTCACCTCGATCGCCGCCGGGAGCGTCACGCCCGCGAGGTATTGGCGATTCTCGCGCGCCCGGTCGATCTCCGCCGCCGCCTCCGCGCGCCGGACCCAGAGGAGGACGCGGCGACCCGGGCGCGCCGAGCTCACCGCGAGCGCGGTACCGAAGGAACCTGCGCCCAGCACGCCGATCGCCTTCACGCGACCCCCCGCGCGCCGAGACGCCGCTCCGTGCCGTTCCAGAGCCGCCGCAGGTTCTGCCGGTGCGTGAGGAGGATCAGCGCCGACGCCGAGCCGGCGAGCGCGAGCTCGGCTCGTGACAGGGGGGCGCTCCAACCCGAGCGGGCGAAGAGGAGCGCCGCGACCGGGATCGCGAGCGCGGCCACGATGCTGGCGAGCGACACGTACCGCGAAAACAGCACCACCGCCACGAACGTCAGCAACGCCACCCCCCCAGCGAGCGGGAAGAGCGAGACCAGAGCCCCGAAGCCGGTCGCCACTCCCTTGCCGCCGCGAAATCCGAAGAAGATCGGAAAGACGTGTCCGAGGATCGCCGCGAGCGCCGCTCCCGCCACCACCTCGGGAGCCGCGTCCAGCGCCCGCGCCGCCCGCACCGGCACGACGCCCTTCCCGATGTCGAGCAGGAGCACCAGCAGGGCAGGCCACCGCCCCGCCGCGCGCAGCACGTTGGTGGCTCCAGCATTCCCACTTCCCACCGTGCGGACGTCGGTGCGCCGGAGGAGCCAGACGATCGCCAGGCTGAACGAGACCGAGCCCAGCAGGTAGGAGCCGCCGACGAGAGCCAGCCAGCGCATCAACCCCTCCCCGCGAGCGGCACGCGAGCGAGCGCGCTGTAGCTCGGTCCGCCGCTCGCGAGCGTGCTCGCGAAGAGCGTCACCTCGCCGATCGGCGCCGGGGAGCCCAGGAGCGGCGCCGCGAGCTCGGCCCAGCGGGCCCGAGCGGACGACGGCCAGGGCGGATCGCAGCGCGCCGCCGTCACGTGCGCGCGAAAGGGTTTGGCGTCGGCGCTCACGCCGAGGCCGGAGAGCGCGGCACGAACCAACGCCGCGAGCTCGCCGAGCGCCGCACCCGGCGCCAGGCCGATCCAAGCCACGCGCGCGGCCCCGCGCTCGGGGAAGCAACCCGCGCGCTCGAGGCGGGCCTCGGCCGGTGCCGCGCCCCCCAATCGGCTCGCGAGCGCCTCTTCGATCGGGCCAACGAGGCTCTCCGCGACCTCGCCCAGGAAAGCGAGCGTGAGGTGGAGATTCGCGGCCGCGACCCACCGCGCCTTCGGGAGCTGGTGGCGGATCTCTCCGAGCCGCGCGCCGACGAACCGCTGCAGCTCCTTCGGGAGCTCGACCGCGACGAAAAGCCTCATGACGGTCCTCCGGCCGCAGCCGCTCCCACGCGACTCGCGAGCAGGCGGCGCCGCAGCAGCTCGAGCGCGGCCTGCGCGGCGAAGGCGCGCACCCGGCGGCGATCGCCGGGGAAGCGCGCGACCCGATGCGCCAACTCGCCCTCTCCAGGCCCGGCCATCGCCAGGTGCACGGTCCCGACCGGTTTCGCGTCGCTGCCGCCGTCGGGTCCGGCGATCCCCGTGACGCCGATCCCGAGGTCGGCGCCGCAGCGCTTCCTGGCCTGCACGGCGAGCGCTTCGGCGACCGCGCGCGAAACCGCGCCCTCGGAGGCCAGCACGTCGACAGGCACGCCGACGAGGCCGCTCTTCAGGTCGTCGTGGTAGGCGATGTAGCCGCCCAGGAAGTAGCGGCTGCTGCCCGGGATCCGGGTCAGCCGCTCGGCCACCAGCCCTCCCGTGCAGGACTCGGCGGTCGCCACCGTGAGGCCGGCGGAGGCGAGCAGGGCTCCGACCACGCCCTCGAGGGTCACCTCCTCTCCTTCGCCGTAGAGGCTCTCGCCGAGCAGGGCACGCACTCGGGTGGTCATCGCGTCGAGCCGCGATCTCCGCTCGGCCGGGGTCCCCAGGGCCGAGAGCACGATCGAGACCTCGCCGGCCCCCGCGAGCACCGTGATCCATTCCCTGCCGAACTCTCGGTAGGCCGGTCCCAGGGCGAGATCGACCTCCGACTCCGGGCGCAGCGCCACGCGCAGGACATGGCGCTCCCGCCCCTGCGCGCCGGCCCGCTCCGCCAACCAGGGCTCGAAGGCGCTCCGAATCAGGGCCTCGAGCTCGAAGGGCACACCCGGGAAGAGAAAGAGCGCCCGACCGTCGCGCTCGAAGCGCTGACCCGGCGCCGTCCCCTGGCCGTTGGCGAGCGCCACGGCCCCGGCGAGGAGCTGGGCCTGCTTGCGATTGTTCGGCGCTACGGGGCGTCCGAGCGCCGCGAAGCGCCGTTCGATCGCCGCGAGCAGCTCCGGGCGCTCCTCGAGACCGACGTCGAGCGCCGCCGCCGCGGCTTCCCGCGTCACGTCGTCGGCGGTGGGTCCGAGCCCGCCGCACACCAAGACGAGGTCGAACTCGCTCCAGAGCGCGCGCAGCTCCGAGGCGAGGGCGGCGACGTCGTCGCCGACCACCGACTTCTTGCCGAGCTCGACGCCGAAGCGCTCGAGAGAGGCCGCCAGGCGGAGCGAATTCGTGTCCAATCGGTCGGTGGAGAGCAATTCGCTCCCCACCGCGAGGGTGGCCGCGCGCACGACGGGATGATACCAACCGGCCGGGACCATCCCGCCCCGTTTGACACACTTCGCGAGCGAACTTACGATCCCTCTTCGCATGGCGACGCGATTCCACTTGGCCGTTCTCCTCCTCCCGCCCCTACTGGCCTCCCCTGCCTCCGCCGACGAGGCCCTGGGAGGCCCTGGGCTCTATCTCTTCCGGACCGGGAGCGAGATCCAGCTCGCTCGCGGCGCCGAGCTGCTGCGCCTCGAGGTTCCTTCCGAGGTCGCTCTCCAGCAGCTCGCCCCGCTCGGCCGGGGCGCCGTGCTCGCCGGTGTCCGAAGGTCGGGTGCCGCGAGCGAGCTCTATCTCGCCGAGGTCGCGGGCGAGACTCTCCGAGAGCTGCCGGTTGGCGACCTCGGCCGCGCCCGCCTGCGAGCGGAGCCCGTTCCCGTGGTCCGCGGCGACGCGCTCGCCGGGTTGGCCTGGCTCGAAGGGGATGCCCCCGATCGCCTCGCGGTGCGCTGCGCCGAGCGCTCCGGCAGCGGTTGGAGCGCGACCCGCGAGGTCTCGCCGCCAGGACCGGGGAGCCAGGTCGCGCTCGCGGCGGCGCCGCTCGCGGACGGGTCCCTGCTGCTCGTCTGGAGCCGCTTCGACGGTCACGACGACGAGATCGTCTTCAGCGTCGGTCGGAAGGGAACCTGGAGCGCTCCGCAGCCGATCGACGCGGACAACGCCGTACCGGACGTGACGCCGGCCCTCTTCGCCGAGGGGCGCGGCGCGCTCGCGGTTTGGAGCCGCTATGACGGTCACGAGTACCGCCTCGTCGTGGCTCGCTACGACGGCGAGCGCTGGGCAGCGCCGCACGGGATTGGCGAGGCGGGCTCGCTCTTCCCGAGCTTCGTCGCCGGCGCGGGGGATTCTCCACGTCTCCTCTATCGCGACGCCCGCGCGGAGGGCTGGGTGGTGGCCGACCTGGGACCGAGCGGCGAGATCGTCCGCCGCTCCCAACCCTCGGTCGCCAGACGGCAGCGCCCCCTCGTCTTCGCCGGCGAGGACGGAGCTCCCTTCCTGCGTTGGCGCGACGCCGAGGAGCGGGCGCCCTGGCGACCCTGAGAGTCCCGATCAGGCGCGGGGCAAGACCCGCTTCGTGACGAGCTCCGGGGCGTTTCCCTCGGAGGCCAATCGGAAACAGCCCTCGAAGCGTCTCACGAGCTCGGGATCGGGTCGGCGCAGATAGACCCGGGCGAGCTCCTCGCCGGCTTCCACCCTCCGCCCGAGACGCGCCACGTAGCGCAAGCTGACTCCCAGATCGACCGCGTCCCCTGGCCGCCGCCTTCCCGCCCCGGCCTCCAAGAGGAGGAAGCCGAGCCTCCGCGTCGCGACCTCGGAGAGGATGCCCGCCTGGCGCGCGATCAGCACGCTCTCTTCCGGCGCCAGCGGCAGCTCCGGACGGTCGAACCACCGCGCCTCCGCCCCCTGGGCGGTCGCCCAACGGACGAAACGCTCGCGCGCCGCCCCCGAGGCGAGCAACGCGGAGAGGCTCTCGCGCGTCCAGGCGGCGCCGATCGAGCGGCCCAGCTCGAGCGCCAGCGCGAGCGTGAGCTCGACAGTCTCGACCGGCCCCCTTCCCTCGAGGCAATCGAGCGCCTCGCGCACCTCGCAGGCATGCCCAGCCCAGTCGCCGAGCGGCTGGCTCATGTCGGTCAGGAGCGCCGAAGCGTGGCGGCCGAGCTCCCCGGCGATCTCCACCAACCAGCGCGCCAGCTCCGACGCTCTCTCGAGCTCCTGCAGGAACGCGCCGTCGCCATGCTTGACGTCGAAGACGATCGACGCGGCGCCGGACGCGAGCTTCTTGGAGAGGATGCTGGCGACGATGAGGGGCAGCGCCTCGACAGTCGCCGTCTGGTCACGCAGGGCGTAGAGCTTGCGGTCGGCGGGAGCGATCGCACCGGTCGCGATGCCGAGCGCGATGCCGGTGGCGTCGAGCAACCGCCGGGCCCGGTCACGGCCGAGCTCCTGCTGGATGCCCGGGATGGCTTCGAGCTTGTCGGCGGTCCCGCCGGTGTGTCCCAGCCCGCGTCCCGTGAGCATCACGATCGGTGCGCCGGCAGCCGCCACCAAGGGCGCCAGGACGAGCGAGACCTTGTCTCCCACGCCGCCGGTCGAGTGCTTGTCGCAGAGCGAGGGCAGCTCGTCGGCGAGCCGCCAGACCTCCCCGGACTCGAGCATCGCCCGGGTCAACGCGCAGGTCTGCTCCCGATCCAGGCCTCGGATCGAGACCGCCATCAGGAACGCCGAGAGTTGCGCGTCGCTCCAGCGGCCCGTCGCGGCGGCAGCCGCCACCTCACCGAGGTCGTCGGGGGCCAGAGGACGGCCCGCCCGGAGGCGCGAGAGGACTTCGTAGGGACCGGCCAGCGCTAGGTCCCCTTGGGCGTCGTGCCGGCCTCCTGCTGGGCGGTCGCGAAGTAGGGCGACTGCGGGTGCTCCTCGACGATCCGCCGATAGGCCGCGGCGGCGTCCGCCGGGCGGCCCAGAGACTCGTAGGTCAGGGCGAGCTGGTAGAGAATGACGTCGGCCGGCAGGGGGCGATCGGCCTCCTCCAGCATCTTCGCGAGCTCGGCCTCGACCTCGGCGCTCTTCCCCTGGTCGCGGTCGAGCCGGTAGAGATTGACCCGCGCGTTGGCGGCGAGCGGACCCGTCGGCTCCGCGTCGAGGAAGCTGGTCCACAGCTTGCGGGCCCGGTCGGCGTCGTTCTGATCGAGCGCGAGGCGCGCGAGATAGAGCTTCGCGACGCGCCCGACGCTGCTCCCGCCGAAGCGCGAGTCGAGCTCGGTGAAGATCCCGGACGCCTTGTCCCGGCGGGCGGCCTCGCTGGCGAAGGAGGGCTCGAGCGGATCCTCCGGATGCGCGCCGGTGGCGACCACGGGAGCGTCGAAGACCTTGATGCCCTGGAACAGCAGCTCGTTGGCCTTCTCGACCCGGCCGTGCCACCAGAGGTAGACCGCCACCGCGAGCACGGCGGCGCCGAGCACGCTGCCGACCGTCCAGGCGAGCGTCCGGGCATGATCCTCGGCGTAGTGGATGCCCTTCTCGAGCGCTTCGCCGAGCTCGTTTCTCTTGAGATCTTCGCGGGTGACCGAATCCATGCGACGGAGTCCTCGCCTTCTGTCTGGCTCGGCGCCGAGCGGGCGCCGTGGCGCTTTGGCTGGTGCGGCTGGGAGGAGTCGAACCCCCGACCAAGAGCTTAGGACGCTCCTGCTCTATCCAACTGAGCTACAGCCGCCCGACCGCAGAGTATATGTCAGTACCGGATCAGCGACTCGACCTCGTAGGCCGCGAGCTTCTGGCGGCCGGGCAGGAAGGAGAGCTCGATGATGAAACCGAAGCCCGCGACCGAGGCTCCCTGCGCTTCCACCAGGGCGGCCGCCGCGACCGCGGTGCCGCCGGTCGCGATGACGTCGTCGACGATGAGGACCCGCTCTCCCCGCTCGATCGCGTCGGCGTGCATCTCCAGCCGGTCGGAGCCGTACTCGAGCTCGTAGGACTGGGAGACCGTGCGCGCCGGGAGCTTGCCCGGCTTGCGCACCGGCACGAATCCGGCGTTCAGGCTGTAGGCGAGCGAGGGTCCGAACATGAAGCCGCGCGACTCGATGCCGATCACCTTGTCGACGCGGTGGCCGCGCGAAAAGAGCCAGGCGAACCGGTCGACCGTCATGCGCAGCGCCAGCGGATCCTTGAGTAGGGTCGTGATGTCGTAGAAGTTGATGCCCGGCTTCGGAAAGTCCGCCACTTCGCGGATGAAGCACTTCAGATCGTCCACGCGTAGTCCCCCTTCAAACGATGTCGAAACCGCCCCTCGGCTTCGCCTCGGGACAGGGCAAGCTGTCGACGCGCTCCACCCGCGCCGCGGGCGGACCCATGCGCAGGCCCGAGGCGAACGCCACCAGCGCTTCGGGCGACCCGCTCGCTTCCGCGACCACCGATCCGTCGGGCTCGTTGCGCACCCAGCCCACGACGCCGCAGTCCCGCGCTAGCCGCCGGGCGTAGTACCGGAACCCGACGCCCTGCACCAAGCCCGTGACTCGGTAGCGGGCGCTGGTCACCGTCGCTTCTCCTCGTGCTCGCTCCAACCGTGCCGCCCCACGAGCGGCACGAAGGCCACCGCTTCGAGCTCCCTGCGCCGCACGCCTCGCGCCAGCCGCTCGTAGAGCACGAGCCGCTGCTCGCTCCGGCCACCCTCGGGGATCAACAGCCTGCCTTTCGGAGCCAGCTGCTCGAGCAGCGGCTTGGGAACCTCGGGCGCGCCCGCGGCCACGAGGATACGATCGAATGGCGCCACTTCGCTCCAACCCACCGTTCCGTCGAAGGCCTGGATCTTGACGTTCAGGATCTCGAGCTGCCGCATGCGGCGGATCGCCTGGTGCGCGAGCTCGGGAAGCCGCTCCAGACTGTAGACCCACCGGGCGAGCCGCGCCAGGATCGCCGTCTGGTACCCAGACCCGGTGCCGATCTCCAGCACCTTGTGGGCGGCGTCGATCTCCAGCAGCTCGGTCATGCGCGCGACGATGTAGGGGTGCGAGATGGTCTGTGCCTCGCCGATCGGGAGGGCGTGGCCGCTGTAGGCCTGGCTCTTCAGGTGGTCCCGCACGAAGAAGTGGCGCGGGACCTCCCGCATCGCCGCGAGCACGCGGAGATCGCGGATGCCCCGCGCCTCCAGGAGCTCTCGCACCATGCGCTCGCGCAGGATGGTGTCACCCAGCATCGCTTCCGTCGTGCGGCAGCAGGCCGCTCAGCCGGCGGCCGAGGCCGCCATAGTTCTCGAGGCTGCGGTAGTCGGTGAGATCCAGGTGGAGCGGCGTCACCGAAACCAACCGTTCCTGCACGGCCGCGTGATCGGTCCCGGGATCCTCCTGCCAGAGGGGCGTTCCGGCGATCCAGTAGTACTTGCGCCCCCGCGGATCGACGTTCTCGATCACCGACTGCTGGTAGACGCGCTTGCCAAGGCGCGTGAAGGCCACACCGCGGGCGGGTGCCGCCGGGAAATTGACGTTGAGGAGGAGATCGCGCGGCACCTGCTCGGCGATGACCGTCTCGACGAACCCGGCGGCGAGGCGTGAGGAGCGCGCGAAGGAGAACCCCTCGGCGACCTCCTGGCTGAAGGCGATCGACGGGATGCCCAGGAGAGAAGCCTCGAAGGTCGCCGACACCGTTCCGGAGTAGGTCACGTCGTCGCCGATGTTGAGCCCGAAGTTGATGCCGGAGACGACGAGGTCCGGCGGCGCCGCGCGCATCAGCGAGAGCACCGCGAGGTTCACGCAGTCGGTCGGCGTCCCGTCCACCGCGTACCAGTTCTCGTCGAGTCGCTGCATGCGCAGCGGGCGCGTCAACGTCAGGCTGTGGCCGGTGGCGCTCTGCTCGCGATCGGGAGCGACGACGACGACCTCGCCCAGGCGCCCGAGAGCTCCCGCCAGGAGCTTCAGGCCCTCCGAGTAGACGCCGTCGTCGTTGGTGACCAGGATGCGCGTCATCGCTCGCGACCGGCGTGGCGGGTGGCCCGCCCTAGCGTCTCCAGGCGAGCTTGCCGCCCTCGCGAACGAGGTACTTGTCGACGAGCGGCGCGAGCTTCGAGAGGGTCGCGGGCGGCACCAGGTTGGGATCGGTGATCAGCGACATCGCCAGAGCGGAGGCGCAGTCGTTCGCGACCCCGTCGCCGAGGCGGCCGATCGCGCGGCGCACCACGCGCTGGGCGAGCGCCACGTTCTTGCGCAGGACTTCCATGACCCCTTCTCCCGTGACCGCCTCCTCTTCCTCGCGCCAGCAGTCGTAGTCGGTGATCATGGCGAGCGAGGCGTAGGCGATCTCGGCCTCGCGCGCGAGCTTCGCCTCCTGCAGATTGGTCATGCCGATGATGTCCATGCCGAGGTGACGATAGGCGAAGGACTCGGCGCGGGTCGAGAACTGCGGCCCCTCCATGTTGACGTAGGTGCCGCCCATGTGGACCGTGGCCCCCTCGCCTCGCGCCGCTTCGAGGAGAATCCCGGCGAGGATCCCCGAGACCGGGTGCGCCAGCGACGTGTGCGCCACGAGCCCCTCGCCGAAGAAGGTGTCCGGACGATGGCGCGTGCGGTCGAAGAACTGGTCCGGAATGACGATGTGACCCGGCGCGTACTCCTCCTTCAGGGAGCCCACGGCCGAGACCGAGATCAGGAACTCGACACCCAAGGTCTTGAAACCATAGACGTTGGCGCGGAAGTTGAGCTCGGTCGGGAGGAGCCGGTGACCGCGGCCGTGGCGCGCGAGGAAAGCGACCGGCCGGCCGTCGAGCGCGCCCAGGATGTAGGCATCCGAGGGCTCCCCCCAGGGGGTCTCGAGACGGCGCTCCTCGCGGATGGCGAGACCCGCCATCTCGTAGAGCCCGCTTCCGCCGATCACACCGATCCTCGCCTCGCTCATCGCACCCTCCGACTTCCAGCTGTTGCCTGTTGAGATCACCCGCCGCCGGACGCCGGTCGAGGGACCGGCGGGCGAGCGGACACTAGCACACGGACTACGGCCCGCCCTGGGGCGAAGCCGCCGCGACGATTTCGAGCGCGGTCGCGAGGGCGGCGCGGCCGGCGACACCGTCGACGTGCCGCACCCTCTCGCCCCGGCAGGCCGCGAGGAAGGCCTCGAGCTCCCGCCGCAGGGGCTCGGCCTTCTCCACCGCGAGATCTGCGGCGAGGATCGAGCGCCCGCCGGCCGATCGCTCGAGCCGGTAACCCTTGATCTCCTGCGCCTGGTAGTCGAGCGACACGTAGCGATCGCCGAAGAAGGCGCGCAGCTTCCGCACCCGCTCGCCCGAGACGCGCGAAGCGGTGACGTTGGCGACCATCCCCGACGCGAAGGCGAGGCGCGCATTCGCGATGTCGATGCGCTCGGAGAGCACCGGCACTCCGGTTGCCCGGACTTCCGCCACCGCGGACCCGTCGAGGGCCTGCAGGATCTGCACGTCGTGAATCATGAGATCCAGGATCACGTCGATGTCGAGGCTGCGCGGAGAGAAGACGCCGAGACGCTGGATCTCCACGAAGCGGGGCGCGAGCCCCGCTCCCATCAGGGCCTGCACGGCAGGATTGTGGAATTCCACGTGACCCACCGAGAGCACCCGCCCCTTGGCTGCGGCGAGCTCGATCATGCGGTCGGCCTCGGCGAGCGAGGCCGCGATCGGCTTCTCCACCAGGACGTGCACGCCGCGCGCGAGGAGCTTCTCGCCGAGCTCCGCGTGCAGCACGGTCGGCGCGGCGAGCACCGCCACCTCGATGCGATCCGCGAGCTCGTCGAACGACTCCCAGGCCCGCGCTCCGTGCTCGATCGCGACCTGTCGCGCGGTCTCCGCACGCGGGTCATGGATGCCGACGAGGTCCGCTCCTTCGAGCGTCGAGAGAATCCGCGTGTGATGGCGTCCGAGAGCACCGACGCCGAAGACGCCCGCCGCGAAGCTACTCGGCACCGCCCGCCTCCTCCTCCCGGCCGCTCGGAAGAGCACGCACGACGCCGCGCCTCGCCGAGCGCACGAAGTCGATCAGGTAGCGGACGTCGGGCTCGCCTCCGAGCTCCTCCTCGAGCCGCGCCAGCGCCATCGTCGTATTGAGCCCCGAGCGGAGGAAGACGCGGAAGGCCCTTTGCAACGTCCGCACGCGCTCGTCGCTGAATCCCTTCCGTCGGAGACCGATCCGGTTGACGCCGTAGACGGCGGGCCTCAGTCCCACCGTCTTGACGAACGGCAGGGCGTCGACCAGCAACCGGGTGTAGCCGCCGATGTAGGCGTGCCTTCCCACTCGGCCGAACTGCTGGACGGCCGAGAACGCGCCGACGATGGCGTCGTCGCCGACTTCGACGTGCCCGGCGAGCGTCGCGCAGTTGGCGAAGATCGTCCGGCTTCCGACCTGGCAGTCGTGCGCGACGTGGCTGTACGTCATGAACAGATTCTCGTCGCCGACGCGCGTCACGCCCCCGCCCTTGCCGGTGCCTCGGTGGAAGGTCACGAACTCGCGGATCACGTTGCGATCGCCGACCTCCAGGCGGACGATCTCGCCGCCGAACTTGAGGTCCTGGGGATCGAAGCCGAGACAGGCGTGCGCGTAGATCCGGTTCTCGCGGCCGATCCGCGTCGGGCCGTGGATGGCGGCGTGCGCGCCGACCTCCGTCCCGTCGCCGATCTCGACGTCGGCACCGACGGAGACGAACGGGCCGATGACGACGCCGTCGCCGAGACGGGCGCCGGGATCGACCACGGCAGTGGCGTGAAGGTGCGCGCTCATCGGATCGAATCCCGGTCGACGGTCGTCGAGAGCAGCTCGGCCTCGGCGTGCACCTGCCCATCGACGAGGGCACGCGCGGCGAGCTTGCAGTGATTCGCCTTGAGCCTGAGGACCTCGGCCTCGAAGTGCACCCGGTCACCCGGCACCACCGGCTTGCGGAAGCGGGCGCGCTCGATCGACATGAAGAGCAGGAGCTTGCGGTGCCGGTCCGGGTCGTCGTGCATCAGCAAGATGCCGCCCGCCTGGGCCATCGCCTCGACGAGCAGGACTCCCGGCACCACCGGATGCTCCGGAAAGTGGCCGGCGAAGAACTCCTCGTTGATGGTGAAGTTCTTGAGCGCCAGGATCCTGCGCTTGGGCTCCATCTCGAGCACGCGGTCGATCAGCAGCATCGGGTAGCGATGCGGCAACACCGACATCACCCAGCGCGTGTCCCAGTCACGAATCTCGTTCGTCACTCTCTTCTCCACCCGATCCCTTGATCCCCAGCCGGCGCTCGATCGCGCGCAGCCGCCGCAACAGTCCGCCGAGTCGGCGCCAGGTCGCCTGGCTTCGCCTCCAGGTGGCGATCTCGACCGCCGGAATCCCGGCCACCACCCGACCCGGCGCGACCTCTCCCAGCACCGCCGACTTCGCCGCCACCTGCACGCCGTCGCCCACCGTCAGGTGCCCCGACACCCCCGCTTGGCCCGCCAGCACCACGCCGTTCCCGAGCCGCGCGCTGCCGGCGATACCCGCTTGCCCACAGAGCACGCACGCCCGTCCGACTTCGACGTTGTGGCCGACCTGCACGAGGTTGTCGATCTTACTTCCGTCGCCGATCGAGGTCGAGCCGAGGAGCGCGCGGTCGATCGCGACGAGCGCTCCGATCTCCACGTCCTGCCCCACCTGCACGTTCCCGACCTGCGGGATCTTGTGGTGCACCCCGGCCACCGAGGCATAGCCGAAGCCGTCGCTCCCGAGCACGCTGCCCGCGTGCACGACCACGCCTGCTCCGATCTCGACACCGTCGTAGAGCACTACGTGGGGATGCAGGACGGCGCCCTCCCCGATGCGGCAACGCTCACCGACCACGACGTGCGGGTGGAGAACGCTGCCGGCGCCGACCCTGGAGCCGGCGCCCACGACCACGTAGGCCCCGACGTGCGCGGACCGCGCGACCTCCGCGTCGGTAGCGAGCACCGCGGTCGCATGCACGCCCGGCGCCGGACGGTGGCGCGGATGGAAGAGCTCGAGCAGTCGTGCGAGGGCAAGCGCGGGGTGATCGACCCAGAGGAGGTCACGGCCTGGCAAGTCCAGGCCCCGCCGCAACAGGATCGCGGCGGCGCGAGATGCCCGGGCCGCCGCCTCGTATCTCGGGTGCGTGAAGAACGAGAGCTCGTCCGGTCCGGCGGACTCGAGCGTCGCGAGACCGGCGATTCGGCGGGAGGCGTCGCCGCGCACCTCGCCTCCGACGCGCTCGGCGAGCTCCCCGAGCGTCCAGCTCAAGCGTCAGTTCCCCTTGGGTTGCGCGGCCACGGCGGCGTCGAAGCGCTGGATGATCTGGTCGGTGATGTCCGTGCCGTCCGCGGCATACACGAGACCGCTCTGGAACTTGTTGAAGATAAAGGTGAAACCGGCCTCCTTGCCGACCTGCTCGATGACCGGGAAGACGCGGCGCTCGATGTCCCCGAAGGCGTTCTCACGGCTCTTGTTGAAGTCGCGCTCGGCGTCCTCCTGGAAGCGCCGGAGGGCGGTGACCTTGTCTTCGAGCTGCTTCTCGAGCTCAGCGATCTTGTCGTCGGCGAGCGACAGCCTGCCGTCACTGAGCCGCTTGCGCAGCGCCTCGATCTCGTCGTTCTTCGCCTTGCCCTGCGCGATCTTCTCGTCCTGGAGCTTCTTGAGCCCCGCGAGCGCCTGTTTGCCGGCCACCGAGTCGGTGACCAGCCGCTGCACGTCGATGACGCCGATCTTGGCGACCTGCGCCTCGGCGGCGGCGACGCCGAAACCGGCGAGCGTCAGCACGCCGGCCGCCACCAGGGCGCTCCGCAAGGCCCTACCCATCACCCTCCGAATGCTCGCATCCATGAGTCGCTCCTTGTCGTCCTAGAAAGTCGCGCCAATGCTGAACTGGAAGCTCTCGAACTGATCCTCGGGCCTCGGATCCAGGTTGGTCGCGTAGATGAATCGCAGGGGTGCTCCGAAGACCGGCACGAAGATCCTGAGCTCGGCGCCAGCCGAGTACCGCAACCGCGTCGGATCGATGCGTTGATTGTCGTCGTAGACGTTCGCGCCGTCCGCGAAGAGGATCATCCGGAAGGGCCCACCGAGCAGGAAGTGGTATTCCAGGTTCATCTGGAAGTACTTGTTCCCGCCCTTGTAGAAGCCGTTGTCGTAGACCGGCTCGTCGGTCTTCTCGTCTCGCACCCAGAGGGAGCGGAACTGGAACCCGCGCACGCTGTTCTCGCCCCCCAGGAAGTAGCGCTCGAGCGGCAGGACCTCGTGACCCGAGAAAGGCTCGACCCAGCCCGCTTCGATGTTGAAGGCGGCCAGCGTCTTGACCGGCGCGCGGGTGAGCGGGAGAAAGTAGCTGAACTGCGTCTCGGGGCGCCAGAAGTAGTTGTCGCCGCCCAGGAAGCCGCCCGCGAACTCGAGCGACGCCGAATAGCGGGTGCCGACCGTGGTCTCCATCCGGCTGTCGCGGCTGTCGTAGCTGAACGCCGGCCGGATCGACGAGTTCGAGATGTCGTAGGACTGCTGGAGGACGTTGTCGCCGACGCGCTGCGCGAGCCGGTCCTTGAGCTTCGATTGCGTGAAGCTCACCGAGGCGCTGCTGAAGAGTCCCAGGTTGCGCCCGTAGGTGAGCACCGCACCGTCGGACTTGCGCTCGTAGTCCTGCCCGACGTAGTAGGAATAGTTCAGGTTGCTCTTGTAGACCTGGAGACCCAGGCTCTGCGGCCGATCGAGCCACCAGGGAATGTAGTAGGAGACGTCGAACTCGTCCTGATATCGCCCCGACTGATAGGAGACGCCGACCGTCTCCCCTCGGCCGAGGAAGTTCTGCGTCTTGACCGAGAGCGTGCCGAAGAATCCGTAGGTCTCGCTCCAGCCGGCGCCGACCTGGAGCTCGGTGCGGTCGCTCTCCTCCCCTTGCACGAGGAGATCGACCGTCTTCTTCTCGGTGTCGAAGTTCTCGAACTGGATGGGGTCGTCTTCCTTGAGCTTGAAGTATCCGAGTTGGTTGACCTTGAAGAGGCTGCTCTTGACGCCCCCCATGTTGAGCAACGTCCCTTCCTGGATGCGGAACTCCCGGCGCAGAACCTTGTCGTGCGTTCGGGTGTTGCCCTGGAACTCCATGCGGCCGACCTTGTACTGATCGCCCTCCTGGATGTTCACCACCAGATCCGCGACGTTGCCCTCGCGCTCCCGGACCTCGGTGTCCACGGAAGCGAAGATGTGACCGTAGTTGCGGTAGGTCTCGTGGATCGCCTCCGCGCCGTCGGAGATGAGCTTGGAGCGCAGCCAGCCGCCACGCGACTTGCCGAACTTCGAGAGCAACGCCTGCTCGCGAAAGACCTGCTCGCCTTCGATCGAGATCTTTCCGAGCTTCCAGCGCTCCCCCTCGACGACCGGGATCTCGACTCCCAGGCGGCGCTTCCCCCCGCCCTTCTGGAGGACGCTGAGCAGCGGATCCTCGACCTCGACGTTCTTGTAGCCGATCCCACGATAGAGGTCTCGGACCTTCTGCAGGTCCTCGTCCACCGTGGCCGGGTTGTAGATGTCCTTCTTCAGCATGCGCCAGAGGAGGTTCGTCTCCTTGGTCTTCTTCATCGTCCACTTCAGGCGCCAGTCGCCGTACACCTTGTTGCCGGTGAACTTGAGGTCGCCGATGCGCACGCGCTCGGCCTCGTCGATCTGGAAGACGACGCGCCTCTCGGTGGGCGACACCTCCTCCAGCGTGTAGGTCGCCTGCGCGAACCGAAACCCCTTCTCGCGGTACATCGCCTCGATCGTCGACTGCAGCCGCTTGAGCTCGCCCAGGTTGAGCGGCGATCCCTCCCGCACTTCGATCGCCTCCTTCGAGATACGCTCGTTGACGTCGGTCCTCGAGACTCGCTTGAGACCCTGATAATCGAGGGAGCGCAAGATGGGGCGCTCGACCACCGAGATCACCAGCTTGACGCCGCCGTCGACCGGCACGCGGTCGATCTTCAGGTCGTCGATCAGATTCCGGCTCCAGAGGTCGTGCAGGTTCCGGTTGAGCGCCGATTCGTCGAGCTCCTGCCCCTCGGCGATGCCCAGGTAGTAGCTGAGCGTCTCCGCCGGCAGGAGTTTCAGGCCTTGGAACTCGATGGCGCGAATCGTCTCCGCGCGCGCGCTGCTCGCGGCGAGCGCGGCAAGCGCAAGCCATACCTTGAGAAGCCTCATACCCTCCCCGCGTGCTGCAAGTCGGATACCACGTCCGGTCGGGGCGCCCCTGGTCCGGGGCGTCCAGCGGTCCCGTCAGGTCCCACTCGGGATCATCTCACGGCGGCGTGCCCGCACCGAAAGCTCGCCGTCCACGACGTCCGCTTCGACCAGGTCGAAGTCCTGCCCTCCAGAGCGGATGAGGAGCTCGGAGACCGTATCCTGAAGGTGACGCTGGATCGTCCGCCGGAGGGGCCGTGCGCCCGTCGAGGGGTCGACGCCCGCCTTGCGCAGGAGCCACTCGCGGACCGCGGGCGTGACCTCAACCCGGAGATTGCGTTGCGCCAGCGTCTCGTTGACCTCCTCGAGCAGGATGTCGACGACCGCCCTGAGCTCCGTCTCGCCCAGCGGGTGGAAGACGATCACCTCGTCGACCCGGTTGATGAACTCCGGGCTGAACGTTCGCCGCAGCTCGCTCAGGATCTCGTCTTCGAGCCGGCGGAACGCCTCCTCGGCGTCCTGGCCTCCGAATCCCATGCGCCCGCCCCGGAGGACGAGCTTGGACCCGACGTTCGAGGTCATCAGGAGAAGCGTGTTCTTGAAGTCGACCTGATTGCCGTAGGAATCGGTCAACATGCCGTCTTCGAGGATCTGGAGCAGCAGGTTGGCGACGTCCGGATGCGCCTTCTCGATCTCGTCGAAGAGCACCAACGAGTAGGGCTGCCGGCGGATCCGCTCCGTGAGCTGGCCCCCCTCCTCGTGGCCGACGTATCCGGGCGGCGAACCGATGAGCTTCGAGACCGCGTGCTTCTCCATGTACTCGCTCATGTCGAAGCGGACGAGCGCGTGCTGGGAGCCGAAGAGGAACTCGGCCAGCCGTCGCGCGACCTCGGTCTTCCCCACGCCCGACGGTCCCAGGAAGATGAAGGAGCCCATCGGGCGGTGGGGATTCGCGACGCCGAGACGCGATCGCCGGATCGCCCGGGAGATCGCCGAAATGGCGGCATCCTGCCCGACCACGCGCTGGCGCAGCGTCTCCTCCATGTTCATCAGCTTCTCGGCCTCGTCCTTCTCAAGGCTGGCGACCGGAATTCCGGTCCACGAGGAGATGACCTCTTCGATGTCACGCGGCGTGACCTCGAGCTCGACCTCCTCCTCCGCCGAGACGCCCATGCGCTCGAGGTCTTCGCGCAGCTCGATCTCGCGCTCGCGCAGGTAGACCGCGGATTCGAAGTTCTTGTCGGAGATGGCGCTCTTCATGTCGCGCACGACCTGCCTGATCTCCTGCTCGAGCCGCCGCAGATTCTGGGTGTCCCGCACCCGGCGCAGCTTCACCTTGGCGCCGGCCTCGTCGATCACGTCGATCGCCTTGTCCGGCTGGAACCGGTCCGCGATGTAGCGCGAAGACTGGTAGATCGCGGTGCGCAGCGTCTCGGTGGTGTAGCGCACCTTGTGAAACTCCTCGTAGCGCTCCCGCACGCCGGTGAGGATCTGCATCGTCTCCTCCGGTCCCGGGGGCGCCACCTGGATGGCTTGGAACCGGCGCAACAGCGAGCGGTCCTTCTCGATGAACTTCCGGTACTCCTTGAGCGTCGTCGCGCCGATGCAGGAGATCTCGCCGCGCGAGAGCGCCGGCTTCAGGATGTTCGCCGCGTCGAGCGAGCCTTCCGCCGATCCGGCGCCGATCAGGGAGTGGATCTCGTCGACGAAGACGATGATCTCCTTCGATTCGCGGAGCTCCTTCAGGATCCCCTTCAGCCGTTCCTCGAACTGGCCGCGATACTTCGTGCCCGCCACGATCAGGGAGAGATCGAGCGCCAGGACCCGCTTGCTGGCGAGGAAGATCGGCACCATGCCCTCGACGATGCGCTGCGCCAAGCCCTCGACGATCGCGGTCTTCCCGACCCCGGGCTCACCCAGCAGGATCGGGTTGTTCTTGGTGCGCCGCGAGAGGATCTGAATGATGCGCTCGACCTCGCGCTCGCGGCCGATCAGGGGATCGAAGCCCCCCTGGGTCGCGAGCGCGGTCAGATCGCGGGCGTATTCCGAGAGGAACGGGAGCTCCTTCTTCTGCTGCGAGGACTCGCGCTCCTTGGCGATCGAGAGCACCTCCTCGCGCAGCGTGTAGACGTCGAGCCCGTGTTGCGTCAGCACCCGCATGGCGACGCAACCCTCGACGCGCAGGATGCCGACCAGCAGGTGCTCCGAGCCGACCGAGGGGTGCATCATCGATTCCGCCTCGTGGGACGCGTAGGCGAGGATCTTCTTCGACTCCTCCGAGAGCGGGAGCTCCGCCGTCGAGGAGATACGCTCGACGAAGACGCGTTCCCCTTCGATGTCGCGGCGGATCTCCTCCGGCTTCACGTGCAGGCGGCGGAAGAGCTCCGCGACCGACTCCTCCCCCTCCCGGAGGATACCGAGCAGCACGTGCTCGGACTCGATGACGCGACTGCCTAGCTTCGAGGCCTCGTAGCGGGCGAAGAAGAGCGCCCGCCGCGCCTTCTCGTTGAATTTCTCGAACACTCGGGACTCCTTGGCGCCCGCTCGGAAGTGCCCTGAAATCAGGGACTTCAGGCGCTCAGTACCCCATCTCGAAGCCGCAAGATCCTATCACAGCGGCCGGCCAGAGCCGGATTGTGGGTGACGATCACCGAGGTGGTGCCACGGCGCCTCTGCAGCCGCTCGAGGAGCTCGAGCACGACCTCTCCGCTCGCTGCGTCGAGACTCCCGGTCGGCTCGTCGGCCAGGAGGAGCGCGGGCTCGAGAATCAGCGCCCGGCAGAGCGCCACCCGCTGCTGCTCGCCCCCCGAGAGCTGCGACGGAAAGTGATCCGATCGCTCGTCCAAGCCGACCTCGGAAAGAAGCTCCTCGGCGACCGGCTCGAGCTCCGCGAGTGGACGCCCCGCGATGCGGCCGGGGAGCAGGACGTTCTCGAGCGCCGTGAAGTCGGCCAGCAGCTGATGAAACTGGAAGACGAAGCCGACCGTCCGGTTGCGGAACGCGGCTAGACCCTCGGCCGCGAGCCGGTCGAGTCGCCGGTCCCCTACCTCGATCTCGCCGTGATCGGCGCGGTCGAGCCCGCCGAGCAGGTGCAGCAAAGTCGACTTGCCGGACCCCGAGGCGCCGACGATCGCCAGGCGCTCTCCGGCCCGAATCTCGAGGTCGAGCCCGCGCAGCACCTCGACGTCCCGTCCCGCGTCGCGGAAGGACTTCCAGACCCCGCGGGCACTGACCGGAACGCTCATGCGCGCAGCGCCTCGACCGGCAGAAGGCGCGTCGCGCGCTCGGCACCGTAAACCGCGCAGGCGAGCGCCAGCAGCATGGTCACGCCGACGACCAGAGCGAGATCTCCGAGCGGCACCGCGAAGGGGAGATAGTCCACGAAGTAGACGCCGCTCGGCATGCGGACGAGTCGCGTACGGTCGAGAACCACCGCGACCGCCGCTCCGAGAGTCGCTCCCGCGACCGCGCCGATGCCGCCCAGCATGCCGCCCAACCAGACGAAGGCGCGCCGGAGCGACGGCGCACCCGCCCCGAGCGCCATCAGCATGCCGAGCTCCCGGCGCTTGTTCGCGGCGATCAGCGCCAGGTCGGCCACCAGCGCGAGGGCGGCCACGAGGACCACCAGCGAAACGGCGAGGAAGAGCACGGTCTTCTCGAGACGGAGCGCGAAGAAGAGGGGGCGATTGAGCTCCCGCCACGTGGCGACCCGCACCTGCGGCGGCACGACGGCGGCGATTCGCGCCGCCAGCCCGAGGGCCTCGTCGAGGCTGCGCGCCGTGACGAAGAGGTGCCGATTCCGCCCCTTCCCGAAGAGGACCTCGGCCCGGTCGATCGGAAGGGCGACCCGGAGCACGCTCTCGACCCGTCCGGCACGAAATGTCCCGGAGACCGGGACGGCGAGCGATCGGGGCTGGGGTCCGAACGGCGAGAGCGTCGGCAGCGGCGACACGAGCTCCGCGACGTCCCCCGGACGGAGGCCGGACCGGGCGGCCAGCCGGTCCGCCAGATAGAGCCCCGGGGGGAAGCCCGCTGCCCCCGGGAAGTGGGGCGGCACCGGGCCCTCGAAGCCCGTGATCTCGACCTCGAGCGCCCTCCCCCCGGCGACGAGCCATCCGCTCCCGGTGATGCCGCCCTGGACTTGGACGACGCCATCCAGGGCGCGCACGCGTCGCGCCACCTCCGCGGCATCGATCCCGCCCGGCAGCTGCAGGTCGAGGGCCGGGGTGCGCGCCAGGATCTCCCCTTTCAGCGTTCGCTGCATCCCGGTGAGCGCCGCGAGCGCCACCACCAGCGCCGCCACGCCGAGCCCGATGCCGGCGGCCGCGACGACCGAGAGGAAGCTGACGAAGGCGTCGCGTCGGGTGCTGCGCAGGTAGCGGAGAGCCAGCGCGAGCGGAAACGAAGCGCCGAGCGAGCGCACGCTCAGCCGCCGGCGCCGGTTGCGCCGGGCTCGCGCTCCGGCCGCAGGAGCGGAAAGAGGATCACGTCGCGAATCGAGGTCCGATCCGTGAAGAGCATGGTCAGACGATCGATGCCGAGACCTTCGCCGCCCGCCGGCGGCATGCCGTGCTCGAGCGCCCGCACGTAGTCCTGATCGAAGCGGTGCGCCTCGTGGTCGCCGGCGGCGCGGGCCGCGAGCTGCTGCCGGAAGCGCTCGGCCTGCACGTCCGGGTCGTTGAGCTCGGAAAAGGCGTTCGCGATCTCCATGCCGCCCAGATAGAGCTCGAAGCGCTCGGTGAATCGCGGATCCTCCCGCTTCTGCTTGGCGAGCGGCGAGATCTCGACCGGGTGATCGACGATGAAGGCGGGACCGTCGAGCCCCTCCTCACAGAGGCGCTCGAAGAGCTCCGCCAGGAGAACGCCGTAGCTCGGCGCCTCGCTCCCGGTGGCGTGCGGCGGCGGCTCGATGCCGCGCGCGGCGTACTCCGCGAGGAGCCCCTCGGCATCCCGCGTGCGCTCGCGAGCCACTCCGGCGAGCTCCACCAGAGCCTCTCCCATCGACCAGCGCGGCCAGGGCCGTCTGAGGTCGAGCGCGCGACCGCCGTACGTCAGGCGTTCCGCGCCGAGCACGTCGCGCGCGAGCTCCGAGATCAGCTCCTCGGTGAGATCCATCAGCTGCTCGTAGTCGCTGTAGGCCCAGTAGAACTCGAGCATCGTGAACTCGGGATTGTGCTGGGTCGAAAGCCCCTCGTTGCGGAAGTTCCGGTTGATCTCGTAGACCCTGTGCAGCCCTCCGACCAGGAGCCGCTTCAAGTAGAGCTCGGGGGCGATGCGCAGGTAGAGCTCGAGATCGAGCGCGTTGTGGTGGGTGACGAACGGGCGCGCGGCGGCGCCGCCCGGGACCGGCTGCATCATCGGCGTCTCGACTTCCAGGAAGCCCCGGCGATCGAGGAAGGCGCGGATCCCGCGCACCAGCGCGGCCCGCACCTCGAAGACGCGCCGCGACTCGGGATTCGCGACCAGGTCGAGGTAGCGCTGGCGGTAGCGCGTCTCGGTGTCGGCGAGGCCGTGCCACTTCTCGGGCAGCGGCCGGAGCGCCTTCGCCAGCAGGATCAGGCGTTCGGGAGCGATCGAGAGCTCTCCGGTGCGGGTGCGCAGCAGCTCGCCCTCCGCGAGCAGGTGATCGCCCAGATCGAGCGCCGCGAGGAGCTCGCGTGAGCCCTCGTCGAGCAGGTTCCGCCGCACGAAGAGCTGGATCTTGGAGGCGCCGTCCGCGAGGTCGAGGAAGACCAGCTTGCCCTGCTCGCGGATGGCGCGGATGCGCCCGGGCACGCGCAGCCGGAGCGCCGCCGCCGCGAGCTCCTCGGCGCTCCGCTCGCCGTAGGCGGCCTGCACGGCCGAAGGCTCCAGGTCGTACGGGACCCGTGCCGGGAAGACGTCGACGCCGCCCTGGGCGAGCTCCTCGCGCTTGCGACGGCGGTTGGCGATCTGTTCGTCGAGCTCCGACATCCGACGAAGAATAGCCCACGCCGAGCCGGGCCTCCAGGCGTGTCATGCCCGCTGCTAGGATCCTCCTCCGTGGAACATCACGCCGCCGCCATCGCCGCCGCCGCGCGCCGCTGGCGCGAGCTCGGACGTCCCCGGCCGGAGATCGTGCTGGTCGCGGGCTCGGGCCTCGGAGTCGAGCTCGGCGCTCCGCTCGTGGGGCCGGAGCCTCTCGCCGACTGGCTCCCCTTCCCCGTTCGCTCCGTCCCCGGGCATCGCCACGAGGTCGAGCTGATCCGCACCGCGACGGGCCGCCACGTCCTCTACTTCCGCGGCCGCCTGCACGGCTACCAGGGCTACGAGCCGGGCGACGTCGTCTTCCCGATCCGCTGGGGCGCGGCTCTCGGGGCGCGCGTGCTGGTGATGACGAACTCCTCCGGCGCCGTCCGTACCGACTGGCCCGCGGGAACTCTGGCCCTGGTCTCGGATCAATTGAACCTCACGGGCCGGAATCCCCTCTGGGGGGAGCCTCCTGCGGACTGGGGGCCCCGCTTTCCCGACCTGAGCGCCGCCTACGACGCCGCGCTCCGGACGCTCGCGCGGGGCCTCGCCGAGCGGCTCGGCATCGAGCTCGTCGAGGGGGTCTACGCGGGGCTTCCCGGTCCCTCCTACGAGACTCCGGCCGAGGTCCGCATGCTCGGCCGGCTGGGCGCCGACCTGGTGGGCATGTCGACCGTGCACGAGGTGATCGCCGCGCGCCATCTGGGTCTGCGCTGCCTGGTGCTCTCGCTGGCGGCGAATCCGGGCGCCGGCGTCAGCGCCACGCCCCTCGCCCACGAGGAAGTGCTGGCGGCGGGCGCCGCGTCCGCGGCGCGAGTTCGTGCGCTCCTCGCCGCGCTTCTCGACGCCCCGTCCCTCGTGGACGAAGGCTAGTTGGAAGGTCGGTTGACCAGCAGCCAGAGCCCGGAGTAGTCGCGGATCAGCCGCATGCGCAGCAGCTGCAGTTGCTGCGCCTCCCCGAACGCTCCATCCTGCACCGTGAGATCGATGAAGTGCCCGAACCGCTGCACGAGCGCGTCGGCATGGCGCGTGGTCAGCCGCGCGCGCTCGAAGACCGGCGCGTCCTTCGTCACCGCCGTCTCGTCGAGCAGCTCCGTGATCTCCGCGGCCTCCTGATTGATGCGCAATCGCACCGCGGCGGCGTCGAGAAGGAACTGCTCGAGCTCGGGATCCCCTTCCGGCTTGACGTGCAACCGCCGGTAGGCCAGCACCTCCCGCGGCTCGAGCCTCAAGTGGTAGATGTCGCGCGAGAGCGCCACCGTCTTGGGGGATGCCTGGTTGTCGGTCCCCTCGAGCGCCTCGAGGATCTCCTTGAGATGGGGGTCGACGGGGTCCGTCCTTCCCATCTCCGACCCGCTCGCGGCAGGGACTGAAGCGCTCGCTTCCAAGCGCGTCGTCTCGAGCTCGCCCGCCGACCTGCCGTTTGCCTGCCGCTCCAGACGCGGCTTGATCTCGGCGACCTGGCGGCGCAGGAGGGCGAGGTCGTCCAGCTTCACGCCGTCTCGCCTCTGCTTGCGCTCGAAGTCCTCGATCGAGCGCCGGAACTCGTCGAGCTCGATCTCGAAAGGGGATCCGAGCCCAGCCTGCCCCTCCGAAGCGAGGATGCGGTGCGATTCGTCGAGCACGCGCTGCTCTTCCAGGTGGTAGTACTGGCGGATCTTGTTCTTGAGCGAGAGATTCGTCTCCACCACGAGCATCAGGAGCTCGGGATGGAAGAGGAATCTCCCGAGCTGTTGCTTGACCTCGCGGTATCGCGCCACGAAGCCGCTGCCGGTCAGGGCCTCGAAACCGGCCAAGCCCGCGAGCTCGCGGCGCATCTCGTCCACCCGGCTCCGCCACGCGGCGAGCGTCGCCTCGTCGACGTCGAGATCCCCCGTCGCCGCGGCGAAACCCTGGTAGAGCTCGCGCAAGCGCGTGCGGTCCCGCAGCACGTAGCTCGAGCTCACGCGGTCGATCTCCTCGGAGACGCGGGTCACCAGGAAATCGACCTTGTCGCGCCGGTCCCCCTGGAGACCGGCGTCGCCGGCGGTGAGCAGATAGAACCGCACCATCTGGGCTAGGATCTGTTCGTCGAAGTTCTTGACGCGGTCGAAGAACTGACGCAGGTGCGTCGGCGACACGCGCACGTCGGCGGCGGAGAGGATACCCATCATCTGGCCGAGCTGGCGCTCCACCTGATCGAGCTGGGAGGAGAGCTTGGCCCCGTCGGAGCTGCTCAGGTTGTCCGCCACCGTCTTCAACGTGCCGTGGATCTCCTGGAAATCGGACGGGTAACGTCCGATCTCGACCTCGGCGAAGAACTTCTGGATGCCCTGCAGGAACTGGTGGAAGGTCCAGGCCGACTTGAAGCGGCTCGCCAGGTCGACGTAGCGTCGATGGAGGGTGGCGATGTCGGTCGTCGTCACGGGTCTCGGGCCGGTCGCGAGGGATTGTAAGACATGGAAGAACAAAAGGATAGCTTCACGGTCACGCCGCTCATCGAGAGCTCCGCGATCGCCGCGCGGGTCGCCGAGCTGGCGCGCGCGATCGACGCCGACTACGCGCGGTCGAGCGGCCTGGTGGTGGTCGGGGTGCTCAAGGGGTCGGTCTTCTTCGTCACCGACCTGGTGCGCCACCTGCACGTCCCGGTGCGGCTCGATTTCTTCCAGACCTCGAGCTACGGCAGCGGCACCAAGGCCGGGGAGATCCGCATCAAGCGCGACATCGATCTCTCGATTCGGGACCAGGACGTGCTCCTGGTCGAGGACATCGTCGACACGGGATGGACGCTACGCACGATTCTCGACTTGCTCCGCTTCCGCGGCGCCCGCAGCGTCAAGCTCTGCGCCCTGCTCGACAAGCACGAGGCCCGCGAGGTCGACGTGCCGATCGACTACTGCGGCTTCAAGATCGGCCGCCGATTCGTGGTCGGCTACGGGCTCGACTTCGACGAGCGGTTCCGCAACCTCCCTTATGTCGGCGTCGTCGAGGGCGCCGAAGGAGACTCCTGATGCCCGTCCATCCGATCGTCTGCCATCACTCCGACCTCGCGCCCAAGGCCATCGGCCCGTACTCCCAGGCCGTCTCGTGGGGGGAGCTCGTCTTCACCTCCGGCCAGATCGGAGCGGATCCCGCGAGCGGCGATCTCGAAGCGGGGTTCGAGGCCCAGGCGCGGCGGGTCTTCTCCAACCTCCGCCACGTTCTCGCCGCCGCCGGCTGCGGCTTCGGCGAGGTCTTGAAGGCCACCGTCTATCTGCAGTCGATGGGGGACTTCGCGGTCCTCAACGGGATCTACGCCGAAGCCTTCGGAGACCACAAGCCGGCGCGCTCCACCGTGCAGGCCGCCTTCCTCCCCAAGGGCGCTCTGGTCGAGATCGACCTCGTCGCGCGACGCCCCTAGCCCCCGGAGAGCGCGTCGCTCCCTGACTTGTCGGCGCGCTCCGTCGCCGCCGTTTCGGCCGCTCCGAGCGCGGCGGCGGCGGCGGCCTGCTCGGCGCTCTTCTTGCTCCTCCCCTCGCCTCGCCCCGCCACCTCCCCACGGAGCCTCACCTCCACCACGAAGAGCTTGAGGTGGTCCGGACCCCGCTCCGCGATCACCGTGTACTGGGGGAGCTCCCAGCCACGGCCTTGCGCGTGCTCCTGGAGCGCCGTTTTGGCGTCGCGCGGCCTGTCCTCCTCGGGCCACGCGCTCGCCGCCTCGAGGTAGCGCTCCACCACCGGACGCACGGCCTCGAAACCGCCGTCGAGGTAGATCGCTCCGAAGAGCGCCTCGAGCGCGTCGGCCAGGAGCGAAGCCTTGAGCCGCCCGCCGGAGCGCTCCTCCCCCGTCCCGAGCCGCAGGTGCTCGCCGAGGCCCAGCTGCTCGGCATAGCGGGCGAGCGAACCCTCGCTCACCAGCGTCGCCTTGAAGCGGGACAGCTCCCCCTCGGCGCGCTCGGCGAGACGGCGGAAGAGCCAGTCCGCCGTGGCGAGCCCCAGCACCGCGTCGCCCAGGAACTCCAACCGTTCGTAGTGCGCCGGGGAGCCGGCCTCGTTCGCGAATGACCGGTGGGTGAGCGCGACTTCGAGCAGCGCCGAATCGACGAAGGCGTGGTGAAGCCGCTCCTCGAGCTCGGCGATCGGGGGGAACGGACTCATCGCGCGGACCCTACCGCCTGCCGAAACGCCGCTCCAGATCGGCATCCGGGAGCTCCAGCACGACCGGTCTCCCGTGGGGACAGGCGTACGGATTCTCGGCCGCGAAGAGCTCGGAGACGAGCGCCTCCTGCGCCGCTGGACCGAGCACGTCGTGCATCTTGACCGCCGCCTTGCACGCCTGCGACGCGGCGAAGTCGTCGAGCAACCGCAGGCGGAGGTTCTCCGCCGTCGCTTCGGCATCCGCGGCCAACCGCTCCATGAGCGCCTCGGCTTCGACGGACGTCAGGACGGCCGGCGCCGCCGTCAACCCGACCGCCCCCCCCGAGAGCTCGGCGAGCTCGAATCCGACCGCCGCGAGAGATTCGGAGAGCTCCAGCAGCCGCAGCCTCTCGGATCGGGACAGCTCCAGAACGACCGGCGCGAGCAGGCGCTGGCTCGACGGTGTCGCACCTGCCAACGCACGGCGTAGGCGCTCGAAGAGGACCCGCTCGTGCGCGACGTGCTGGTCGATCAGATAGAGCCCGTCCGGTCCCTCCAGCACCAGGAGCGCCCCCTTGTACTGGCCGAGCAGACGGAAGCGACGGATCGCTCCATCGCGCCCGGAGAGTGGCACGGGCGCGCGATCGAGCGGCGCCAAGACTAGATCCGCCAGCCATCCGGGAGAGGGGGCGTCGAATGACGCCGCGGAGTGCTCCCGGATCTCGCCGGCAGCCCGCCCTCCGAGCCCCTCCCAAGCCGGCGTCAGATCCGGCACCGCGAGAGGCGGGCGGAGCGGAGCGGGCTCGCTCCCCCGCGCCCGGGCGAGGGCTTCGCGGAGCGCGCCTCCCAGGCGATCCATGAGTCCGGCGTCGCGGAAGCGGACCTCGGCTTTCTGGGGATGGACGTTGACGTCGACCGACGCCGGGTCGAGCTCGAGAAGGAGGAAGAGGGCCGGGAACTCGTCGCTCCTCCACTCGTCGCGCACCGCGCGATAGAAGGTGGCGAGCACGGCTCGGTCGCGCACCAGCCGCCGGTTGACGTAGACGAAGCTCCGTCGCGCCCCACGCGCGGTCGCCGGCGAGCCGACGAAGCCGCCCGCGAACCCGTCTTCGCTCTCGATCGGCGCGAGCGCAGCCGCCAAGGCCTCGCCGAAGACCTCGCGGATCCGGTCGCGCAGCCCCTCCGGGCTGGCGCCGCCGCCGGCGGTCTCGAGGAGCGTGCGCCCCTCGCTCCGTAGTCCGAACGCGACCTCTGGTCGCGCCAGGACGTATCCCTCGACGATCTCGACCGCGCGTCGGAGCTCGGTTTCGCGTGACTTGAGGAATTTCCGTCGCGCCGGGACGTTCCAGAAGAGCGAGGCGACGTCGATCGTCGTGCCGCGCGGCCGCGCCACGGGTTCAGCGGTGAGCACTCGCCCCCCCTCGATCAGGACGCGCGTCCCTTCGCCCGGCGCTTCGGCGGTCGAGAGCTCGATCTTGGCGACCGCGGCGATCGACGCCAGAGCTTCGCCGCGGAAACCCAGCGTCGCCACCCGCTCCAGGTCGTCGAACGAAGCGATCTTCGAGGTCGCGTGCCGGTCGAAGGCGAGGAGAGCGTCGTCCCGCCCCATGCCTTGCCCGTCGTCGGCCACGCGCACGCGCTGGCGCCCGCCCCCGACGAGATCGATCTCGAGCCGGCGGGCCCCGGCGTCGAGCGCGTTCTCGACCAGCTCCTTGACTACGGATGCCGGCCGCTCCACCACCTCCCCGGCGGCGATCTGCGAGACCAGCGGGTCGGGAAGGAGGTGGATACGGGCCATCGCCAAGCGACTCTACTTCGCCTGGAACCCCTTCTCGCGGAGCGCCGCCTGGGCGGCGGCGAGGCGGGCGATGGGGACCCGGAACGGCGAGCAGGAGACGTAGTTGAGGCCGGTGCGGTGGCAGAAGTCGACCGACTTGGGGTCGCCGCCGTGCTCGCCGCAGATGCCGATCTCCATGCCCGGGCGCTGCTTCCGACCGAGCTCGACCGCCATCGCCATGAGCTTCCCCACCCCCTCCTCGTCGATCGAGGCGAAGGGATTCTCCTTGAGGATCCCCTTCTCGAGGTACTCCATGAGGAAACCCTTCTCGGCGTCGTCGCGCGAGATGGCGTAGGTGGTCTGCGTCAAGTCGTTGGTGCCGAAGGAGAAGAACTGCGCGAAGCGGGCGAGCTGGTCGGCGGTGAGCGCGGCGCGCGGGATCTCGATCATGGTGCCGAACTTGTACTTCACCTTTCGCCCGCGCTCGGTCATCACCTTCTCGGCCTCCGCTTCGAGCGCCTGCTGCTGGACCTCGAGCTCGCGCCAGTGGCCGGCCAGCGGGATCATGACCTCCGGATGGACGTCCACGCCGTCCGCCGCGCAGTCGCAGGCCGCCTCGAAGACCGCTCGCACCTGCATGCGGGTGAGCGCCGCCATGTGGATGCCCAGACGCACGCCGCGAAGCCCGAGCATCGGGTTCGCCTCGTGCAGCTTCTCCACCGAGGCCAGGACGCCCTTCTTCTCGGTGAGCTCCGCCCCGGCGGCGCCGTCCCGTTCGAGCGCCTCGACCTCCATCGCGAGCTCGAGGTGACCGGGGAGGAACTCGTGCAGCGGCGGGTCGATCAGCCGGATGATCACCGGCAGACCGTCCATGGCCCGGAAGAGACCGTCGAAGTCGGCACGCTGATGGGGCAGCAGCTCGGCGAGACACTCCGCGACCACCTCGGGGTTCTCCTTGTTCAGGATCATCCGCTGGACATGCGGCAGCCGATGGGTCTCGAAGAACATGTGCTCCGTGCGGCAGAGCCCGATCCCCTGCGCACCGTACTCGCGCGCGCGACGGGCATCCCCGGGGTAGTCGGAGTTGGCCCAGACCTGGAGCCGGCGGCTCGCGTCGGCCCAGCCGAGGAGCTTCATGAGGTAGGGGTCGCGGATGTCGGGGACCACGGTTTCGAGCTTCGCCGCGTAGACCTCGCCGGTGGTTCCGTCGATCGAGACCCACTCCCCCTCCCGGATCACCCGCGGTCCGACCCGGATCTCGCGCGCCTCGAGATTGACCTCGAGGGTCGAGACGCCGACCACGGCCGGCTTGCCGAACTGGCGCGCGACCAACGCTGCGTGGCTCGTGCGGCCGCCGCGGCTGGTGAGGATCCCCTTCGCGGCCAGCATGCCGTGCACGTCGTCCGGCTTGGTCTCGGGGCGGACCATGATGACCTGCTTGCCCTCCTGCTTCGCCCAGCGCTCCGCGGTATCGGCGTCGAGCGCGATCTGGCCGACCGCGGCGCCCGGCGAGACGTTGAGCCCCACCGCGAGCCGGTCTCCGGCCTCGACCGCGCCGCGGACCATCGCCTTGTCGAACTGCGGGTGGAGGAAGAAATCGACGTGCTCGGGGGTCACCCGTAGGACCGCCTGCTCGCGCGAGATCAGGCCCTCGTCGACCATGTCCACCGCGATCCGCACCGCGGCCTGCGCAGTCCGCTTCGCGTCGCGCGTCTGGAGCATCCACAACTTTCCGCGCTCGATCGTGAACTCGACGTCCTGCATCTCCTTGTAGTGCAGCTCGAGCTTGCGGCAGATCGCCGCGAACTCGGCGTAGGCGGCCGGCATCTCCTCCCTCAACTGCTCGATCGGCTTGGTCAGCCGGATGCCGGCGACCACATCCTCACCTTGCGCGTTGGTCAGGTAGTCGCCTTCGATCTGGTTCTCGCCGGTCGCGCCACTTCGGGTCATCGCGACGCCGGTCGCCGAGTCGTTGCCGAGATTGCCGAAGACCATCGTGCAGATGTTCACCGCGGTGCCGAGGTCGTGGGGGATCTTCGCGGCCTTGCGATAGTCGAACGCACGCTTGCCGTTCCAGCTCTTGAAGACCGCCTCGGTCGCGAGCCGGATCTGCTCGATCGGATCCTGCGGGAAGTCGCTCCCAGTCGCCCTGGCGAAGATCGCCTTGAACTCGCCAGTCACGCGGTGCCAATCCTCGGCCGTGAGATCCGAGTCGCTCTCGACTCCGGCCCGCTTCCGGGCCTCGGTCAGAACCTCTTCGAACGGCTCGTCGGCGATCCCCATCACCACCGAGCCGAACATCTGGACGAGCCGGCGGTAGCTGTCGTAGGCAAAGCGAGGGTCCCCCGTGAGGCTCGCCATCCCCTCGGCGACCGCGTCGTTGAGGCCGATGTTGAGGACGGTATCCATCATGCCCGGCATCGAGAACTTGGCTCCGGAACGGCAGGAGACGAGGAGCGGGTTCGCGGGATCTCCGAAGCGCTTGCCGGTCTGCCCCTCGAGACGATCGAGTGCCGCCCGCTCCTCCTCCCAGAGTCCCGGCGGGAAGGTCTCGCCCGCCGCCAGGTAAGCGTTGCACGCCGCCGTCGTCACCGTGAATCCCGGCGGAACCGGCACTCCGGCGCGCGTCATGTCCGCGAGGTTCGCCCCCTTGCCTCCGAGCAGCCCGCGCACTCCATCCCAGCTCCCCGCCGCCTTCTCGGCGAGGGGCAACTCATCGAACCCGTAGACCCAGCGCTCTCCCATGTCCTCTCCTCTCGACGCCGGCTGGGCGAGGCCCTGCCGGCCTTCCGGATCCTAGCGCGCGGCTCGGAGTGCAACTCCCGTCCGATTGGGTCGTATCCTCGATCTATCAACCCAGGAGCCACCATGCGCCATCGCTTCCTCGCCCGCCCGTCGGCCGTCACCGTTACCGTCCTCGCCCTGGCGCTTCCGACCGTCCTGCTCGCCGTAGAGAATCCGGGTCCTCCACTCGGAATCGACCGCGCGGGGCTCCCGAAGGAGATCTCGACCGTGGAAGGGGTGGAACGCCGGATCTTCCAGGACGGCCGGGTCTACATCGCGGGTCAGCCCTCCGAAGCGGCGCTCCGTAAGCTCGGCGAGATCGGCGTGACGCTCGACGTGACCTTTCGGACCGCCGAGGAGCTCGCCGACAAGGACGAGGTGCCCTACGACGAGGCGGCGACCGCCCGCTCCCTGGGCATGGAGTTCGTGCACCTGCCGATCGGCGGCAAGGAGCAGCCCTGGCGCCCCGAGGTCCTCGACAAGCTGCACGAGGCGCTGGCCCGTCACCCCGAAGGTCCCGTGCTGCTCCACTGCACGGTGGCTTGGCGCGCCTCCTACGTCTGGGCCGCCTATCTCGTGAAGTTCGGCGGCCTCACCCTGGACGCTGCCCTGGCGCGCGGCCGGGCGATCGGCATCAGCGACGATCCCATGGCGGGGCTCCTCGGCCGGCCGACCCGGCTCGTTCTCGCCGACCCACCGCCCCCGCCCGCGGCCCCGCCGGCCCCGCCGGCCCCGCCGACCCCGCCGATCAACCCCTGAGCCGGGGGCCGGCCGCAGGATCCGGCTAGCGGTACTCGGCCTTCTCGACCACCACCGCCGAGAGGTCGGCGAGTTGCAGGATGTCCTCCTGAATTCCTTGCAGGAGCGCGATTCGGCTCTCCCGGATCGCCGCGTCCTCGTGCATCACCATCACGTCCAGGAAGAACTTCTCGAGGGGAGCCGCCAGCGCGCCGACCGACTTGAGACCGCGCTCGAAGTCTCCACCCTGCACGGCGTCGCGCGCCTCGGAATGAAAGCGGGAGCCGGCCTCGAAGAGCGCCGATTCGGCCGCTTCCTCCAGCCGCTGGCCGGTGGGTTCGTAGCGGGGTAACCCTTTGGTGATATTGGCGATCCGCTTCGCCGCGAGGGCGACGGCGAGGAAGGCTCTGTCGGCCCGCACCGCCTGCACGGCGGCAACCCGCGCCGCGAGGCCCGCGAGATCGGCGAAGCGCGCCGTGCGCGCCCCCAGGCCGGCGTCGATCTCGTCGTAGGCGAAGCCGCGCTGCCCGAGCACGAAGCGCACGCGATCCTCGAGAAAAGCAGCGAGCGCCTGCCAGGTCTCTTCCTCGCTCTTCGGCAAGTGGATCCCCCGGAAGCCCCCGTAGGCGGCGCGCATCACCCTCTCCAGATCGAGCGCGAGCGGAGCCTCGAGCGCGAGGCGCACGACGCCGAGCGCGGCGCGGCGGAGTCCGAAAGGATCCCGGCTCCCGGTGGGGATCATGCCCAGGCCGAAGAAGCCGGCGAGCGTGTCGGCCCGGTCGGCGAGAGCGACCAGGCGTCCCACGGTGCCGCGCGGCAACGCGTCGTCGGCTCCCGTCGGCAGATACTGATCGTAGATCGCCTGCCAGACCGCCTCCGGCTCGCCGTCCTCGCGCGCGTAGATGCCGCCCATCACGCCCTGGAGCGAGGTGAACTCGCGCACCATGTCGGTGGTCAGGTCCACCTTGAGCAGCGACGCCGCGCGAGCGAGCCCCTCGGCCTCCTCACCGCCGAGACCCATCCACGACGCGAGCTGGGAAGTCAGCTCGAGCAGGCGCTCGCGCTTGCCAGCGTAGCTTCCGAGCTTCTCCTGGAAGCCGAGCCCGGCGAGGGCCGGAAGACGGCTCGCGAGCGGCTCCTGGCGGTCCTTCTCCCAGAAGAATTTGGCATCGGCGAGGCGGGCCGCCACCACCCACTCGTTGCCGGCGCGCACGCGCCCGGCCGGATCGTCGGGCCGGTCCATGACGGTGAGAAAGGCCGGCAGCAGCTTCCCGTCCTGCTCCACCGTCAGCGCGCTCTGATGATCACGCAGTGAGGTCGTCAGGACCTCGCGCGGCAGCGCCGTCAGCTCCTCCGCGAAGGAACCCTCCATGACGCCCGGGATCTCGCAGATCGCCGCCAGCTTCTCGAGCAACGCATCGTCTTCGACGAGCGCTCCGCCGAGCGCCGCGCTGCGCTCTAGCATCCCCTCCTTGAGCAGCCGTTTTCTCTCGGGCGAAGAGACCACGATCTGGCGCCGCGCGAGCGCGGCGAGATAGTCGTCCACCCCTTTCACCGAGAAGCCTTCCGGCGAAAGGATCGGATGGCCGATCGTCTCGTCGCCAGACGAGACGCCGAAGAGCTCGAATGCAACGACTCTTCCGTCGAAGAGCCCGACGACGCCGTGCACCGGGCGAACCCAGGGACCGACCCCCTCCCCCCACTTCATCGACTTCGCCCAGGAGAGCCCTCCCAACAGGCGTGGCAGCAGCTCGGCGAGGACGTCGATCGTCGAGCGCCCCACGATCTTCCGCTCGCCGGCGAGATAGAACCCCTTCTCGCGCTCCGGATCGGGCGCTCCGTCGCCGAGGCGCCGGACGCGACGGGTCACCTTCCCCTTCTTCGCCTCCGCGAGCTGCAGCTCCGCGGGAGCGACGCCGCAGCGTTCGGCGAACGCCGCGAGCGCCGGCCTGGCGCCGCCGTCGGCGTCGAAGGCTGCCGCCACGGGTGGGCCCACGAGCTCCTCCACGCGGTCCTTCTCGCGCTCCGGCAGGCCGCGCAGAATGACGACCAGGCGGCGCGGCGTGAAGGCGCCGTCGACCGCCGAGGGCGTGAGTCCGCGCGTCACCAGCTCTTCGAAGAGGCGGGTCCCCAGGTCGTGAATGGCGCCCGGCAGCATGCGCGCCGGAATCTCCTCGACGCGGACCTCCAGGAGCAGCTCTCCCTTAGCCACGCGCCACCTCCCCGGCGGCCCCGCTGCCGCCCGCGAGGAGCGGGAATCCGAGCCGCTCCCGGCTCGCCAGGTACTCGCGCGCGCAGCCGATCGCCAGGTCGCGCACGCGCTTCATCAGCGCCACGCGCTCGGTCACCGAGACGGCGCCGCGGGCGTCGAGCAGGTTGAAGAGGTGGGAGCACTTGAGCGCGCACTCGTAGGCCGGGAGCACCAGCTTGGCCTCGAGGCAGCGCTGGGCCTCGCGCTCGTAGCCATCGAGCTGGCGGCGGAGGAAGTCGACGTCGGCGACCTCGAAGTTGTACTTCGAGAACTCGAATTCGTCCTGCCAGCGGACCTGGCCGTAGTCGACCCCGCCCGGCACCCAGCGGATGTCGTAGATCGACTTCTCGAGACCCAGGAACATCGTGATGCGCTCGAGGCCATAGGTGATCTCGCAGGAGATCGGCTGGAGGTCGAGCCCGCCCGCCTGCTGGAAGTAGGTGAACTGGGTGATCTCCATCCCGTCGAGCATCACCTGCCACCCCACCCCCCAGGCGCCCAGCGTCGGCGCCTCCCAATTGTCCTCCTCGAAGCGCAGGTCGTGCACCGTGAGGTCGATTCCCATCGCTTCGAGGCTCTTGATGTAGAGCCGCTGCACGTCGTGCGGCGCCGGCTTCAGGATCACCTGCATCTGACAGTGCTTGTAGAGCCGGAAGGGGTTGTCGCCGTAGCGCCCGTCGGCCGGCCGGCGCGACGGCTGCACGTAGGCGACCCGCCAGGGCTCGGGCCCCAGGACGCGAAGGAAGGTGTCCGGGTGCATCGTCCCGGCGCCGACCTCGAGGTCGTAGGGCTGCTGCAGCACGCACCCCTCGGAGGCCCAGAACTCCGAGAGCGACAGGATCAGTTCTTGAAAGCTCTTCATCTCCGCTCCTCGAGACCTCCCAGCGTTCGCTCCATGACTTCCAGGCTCTTCAGCTCGTGCTGCAGGAAGTGACGCCTGATTCTCCCGCAGACCTCCTCCACTTCTGCCAGGACCTCTGTCGCCGGCGGGCGCTCCGCGAGCGCCTCGAGCCGTTCGCGACCGATGCGACGGAGGAACGCGATCGCCGCCGCCGACACCGCCCGCGCGTTGGGCCCGCCGCAGCTCCGGCAGAGGATCGCCTCCCCCGACGGCACCAGCGCCCCGCCGCCGGCCAGGTCGGCGCCGCACTGCGGGCACTCCACGGGCGCCGGAAAGACGCCCGCCAAGCGCAGCATCCAACTCTCGTAGAAGCGCGCCGCGAGAGCGCGATCCACCCCCTGCTCGAGCGCCTCCAACGTCGCGTCCAGCAGGCGAAAGTAGAGCTCGGCCGGCTCGTTCTCCTGCGCGAAGGTCGCCATCTGCTCGGCGATCGCCGCCGCCAGCAGCAACCCTTCGAGATCGCTCGGGAGCGATTTGACGGGCCGGACCAGCTCCACCGACCCGATGCGGACGAGGTCGCGTCCTTCCTTCTCCATCCAGCCGACGCGCACCTTGGCCAGGGGCTGCAGCTCGCCGGCGAAGCGACTGTAGCGGCGCTTGGCGCCCCGCGCAACTCCGCGGCGCTTGCCGTGCTCGCGGGTCAGGAACTCGACCACCCGGTCGGCCTCCTGCAGGTCTGTCACCTGCAGGATGATCGCCTCGGCCTGGAGGAGCTTCACGGCGAGAGCCTAGCGCGGCTCGCGGCCGGCTCAGGGAGCCAGGCGGTGCAGGAGGAGCGCCGCGAGGCCGAAGTAGATGACGATGCCGGTGATGTCGAAAGTGGTGGTGAGCAACGGCCCTGACGCCACCGCCGGATCGAAGCCGAGGCGGGAGAGGAGCGGCGGCAGGATCGCCCCGGTCGCGGCGGCCAGGAGAATCGAGAGACAGAGCGCGCTCCCCACCACCAGGGCGTAGCCCGGGTTCTGGCGGAGCAGGAACGCCACCACGCCGGCGAGCAGGCCGCACGCCACGCCGAGCAGCGAGGCGACCTTGACCTGACGGAGGAAGAAGGCCGCGACCCGCCCCTCGCCCGGATGCAGCCGCCCGGAAGCGAGTCCGCGCACCGCCACGGTCGACGCCTGGTTGCCGATCGACCCTCCGAGCCCCATCACCAGCGGCGCGAAGGCGAGCAGGAAGAGCGCGTCGAGGAACCGCACCTGGAAGTACTCGAGCAGGAGGCCGGTCGCGAGCAGCCCCACCATGCTGACCAGGAGCGACGGCATGCGCAGTCCGGCGACGCGCAAAGCGCGTCGCTCGTAGAGCAGCTCGTCATCCGAGGAGCCGGCCAACTTGAAGAGGTCCTCGGTCGCCTCCTCCTTGACCACGTCGATGATGTCGTCCACGGTGACGATGCCGACCAGGCGGTTCTGGGCGTCGACCACGGGAACCGCCAGCAGGTCGTAGCGCGCCGCGAGCTGCGCGACGTGCTCCTGGTCGGTCTCGACGTCGACCTTGATCACCGAGCGCTGCATGATCTCGGCGAGCGTCTGCGTCGGCTTGGAGAGCAGCAGCTGGCGCAGCGACGTGACTCCCACCAGGTGACCGTCGCGATCGACCACGTAGAGATAGAAGACCATCTCGACGTCGCGCTTCTGCTGCAGGGCCGCGATCGACGACTGCACCGTCTCCGACTCCGGGAGCGCGAAGTAGTCGGGATCCATGATGCGTCCGGCCGCCCCCTCGCGGAAGGCGAGCTGCGTCTGGACATCCGCGAGGTCCTTCAGGTCGACGAGCTCGAGCACCTGCTCGTGAAGAGGCGCCGGCAGCGACTCGAGGACGAAGACGGCGTCGTCGACCGGGATCTGGGCGAGCACGCCGGCCGTGCGCTCCGGCGGGAGCTGCTCCAGGAGCGCCAGGCGGTGGGCCGGCGACATCTCGGTCAACACCTCGCCGGCGGCGTCGGCGTAGTCCGCGGTCAGGATCTCGAAGACCTGGAGCTGGCGCTCGGTGCCGAGGTCGGCGAGCAGCAGCGCGACGTCGGCGGGCCGGACGCGTCCGAGCAGCTTGGAAATGTTGGCGCGCGCTCCGCGCTCGAGGTACTTGGCGAGAGTCTCCGCCAGCTTCTCCTGCCGGCGCGGCGCCTCGCTCTCGTGGGTCGGTTCCACGGCGCGGCAATGTAGCACAGCGCTCGGCGCGATTCGGCGCGGTGGTACGCTCCCGACCGGTGAACGACAACGCCTCCCAGCCCCTCGCTCTCCTGGTGGATGACGAGGCCGGCATCCTCTCGACGCTCGCCGGAGTTCTCGCCGACCACGGCTTCTCGACCCTCTCGACCAGCAGTGGCGAGGAGGCGATCGAGCTCTACCGCCGCCACCGCCCGTCGGTCGTCTTCCTGGACGTCTGGCTCCCGGACCGGGATGGCATCGAGACGCTCGGCGTCCTGCGCTCCCTCGATCCGCACGCGGCGGTCGTGTTGATCTCCGGCCACGGCACCACATCGACGGCGGTGCGGGCGATCAAGATGGGCGCCTTCGACTACCTCGAGAAACCCCTCTCCTACGAGCAGGTGATCGACGCGGCACGCGGCGCTCTCGCGTCGCGACGCGCGGCCGGAGATCCGCCCGGAAAGGTCGGGGCGGCCCTCGAGGATCGCGCCAACGGCCACGATCAGCGTCGCACGCCACCCCCGCTGCTGCGTGGTCTCCGGCGATCCCAGGTGCCGCAGCGCACCATCCGCCAGAGCACCGTGCTCTACGGGATGGGGCTCCACTCGGGTGGGCGCACGGGGCTAGTGCTCCAGCCGCTCCCGCCGGGCTCGGGGATCCACTTCCACTCCCTGCCGTTCGGCGAGTCGATTCCGGCGCGCGTCACGGAGGTGGGCGACACCGACTACGCGACCACGCTCGGCGCCCACGCGGCGCAGATCAAGACGGTCGAGCACGTGTTGTCGGCGCTCTATGCCTTCGGCATCACCAACCTCCTGCTCAAGGTACACGGCGAGGTCCCGGTGCTCGACGGCTCCGCGCTCGAGTTCTGCCGAACCCTCGAGGCGATCGGCATCGCCGATCAGGAGGAGCCACGCCTGGAGTTCGTGGTCGACCGGCGCTACGAGGTCGGAAGCGGCGAGAAGTCGCTCGCGGTCGAGCCCTACGACGGCTTCCGGGTCTCCTACCTGCTCCGCTACCCGCCGCCGATCGGGGAGCAGGCCTTCGATTTCGAGCTCACCGGCCCCGCGAGCTATCTCGAGGCGATCGCGCCCGCGCGTACGTTCGGATTCATGCGCGATCTCAAGATGCTGAACGAGCTCGGTCTGGGCTCGGGCGGGAGGCTCGACAACTTCATTCTGGTGGGCGAGGACAACGTCGTCAACACCGAGCTGCGCTTCCCCGACGAATTCGTCCGCCACAAGATCCTGGACGTGATCGGGGACCTCTATCTCCTGGGCTACCCGCTCCGCGGCAAGGTCACGGCGCGCCTCACGGGGCATCGCGACAACATCGCGCTGGTGCGCCAGTTGGTCGCCGAGAACCGGATCGAAGGCTAGTCGTCGTCTTCGTCGCCGGCGCGCGCTGCCCGGCCGTCCCACTCCGAGAGGTCGACCGCCATCGGTTCGCGCACCAGCTCGCCGACGATGCGCGGGTTCTCGCGCCAATCGGGCTCGCAGCGCACCCGCAAGTCCAGGAAGACCCTGCGTCCGAGAAACTCCTCGAGGTCGACACGCGCCGCCGTCCCGATCGTGCGGATCTTCTCCCCCCGATGGCCGATCAGGATCTTCTTCTGTGACTCCCGCTCCACCACAACGGCGGCGTGCAGCCGCAGGGCGCGCGGCTCTCCCGGATCTTCCCACCGCTCGAGGAGCACGGCGGTCGCGAACGGGAGCTCGTCGCGAGTCTCGTGGAGCACCTTCTCGCGGATCCGCTCGGCGGCCAGGAAGCGCTCGGGGTGGATGGTCAGCAGCTCGGGATCGTAGAGGGGCTCCCCTTCGGGCAGCAGCTGCCAGAGCTCGGCGAGCAGTCGGTCGACGCCGTCCCCGTTCTCCGCCGAGAGTGGCACGATGGCGGCGAAGCGCTCCCCCTCGGCATAGCGCGCGATCCTCGGCAGGAGCTTCGGCTTGGCGACCCGGTCGATCTTGTTGAGCACGGCGATCTTGGGCTGCGGCGCGCTCGTCACCAGGTCGAGCAGGAACGCCTCCCCTTTGCCGAAGGCCTCGGCGACGTCCACGATCAGACAGACCACGTCCGCCTCCGCCAGGGCCTCGGTGGCTTCGCGCACCATCTCCCGGTTCAGCCGGTGCATCGGCTTGTGGATGCCGGGCGTGTCGTGGAAGACGATCTGCCCTTCGGGCGCCGACAGGATGCCCACGATGCGGTGGCGCGTGGTCTGCGGCTTGTCGGAGACGATCGCCAAGCGCTCGGCGAGCAGCCGGTTGAGCAGAGTCGACTTGCCGGCGTTCGGGCGTCCGACGAGGGCCACGGTCCCCGCTCTACTCAAGCGCGGCCTCCGGGTCCACCGGCTCCTCGAGCCGGCGGACGCGCAGCGACAGGATGCGCCGCTCGTCCGCCTTCTCGACTTCGAAACGGAGGCCGAGCTCCTCCACCGCCTCGCCGGGAGCCGGGACGTAGCCGAGCCGACTGGAGACCAGTCCGCCGACCGTCTCGATATCCCCCCCCTCCGGCGCCACACCGAAGACTTCCGCGAGCTTCGAGATCGAAGCACGGCCGTCGAGCAGCAGGCTGCCGTCTTCGAGGAGGCGATTCTCGGGCACCTCCTCGTCGTGCTCGTCGGCGATCTCGCCGACGATCTCCTCGAGCAGGTCCTCGATGGTGACCAGGCCCGACGTGCCGCCGAACTCGTCGACGACGATCGCGAGCTGCTGCCGTCGCGCCTGGAGATCCTTCAGGAGGTCCCCGAGGTGCTTGGTCTCCGGGACGAAGACCGCGGGCTTGAGAAGACTCGCCGGCGCGGGTCTCGGCGAGGCCCGGAGCGCCCGGAACAGGTCCCTCAGGTGCAGCACGCCGGCGATCTGGTCGATCGACTCGCGGAAGAGCGGAAGGCGAGAGTAGGACGAGGCGATGAAGAGCTCGGCCAGGTGATCGAGCGAATCGTCCACGCGACCGCAGACCATGTCGACGCGCGGCGTCATGACGCTGCGAACCTGCGTGTCACCGAAGTCGACGACGCCCCAGACGAGGTCGCGATCCTCGGGCTCCAGGATTCCCTCCTGCGTCCCGACGTCGATGAACGCCTCGACCTCCTCCTCCGAGGCCTCGTCCTCGTCCGCCGCCGCCTCCTCGACCGTTCCCGGGCGGGGGACCAGCATCGCGAGCAGCGAGACCGCGGGCGCCGAGACTCCGAGCATCATGCGGTAGAACCAGGTGAACCGCTCGAGCGCGCGCTCGGGATCCCGCCGCAGCAGGAACCGGCTGACGAGCTCGCTGGTGGCGATCCCTCCGGCCGCCACCAGCCCCGCGATCGCATAGGCGTGCGGCACATTCAGGCGCGCGAAGCCGAAGCCCAGCACCAGGCAGAGCACCAACGGCAGGACCTTGGCGAACAGGTTGAGAAGGTAGCGATAGGCCGCGAAGCCGCGGGGCTCTTCCCAGAGCCGCCGCAGGCTCCCTCCCGCCTCCTCGACCCAGTGGCGCAGGCGGATGGGGCCCGAGCGCTCGATGAGCGCCGTGGCCAGCGAGAGCGCCGGCAGGAGCGGTACCAGCAGGGCGGCGAGCCAGAGAAAGGGGGCGGCGGAGAGCTCGTCCATCGCGGTCAGCGATCGAGCCAGCGGCGGCGGAGCCGGCGCTCGAGGCGCTCCATCCCCCCGTCGTCCGTCTCGTGGTCGTGGCCCAGACAGTGCAGTACGCCGTGCACGAGCAGGAGCCGGATCTCCCGTGCGACTGGGTGGCCGCGCTCGATCGCCTGGCGGCGCGCCGCGGGCACGGAGATCGCCACGTCGCCCAAGTGATGGCCGTCCGGCGTCGCGCCGACCGGAAAGGAGAGCACGTCGGTGGTCGCGTCCTTGCCGCGGAAGTCACGGTTGAGCGCGCGCATGGTGCCATCACCGACGAATCGCACGCCGAAGCTCTCGGCCGCGGGCGCGAGCTCCGCCACGAGGGCTTGGAGCCAGGGCCCGAGGCGCCGCTCGTCGACTCCGCGGTGCCGTCCGGCGCCGCGGATCGTGATCTCCGCCGGTGCCGGAAGCGCGGCCGCCGCGCGCGCCCGCTTCACCCGGAGGCCTCGCTCTTCTTGCCCCAGCGGTCGTAGGCCGAGACGATCTTCTGCACGAGCGGGTGACGCACCACGTCGCGCTCGTCGAAACGGATGAAGTCGATGCCCTCGACTCCCGCCAGGACTTCGAGAGCCTCCTTGAGCCCGGACACGGTCGAGCGGGGCAGGTCGATCTGGGTGATGTCCCCGGTGATGACGGCCTTGGAGTTGAAGCCGATGCGGGTCAGGAACATCTTCATCTGCTCGCCGGTGGTGTTCTGGGCCTCGTCGAGAATGACGAAGGCGTCGTTCAAGGTCCGTCCGCGCATGAAGGCGAGCGGCGCGACCTCGATCATCCCGCGCTCCAGCATGCGTCCGACCTTGTCGTAGCCGAGGATGTCGTAGAGCGCGTCGTAGAGCGGACGGAGGTAGGGATTCACCTTCTCGGCAAGATCCCCCGGAAGAAAGCCGAGCTTCTCCCCCGCCTCGACCGCCGGGCGCGCCAGCACGAGACGCTTGACCTTCTTCTCCACCAGGGCCGCCGCGGCCACCGCCACCGCGAGGTAGGTCTTCCCCGTACCCGCCGGGCCGATCGCGATCACCATGTCGTGATCGTTCATCGCCTTGACGTAGGCCTGCTGATTGAGGCTGCGCGGCGTGATCATGCGGCGCGCCGCCGACACCGGGGCGTCGAGGCCGAAGAACTCGGCGAGCGAGGTCTCCGGATTCTCCGCCATGACGCGGATCGCCGACGCCACGTCCTCGCTGCGCAGCCGGTAGCCGCGCTCGATCACCTGCGAGAGCTGGTCGAGCAGCCGCCGCACCGTCTCGGCCGCGGCCGGATCGCCCTCCACCCGGAGCTGGTTGCCGCGTGCCGCGATCTCGACTCCGAACGCCGCCTCGATGCGGCGCAGATTCTCGTCGCGCGTCCCGAACAGGCGGTCGATTCCCGCTTCGGCGAGAGTGAGCTCGGTCATGTTCCCGGGATGCGGGGAAAGGAGGTCCGGCCGCGAGGTCTCAAGTCGGCCGGCATCCTAGCAGAGCCGCCGCCGAGGCCTCACCGCGCGGCATAGTCGTAGAACCCGCGGCCGCTCTTGCGGCCGAGGCGCCCGGCCTGCACCATCTGCTTGAGGAGCGGCGGCGGGGCGAAACGCCTCTCGCGATATTCCTCGAACATGATGTTGGCGATGTAGTAGGTCGTGTCGAGGCCGACGAAGTCGAGCAGCGTGAAGGGCCCCATCGGATAGCCGCAGCCGAGCTTCATCCCCTCGTCGATGTCCTCGATCGTCCCCACGCCCTCCTCGAGGGCGCGAATGGCGTCCAACAGGTAGGGCACCAGGAGCCGGTTGACGATGAAACCCGAGTTGTCCTTGCAGGCGACCGGGGTCTTGCCAATGGCGCGGCACCAGGTGGTGACCTCGTCGAGGGCGCTCGCGTCGGTGAGCAGCGTCCGCACCACCTCGACGAGCTTCATCACCGGCACGGGATTGAAGAAGTGGAGCCCCACGAAGCGCTCCGGCCGCCGCGTCGCCATGGCGAGCTGCGTGATGGTGAGCGACGACGTGTTGGTGGCGAAGAGCGCTCCGTCCTTCGCGATCCGGTCGAGCTCGGCGTAGGTCCGCTTCTTCTCGTCGAGGTTCTCGACGATCGCCTCGATCACGAGGTCGCACTCCGCGAGCGCGCCGAGATCGGTGCTGCCGGCGATCCGCGCCAGCACGGCGTCCCTCTCCTCCGCGGCGAGCTTCCCCTTCTCCACCGCTCTTCCGAGCGAGCCCCGCACGCGCCCCATCCCCTTGTCGAGCACCCCCTGATCCACCTCCCGGACCAGGGTCGAGAAACCCGCCTTCGCCGCCACTTCGGCGATCCCCGAGCCCATCAGTCCACAACCGATCACGCCGATCTTCTGAATGGTCACGATCTCCCCTCCCGTTCCTTCTTCGGTTCCTGGTCCGCGAGCCCGTCGTCGCCGTCGAGCTCCTCGATCCTTCGGACGTTCCCCGGCCCCTTTCCGACCTCGAGCCTGAGGGCTCCAGGCACGGAGAACGGCAGCCGCTCCGCCCATTCCACCACCTTGACGCCGGGGCCCAAGAGCAGCTCCTCGAACCCGCTCGCCTCGACCTCCCGTGCGCTCAGCCGATAGAGATCGAAGTGCAGCAGCCGCGCCTTCGCGCCACCGTGCTCGCGCAGCAGCGTGAAGGTTGGAGACTGAACCTCCCGCGCATCACAACCCAGACCTCGCGCCACGCCCTGGGCGAGCACCGTCTTGCCGGCGCCGAGATCCCCGGTGAGGAGGAGCGCGCGCGCCGGGAGGAGCTCCTCCGCGAGCCGTTCCCCGAGCTCGCGCGTCTCGCGTTCGCCCTCGGTCCGCCAGCGCCTCATGACGCCGCGAGGCGCTCCAGCGCCTTCGGCAGCAACTCGACGAGCCGGCTCGCCGGGACGGAAGGCGCGAAGCCGGCCGAGGCCGCGAGGTCCCCCGCCGAGCCGTGCAGATGGACCGCCAGGCAGGCGGCGGCGAGCGGCTCGTCCCCTTGCGCCAGGCGGGCCGCCACCAGGCCGGTGAGAACGTCCCCGCTGCCGCCCGAGGCGAGGACCGGCCCTCCCGTCCGGTTGAGGAAGCAGCTGCCGTCCGGCGCCGCGACCAGCGTTCCCTCTCCCTTCAGGACGACGATGGCGCCGCTCTCGGCCGCGCCCCGGCGCGCCGCGGCGAGCCGATCGGCCTGGACTTCCGCGACCGTGAGGCCGAGCCAGCGCGCGAGCTCTCCCGGATGGGGCGTGACGACGGTCGGGGCCTCGCGCGCGCGGAGCTCGGACGCCCGGCCGGCGAAGGCGTTGACGCCGTCCGCGTCCAGGACGAGGGGGACGCGCGCCGCCCGCGCCAGCTCCCGCACGAGCTCGCACGTCTCCGGCGCCGTGCCGAGCCCTGGCCCGACCGCGAGAACGTCCCGTTCGGCCGCCGCCGCGAGGAGCCGCACCAAGTTGGCTCGCGCCAGGCCTCCTCCCGCCTCTTCGCGCTGCGGCAGGCTCATCGCCTCCGGCACCGCCGCAGCGAGCGCGGCCCAGGCGCCTTCGGCGGTCGCCACGGTCACCAGCCCCGCGCCCCCCGTGACCGCGGCGCGCGCCGCGAGAATCGCCGCGCCCGCCTTTCCACGCGAGCCCGCGACCAGCAGGACGTGACCGAAGTCCCCCTTGTGCGCGCCGGGTGCCCGCGGCGAGAGCCCGGTCGCGAGCTCGGAGGCCACCAGCAGATGGAGAGCTCCCTCCGCCACGGGCGAGCGGTCGAAGGGAACGCCGAGGTCCGCCACCACGACCTCGCCACAGGTCTCGGCGGCGGGGGCGAAGAGGTGCGCCACCTTGGGAGCGGCGAAGGTCACCGTGAGGGCGGCACGGATCGAGACTCCGGGCGGCTCCGGCCGGCTCGCATCCAGGCCGCTCGGCAGGTCGACCGCGACGATCGGCTTCCCGGCGCCGTTCAGCCACTCGACCAGCGCGTCGAACGGCGTCGCCAGGGGCCGCGCGAGGCCGGTGCCGAAGAGGGCGTCGACCAGCAGGTCCGAGCGCGCGGCGCCCGCGACAACCGCTTGCCAGTCCTCCCCGAGCTCGAGCGGCTCGAGGCCCAGCGCCTCGCAGATCTCGAGCTGACGCGAGCAATCGTTGGAGAGCGGCCGGCCGAAGGCCGCGAGGAAGAGATCCGTCTCGTAGCCGCGCGTCGCGAGCTGGCGCGCCAGCGCGAAGCCGTCCCCGCCGTTGTTCCCGGGGCCGCAGAAGAGCGCGACGCGGCGCGCCTCGGCGAAGCGCTCGCCGATCGCGTCGGCGAGCGCCAGCGCGGCGTTCTCCATCAGCACGAGCGGCGGGACCGCGAGCCGCTCCATCGCCCAGCGATCGAAGGCCCGCGCCTCGTCGGCATTCAGGATGCGCACGGCATCACCTCGCGTTTCGTTCCAGCCCCTCCCGGGACCGGATCGATTCTAGCCTTCGGCTACAATCGCCGGGCGCGCGATGATCTCTGGGCCTGCGGGCCGGGAGGTACTGGCCATGTCGCAATGGGAGTACAAGATCATCAACATCCGCAGCGAGAACTACCGTCTCGATCCGGCCGCCGCACGCGACCTCGATCAGCTCGGCGAACAGGGGTGGGAGCTGGTCTCGATCACCTCGGTCAACTTCAAGACCGGGGCGACCGACAACGTCGCGATGGTGTTCAAGCGCCCCCGCGCGGGCGCCGGAGCCTAGCGGCGGCGACGCACCGCGGGGAGCTTCTCGCGCACCGTCATTCCGAGCACCAGCCCGGCGGCGAGACCGACCAGCGGCACCATCCAGCGCCAGCCGCGAGGCGCCCAACCGATCTCGCGATCGAGCGCTCCCCGCAGCTCGGCCAGACGCTCTTCGAAGCGGGCGCGGCTCTCTTCCAGGCGTTCGTTCATTCGTCCAACTCCTCGTCGTCGAGCGGAAACACCCGCTCGGCGGGCTCGCCCACGACGCGCTCGTTCCACCACTCGGCATGGGATCGCCAGCGACGCCGCACCGCCTTCGCCGGCGGCTCCAGCCGCCGCATCCGGGCAACGCCGCGCCAGAGGAGCAGCAGGGTCGCGATCAGGAAGAGCGCGAGCACCGAACCGACCGCGCCCCAGCGCGGCAGCTTCAAGGCAACGAGCTCGATCAAGAAGTAGACGAGGAGCGCCAGCGTCCAGAACGCGACCGCACAGGCAGCGGCGAAGAGCAACAGGACCCGCGCCAGCGAGCGGCCCGAGGCGGCCAGATCGGCGCCGAGCGCCGCGAGCTCGGCACGGACGACCTCGAGGAAGGCGGCGCCCAGCCCGTGCGCCCGGCCGAGCCAACCGCCGCGACGACCCATCAGCCTCCCCCCACCCGCAAGGTCCGCACCGCGAAGGAGCTCGTGGACCCGAGCTCGTCGCGCACGCCCACCGCCAGGCGCTGGGGACCCTTGCGCATCAGGAGCGTGAAGTTGTAGACGTAGTCCTGCTTCTTCGCGCGCTCCA
>CAYZBH010000007.1:0-7225 GCA_964476605.1 uncultured Thermoanaerobaculia bacterium | reverse complement strand
CCGATCGGGATCCGAAGGTCGATCGGGACGAGGTAGAGACCGTCGTCCCGCCGCGATTCGGCCCCGCGTTGCAGCACCACGCCCAGCACGTTGCTCTCGGCGTCGTGGAAGAGGGCCGAGACGACGCCGTCGCCCATCCGCGACTCGATCGTCTTGTCGCGATAGCCCTCGCGCGACCGCACCTGGAGATCCCGGCGCTTCGCCTTGACCTCGATCTTGTGGTACCGCCCGTCGCCACTATGGGCAGGGCTGTAGCCGAGCGAGTAGTAGCTCGAGAAGTCCTCGGCGACGATGTCGAGCCCCTTGGCGGGGTCGTTGGTGTTGAAGATGGCCTTGCCGCCCGTGGTCTCCGCCATGTACTGGAGGGTCGACTGAATGTTGCTCACGTACATCGACTCCACCATGCCGCTCGAGTTTCCCGTCCGGTTCTCGGCGGAGATGGCGGACGAGACGCGCAGGCCGCCGGCATCGATGGTGTAGAACGAGATGCGGTTCGCGTTGGCCTGGGAGGCGAGCTCCTGGAACTTCCGCGAGGCGTCGTAGCGCAGCGCCTCGAGCGCCAGGCCGGAGGAGCCCGAGAACTTGTCCTCGACCGCCTGATACAGATCCTGGGCGACGATCATGGGCAACCCGTCGCTCACGTAGAGGATCGCCTTGCGGCCCGGCAATCCCGCGAGCGAGCTCACCGTGTTCTTGAGGGCACCCAACGTGAACTCGAGATCGTTGAACTGCTCGTCGGCGAAGGTCCGCACGCGCGCCGCGGCGGACGAAGCGTCGCTCGAGTCCTCGATCTCCTGCAGCACGCGCCGCCGGTCGGAGTCGAACTGCGTCCCCATCGCCGACATCTTCTCGAGCTCGAAGAGCGCCTGCGCGACGACGTGCGGATCGCGGGTGAAGGGGCGGCGTACGTGCAGCTCGCGATCGTAGGTCACCAGCATCACGCGGTCGCCCGGGTTCAACTTGCTGCGCAGGAACTCGCGCAGCGAGGCGAAGACGCGGTTGCGGTTGAAGGGACGCAGGTTGTAGTTGTCGACGTAGACCACGAGGTGCAGGCGCTGGTCCTCGGGCGTTTCGATCTCCGTCAGCGGCACCGGCGGTGCGACCGGCGTGGGAAGCGCCTGGGGCGCGGCGGGCTTCTCCGCCGGCTGCGCCGGCTTGCCCTCGTCCACGGCGTAGAAGTTGGAGATCTTCATCGGCCTGCCATCCTCGAAGACCTCGAAGTCGTCGCGCGTCAGACCGCGCACGCGGTTGCCCTTCTTGTCGGTGACGTAGACGTCGACGTTGACGACCGTGACGTCGATCGACTCGAAGAAACCCTCGGGCTGCGGCTGGGATTCCGCGACCGTGGGCGGCGTGTCCTGGGCGAACGTCGCTCCCGGCGCGAGGCAGAGCAGCGCACCGCCGAGGAGCGATAGGGCGAGGGAAGCTGGACGCATGATCCTCCGATTCCTGCTGCGCGACGACTGTATCAGGGCGCGATCTCGGCCCGCCCCGAGAAGATGGCGCCGCTCACCGGATCCGAAACCGCCACCACGATCTGGTTCTTGGCGCGCCGCAGCTGCAGGGTGAGCGAATAGGTGGCGTAGGCCCCCGGCGGCGGCTCGCCCGGCATCTCCAACTGCACCGGCAGCACGGGGACCTCCGAGCGCCCGCCCTTGTCGTCGAGCGCCGCGGCGCGCACCTCGACCGTCGCCACGTAGCGGTCACCGCTCGGCAGCGCGGTCAGATGATCGAGCGGAATGCGCACCTTCACGGGGACGTTCATCGTGTTCCCGGAGGCCTTGACCGGGTCGCCGAGCTCGAGCGGCAGCGCACCCGCTCCCGGCGCGTCGCCGAACAGGAGCACGCTCTCGACCGCCATGCTGGTCTCCCGACGTCGCGAGAAATCCACGTAGCCGGCGCGGTTGCGCACTTCGAGTCCCGCCACTCGCGTCGTGACGTCGACCCGGTGCTTGCCGTCGTCGCCCACCCACTTGGGGGCGAAACCGAGCCAGTAGTAGCTGCGCGTGTCCGCCGCCGCGGTCGAGAGAGCGCGCTCCCGGTTGCCGTTGAGGAGCGCCTTGCCGCCCGTCTCCTCGGCCACCAGCTGCAGGCTCGCCTGCACGTTGTACTCGCGCCGGAAGAGGCGGGCACGGTCCGCGAAGTCGCCTGGCGCGGCGTACTCCGCGCTCGCCGACGAGTCGTCCGTCAGGCCGGGGACGTCGACCGTGTAGATGGTGTAGCCCAGCTGATTGGCGGTCCCGACGAGCGGAGCGTAGAGATCCTCTCCGCGCGGCGCGTCGGGCTCGAGCGCGGTGCGGCGCGCGTCGTTGACCGTGTACTCCACTGGATCGTAGGGCCAGCCGCCGGAGAGCAGCAGGAAGACCTTGCGCCCGGGAGGGTTCGCGAACCCGCGCAAGGCGGCCGCGGAAGCCGAAATGACTTTCTTGACTTGATCCACGAGGTTGTCGAGGAAGTAGCGCTCGTCGATCTCGAGACGGGCGTCCAGGGTGGGCTGGCGGCCCGGCCAACGATTCGCGCGCCGGTCCTCCGAGAGCGTGCGCAGCTCGCTCAGCCGCTGGAGGCCGTGAGCCGGCCGGGCGATGGCCCGCCGCACGACGCGCTCGAGCTCCGGGACCGACTGCGACCAGGTCGAGAGCATCTCGAGCTCCCGGCCGTCGTAGGCCACGATCGCCATGCGGTCGTCGGGGCCGAGTCGCGACAGATCCTCGCTCAGCTTGCCGAGCACCTTGTTGCGGTCGTTCGGCATCGAGAAGTATTCGTCGATGAAGACCAGGTAGCTCGTTCCCACGGCGGAGCCGGGCGCGAGCTGTGGAACCCCCGGGATCTCGGGCTGTCCGGGCTCCGGAGCTCCTTCGATCGCGTCGCCCCCGCGGACCTCGGTGAAGTAGTCGATCGGCTGCTCGACGCCGTCGACCTTGAGCACGAAGTCGCGCGCCGCGAGGCCGGTCACCGGCAGGCCCTGCTTGTCGTTCACCACGACCTCGAGGTTCACGACGCGCACTTCCACGGTCTCGCCGAAGACCGGCGGCTCCGCCTGTTGCGCCAGGCTCGGCCCCGCCATCAGGGCGAGCGCGAGGAGCGCGAGAGCGGCATTCTGCGGGCGAGGGGTCGGGTTCATGGCTCGATCCTCCACATCGGATGCGAGGCGGCGGGGGGTCATGCCCCGCCCCTGGGTACCGCCGAAGGTGCAAGCGACGTACCACGCAAGCGCGCCGCCAGATGACGCACGACGAGCGGCGCGTGGTCGCGCGAATTCTCGATGAAGATCCGGTGCGTCTCCCGGCCGGCCTGCACGGTCCCGGCGACGTAGAGTCCCGGCACATTCGTCTCCCCGCTCGCCGGATCGAAGTCCGGGACGCCGGTTCCCGGGTCGACGCGGACGCCGGCACCGGCCAGCAGACCGGTCTCCGGAGTGTAGCCGACCAGCACGTAGGCGGCTTCGGCGGCGAGGTGAACGACCTCACCCCGATGCTCGAGCACGGCTCCGCCGGGCTCGAAACGGAGGACCCGGCTCTCGAACCGGGCGTCGATCTCCCCCGCCGCGATGCGGTTCTCGACGTCCGGCTTGAGCCAGTACTTGACCGTCTCCTTGAGCGCCGCGCCGCGGTGCACCAGGGTGACGCGCGCTCCGTGCCGGAACAGGTCGAGCGCCGTTTCGGCGGCCGAGTTCCCGCCGCCGATGACCAGCACCCGCTCGCCAAAATGGGCATAGGGCTCGAGGTAGCGGCCCCGCACCCAGGGGAGCTCCTCCCCCGGCACGCCGAGGCGCCGCGGGTTGCAGAAGTAGCCCGTCGCGACCGCGACGGCGAGCGCACGGCGTTCCCGGGACCCGGAGCGTCCTCTGGAGGCGACGACGAAGCTCCCCTTCTCGGGACGGATTGCCGTGACGTCCTCGTAGAGTCCCAGCGGAAGCTCGTGCTTGGCGGCCACCGCTTGGTAGTAGGCGATCGCCTGTCGTCGGCTCGGCTTGTCCTCGGGGATCGCGAAGGGGACGCCGAGGATTTCGAGCCTTTCGCGGGTGGTGAAGAAGGTCATCTCGGTGGGATAACCCACCAGCGACGCGATCAGCGGCCCCCGGTCCAGCACCCGGGTCGTGAGCCCCGCGCGCAGCGCTTCGACGCCGAGAGCGATGCCGGTCGGTCCCGCTCCGACGACCAGGAGGTCGAGAGTCTCCCCTCCGCTCACCGCGCGAACCCTCCCTGGTCGCGTAGCGGCCAGAGGTGATCGACCGGCCCTTGCCCCGCGCCGATCGGTTCGGCGCGGAGGATGGCCTCGTGCAGATAGGCGATCGCGCCACCGACGGCCGCGACCAGCGCGTCGCCCCGTCCGAGGCGAGCCGCGATCGCCGCCGCCAGCGTGCAGCCGGTGCCATGGGTCGCGCGCGATAGGAGCCGCGGATGCGAGAACCGATGCAGGCGCTCGCCGTCCCAGAGGAGGTCGACCACCGGATCGCCGTCGGCATGCCCTCCCTTGAGCAGCACCGCGCGACACCTCTCGCCGAGCCGCCGCGCGAGCTCCTCCCGGGCCGCCGGCGTCCGAGCGCTCTCGCCCGCGAGCCGCTCCGCCTCCGGCAGATTGGGGGTCAGGAGGGCCGCCAACGGCAGCAGCCGCTCCCGGATCGTCACGATCGCGTCCGCCTCCAGCAGTGGGTCGCCGCTCGCCGCGATCATCACCGGATCGAGCACCACCGGCGGTCCGGCGTGACGGCGCAGGCGCTCGGCCACCACCGCCGCGATGCCGGCGTTGGCGAGCATGCCGATCTTCACCGCGTCGACGCCGAGGTCCTCGTAGACCGCGTCGATCTGCGCCGCGACGAAGTCGGGAGGCAGGGCGATCACGGCGGCGACCCCTTGCGTGTTCTGCGCGGTCACCGCGGTCAAGGCGCTCATGCCGTAACCGCCGTGCGCCGCGAAGGTCTTGAGATCGGCTTGGATGCCCGCCCCGCCGCCGGAGTCGGATCCGGCGATCGTCAGAAGCCGCGGCGAGCGATTCACGCCGCCGATCTCGGGGTGCCGGCGTCGGAGCGCCCGGCGGGGCGGCGGCGAATCCAGAGCAGCGCGATCACGGCGAAGATCGCGAGACTGATCGCCTGCGCCAGAGTGAGCGGACCGAAGAAGCGATCGTCCTTGGCGCGGAGGAACTCGATGCCGAAGCGCTCGAGCGCGAGAAGCGCGAAGACAACGAGCGCCGTCCTCCCGGGCGCCGCCCGGCGGGTGAGGAGCTTCGCTCCGACGAGCGCGATGGCGGTGGCCAGGAGAGTCTCGTAAAGCTGCGTGGGATGCACCCTGAGCAGCGTCGAGTCGGCGATCGAAGCCGGCAGATCGAGACCGAACTCGGTGCGCAGGTAGCCCGCCGTGGTGGGCGGCAGGCCGTTCGGGAAGCTCACGCCCCAGGGTAGATCGGTCGGCCGCCCGTAGTCGTCGCCGACCAGGAAGCAGCCGATCCGTCCGACACCGTAGCCCAGGGCGAGCGCCGGCGTCGCGGCGTCGAGGAAGCTCCAGACCGGAAGTCGCCGACGGCGCACCACCCAGAGCACGCCAACGGTGGCGAGCGCGAAGCCGCCGTACCAGACGAGCCCCGAGCGCTCGAACAGCAGGTGCCAGTCGCGGTAGAGCGCGGCGTAGTAGATCTTGGCCCCCAGGATCCCGCCGAGACCGGCCGCGAAGAGGATGGCGCTCGCGTCCTCCTCGTTTCCGATCTCCAGCCGCTTCAGGCCGCGCTTGAGCATCGCGTAGGCGACCAGGAAGGCCGCCACCAGGAGCACGCCGAAAGGGCTGATCGAAATCGGTCCGACGTGGAAAAGCTCTTGGATCATCGGGATTTACTCTAACATTCGCACGATGGCACCGAGCCCCCGACGAGCGCGTGGCGAGAGCTCCGCGCGCAGCCAGCGCGAGCGCATGATCCTGCGCCTCCTGCGCCGCCCCGAGCAGCGGCCGGCGCGCCGCCTGCTGGCGCGCGTTCATCCGGCGGACGTCGCCGAGCTCGTGCCATTGCTCACGCCGGACGAGCAGGCGCGGCTGCTCGCGACGCTCCTCGAGCTCCGGTTGGCCGCCCGCGTGCTCCGGGAGCTCGACGCCGAGACGCAGTCGTCGCTGCTCGACCAGGTCGCCGACGAATCGCTCGCCACGATGCTCCGGCGCCTCTCCGCCAACGACGCCGTGGATCTCCTCGAACGGCTGCCGCCCGAGCGCGTCGAAGCGGTGCTCGCGCTGGTCGATCCCGCGATCGCCACGCAACTCGCGAACCTGATGCGCTACGGCGCGCACACCGCCGGCGGGCTGATGGATCCGAACACGCCGCGCTTCCGGGCCGAGGACACGGTCGCCGAGACCCTGGCGCAGGTGCGGCAGCTGGCGGAAGCGAGGCGCCTCTTCTACCTCTACCTCGTCGACGAGCGGAATCATCTCCTCGGCATCGTCTCGCTCTGGCAGCTCGTCACCGCTCCCGCCGAGCGGCGCCTGCGCGAGCTGATGACGAGCGAGGTGGTGACGGTCCGCACCGACACCCCCGAGGAGGAGGTCGCCCGGGTCTTCTCGCGCTACGACCTCCTGATGATGCCGGTGATCGACGAGGAGGGGCGCCTGGCGGGCGCCATCGCGGTCGACGACGTGCTCGACGTGGTCGAGGAGCAGGCCACCGAGGACATCTACCGCCTGGCCAACCTGAGCGTCCAGGAGGGCGTCGCCACCGCGCCGGTGCGCTCGGTGCGGCTGCGTCTCCCCTGGCTGCTCGTGAACCTCGCCACCGCCTTCCTCGCCGCCTCCGTGGTCAGCCTCTTCCAGGCGACGATCTCGAAGTACGTGATGCTCGCGGTCTTCATGCCGATCGTGGCCGGCATGGGCGGCAATGCCGGCACGCAGACGCTCACCGTGATGGTGCGGGGCCTCGCGCTCGGCGAGCTCGAGCTCCGGCGCGCCGGCGGCGTGCTGGCGCGCCAGACGCTGGTCGGCCTGCTCAATGGTCTCGCGACGGGCGCGGTGCTCGGCCTGGTGGCGCTCCTCTGGGAGCGCAACCCGGTGCTCGCCGGCGTGCTCGTCTTCGCCGAGACGGTCAACCTCACCGTCGCCGGCTTCTTCGGCTCCGCGGTGCCCCTGATGCTCCGGCGCTTCGGCCTCGACCCCGCTCTGGGCAGCTCGATCTTCGTCACCACCGCGACCGACGTCTGCGGCTTTCTGTCCTTCCTCGGAACGGCGACCCTGCTGCTAGGCTGGCTCCGCCC
>CAYZBH010000006.1:0-89809 GCA_964476605.1 uncultured Thermoanaerobaculia bacterium | reverse complement strand
AGGGTGATCTGGTTCTGGATGCAGTTCATCCGCTCGACCATCTTGTAGTAGAGCGCCGAGGCGGCGCCCCAGCGGATGGGGGTCGCGACCAGGATGACGTCGGCCCAGTGGACGATCGCCTCGTAGACGCGGTCGAGCTGGTCGCTCGGATCCATCTGGGTGATCGAGCAGGGCCAGGTGCAGGCGCGCGCGCTCTTCGAGTAGTACCCCTCGCAATGGCGGAAGGAGAGGTCGTTCAGCCGGATCAGTTGCCGGTCGCAACCGAGCGCCTCGGCGCCGTGCGCGAGCGCCGTCTCGAGGAGGGCGTCGGAGGTCGAGTAGCGGGGCAGGTCGCGGTTCATCACCGTCGTCGAGAGCCCGACGACGCGAATCGGTCCGGGGGCCCGCTCCGGGGTCCGGGCGAGCGGATGGGGAGCGTGCGGCTTCTTGTTGCGATCACTTCGGGGCTCGGCCGAAACCAGTACGCGCCCGCTCTCGACGCGCACGTCGTACCGGGGGACGCGGTCCTCCTCGAAGCCCGGCTCCCCTTCGCCGGTCGTGCAGTGGAATTTCCAGCCGTGCCAGGGGCAGACGAGGTAGTCCCCGTCGAGGGTCCCTTCGCCGAGCGGACCTCCGACGTGGTTGCAGGTTCCGGAGATGGCGCCGAAACGGCCGTTCCGGAAGGTCAGAGCGAGGCGGAAGCGCCCGACGCGGACCGGCTGCACCGGGCGTCGCGCCAGCTCTTCCGCGCTTCCCACGTCCACCCAGCCGGTCGCCTCCATCCCTGCCTCCTCTTCCGGACGTTCCAGGGATGATGCCAGAGGGCCCTCGCGGAGGCCAGGGGCGGGAAGAGGGCATCCGACCGGATCCCGGAATCGTCGCGCGACCGTCGAGAAGATGCCATGTGCCGCGACGCGCGCGACGGGCTAGACTTTCTCTTCATGAACCTCCCCGTCACGCAGGAGCTTCCCGGGCTTCTGGACGTCTGGTCCGAGCTCGCGGATTATCCGAGAGCGAGCTCCGCGATTCCCTCCCGCGAGCTCGTCGAAGGCAACTATAGGGTCCGTTTCGCTCGCTCGCCCGAGGAGCTCGACGAGCTCGCGCGGCTGCGCTTCCACGTCTTCAACCTCGAGCTCAACGAGGGGCTCGAGGAGTCGTTCGCCACCGGCCGCGACCTCGACGAGTACGACGCGCAGTGCCATCACCTGATCGTCCTGCACGAGCCGAGCGGCGCGATCATCGGCACCTACCGCATGCAGACGTCCGCCATGGCGAGCGCCGGGCGGGGCTTCTACACCGAGAGCGAATTCGATCTCTCCCGCCTACCGCGCCCGATCGTGGAGGAGGCGGTGGAGGTCGGGCGCGCCTGCATCGCGCGCGAGCACCGGCTGAAGCCCGTTCTCTTCCTGCTCTGGAAGGGGCTCGCCCTCTACATGGAGCACAACGCGAAGCGCTGGCTCTTCGGACCCTGCTCGCTCACCAGCCAGGATCCGTGGGACGGCAAGCGCGCGCTCGATCAGCTCGAGCGTTGGGGGAAGCTCGATCGGACCCTCGACATCCCGGCGCAACCCGGCTACGAGTGCTTCTGGGAGGGCGAGGATCCGGCCCCCGGGCGCGCGGAAGCGCTCGAGCTGCCGCCGCTCTTCGAGATCTACCTGCGCTACGCGGGAAAGGTCTGTGGATCCCCGGTGATCGATCGCCGCTTCAAGACCATCGACTTCTTCGTGCTCTTCGACGTCGAGGCCCTGGCGCCGCGCGCCCGCCGGCTCTTCTTCGGCTGAGCGCGCGCCGCGAGCGCGGCGCTCACAAGTCGATTCCGCCTCGGCTGACCTCGATCCGGAAGGGGGTCTCGGCGCCCGGCATCACCACCACGGCGCGCAGATCGCCGGGAGCGTCGACGCGGCCCATCCAGCGAATCGCGCCGTCCTGCGGCGACGTCCCCTGGAGCGGCGTCGTCGCGTCGGGCGCGTAGAGCACGAGACGAGCGACGTTCCCCGGCGACGAGACGCCGATCGTCGCCGTCTCGTGCGCGGGCAGCGTGATGAGGATCGTCGCCGGCCGGTCGGAGGACGCCTTGCCGAGGTAGCTCGCCTTCGGCTCGCCGGCCGCGAGGGAGAGCCGGACCGGAGATTCAGGTGCCGCGAGCCCGGGGGGCGACGAGGCGGCGGGCGCGAGCGGCACCGGCGTCTCGGCGAGCGCCAAGGTCGCGCCGAAGAGGAGCAACGGGAAGCTGCTGCGGATGCGCATCAAGTGGCCCTTTCTTCGTTTCGGGGGGCGGTGGGAATGCTGGCAAAGCGACGCCGCCGCGCCGCGAGCAGCGCGAAGAGCGCGCCCACCGTGAGCGCGTGCGCGCCCGCCGCGGCGTTCGCGGCACCGATCTCGAACGCGAGCCGCCACTGCTCGAAGAGGTCGCGATAGGCGCGCCCCAGCGGATACCCGGGCTCGTAGACGTGGGTCGCCTCCGAGGTGACGCCGTTGACCTCCAGGATCTTGAAGTCGCGGCCCTCGGCGAGCGCCGCGGCCGAGGGCACGCGGAGATCGAAGCGTCCGAAGTGGAAGCCCGGAAAGTGGCCGGCGAGCGCGTCGAGGCTCGCCGCGAGGGCGGGCGTCGCCAGGCGGCGGCAGTCGCGGAAGATCGTCCCGCGGCAGTGGTTTCCGATCTCGACCAGCTGGACCGGCGTGCCCGCGGCGGGCACCTCGTCGAGACGCGCGGCGTTCGCCTCGAAGTAGCGCTCCGCCATGCAGACGGCCCTCGGGTCGGCGAGGATGAGCTCGTCGAGAGAGCGGACGCCGTCGCCCACCACGCACGGGAACTCCTTGCCGGTGATGGAGAAGATCTCGCCCGCGGCCGCTCCCGGGCGCCGCACGTAGAAGACGCCGAACTCTTCGCCCGCGACGTGCTCCTGGAGCATCGTGTCGGCGGGGGCGTGGAGGAGGTAGTGCTCGAGCGCGGATCGCGAACGGACTACCGCGACGCCGCGGCCGCGCTCGCCGACGTCGGGCTTCAGAACCACCGGATAGGCGAGCCCGAGCTCGCGCATCGCGAGCTCCACGGTCGCGATCCTGCCGGGGAGCGGGCCCGAGAGCCGGAGCTTGCGGAAGCGCGCGAGACGCTCGCTCGCGCCGAAGCCGGCGAGAATCCCCGCCTTCGATTCCTCCACGAACCCGCCGCCCGGGATCCCCGGGTTGGCGGCGGTGAAGAGCGCCGGCCGCCGGTGGCCGATCCCCAGCCTCAGGACGTGGAGGACGACCGGAACCTGGAAGAGCCAGAGCGGCCAGAACTCCCAGTGACGGGCGCGTTGGTAGCGTCCCCAGAGCAGCCGGCGCCCGCGCCAGGTGAAGAGCGGGAGCACGAAGTGAGCGACCAGATAGGTGAGGAGCGCCGCACCGGCCACCGCCCAGAGGGCGACGCGCTCGTAGTTCTCGAGCCACCGCAGGATCGCGGTACCGGTCCAGGCCGAGAGTCCGACCAGCGCCGGTGTCCAGACGAGGCCGGCGATGAGGAGGGCCGTCGCCACCTTCCGGAGCGGCACCCGCAGCACGCCGGCGGCGAGGAAGAGGGGGAGGCGGGACCCCGGGATGAAGCGCGACAGGAAGACCACGCGGAGCCCCTGGCGGGCGAACCAGTGCTCGTTTCCTTCGAGCGTCTCGGGCTTGACCAGCCACTTGAGCGGCGCCCGGTCCAGGATGCGCTCGCCGAGCCAACGGCCGGCGATCACCAGCAGGAGATCGCCCACGAAGATGCCGACGAAGCAGGCGATCGAGGCCGCGAGGAAGCCGAGGTGGCCGTGCGAGACGAGGAGCCCGGCCGCGATGCAGGTCAGGTCCTCGGTCAGGAAGGTGGCGAAGACGAGGATCGTTCCGAGCAGCACCCGCCCCCGCAGAGTCGTGCGCCGCCCGTCCTCGTTCCCCTCCACCCGTCCGACCGTGTCGAGCAACCGGTCGGCGAGGTGCTGCGCGCGGCCATTCGTCCCGCCGCCGGGTTGCTGCTGGGCCGGCGGAGCCGGGTCGGGAGCCGCCTTCGCGGGTCCGCGGGCGGTCGCCAGGCCGCCCAGCCCGGCGACGAGGACGAGGATCGGGAGGAGCAGTCTGAGATGAGGAATCTTCGGCATGGGGATTCGGCAACGAGCGACGGGCATGATCCTCTTGGCGATGCCGATCGGTCAAGCGCCGCCCCTTGGAACCCCTCGACTCCGGCCTGGTCTATGCTTCGGACGAGATGACGATTCGTTCGCCGCGCGTTGCCACCGCCTGGGCGGCTCTGCTGCTCGGGGCCGTCGCGCTTCTCGGCGCGGCGCCGGAGCCCTCCACCGGGACCGCCGCCCCGGAGCGGGCGGTGGAGAGCCCGCCGCCGGTCCTCCAGGTCCGCATCGACTCCATCATCCACCCGGTCGCCAAACAGCTCCTGATCGAAGCGCTCGACGAGGCGGCCCGCATCGGCTCGCCGCTGGTGGTGGTCGAGCTCGACACGCCCGGTGGGATCCTCTCGACGACGCGCGAGATGTTCACCGCCATGCTGGGCGCACCCTGTCCGGTGGCGGTGCTGGTCGCTCCCGCGGGGGCGCAGGCCGCTTCGGCCGGCTTCTTCCTCCTCATGGCGGCCGATTTCGCCGCCATGGCACCCGGCACCAACACCGGCGCCGCGCATCCGGTGGGCGGGGCGGGCGAGACCATCGAAGGGGTGATGGGGGAGAAGGTGGAGCAGGACGCGGCGGCGACGATTCGCTCGCTCGCGGCGCGCCGCGGGCGCGACGTGGCCTTGGCGGAGGAGGCGGTGGTGAAGAGCCGTTCCTTCACCGCCGACGAAGCGTTCGAGAAGGGGTTGATCGACGCCCTGGCGCCCGACGTGCCTCGCCTCCTCACGGCGCTCGACGGCCGGAGCTGGGAGAAGCCGGGCGCCGGCAAGGGCGTGCTCGCGGTGAAGGACGCGCCGGTGCGCCGGATCGAGATGTCCGCCTTCCAGCGTCTGCTCTCCGCGCTCGCCCACCCGAACATCGCCTACCTGCTGATGTCGCTCGGTTTCCTCGGCCTCTACTTCGAGCTCGCGCACCCCGGGGTCGTGCTGCCGGGGGTGATCGGCGGCATCTGCCTGCTGCTCGGCCTCTTCGCCCTCTCGGTGCTGCCGGTGAGCTACGCCGGGGTCGGCTTGCTGCTGCTCGCCGTGGTCTTCTTCGTGGCCGAGATCAAGGTCACGAGCTATGGCCTGCTGACGGTAGGAGGTATCATCTCGCTGGTGCTCGGATCGTTGCTGCTCTTCCGCAGCCCCGATCCGGCGATGCGCTTGAGCCGCTCACTCATCTTCGCCGTCGCCGTGGTCGCCGCGGCGATCGCCCTGCTGCTCGCGTTGCTCGTGGCGCGCTCGCAGCGTGCCCCGGTGCGCACCGGCAAGGAGTCGCTCCTCGGTGCCCGCGCCGTCGCTCGGACCCGTCTCGCCCCCGCCGGCAAGGTCTTCCTGCAGGGAGAGTGGTGGAACGCGGTCGCCGACGGCGACGTCCCCGCGGGGGCCGAGGTGGAGGTGATCGCCGTCGACGAGATGACCCTCAAGGTCCGGCCGACGAAGAACTGAACAGGAGGAGGTCATGCCGCCGTTCACCGCCTTTCCGGTTGCCGTCGTGGTGCTCGTTCTCTTCGTCGTCGTGCGCTGGATCCAGGTGCTCAAGGAGTACGAGCGCGCCGTCATCTTCCGGCTCGGGCGCTTGCTGCCCGAACCGAAAGGCCCGGGGCTCATCTTCGTCCTCTGGCCGATCGACAAGCTGGTCAAGATCTCGATGCGCACGGTCGTGCTCGACGTGCCGCCGCAGGACGTCATCACGCGCGACAACGTCTCGGTGAAGGTGAACGCGGTGGTCTACTTCCGGGTCGTCGATCCGCTCAAGGCCGTCGTCTCGGTCGAGAACTACCTCTACGCCACCAGCCAGCTCTCGCAGACGACCCTGCGCTCGGTGCTCGGCCAGGCGGAGCTCGACGAGCTCCTCTCCGAGCGCGAGAAGCTCAACGAGAAGCTGCAGGAGATCATCGATCAGCACACCGATCCCTGGGGAATCAAGGTCTCGATGGTCGAGGTCAAGCACGTCGATCTGCCGCAGGAGATGCAGCGCGCGATGGCGCGCCAGGCGGAGGCGGAGCGCGAGAAGCGTGCGAAGATCATTCACGCGCGGGGCGAGCTCGAGGCCTCGAAGGCCCTGGGCGAAGCGGCGACCGTGATCTCGGGCAACGCGGTGACGCTGCAGCTGCGCTATCTGCAGACGCTCACCGAGATCGCGACCGAGAAGAACTCGACGATCATCTTTCCGCTGCCCATCGACCTGCTGCGGTCGTTCATGCAGCAGGGCGAAAAGTAGATCGGCCCAGTCCCGGAGGAGAAGGTGGAATCGAGCGAATCGCACGAGCCGAGCTACTACGAAGTCGCGCTCACCAACCGTCAGGTGCTGATCGCCTTCGTGGCGCTCCTCGTCTGCCTGGTGGTGGCCTTCCTGTCGGGGGTCTGGATCGGCCGCGGCGAAGCGCCGCGCCAGGCGACTCTTCCCGCCTCCCTGGAGGCCACCCAGGCGAAGGAGCCGCCGCTCGAGCGTCTCTCCTTCTTCAACGGAGCCGAGGCGGGCGCCCGCGGCGCCACGCCGCCGGCCACGGCCGCCGCGGAGCCGGTCCCGGTCTCAGCACCGGCGCGCGAGGATGCCTCGGCGGGCGAAGCGATGCGCCAGAATCTCGAGGCGACGATTGCCGCCAATCGCGAGCCGTCCCCGGGCGCCGCCGTGGGCAAGCGGTACGAGGTCGCTCCGCAGGAGGCGGCCGCCGCGCCCGCGAAGCCCGCGGCCGCGCCCGCGAAGCCCGCGGCGACCGAGGCTTCGAGCGCGGCCTCGGCTCCGTCGACGGCGAAGACTCCCACGGCGTCCGCGGCGGTGGCCGGAAGATTCTTCGTTCAGGTCTATTCCTCGAGCAACGGCGCGCGCGCCCGCGAGATCGTCGCGCAGCTCCGGAAGTCCGGCTTCACCGTGCAGCTCGCCGAAGCGCCGGTCGGAGGGGCGACGAACTTCCGCGTCCGCGTCGGCCCGTTCGACAATCGCGCCAAGGCGGACAGCGCGGCCTCCCGCCTCCGTCGCGAGCACCGGCTCGACACCTGGATCACCGACACGCCCTGACGATCCGGTGAGCGACCCTGCCCCCGCCGGCCCGCCGGCGCTGCGGCGGCCGCTCGCGGCCGCGCTCATCGCGTGCGCGAGCGGACTCGCTTGGGGAAGCTGTTTCGCGGCGAGGAGCCATCCGTTGCTCGCGGCGGTCGCTCTCGTCCCGCTCCTCGTCTCGCTCGACGCGAAGCGCCCCTGGCTGCAGGGGTGGCTGCACGGCATCACCGCCTGGGGTTTCGGACTCTCCTGGCTGCTCGGAACCCTGACCCTCTACGGCCACCTCGAGGGTTGGCTGGCGGGACTCTCGCTGCTGCTGCTGGCCGCCTTCCTGGGTGGCTATCACGCCCTCTTCGCGGCCCTGGGGGCCCGCTTCTGGCGGCGCGGCGGGCTCGCCGCGCTCCTCGCGCTGCCGGCGCTCTGGATGCTGCTCGACGTCCTGCGCGGCTGGGCGTTCAGCGGCTTCCCCTGGAACCTGGCGGCGTATGCCTGGACCGACCTTCCGGGTGCGCTTCCGCTCGCGGCCTGGATCGGCGCGCAGGGAGTCTCCTGGCTCCTGGTCGCGACCAACGTCGCGCTCGCGCTCGCGGCGCGCGCGCGACGCTGGGAGGCCGCCCTGGCGACCGTTCTCGCCGTCGCGACGGTGCTGGCGGTGGGAGGGCGATGGGGCGCCGGCAAGGCCGCTCCGACCGGACCCCTCGCCGCCGCCCTCGTGCAGCCGAACACGCCTAACCAGGTCTCCTTCCGAGCCGACGTCTTCGAGGGAGACTACGCGCGCCTGCTCGCGCTCTCCCGCCAGGCCTGCCGGCCGGGGACGCTGGTAATCTGGCCCGAGAGCGCCGCCTGGCCGCTCGAGTACGGGCGCGACGGGCGGCTGGAGCGGGACCTCGCGGAGCTCAACCGAAGCGGCTGCGCGGTCCTCTTCAACTCCGTCTACGGCAGCGAGGAGCACTATTTCAATGCCGCGCTCCTCGCGACGGGAGCGGGTCCGCCGGCGCGCTACGAGAAGCGGCATCTCGTCCCGTTCGGTGAATACGTGCCGCTCGCCCCCCTCTTTCCCTTTCTGCAGCGCATCGCGCGCGCCGCGGGAGACTTCCAGGCGGCGTCCGAGCTCCGGCTGCTCCCCTTCGACCGGCAGCGCCTGGGAGCGGCCATCTGCTACGAGGTCGTCTTCCCGCGCGAGGTGGCGGATCTCGTCCGTGCCGGCGCGACGGTGCTGGTTTCGGTGACCAACGACGCCTGGTACGGTGACACCGCGGCGCCCTGGCAGCATCTGCGCGCGGCGCGATTTCGCGCCGCGGAGAATCGGCGCTGGCTCCTGCGCGGAGCCATCACGGGGATCTCGGCCGTCATCGCTCCGGATGGATCGCTGCGCGGAAGCCTGGGCGTGGGGGAGCAGGGGATCCTCCGCGCGACGACGCTCGGCCGTTCGGATCTCTCCCCCTACAGCCGCGCGCCCTGGCTCGTCCCCTTCCTTGGGTCGCTGGTGCTCGTCGCCGGATGGCTGACGCTGCGCCGCGGCGCGATAGCATGACGAGAATGACCGGGCGTCTTGCCGCGCTCCTTCTCCTCGTCACGTTCGTCGCCTGCCGGCAGGAATCGTCGACCCCCGAGCTCCAGGTCTCGACGAAAGCCGAGAGCAGGGGCATGCCGAAGGTGATCGCCGTCGATCCGCCGAATGGCGCCACGAACGTCGATCCCGCGCGAACGTCGCTCGCCGCGACCTTCGATCGCGAGATGGATCGCGAGGGGTGGGCCTGGGTGGTGGAAGGACCGGCGACCGCGCCGGAGCTCGGCGAATCGAGTTGGGATGCGAGCGGACGGGTCAACACCGTGGCCGCGAAGCTGGAGCCGGGCCGGACCTACGTGGTCTGGATCAACTCCCCGCAGTTTTCCTATTTCCGCGATCTCTCGGGGACGACCTCGGCCCCTTTCCGGTGGACCTTCGGCACCGCGGCGGCGGGGGCTCCCGCGGCGCCCGCGATGCAGCCAGTGGCGGCGCACGCGGTGGAGCCGCCGCGCGTCATCGCGCTGTCACCCGCGAACGGAGCGACGGACGTGGACCCGAAGCTGACCGAGCTGCGCGCGACCTTCGATCGGCCGATGTCCGAGGGGTGGTCGTGGGTCACCGAGGGGGGAGGCAGCTTTCCCGAGGCGACCGGGGAGGCCACGATGACGTTCGATCGCCGGAGCGCCATCCTCCCCGTGCGGCTCCAGCCCTCACGGACGTACGTCGTCTGGCTGAACAGCGACGCCTACCGAGACTTCCGCGACGCGGCCGGGGTGGAGCTGCCGCCGGTCCGTTGGACCTTCACGACGCGGCCGGCAGGCTGAAGCTCGGAATCGGGGCGGCTCAGCCGCCCTGGCGCACCGAGCGCACCATGGCGTCGAACGCGCCGCGCTGCGAAGCCATCGTCTTCTCGGGGCCCGTGCACTTGAAGAACCAGTCCGCGTCGGGACCGGGAACGACGGCGCCAAGCAGCGCGAAGCCGGGCTTCGGAGCCGACGGGCTCCCCATCATCCCCCCGGCCATGTAGGTGCCGCTGGTCTCCACCACGAGCACCGAATTTCCGGCCGCGGTCTCCTGCCGTGTCTTCATCGCCTGGAGCGGGTCCTTCCCGTCCGGCTGCTGGAACTGCGAGGCCCAGCGTTCCGCGTTGGCGCGCGCGTCCCCGCCCTGGCCCGGACCGAGATAGAAGACGACGCACTCGCCGTCCCCTCCGGGTCCGGGGAGCCGGTACTGCGCCCGGCGCATGGGGTTGGCCGGAGGTTCGGAGACCCAGTCCTTGCCGGGCGTCCAGACGAGCGCGGTGGCACCCTCTCCGCTCCCGGCCGGGACGACGGGAATCGCCCGTCCCATGGCGCCCCCCATGGCGCCCATGCCGCCGGGGCCGCCGAGCGTGTCGAGGGGCGGGTGACCCTGCGGGAGATCGAGCGGCGGGTGGTTCGCGGGGAGCTCGGTCGCCGGGGCCGGAGCGTGCCCCGCGAGCAGCTGCGCCTGGCTACCCGGAGCGGCGGTCGCCTCGGGGCGGGGCTCGGCGGGGGCCGGAGCGGCCTCGGTCGGAGCTCCGGCGCGCGGCGCGGAGGCCTCTCCGGCAGGCTTCTCCTGCACGTTGAGCTTCGGAGCGTCACCGCAGGCGAGAGCGACGAGAAGCAGGGGGGCGGTCAGCAAGGGCAGTCTGTGCATGGGGCGATTCTCCTCCGCGAAGGAGGAAGAATACCAAGCGAGCGGGGGAAATTCCCCTACGTTTGGGCGGTTTCGCGCGATTTGCCGGCCGCGAGCTCCAGCGGCTCCTCGATCGCGGTGGGATCCAGCCGCCGCGCCGCTTCCAGCAGGCGGTGGAGCGCCAACCTCAGCTCGGCACGCGGAGCCGGCTTGGGCAGGAAGTCGAGGTAGCCGTCGTTGGGATCGAGGCCGACGTCGCGTGGATCCGCGTGCACGCAAGACTCGTAGAGCACCGGAACAGGGGGCCTCCGCGAGGCGCAGAGCCGCTGGAAGGAGCGCCACGGGAGCTTCGCCGGAGGCACGCTCACCACCGCCGCGTCGGGGGGACGCTGCTCGAGGATGCGCTCCGCGGCGTCGAGGCTCAGGACGGCCTCGACCTCCACCCCGACCGGTGCTTCGTGTCGGATGACCCAAGGCAGCAGGCAGCTCTGATCGAGCACCAGGAGTCGCAGAATCCCTCTCCTTCCGCGCTCCAGAGCTGCAAGGCGTGTTCCAACTGCGGAATCAGTCCTCGGCGGCGTCGCCGCGGAGATCGAATTTCTTGAGGCGGTAACGCAGCTGGTCGCGACTGACGCCCAGGAGCTCGGCGGCGCGCGTCTGGTTGTCGCGGGCCGCCCGCATGGCGCGCAGCACCATCTCGCGCTCGAGCTCCTCGAGGGGGACGATCTCCTCGCCGGCCGGAGAGGATGGCGGAGCGGGAACCGGGATCGTGGCCGCCCGGGCCGTCGCCGACACCGGTGCCGGTGTCGAGGCCAGCGCGGTCGGTTCGGCCCAGTCGAGCACCAGCGCGCGGCGCCCGATCTCGCCGGTCTTCTCGAGCACCATCGCGCGCTCCACGACGTTGCGCAGCTCGCGCACGTTGCCTGGCCAGGAGTAGCCGAGCAGCTGCTCTTCGGCCTCCGGATCGAATCCGCTGAAGCGGCGTCCGAGCTTCGGCTGCAGCGTCGAGAGGAAGTGACGGGCGAGCGGCAGCACGTCGTCGCGGCGCTCGGCGAGCGGAGGAACGCGCAGCGGGAAGACGCTCAGGCGGAAGAAGAGGTCGTTGCGGAAGAGCCTCTCGCGCACCATCCCTTGCAGGTCCCGGTTGGTGAGCGCGATGACGCGGACGTCGACCAGGATCTCCCGCGTGCCGCCGACGCGTCGAAAGCGTCGCTCCTCGAGGAAGTGGAGCAGCTTCGCCTGGATGTCGAAGCGCAGCTCGCCGATCTCGTCGAGCACCACGGTGCCGCCGTCGGCGAGCTCGAAGACGCCGCGCTTGGTCGTCTTGGCGTCGGTGAAGGCACCTTTCTCGTGCCCGAAGAGCTCGCTCTCGAGGAGGTTCTCCGGAATGGTGGCGCAGCTCACCTCGAGGATCGGACGCGTTCTGCGGGGCGACAGAGCGTGGATGTGGCGGGCCAGCACGTTCTTCCCCGAGCCACTCTCGCCGGTAACGAGGATGGTGCTGACCTCCGAGGTCGCGACCTGGGCCGCCACGTCGAGCACCTCCTGGAACGCAATCGACGTGCCGACCACGGCCTGCGCGAGGTGGTGCTCACGGCTCTGTCGCGCCGCTTGCGCCTCGAGCTGCTCGCCGCGCACCGCGTCCGAGCGCGCGATGAGCGCTACCAGCTCGGCTTGGTCGACCGGCTTGGTGAGGAAGTCGAGGGCGCCGAGCTTCATGGCGCGCACCGCTTCCTCGACCTGGCCCAGCGCCGTCATGACGATCACCACCGAGCCCTCCAGCCGTTCCCGGTTGCTCTCGTAGAAGTCGAGACCGTGGCCGTCGGGCAGACCGAGGTCGAGCAGGACGACGTCTGGCTGATGCAGAGCGAGGTGGTTGGTCGCGGTCGCGAGGTCGGGCGCCGTGAGCACGGTGTGACCGGCCCGCACGAGTTGCTGCTCGAGCGCCCAGCGCAGCAGCTTCTCGTCCTCCACCAGGAGAATCAGGGGCATGGCTCAGTCGACCTCCATCGCGACCCGTTGGGTGACCGTCCGCTCGCCGGCCGGAAGGACGATCAGGAACGACGTCCCGGTACCCGCTTCCGAGCGCACCTCGATCCGTCCTCCGTGCTGCTCCACGAGGCTCTTCGAGATCGCGAGACCGAGCCCGGTGCCGGCGAACTTGGTGGTGAAGAAGGGCTCGAAGAGCTGCTTGAGGTTCTCCTCCGAGATCCCGGGTCCGTCGTCCTCCACCGTCAGCACGACGGCGCCCTCCTCGGGGAAGGCGCTGGCGAGGACGCTCACCTTGCCACCCTCCTCGGGCATCGCCTCGGCGGCGTTCTGGATCAGGTTGACCAGCACCTGGCGGATCTTCGCCGGGTCGATCTGGACCTCCGGCAGGTCGGGAGGCGAGTCGGTGCGCAGCTCGATCTTCCGGCGGCGGAGCGAGGGGCGCAACAGCTCCGCGGTCTCCGCGAGCAGACGCGCGAGGTCGGTGCGGGCGAGGCGGAGCGGCGCCGGCCTCCCGGATTCGAGCAGGCGCTGCAGGATGCCGTGCACGCGCTTGAGCTCCGACAGCATCTCGTCGTGGAGCTTCCGGGTGCTCTCGTCCAGGGATTCGTCGCGCAGCAGCTCGAGCGCGCCCTGGATGCCGGCGAGCGGGTTCTTGATCTCGTGCGCGAGGCCCGCCGCGAGCTGGCCGAGCGACGCCAGCTGATCGACGTGCGCGAGGCGGGTCGCGACCTGAGCTTCGCGCTCGCGGTGGCTGCGCAGGAAGTCCCTGAGGCTCCGGTGAACCTCCGCCGAGACCGGATCGAGGGGCAGGACGCCGCGATGCTCGCCGCTCGAGCGTCCCGCCGAGACATCCGCGAGCTCCGCGCGCAGGCGTGCGGCCGAGCGGCGCACGGTGCGTTGCACCGTGATCGTGACGCCGGCGATCACCGCGATCCAGGCGCCGAGCAAGAGCGCCGTGCGCCGTCCGAGCTCGCGATGGATGCTCGCGAGCTCCGGCGTGAAATCGAGCTTCATGGTCGCGGCGCCGAGCGTCTCGCCGGCCGCGTGACAGGGGGTACAGGAAGCGTCGGCGGTCAGCCGCACGACGCCGCGGACCCAGGTGCGGCCCTGCTCCTCTTCGACCCAGGAGTGCGCGGTCTCGCGGTGGCCGGCGAGGAACTCCCGCACGAGCGCGGCCTCGGCGCGATCGAGCGAGAGCGTGGCGGCGCCGAGCGGCAGGGCCGAGCGTCCATAGACCCTGAGCCCGATCGGCTGGTGCAGCGCCAGGAGGTGCTCGAAGACGTGCGGATTGCGGCCGGCGCGCGCGGCCTGAGCGGAGAAGGGCACCGCGCGCACCGCCTGGTCGAGCTGAAAGCGCGCCGCGGTCGCTCCCGCCTGCGCGTAGGCGCGCTCGAGCAGTTGCAGGGTCCCGAAGTAGAGCGCCGCGAAAGCCGCCACGTGGATCGGCACCAGCACGCCCCAGAACCTGGCCCGCGCGGGCTGCCAGCGGCGCCAGAAGGGAGGACGGGGCGCGGCGGATTCCGCGGTCTCGCTCGAGGCCATCCTGCGGACTATACCCGGGGCCTGGCGCGCGCCCGCCCCCGCGGGTAGCGAGGGAGGAGCCCGCTCGCGGTAGTCTGCCGCGCCGGGGGGAACCACGATGAGACGCTTCATCCGAGGTCTGGCTTCGCTGCAGCTCACCGTCGCGCTGGTCCTGGTCCTGGGCGTCGTGCTCGCGGCCGGAACGATCGTCGAGTCGCTCAAGGGGACCGAGGCGGGCCGCGCCGTCTACGCTTCGCCGGCCTTCTACGCCCTGCTCGCGCTGTTCGCCCTCAACCTGCTCGCGGCCCTCGTCGACCGCTGGCCGCAGACGAAGTGGCGCATCGGCTTCGCGATCACCCACCTGTCGATCGTTCTCATCCTCGCCGGCGCTCTGCTCACCGCCGCGTTCAAGATCGAAGGGCAGCTGCCGATCTGGGAGGGGGAGAGCTCCTCGACCGTCTACAAGCCGGGTGGGGGAGCCGAGCCCGAGAGCTTCGAGCTGCCGTTCAAGGTGCATCTCGACGCCTTCGAGCTGGAGTACTACCCTGGCACTCGGCGCCCGTCCCAGTTCCGGAGCCGCATCACGGTCGAGGATCGGAGCGCCCGGGTGCCGGCCGTGATCGAGATGAACAAGCCCTTCGCGCACGCCGGCTACCGGTTCTTCCAGAGCAGCTACCGGCAGGAGCGGGGGCGCGAGATGACCATCCTCTCGGTCGCGAAGGATCCCGGTGAATCGGTCGTTTTCTTCGGTTACTACGCGCTCGTTGCCGGCATGATCGTGGTTTTCACGACGCGGCTGCTGCAGGCGCGTCAGGGCGCGGCGAAGGGGGCGGCCGTCCTGCTCGCGTTCCTCGCCTCGGGGACCGCCCTGCCGGCGCGCGCCGCCGAGATTCCGGAGGCGAGCGTGGTGGAGCGGCTGCGCGAGCTGCCGGTCCAGCACGACGGACGCACCATGCCCTTCGACACGCTGGCGCGCGAGGCAGTCTGGAAGGTGACCGGAAAGCACGCCTGGCCAGGGATCGATCCGGTCGCCATGGCCGCCGGCTGGGCCTTCGACGGCGACGGCTGGGTCGACCAGACGATGGTGAAGCTGGGCGGCGGCGACGTCGCGGTCGCGGCCGGACTCGCGCCGGAAACTCGCTACGCCTCGTTCCGGCAGCTCCTGGAGAGTCAGGCGCTCCGGGACGCGATGCGGCGGACCATCGCGCGTCAGGAGGCGGACGAGAAGCTCGGGCCGCTCGACAAGAGCCTGCTCAAGCTCGAAGAGCGGCTCGAGATGCTCGACTCCTTCTTCCGCGGCACGGCCCTCCGGCCGTCGCCAGCGGACGCCCCGGACGGATCCTGGGCAGTGGTGCGGGTCCCCACCGCGGCGGCGCTCGCCGACTACGGTGACAGCCTGCGGGCCGGGACACCGCCCCCCGGCTACCCCTCGCGCGCGGCGATCGCGCGCGAGATCGGCTACAACGCCCGCCGGCCGAGCCGCATCGCGTGGATCTGCTTCGCGCTGGCGGCGCTCGCCTCCGGCCTCGCGCTCCGGGGTTCTCGCGCGGGTTTCGGCCGTCTCGACGGGCTGGCTTCGGTGGCGCTGCTCGCCGGCTTCGCGGTCGCGACCTGGGGATTCGCGGTGCGCTGGCAGATCGCCGGGCGCATCCCGGCGTCCGACATCTACGAATCGATGCTGGTGCTCGCCTGGGGCGTCGCTCTCTTCGGCGTCGTGTCGGTGCTGCTCCGCCACCGCCTCTTGCTCTTCAACGCGGCGGTGATGGCGACGGTGGGATCGCTCTTCACCGATCTCGTACCGGTCGACCCCTTCATCCACCCGATGCCGCCGGTCCTCTCGGGGACCCCCTGGCTCGCGATCCACGTGCCGATCATCGTGGTGAGCTACTCGGTCTTCGCGATGGCCACCTTCATCGGGCACCTGGTGATCGGCGTCGAGATCTTCGCGCGCCATCGCCGGGACCTCGCCGAGCGGTGGAGCGAGCTGCTCTACTACTACCTCCACGTCGGCTCGATCCTCCTCATCGCGGGCATTCTCACCGGCTCGATCTGGGCGTCCTCCTCCTGGGGGCGCTACTGGGGCTGGGATCCGAAGGAGGTCTGGTCGCTGGTCGCGTTCCTCGCCTACATGGCGATCCTGCACGCGCGCTTCGACCAGCAGATCCGGGCCTTCGGCGTCGCCGCCTCCTCGATCGCGGCGTTCTGCACGATCCTCATGACCTACCTGGGCGTCAATTTCATTCTCGCGACCGGACTCCACACCTACGGGTTCGGGAGCTCCCGACTCACGACCTCGCTGATCGCCGTGGCGCTCTTCGAGATCGCCTTCATCGGAGCAGGGTGGTGGGCGCATCGGCGCCGGCTGGTGGCCGAGGAGGGCGCCGCCTCCACCTGAAGTCGCGCGGCGCGCGGGCGTCTGGTATCGTTCGCGCGCCGCCCTTTCCGGGCCCGGCGCGCGATGCTCTCCACCGACCTCCAACAACGCTTCGACCGCCTCGACGAGCAGCTGGAAACGCTCCGGGGGTATCTTTGAGGAGGCCGGGGTCGAAGAGCAGCTGAGGGACATCGACCGCCAGATGGAGATGCCGGGCTTCTGGGACCGGCCGACGGAATCGGCCGGCCTGATGCAGAAGCGCCGTCAGGTGGAACGGAAGGTCGAGACCTTGAAGCGCCTCCGTTCCGACCGTGAGGAGCTCGCGACGTGGCGCGAGCTCATCGGCCAGCAGGGGACCGCGGACGCCGACGCGGTCGGCTTCGCCGACCGGCTCGAGGCGGACCTCGACGCGCTGGACCTCGAGCTCAAGCTGGCCGGACCCGACGACGACAAGAACGCGCTGGTCGCGATCAACTCCGGAGCCGGCGGCACGGAATCCCAGGACTGGGCGGAGATGCTGATGCGGATGTACGTCCGCTGGGCCGAGCGCAAGGGGTTCGCGCTCGAGCTGCTCGACCGGCAAGACGGTGAGGAGGCGGGGATCAAGAGTGCCACGCTCGCGGTGCGTGGCCAATGGGCCTACGGCTATCTGCACGGCGAGGCGGGCGTGCACCGCCTGGTGCGGATCAGCCCCTTCGACTCGGCGGCGCGCCGCCACACCTCCTTCGCCTCGGTGGACGTGGTCCCCGAAGTCGACGACTCGATCGAGATCGCGATCGAGGACAAGGATCTCAAGGTCGACGTCTTCCGGGCCTCGGGCGCCGGCGGGCAGCACGTCAACCGGACGGAGTCGGCGGTGCGCATCACGCACCTTCCGTCGGGGATCGTCGTGCAGTGCCAGAACGAGCGCAGCCAGCACAAGAATCGTGCCTCCGCGATGAAGATCCTGAAGGCCCGCCTCTACGACCGCGAGATGAAGCGGCGGCGCGAGGAGCAGGAGAAGCGCGAGGGGCAGAAGATGGACATCGCCTGGGGGAGCCAGATCCGCAGCTACGTCCTCCAGCCCTACCGCATGGTCAAGGACCACCGGACCGGCGAGACCGTCGGCGACGCCGACTCCGTTCTCGACGGCGCGATCGATCCCTTCCTCGAAGCCTGGCTCAAGGGGAAGATCGCCTCACCCGACGACCGCTCCGACGCGGTCTGAGCTCCGCGCGGTCGAGGTCCCCTCGATTCGGTCGAGTTGCCCGGCCCTCCGGCCGAGCTCGTGCCCAGGCCCGCCGGACGAGGTGGAGGAGACGCGACGCGCCTCGCAAAGCGTTGCGAGCCGGAGCGCGACGGAACCTCGACCGGCGGGCCGCCGTCGACTCGGCCCAGCCCGGAGGGCCTTGGTACGCGCTTGGCCGGGAGGCCACGAGCGAAGCCGTCAGCGTTGCCCTGAGTAGAGAACTTTCGCTCCGACGATCGTGTAGACCACCCGAGAGCCGAGGATCTCCTCCTCGGGCACGGTGAGGATGTCGCGGTCGAGCACGGTGACGTCGGCCAGCTTGCCGACCTCGAGCGAGCCCTTCTCGTTCTCCTCGAAGGCCGCGTAGGCACCGTTCCAGGTGTAGGTGCGGAGCGCTTCCTCGCGCGTCAGCGCCTGCTCGGGGAAGAAGCGCGTGCCGTTCGCTAGACGCCGCGTCACGGTCGCGTAGAAGCTCGGGATCGGATCGACGTCCTCGACCGGCGCGTCGGTGCCGTTGGCGACGACCGCGCCGCTGTCGACCAGCCGTCGCCAGGCGTAGGCGCCGGCGCGCGCGCGTTCCTCGCCCAGCCGCGCCACGACGAAGGGGGCGTCGGAGGTGCAGTGGATCCCCTGCATCGCGGCGACGACGCCGAGCGTCGCGAACCGCGGGATGTCGGCGGGGTCGAGATGCTGCGCGTGCTCGATGCGCCAGCGCCGGAGCTTGCCGTCGGGCACGGTCGCGAGGGCGCGCGCGTAGAGGTCGAGCGTCTCGCGATTGGCGCGGTCGCCGATCGCGTGCGTCGCGAGCTGATAGTCGTGGGCGAGCGCCAGCCGGGCGATCTCCTCGAGCTCGGGCAGCGGCGTGACGCCTAGACCCACCGAGCCGGGCAGGTCGGAGTAGGGGGTGAGCAGCCAGGCGCCGCGCGAGCCCAGGGCGCCATCCATGTAGGTCTTGATCGTGCGGACCGTGAGCTTGCCCGAAGCGGCGCCGACCCGGCGGGCGCGCGGCAGCTCGGAGCGCAGCCGCTCCAGCGTGTCTCCGACCATGACGTAGAGGCGGGTCCCGATCGCGCCCGCGTCGACGAGCGCGGCGATTCGGTCGATCGTCGCGAAGGACTCGCCAGCGTCGTGGAGCGTGGTGATCCCCTTCGACAGCACCTCGCGGTCAGCGAGCTCCAGGGTGTGGCGGAAGGCGGCGTCGCGCTCGGCGGGGGAGCGCTCGTCGCGCCACTTGCCGTATGCGGCCTGGACGAGCTCCTCCGCGTTCTCGCGCAACAGGCCGGTCGGCCGCCCGTTGGCGTCGTGGAGGATCTCGCCGCCGGGAGGATCGGGTGTCGCGCCGTCGATCCCCGCGAGCGCCATCGCGCGCGCGTTGACGAAGACGGCGTGGCCGCTCGCGTGCGCGAGGAGCACCGGATGATCGGGGGTCGCCGCGGAAAGCGTCGCGTGCACGGGGAATCCCTCGACCGCGTGCGCGGGCGGCGCGTCCCACTTCTCCTGGTGCCAACCGCGCCCCACGATCCAGCTCCCCTTGGGTGTCCGGGCGGCGGCCTCGGCGACGCGGGCGACGACCTCGTCCCAGGAGCGGCAATCGGCCAGTTTGAGGTTCTCGGCCGCCTGCCCGATGCCGACGAAGTGGGCGTGTGCGTCGACGAAGCCGGGGATCGCGAGGCGGCCCGCGAGGTCGAGCACGCGCGTCCCGGGGCCGACGAAGGGAGCCACGTCGGCCTCCGTCCCGACCGCGATGATGCGCCCGTCGCGCGCCGCGAGCGCGCTCGCGCGCCCGCTGTCGGTAGCGAGGGTGACGATGGCGCCGTGGCGGAGCACGAGGTCGGCGGCGTGTGGCTCCAGGTCGACGGCGAGCGCTCCGGTCGCCAGGACGGCGAACGGGAGCGCGGCGGCGACGGTCGTCACGAGGCGGCGTTGCATCGGGGAATCCTCCACCTCCCATCCTACGCCGCGGCGCTTCGTGCGAAACTCGCGCGTCGTGCCCGATCGCTCTGCCGCCGCGCCGCACCCTTTCCCGCGCCTTCGCTGGCTGGCGCTCGCCTGGATGGCGGTGTACGTGCCGAGCTACGCCTCCGCCTACGGCTGGCTCAACTTCCTCTTTCTCTGCAACCTCGGCGTCTTCCTCACCGCGGCGGCGCTCTGGACGGGAAACCGGCTGGTGCTCTCGAGTCAGGCCATCGCTTCGCCGGTCATCGGCATCGCTTGGGCGCTCGACGCCGGCTGGCGAGTCCTGGCCGGTTCCTTTCTCTTCGGTGGCACGGAGTACATGTGGGATCCGCGCTACCCCCTCTTCACGCGGCTGCTCTCGCTCTACCACCTCGCCTGGCCGCTGATCACGCTCTGGGCGCTCCGTCGCGTGGGTTACGACCGGAGGGGTTGGCCGCTCCAAGCGGGGATCGCGAGCCTCGCCATCCTCACGGCGCGTGCCTTCTCCCCGGCGAGCGAGAACATCAACTTCGCCTTTCGCGATCCTCTCTTCGGCCGGGCGTTCGAGCCGGTTCCGATGCATCTCCTGCTGGTCGTGGCGTCGCTCACCCTCGTCGCCTACGGCGCGACGCACGCCGCGCTGCTCCGCGCGGGGTTCGCGCCCACGTCTAGACGGGACTGAGGAGGCGCTGGATCGCCGGCCGCCGCACCAGCACGAGGACGGCGAGGAGACCGGCGCAAGCGACCAGTGGCTGTCCCCAGGCGCCGTGCAGACGGGCCGGCAGGCAGGAGACCGCCCAGACGACCGGCGTGTGCAGGAGAAAGGCCGCGAGCGCGCGTTGCCCCAGCGGCTCGAGCAGCCATCCGGCCCAGCGGCGGATCGCTGCGAGCCAGCGGTCGGTCGCCCACCAGCAGAAGAGCCCGAGCGACGCGAGATTGAGGAGCCGGTAGGGGCCCAGGAGCGGGCGACCGAACCAGTAGTCGGTTCGGCCCGGACGGGCGGCGCCCAGGAGCGGGATCCCGTAGTGGTCGAGGAGCGCGAAACCGAGGGCGAGGAGGGCGCCCGCCGCCGCCGCGGTCGCGGAGACGCGGCCGCGGTCGTCCTCGCCCCAGCGGCGATGCCCGATCAGGATGCCGCCCACGAAGAGGAGCTGCCAGGCGGCGACCGGAAAGTTGGAATCGCCGGTCTCGAAGTAGGGGAGCTTGAAGGCATGGTAGGGGAGACGCGTGTGCATCCAGAGGAGCGCCGACAGGGCGCCGACCCAGACTCCGGCGCCGGCCCGGATCGCCGCGAGCACGAGCGGCGTCACCGCCAGGAAGACGACGTAGCGCGGCAGGACGTGCAGCACCGAGGGCTGATCGAAAGAGAGCACCTGGTGGACCGGCGAGAGGTCGCCGAAGACCATCGCGAAGAGACCGGTCGGGCAGGCGCAGGTCCCTTCGAGCTGGCGCAGCGCCAGGACCAGCAGCGTGTTGGCGAACCAGAGCCAGCCGGCGCGGCGCAGGAGCCGCCAGCCGAACGCGGTGGCGCGGCCGGTGGCGGCGTAGCGACGGCCAACCCGTCCGAGGGTGATCCCGGACAGGAGGAAGAACCCCTCGGCGGCGGTCACCAGCCCGAACGGCCAGCGGAAGAAACCGAAGCTCCAGCCGAGGTGGACGAGGAGCATGCGCGCCACGCAGAGGCCGCGCAGCAGGTCGAGCCGCAGGTCGCGACCGGCGGCCGCGGAGGGAGACGTCGTCTCGGTCACGTGGTGCCGAGTCTATTCGCTCGCTGGCGCGACGTAGAATCGGCGCGCCGTGCTACGCCTCGACTACCTCTCGCCCCTGCCGCCCGTGCGCTCCGGGATCGCCGACTACAGCGTCGATCTCCTCCCGCATCTCCGCGTCCGGGCGGACGTGCGCGTGCTGCGGCTCGCGGACCAGCCGGTCGATCCCGAGATCGAGGCGCGCTACCGGCCGGAGCCCTCGGAGAGCGCGGGAGAGGGCGGCAGGATTCCGCTCTACCACATGGGCAACAACCGCTATCACGCCGAAATCTGGCGCCTCGCCATGGAACGACCCGGCGTGCTGGTGCTCCACGATCTCGTGCTGCACCACTATCTTCTCGATCGGACCGTCGGCCAGGGGGAGTTCGAGCCCTACCGTGAGGCGCTCGCCGCGGACCATGGCTGGATCGGCGACGCGGCGGCCCGTCCGGTGCGCTGGGGAGCTTTCGGGCGCGCGGCGCAGTTCTTCCTGCCGGCGAACCGGACGCTGTTGCGGCGCCAGCGCGGAGTGCTGGTCCACGGCCATTGGGCCGCGGCGGTGCTGCGCGAGGAGGATCCCGAGCTCTGCGTGCGCGTGATCCCGATGGGGATTCCTCTCCCCCCCGCCGCGACAAGGCGGGACGGGTTCGAGTTTCGCGCCGAGTGGGGGATCCCGGAGGACGCGCCGCTCCTCGGCTCGTTCGGGTTCCAGACCCCGATCAAACGGACCGACGTCGCCATCCGGGCGCTCGGCGAGCCCGGGCTCGAGCGCGTCCACCTCCTGATCGCGGGGGAGCTCTCCCCCTATTCGAACTACCGTGAGCTCGCCGACGAGCTCGGGGTCGGAACGCGTGTGCACGTCACCGGATTCCTCCCCTTCGCGCGTCTCGAGGCGGCGATCGCCGCGACCGACCTCTGCCTGAACCTCCGGTATCCGACGGCGGGCGAGACCTCGGCCTCGCTGCTCCGGATCCTGGCGGTCGGCCGTCCGGTGGCGGTCTCCGACTACGCCGACTTCGGCGATCTCCCCGAGGAGATCGCCCTCCACGTGCCGCTCGGCCCGGGAGAGATGCCGGCGCTGGCGGAGGCGCTCCGGGGGCGACTCGGCTCGCCGCGCGAGCTCGAGGCGATGGGCGAGAGGGCGCGCCGATTCGTCGCGGAACACCACGCTCCGGAGCTCGCCGCCGAGCGTCTCGCCGCCGCGGCCGGTGAGCTCGCGGAGCGTTCACCGCTCGCCCCCGAGCCGCCCCGGCCGGGCCCCGGGACGTCGGCGCTCCACGTCCGCCTGCCGGGGCGTATCGAGGTCGCGAGCGCGGTCGACTGGGCGGCGGGGGAGCGGCGCCGGCTGGCGGTCCAAGTGACCAACACCGGGAGCCGACGCTGGCTGCCGAGCCAGGCCAATCCGGGCGGCGTCATCTTCGAAGTGCAGTTCCTTTCGGGTGGCCGGGATCTCTACGCCGGCCGGCGCTGGCTGACGCTGCCGCATCCGCTCGACGGCGGCGAGAGCCGCTCGTTCGAGCTCGAGCTGCGCCGCCCCGAGGGGGTGGCGCGTCTCCTCATCAAGCCGATGATCTTGCTCGCCGAGGGGCATCGACCGCTCGGCGTCTGGGAGTGGGACCAATGGGTCTGAAGCTCTTGCGGCCCTTGCCCGCGCTCGTGCTGCTCCTGCTCTCGATCGTCGCGCTCGCGGCGCCGCCCGAGCGGGCTCCGGCGCCGGGCGCCGAGACGACCCTCTGGCTCGCCGCCACGAGCTGGGCGGAGGACGGCGACGATCTCCTGACGCACGAAGATCTCGCGCGCTATCGCACGCGATTCGCTGCCGAGCCGCGCGGGGTCGAGCGCGCGCGAGGAGACCAGCTGGCGGCGCCCTGGATCGCGGCGCGCGCCTGGGGCTGGGCCGCGCGGCTCGGGGGTCCGCAGGGGATGCGCCTGCTTTCCGTCGCTCTCCTCTGGCTCGCCGCCCTGCTGGGATGGTTCGGTGTGCGCGCGCGCTGGCAGGCGGCGACGCCGGTCTGGCTCGTCGTCCTGCTCTTCGGCAGCGTCGCCTTCACCTTCCTCTTTCGACTGCAGCCCGAGCTCCTGGCGCTCGACGGAATGCTCGGGGCCTCGCTCCTGGTCTGGGGGAGCGGGCGACGCCAGCGGAGCGACGACACCTATCGCGGGGACCCGTCGCGCTTCGCCGTCGCCGGACGGTGGCTCCTCGCGGGCGCGCTCGTCGCGCTGCCTCTCCTGGTCTCACCGGCTTACCTGCCGCTCGCGCTGCCGCTCCTGATCGCGGTTCCTCGCGGCGAGCGCGGCACGGGGTGGAGCGCGTTCCTGGTGGGCGCGGCCTTCGTCTTCGTTGCTGCGGTGCTGGCGAGTGGCGCGCCCTGGCCCATGCCCTCGGGCTCCTTCACGCCGCAGCTCTTCGGCTGGAATCTCTTCTACGCGCTGGTCGGCCGTAGCGCCGGAATCGTCACGGGCTACCTGCCGGTGCTGCTCTTCCTCGCCGCACCGGCGGAGCTGGAGCGCCGCTGGATCCTGCCGGCGGCGGGAGCCGCGCTGCTCCTGCAGCTCCTGCTCTATCCGTTCGACTGGGGAGGCGCGATGCCGGCGCTCGGCAACGCCTGGTTCCTGCCGGTCTACGGCGCGCTCTGGTTCGCGCCGGCGCGGAGCGAGCGTCCGCTCTGGGCGGTCGCGCTTCTGCTCGTGACCGCGCCGCTGCTGCTGCCCCGGTGGGTCCAGCCGTCGGGCGACGGCACCGCGACGCCCGCGGCCCTTCGACCGATCGTGGATCGTGTCCGATCGGCGCTCCCCTTCGAGACGACGCTGCGGTCCATTCCAGGGACCTTCGAGGTCGATCGCTCCGGCGTGCGTCTGCGCTCCACGACCTGGAGCATCTTCCCGGGCGCGCGTGGGTTGCTCTGGCAGGGGAGCCGGGCCGGTGAGCTGGTGGTCGAGAGCGACCGGCCGCTCTCTTCGGTGCGGCTGACCTTCGGCGAGAAGGGCCCGAGCGCGCTCCGGATCGACGGCGGCGAGAGCGGCAACACGACGTTCCGGCCGAGCGGCGAGGTGGCCTTCGACGTCGCGCTCGGCAGACCGGCGCGCCGCCATCCTCTCTGGTGGAGCCAGGCCCCCGTCGCGATCTACTTCCTCAAGCTCGACCTGCCGCAGGCACCGCTCGCGCCGGTCCCGTTCGACCTCGAGCTCGCCCGGCCGGCGGTGCCGACGGGGCAGAAGGGTGGCTCTTGAGCGAGGCGGTCTTCGAGAGTTGGATCCCGCAGGTACGGGCTCGCCTGGCGTCGCCGGCGCCGGCCCGCCTGCCGCTCAAGGGGCGTGACGACGCGCGGCAAGCGGCGGTGCTGGTGCCGCTCTACGTCGATGGCGGTCAGCTCTGGACCCTGCTGACGAAGCGCGCGGAGGAGCTGCCGCACCATCGCGGGCAGATCGCCTTCCCCGGCGGCGGGCGCGAGCTCGGCGAGGATCTCTGGAGCGCCGCTCTGCGCGAGGCCGAGGAGGAGGTCGGCATCGACCGGCGCCGCGTCGTGCGCCTGGGCGAGCTCGACGAGGTCGCGACGCCGAGCGGGTTCCGCGTCGTTCCCTGCGTGGGCGCGATGCCCTTCCCGTGCGAGCTCGTCCCGAATCCGGGCGAGATCGACGAGGTCTTCGGCACGCCGCTCGCCGAGCTCGCCAACCCGCGCCTCATCGAGGAGCGGGAAGTGCTGATCAACGGCCACCGGCGCCGCCTGCGCATGTATCACGTCGGCCGCTTCCTGGTCTGGGGGATGACGGCGCGCATCCTCCAGAATCTCCTCTCGCGGTTGGGCGTCGACAACCTCTACGAGAGCGAGCCCGCGGTCTAGCGACGTCCTGCGGGGAACTTCCAGGGCTAGGGAGCGAGCGCGAGAAGCGTGAGCGCCGCGAGCGCGAGCGAGACCAGCGTCAAGGGCAGGCCGACGCGCAGATGCTCGCGGAAGCGGATGCGGATTCCGAGCCGGTCGGCCTGCTCGACCACGATCAGATTGGCGACGCTTCCCACCAGCACGGCGTTGCCGGCGAACGTCGAGGCGAGCGCCAGCGCGTAGCCGGCTCGCGGCAGCTGCGGCACGAAGCCGAGCAACAGCATCACCGCCGGGACGTTCCCGACCAGGGTTCCCGTCAACGCCACCGCCGGCACCAGCACCGCGGTGCGTTCGAGGGGAATTCCGACGGCGGCGAGGGCGCGCTGGCCCGCCTCGGTCCACCCCGAGAGCGCGAGACCGCGAGTCACGATGAAGAGCGCCACGAAGAGCGCCAGCATCTGCCAGTCCACGAGCCCGAGCATCGTGCGCGAGTGCATCTTGCGGCTCGTGAGCACCACGCCGGCGAGCGCGCAGGCGGTGAGGTAGGCGGGGACCGGCGTCAGGAAGAGGAGGATCGCCGCCGCGGTGAGGAGGATCGCCTTGGCCGCCTCCCGGCGGTCGACCGGGAGGTCGGCCGATGGAGGCGCTGGAGCCGCGGCGCGGAGCGCCGGACGGCGACCGAGGTGGCGGCCGAGAATCCAGTAGGCGAAGGCGAGGGACATCAGGACTGGCAGGGCGCAGGTGGCGACGAACGGGAGGAATCCCAAACGGAGCTGTTGGGTGATCAGGATGTTCTGCGGATTGCCGATCGGCGTGAGCGCGCTCCCGAGATTCGTGCCGCAAGCGATCGCGAGGAGGAATGGCGCCGGATCGAGGTCGGTTTCGAGGAGCGCCGCGCCGACGAGCGGCGTCAAGGCGAAACAGACCACGTCGTTGGTCAGCACCGCGGCGAGCAGGGCGGAAACGACGAGAACGCCCGCGAGGAGGCGGCGCGGTGACCTCGTCCGGGTGAGGCGCCGTCCGATCGCGGCGTAGAGCCCGGAAAGCTGATACTGCGCCGAGAGCAGCATCATGCTGAAGAGCACGGTCAGCGTCGGCGCGTCGATCGCGATCTTGGCCTCCTCGAGGGAGATGGCGCCGGTCGCGAGGAACGCGAGAGCGCCGAGGAGAGCGAAGCCGGTACGGTCGAGCGCCAGCCCCGGGATCCTGCCGAGCGCCAGGAAGAGGTAGGTGAGCGCGAAGAGCGCGAGCGGCAGGACGGAGCCGGTCATGCCGCGATCATCTCAGGCCGGCGGGTCGCGAAGCGCGGTCGGATTCCCGGGCGGCGCTGGACGGCCCTCCGGATCTCCCGTGCTAGGCTTCGACCCCGCCATGCCGCAGCGCGAATCCCCGACGGGAGTCGATCTCTCGCAGACCTCCCACGCTCCCGTCGTTCGATCGACCTCCGATCTGCTCCGCCTCGGACTGGGCGCCCTGGGCGTGGTCTACGGCGACATCGGCACCTCGCCCCTCTACGCCATCAAGGAGTGTTTCGCCCTCCCGCACGGCGTCGCGGTTTCGCTCGGCAACGTGCTCGGCGTCCTGTCGCTCGTCTTCTGGTCCCTGACCCTGATCGTGGTGGTGAAGTACATCGGCTTCGTGATGCGCGCCGACAACCACGGAGACGGCGGAATTCTCGCTCTGCTCTCCCTGGTCACCGAGCAACGGAGCCATCCGAAGAAGGGGGAGACCGGGCGCAAGCGCTGGCTGGCGGTCATCTCGCTGGCGCTGTTCGGCGCCGCGCTCCTGTGGGCCGACGGCATGATCACGCCGGTCATCTCGGTGTTGGGCGCCCTGGAGGGGCTCGACGTGGCGACGCCCCTCTTCCGCCCCTGGGTGGTGCCGCTCGCCCTGGTGGTGCTGATCTCCCTCTTCGCCGTGCAGCGGCGGGGCACGGCGGGCATCGGCGCGGTCTTCGGTCCGCTGATGCTGGTCTGGTTCGTCGCCATCGCGGCGTTGGGCACCCCCGCGATCGTGGCGCAGCCGGCGGTGCTCGCGGCCCTCAATCCGGTCCACGCCATCCGCTTCTTCCTCAGCAACGGATTGCACGGCTTCCTGATCCTCGGCTCGGTGGTGCTCTGCGTCACCGGCAGCGAGGCGCTCTACGCCGACATGGGGCACTTCGGGCGCAAGCCGATCCGCTTCGCCTGGTTCACCATGGTCTTCCCGGCGCTCCTGCTCAACTACTTCGGGCAGGGCGCCCTGCTGCTCGCGGCGGGTGACCGCACCATCGAGAACCCCTTCTACGCGCTGGCGCCCCAGTGGTTCCTCTTCCCGCTAGTGGCGATCGCGACTTCGGCGGCGGTGATCGCCTCGCAAGCCCTCATCTCCGGCGCCTTCTCGCTGGCTCATCAGGCGATCCAGCTCGGCTACTCGCCGCGCATGACCATCGTGCACACCTCGGGCGAGGCGAGCGGCCAGATCTACGTTCCCGAGGTCAACGGAATCCTGATGGTGGCTTGCGTCGCCCTGACCCTCGCCTTCCGCAAGTCCGGAAATCTCGCCGCCGCCTACGGCATCGCCGTGATGGGAACGATGGTGATCACCACCGTGCTGCTCTACTCGGTGGCGCGGCGCCGCTGGAAGTGGCGAACATGGCAGGCCCTGGCGCTCGCGGCGCTGTTCATGGTGGTCGACGTCCCCTTCCTGGCCGCGAACGCGACCAAGATCTGGAGCGGCGGCTGGGTGCCCCTGGCGGTGGCGCTCGGAATCTTCGTCGTGCTGACGACCTGGAAGCGAGGACGGGCGGCGCTGCGCGTCCAGCTCGAGGGGGCCAGCCTCCCGCTCGACCTCTTCCTTTCCCGTCTCGAGGCGAGCGCGCCGCATCGGGTCCAGGGAACGGCGGTCTTCATGACCTCCACCATGGGACTGACGTCGCCCATCCTGCTGCACCACTTCAAGCACAACAAGGTCCTGCACGAGAAAGTGGTGCTGCTCACCATCGTCACGGAGGGGATCCCGGAGGTGGGGAAGAGGGACCGGGTCCAGCTGCGCGAGTTGGGGCACGGCTTCTGGGAGCTCATCGCCCACTACGGGTTCATGCAGACGCCGAACGTGCCGCAAGTCCTCCGGCGGGCGGTCGAGCTGGGGCTCCCCGTGGACACCGAGTCGGTGAGCTACTTCCTGGGCCGGGAGACGATCCTCACCACCGGCAAGAGCGGCCTCGCGCGCTGGCGCAAGCGCCTCTTCGTCTACCTGGCGCGCAACGCCCGCCCCGCCAACGCCTTCTTCCGCATCCCGCCCAACCGCGTGATCGAGCTCGGCGCCCAGGTCGAGATTTGAGCCGCGGGCTCAGCGCGCGAGCGCGAGCGCGAGCTGGTTCGCGAATGACTCGAGAAGCTGGAGCTGATCCGGCTCCACGACCCGCTCCCCGGAGGCGGGGTGGAGGCCGATGACGCCGAGCATCGCGGCGCCGCTACGGAGCGGCAGGTAGAGCCCCTTCGCCGCGGGGAGCGTCGCGGTGTGGGCGCCCGCCATGCGCCCGTGCTCGAAGACCCACTGCGCCACCGCCCGCTCGCGGTCGTCGTAGCGGTAGGTTACGGCGTCGCTCGCGCGCTCGACGAGGCGGCCCGAGGAGTCGGGCAGTAGCACGATCACCTGGGCGTCGAAGACCTGGCGCAGGTGCTCGGTCGCGGCGCCGAGCAGGGCGTCGCGGTCGCCGCTCCGCGCGAGGTCGCGGCCGAGCGCGTAGAGCGCCGCGGTACGCCGCTCACGGCGGCTCGAGGCCTCCGCCTGCTCGCGCAGCCGGACGGTCAAATTCGAGATCAGCAGCGCGACGGCGAGCATCACCGCGAAGGTGACGACGTACTTGGTGTCGGCGACCGCGAAGGTGTGCCGCGGCGGTACGAAGAAGAGATCGAATGCCGCCACCGAGAGCAGGCTCGCGAGGCTCGATGGTCCCCTGCCGAGGCGGAGCGCGCAGCCCACCACCGCGAGCAGATAGATCATCACCACGTTGGTCAGCTCGAGCGCCGGGAAGACGAGATGCGACGCCACCGTGGTGAGCGCGACGACCGTCGCGGCGACGAGGTAGCCGCGCAGTTGGCTGTGCGGCCGGGCGGTCCTGGTCACCGGCTCGTCGCCGGCGCTCTCGCCGCCGAGGACGAAGATGTCGATGCCAGCGGAGCGACGCTGCAGCCGCTCGCGGACCGATCCGAACAGGGTCTCGCGCCATTGCGTCCGGTTGGGTTTTCCGACCACCACCTTGGAGACGTTGCGCTGGCGCGCATAGGCCACGAGCTCCTCGGCGGCGTCGTTGCCGGCGAGGCGGACGACCTCGGCCCCCAGCTGCTCGGCGAGCGCGAGCGTCCGCCAGATCCGGTCGCGGTCGCGCTGCGGCAGGCGGGTATCGCCGGGGAGCTCGACGTAGGCCGCGATCCAGCGGGCGTGCAGGCGATCCGCGAGTTGCTTGGTGCCGCGCACGAGCCGCGCCGAGGCGGGGGAGGGCCCGACGCCGACCAGGAGGCGCTCCGCGACCGGCCAGGTTTCGGCGATCTCGTGGCGCTCGCGGTAGGCCTGCATCTGCGCGTCGACCCGTTCCGCCGTGGTGCGCAGGGCGAGCTCGCGCAGCGCGATCAGATTCCCCTCGCGGAAGAAGCGTTCGAGCGCCCGCGCGGCTTGCTCGCCGAGGTAGACCTTCCCCTCCTGCAAGCGCTTGATCAGCTCCTCGGGGGGGAGGTCGACGAGCTCCACCGCCTCGGCGCGCTCGAGGATCGCGTCGGGGACCGTCTCGCGCACCGCGACGCCGGTGATCCGCGCCACCACGTCGTTGAGACTCTCGACGTGCTGCACGTTCATGGTGGTGTAGACGTCGATCCCGTGCTCGAGCAGCTCCTCGACGTCCTGCCAGCGCTTGGCGTGCCGGGAGCCGGGAGCGTTGGAGTGGGCGAGCTCGTCGACCAGGAGCACGTCGGGCTCGCGCGAGAGCGCCGCGTCGAGATCGAACTCGTCGAGCGTCGTGTCGCGGTAGGCGAAGGCGCGTGGCGGGAGGCGTGGGAGGCCCGCGAGCAGGGACTCGGTCTCCTTGCGGCCGTGGGTCTCGACCCAGCCGACCAGCACGTCGACGCCGCGTCCGAGGAGCTCGTGTGCCGCCTCGAGCATGGCGTAGGTCTTGCCCACGCCGGCGACGGCGCCGAAGAAGATCTTCAGGCGCCCCCGGTTCCGGTCCCCCTCCTCGGCGCGCACCCGCGCGAGCAGCGCTTCGGGGCTGGGGCGACGCGGCTCGCTCATCGACGTCTATTCTCCCCCCGGGGCCGGGGAGGTTCCATGCGCCGCCGGGGAGGCGTCGTCGAGCGCGAGGTTGAGCTCCAGCACGTTCACCCGCGGCTCTCCGAGGAAGCCGAGCTGGCGCGGTTCGACGTGGCGCTCGACCAGGGCGCGCACCGCGGCCGGCGCCAGGCCGCGGGCGGCGGCGACGCGATCGACCTGGTAGAGAGCGGCGGCGGGGCTGATGTGCGGATCGAGCCCGCTCGCCGACATGGTGACGAGGTCGACCGGCACCGGTCCGCTGCGGGTCGGATGAGCGGCGCGGAGGCGCGCGACGTCGGCCGCGAGACGTTCGGCGAGCGCCGGATTCGTCGGGCCGGCGTTGGCGCCGCTCGAGGCGCCGCCGTTGTAGGGCGTCGGCGCGGTCGCCGACGGGCGCCCCCAGAAGTAGCGCTCGCCGGAGAAGGGTTGGCCGATGAGGCGCGAGCCGACGATCCGCCCGTCGCGCTCGATGAGGCTGCCGGAAGCCTGGTCGGCGAAGGCGAGCTTGGCGAGGCCGGTCACCGTCAGGGGATAGGCGAGGCCGGTGAGGAGCGTGAGGACGAGCAGGGTCCGGAGCGCGGGAACGATGCTGGCGAGCATGGCGAGAACCTCCTCAGACGAGCCGCAAGGCGGAGAGCACGAGATCGATGAGCTTGATGCCGACGAAGGGGACGACGAGGCCGCCGAGCCCGAAGACGAGGAGATTGCGGCGCAGCAGCTGCGCGGCCGCGAGCGGCCGGTAGCGGACGCCCCTGAGGGCCAGCGGGATCAGCGCGATGATGACGAGCGCGTTGAAGATCACCGCCGAGAGGATGGCGCTCGAGGGACTCGCGAGCCGCATCAAATCGAGCGCGTCGAGCGCCGGGTAGGTGGCCGCGAAGGCGGCCGGCAGGATGGCGAAGTACTTGGCGACGTCGTTGGCGATCGAGAAGGTCGTGAGCGAGCCGCGGGTCATGAGGAGCTGCTTGCCGATCTCCACCGTCTCGAGGAGCTTGGTCGGATTCGAGTCGAGATCGACCATGTTGGAGGCTTCCTTGGCGGCCTGGGTGCCGCTGTTCATCGCCACCGCGACGTCGGCCTGGGCGAGCGCCGGCGCGTCGTTGGTGCCGTCACCGGTCATCGCGACGAGGCGCCCCCCTTGCTGATAGTGGCGGATCAGCTTGAGCTTGGCCTCCGGGGTCGCCTGGGCTAGGAAGTCGTCGACGCCCGCCTCGGCCGCGATCGCGGCGGCGGTCAGCGGATTGTCGCCGGTGATCATCACCGTCTTGATGCCCATCCGCCGGAGCTCTCCGAATCGCTCGCGAAGCCCTCCCTTGACGATGTCCTTGAGCTGCACGACGCCGAGAGTGTTCGCCCCGTCGGCAACCACGAGCGGGGTTCCTCCCGAGGTCGCGATTTCGTCGACCGCCTGACGGATCTGCGCCGGGACGGCGCCGCCGAGCTCGGTGACGAACGCGGTGACCGCGTCGTCGGCCCCCTTGCGGATTCGCCGCCCGTCGAGATCGACGCCGCTCATCCGGGTCTGGGCGGTGAACGGAACGAACGTCGCGCCGAGCTCCTCGACCTTGCGCTCCCGCAGATTGAACTTCTGCTTGGCGAGGACGACGATGCTCCGCCCCTCCGGCGTCTCGTCGGCGAGCGACGCGAGCTGGGCGGCATCGGCCAGTTCCTTCTCGCTCACGCCGGGCGCAGGGAGGAAGCGGGTCGCCTGGCGATTGCCGAGGGTGATGGTGCCGGTCTTGTCGAGCATCAGCACGTCGACGTCCCCGGCCGCCTCGACCGCCTTGCCGGAGGTGGCGATGACGTTCGCCTGGATCATGCGGTCCATGCCGGCGATACCGATCGCCGAGAGGAGGCCGCCGATGGTGGTGGGAATGAGGCAGACCAGCAGCGCCACCAGGACCGTCACCGAGATCGGCGCCCCCTTGCCGGCGGCGCCGGCGCTGTAGATCGACAGCGGCAGCAGGGTCGCGACCGCGAGCAGGAAGACCAGGGTGAGGGCGGCGAGGAGGATGGTGAGCGCGATCTCGTTGGGCGTCTTCTGGCGACGCGCTCCCTCGATCAGGGAGATCATGCGGTCGAGGAAGGAGTGTCCGGGCTCGGCCGTGACCCGGATCACCAGCCAGTCGGAGAGCACCACCGTGCCACCGGTCACCGCGCTGCGGTCGCCGCCGCTCTCGCGGATCACCGGCGCGCTCTCGCCGGTGACCGCGCTCTCGTTGACCGAGGCGATCCCCTGGACCACCTCGCCGTCGACCGGGATCGTGTCCCCCGCCTCGACCAGGACGTAGACGCCTTTCTCGAGCTGATGGGCCGGGATGATGTGGAAGGGCGCGAGACGGTCGGGCGTGGCGAGCTCCTTGGCCATGACGTCGCGCCGCGCCTGGCGGAGCGAGTCGGCCTGTGCCTTGCCGCGCCCTTCGGCCATCGCCTCCGCGAAGTTGGCGAAGAGCACCGTGAACCAGAGCCAGAGGGCGATCGCGAGAGTGAAGCCGGCGGCGGTCTCGCCGTGACCGAGCAGGGCGCTCACCCAGAGAGCGGTCACCAGGAGGCTCCCGACGTAGACCACGAACATCACCGGGTTACGAAGCTGTGTTCTGGGGTGGAGCTTCTTGAACGAGTCGACCACCGCGCGGCGGGTGATCGCGGGGTCGAAGAGAGGAGTCTTGCGACGGGACATGTTCGATCTCCGGGGCGCGGCGCGTCAGCGTGCCGCGATCATCTGCAAGTGCTCGGCGATGGGTCCCAAGGCGAGCGCGGGAAGGAAGGTCAGCGCTCCGACGATGAGCACGACGCCGACCAGGAGGCCGACGAAGAGCGCGTTGTGCGTGGGCAGCGTTCCCGGGCCTACGGGGATGCGCTTCTTCGCCGCCAGCGAGCCGGCGATCGCGAGCACCGGCACTGCCAGGAAATAGCGGGCGAAGAGCATCGCGAAGCCGAGCAGCAAGTTGTAGAAGGGGGTGTTGACCGAGAGGCCGGCGAAGGCACTGCCGTTGTTGTTGCCGGCCGAGGAGAAGGCGTAGAGGATCTCCGAGAGGCCGTGCGCCCCGGGGTTGGCGAGACCGGTGAGGCCGCTCGGGGAGACCACCGCGACGGCGGTGCCGACCAGCACCACGATCGGCGGCACCAACAGGGTGAGCGCCGCGGCCTTCATCTCGTGCGCCTCGATCTTCTTGCCCAGGTACTCGGGCGTCCGGCCGACCATGAGCCCGGCGACGAAGACGGCGACGATGGCGAACATCAGCAGGCCGTAGAGCCCGGAGCCGACGCCGCCGTAGATCACCTCGCCGAGCTGCATCAGCCACATCGGGACGAGGCCACCGAGCGGCGTGAAGGAGTCGTGCATCGAGTTGACCGAGCCGTTGGAGGCGGCGGTGGTGGCGGTCGCCCAGAGCGCCGAGTTCGCGATGCCGAAGCGGACCTCCTTGCCTTCCATGTTGCCACCGGCCTGAAGGTCGCTCGCCGCGAGGTCGATCCCCGCGCCGGCGAGGACGGGCGTCCCCTGCTGCTCCGCCCAGGCTGTGAGGCCGAGCAGCGGGACGAAGATCAGCGTCATGGCGGCGAGCAGGGCGATGCCCTGCCGCGGCTCGCGCACCATCCGTCCGAAGGCGAAGCAGAGCGCCGCCGAGACGAGGAGGATGGCGAGCAGCTCGAGCCAGTTCGCGAGCGGAGTCGCGTTCTCGAAGGGATGCGAGGAGTTGATGTTGAAGAAGCCGCCGCCGTTCGTGCCGAGCTGCTTGATGGCGACCTGCGACGCAGCTGGCCCGAGCGCCAGCGTCTGCGTCGCCACGGTGCCGCCGTGGGCGCCGGCCAAGGGCTCGACGAGCTGGGCCTGCGCGTACGGCGAGAGCGTCTGCACCACCCCCTGCGAAACCAGCATGAGCGCGAGCAGCAGCGAGAGCGGCAGCAGGATGTAGAGAGTCGAGCGGACGAGATCGAACCAGAAGTTGCCGATCTTGTCGGTCGAGGAGCGCACGATGCCGCGGACGAGCGCCAAGAGCACCGCGATCCCGGTCGCGGCCGAGACGAAGTTCTGCACCGTCAGACCGAGCATCTGGGTGAGGTAGGAGAGCGTCGTCTCGCCGCCGTAGTTCTGCCAGTTGGTGTTGGAGGCGAAGCTCACCGCCGTGTTCCAGGCGCTGTGCGGCGCGACCGGGCCGAGCCCGGCCGGGTTCCAGGGCAGCAGGTGCTGGACGCGGTGCAGGAGATAGACCGCGAGCAGGCCGAGGAAGTTGAAGGCCAGCATGGCGCCGGCGTAGCTCTTCCAGGTCATCTCGACGTCGGGGCGGACGCCGCTCGCGCGGTAGATCAGCCGCTCGAGCGGGCCGAGCAGGCGGTCGAGGCCGCACGGGCGGTTCTCGAAGACGCGCGCCATGTACTCGCCGAGCGGCTTGGCGAGCAGGAGGAGCGCCGCCATGTAGACGGCGAGCTGGAGCCAGCCGTTGGCGCTCATCCGAATCTCTCCGGCTCGAAGAGGGCGACGAAGAGGTAGAGCGCGAGCACGAGCGCGAGCGCGAAGCCCACCGCGTAGAGGCCGCTCACGGCTTCCTCCGCTCGAGACGCTCGAAGGCGAGCGTGAGGCCCCAGGCCGCCGCGAAGAAGGCGGCGGTCAGGGCGACGTAGAGAAGATCTTGCATCCGATTCCTCCCGGCGCCGGGGAAGTCCGGCGTCGAGAGGAATCTGCTACCGCGCGGCGAAAGAGGGGCGAAGGGGGGGCGAAAGAGTCCCTAAAGATCGAGCGGCTCGGCGAGAAAACGATAGCCGACCCAGGGCTCGGTGCCGACGTAGCGCGGGTTTCCGGGGTCGGGCTCGAGCTTGCGGCGGAGCGAGCCGACGTGCACCCGGACCGTGTCGTGCGTGGTTCCCGGCGCGCCGCGCCAGACCCGCGCCACGATCTGACGGAAAGTGAGCGGCCGGCCCGGGTTGGCCGAGAGCAGGTCGAGCAGGGCGAGCTCGGTCGGAGTGAGATGGACGTCGCGTTCCCCCTGCACGATCCGGCGCCGATCGAGATCGATCGTCAGGTCGGCGAAGCGACGGACCGCGCCGGCGCCGCCGCCGGCGCGCCGCGCCTGAGCCCGCAGGCGAGCCTCGAGCTCGCGCATCGAAAACGGCTTCGTGAGGTAGTCGTCGGCGCCCGCGTCGAGAGCGCGGACCTTGTCCTCCTCTTCCCCCCGCACCGAGAGGACGAGGATCGGCGTTTCGCCCATCTTGCGCAGCTCGCGGACCAGCGAAAGCCCGTCCCGGCGCGGCATCGCGAGATCGGTGACGACGAGATCGGGAGCGGCTTCGCGGTAGCGGCCGAGCGCCTCCTCGCCGTCGTTCGCCGTGAGAACGACGAAACCGGACTCGGCGAGCTCGGTGGCGAGGGCGCGCCGGATCGCGGGGTCGTCGTCGACCACGAGCACGAGGATCCGCGGCGTCATGTCTCCACCGTGGCCGCGGCCGCCGCAGGGAGTCGAATCCGGGCCCGGGTGCCTCCGCCCTCACGGGCGTGGAGCTCCACCTCGCCGCCGCAAGCCGCCGCGAGCTGGCGGGCAATGGCGAGCCCGAGCCCTCCCCGCGTCCCTTCCTGCCACCCTTCGGGAGGCCCAGGTCCCCGATCGAGCACATCGAGGACGACGCTCGCGCCGCCCACTTCCGCCGCCGCCGCGAGCTCGATCGGCGTTTCGGGAGGCGAGAGGCGGGCGGCGTTGTCGATCAGGTTGACCAGCACCTCGTCGATCAGCGGAGGATCGACCAGGACGTCGGGGACTTCCACCTCGACCCGGTAGGCGACCAGGCGGCCGGCGAGGATACGGGAGAGGTGGTCGGTCGCCCGGTGAAGCAGCTCGGCGGGAGGAGTCGGCTCGCGCGCGGGGTGGAGCAGCCCCGCCTCGAGGCGTGCGGCGGCGAGGAGGTTTCCCACCCGGCGATCGAGCCGCTCGCGCTCGCGCTCGACGGCGAGCAGCCGCTCCCGAGCGGGAGAGTCGGTCGAGAGGCCGCGCAGGACCCCTTCGAGATCGAGCGCCATGGCGGTCAAGGGGCTCCGCAGGTCGTGCGAGACCGCTCGCAGGAGGGCTGTCTTGGATCGATCGCTCGCCGCCAGGGCCTCGGCCGCCGCCGATTCCGCGATCAGCCGCTCGCGCTCGATCGCGAGCGCCACGAGGCGACCCGCGGAGGCGAGAAGGGGCTCCGGGAGCTCGGCGCCGCGGAGCCGGAGCTCACCCATCCGGTCGCCGCCGATCTCGAGCGGGATGGCGGGGCTGGTGCCCGCCTCCTCGCCGATCCGAATCCGCCGCGTGCCCACTCCATCTTCGAGAGAGAGCTCGGCGCCGGTCGCGCCGAGAGCAGCAACGGTGCGCCCCAGGTCGGCGGCGAGCCCGTCCGGCCGGTTGGTCGCCGCGAAGAGGCCGAAGCAGAGGTCGTAGAGGATCTGGGTCTCACGCCGGCGCGACTCCGCCTCCTCGGCGCGGCGGCGCGCGGCTGCGAGCAGGCGGCCCGAGATGACGGCGGCGCCGGCGAAGGCGACGAGCGCGACCCAGTTCGCCGGTTCGGCGATGGTGAACGTGTAGTAGGGGGGGAAGAAGAAGAAGTTGTAGGCCAGGGCGGAGAGCAAGGAAGAACAGAGCCCGGCAACCAGCCCACGGCGGGATGCGACGCCGAGGACGCCGAGCAGGAAGAGGAACCCGGCGGTCGTGGCGTTGGCCCCACCGACGCGCGCGAGAAGAGCCACGGCGGATGCCGCGGCGAGCGCCCAGAGGAGGTCCCAGAAGGCGGAGAGCCGCCGCGCCGGAGGATCGCCCACGACACCATTCTACGAGGCGAACGGCCGGGGGTGGGGTCGCACCCGCCCAAAAGGGGTTCGTTCGACCTGCCCCTGGACCTCTGGTCAGGCCATGCGGTGCCGGCTAGGGTCTCGGCTCCCCTGGCCTCTGTTCCGAAGCGCCGGTTCGGCTGTCGAAGTGGCTGGGGAAGGACTTGATCCGGAGGCCTGGAGGAGGATGAAGGATGCGGAAGAGCACTGTCGGAGTCGTGGTCGGTTGCCTGGTGGGGTGTCTCTGCGCCGGGGCCTCCCTGGCGCAGGTCCTCCCGCTGGGGCTCCTCGTGGAGAGCGTCGAGGCGGCGCCGGACAGCGCCGTGAACGTCATCGTGCGCACGGTCGCCGATCGACCGCTCGCGTCGGTCGCCTTCGCGCTCGAGGCGCGTGAGCGCAACGGGCTGCCGATCCTCCCCTTCGCCTCGCTGATCCAGGCCACCGCCTTCTCGGGGGCGGACGATGCCCTCGTCTCGGCGACCCTCGACCCCGTCGCGCAGCGCACCGAGGTGACCATCACCTCGGCGACCGCCACGCTCAACGACCTCTACGGCCCGCTCGTCGTGCTCCGCTTCCAGTTGAGTCTTGGAATCGCGGAGAACACGCGCTTCGAGATTCGGATCCACCCAGACACCACGGTCGTCGCGGCCGACGCGAGCGCCGTTCCGACGCTCCCCGGGAAGGGTCGCCTGCGACTGCGGACGCCCGACCCGGGCCTCGGTCTCGCGGCCCTCGGCGACGACTTCTTCCCCGGCGAGATCGTGGTCTTCGGGGCGGCGACCCCCAATCCGCTCGCGATCGGCGGCGGCACGCTCGAGCTCCTCTACGATCCCTCCTTCGCCGATGGCCCGGCGGTCGTGAAGATCGACCCGCGCTACGGGTCGGGGTCGATCACGGCCCTCTCCGAACCGGTGCCCGGTCAGATCCTGGTGACCTTCGAGTCGCCCGATGGGGATCTCAACGCCGACCTGCACGGGCTCTTCCTGAGCGTCGCCATCCCGTCGCGCGCCGACGTGCCGGTGGGAACGCTGGTGCCGCTCGGCCTGGGGCCCGCGACCGCGCTCGTCGACCCGGACGGCAACCCGATCGCGCTCGAGGTCGCCGGCGACCCGGTGCAGTTCGTGCCCCCGGAGCTCCTGCTCGTGGCCGCTTTCGAAGGGGGGGACCTGCTGGAGTTCTGGTAGGTCCCGCTCGAAACGGGAGGCGGCCCGCCGGGGTGCGCTCGACGTAACATCGCGTCCGGTGCGTCCTTGAGCTTTCGCGTCCCGCAGGTCCCCCCGGGCCGGATCCGTGCGCTGGTCGACCGACCGGTCGAACCCGGCGGACGCTACGTCCTCTACTGGATGACCGCCGCGAGGCGTCTCGCCTGGAGCTTCGCGCTCGACCGCGCGATCGAGCTCGCTCGCGAGCTCTCGCGCCCGCTCCTGGTGCTCGAGGCGCTGCGGGTCGACTATCCCTGGGCGAGCGACCGCCTGCACCGCTTCGTGCTCCAGGGGATGGTGGAGAACCGGGCGCGCGCCGCGCGAAGCCCTGTCTTCTTCTATCCCTACGTCGAGCCGGAGAAGGGAGCCGGCAGGGGACTGCTCGCGGAGCTCTCGCGCCACGCCGCGGCGATCGTCACCGACGACACACCGAGCTATCACCTGCCACGCCAGCTCGCGCTCGCGGCGCGTCAGGTGGCCTGCCGTCTGGAAGCGGTGGACGGCAACGGGTTGCTGCCGCTCCTCGCGACCTCCGCGGCGCCGGCGACCGCCTACGCTTTCCGGCGCATCCTGCAGCGGGAGCTGCCCGCGCACCTGGGGGCCCTCCCGTGCGCCGAGCCCTTGGCCCGGCTCGAGCTGCCCCGGCTCGCGACGCTGCCCGAGGAGATCCTCCGCCGCTGGCCGGAAGCGGGCGAGGAGCTCCTCGGAGGCAGCGCCGAAGCCCTCGCTCGCCTGCCCATCGACCATGGCGTGCCGCCGGTCCCCGGAACGCCGGGCGGAGCCGGAGCGGCGGGACGGAAGTTGGAGGAGTTCCTCGATCGTCGGCTCGCGCGCTATGCCGAGCAGCGCAACCATCCGGACGAGGAGGCGACGAGCGGCCTCTCGCCCTACCTTCACTTCGGGCATCTCGGCAGTCATCAGCTTCTGGCGATGCTCGCCGAGCGCGAGCGCTGGTCTCCGGAAGACATCGCGCGGTCTGCGAGCGGTGCGCGCGAAGGGTGGTGGGGGACCTCCCGGTCAGCCGAGGCCTTCCTCGACCAGGCGGTCACCTGGCGCGAGCTCGGATTCCACTTCCTCCGCCATCGCCCCGACGCCGATCGCTACGCGTCGCTCCCCAGCTGGGCGCTCGCGACCCTGGCGCGGCACGCGGGCGATCCGCGCGAGACGCTCTATCCGCTCGACCGGCTCGAGCGCGCGGAGACGTCCGACCCGCTCTGGAACGCGGCGCAGCGGGAGTTGCTGCTCGAGGGGCGCATCCACAACTACCTGCGCATGCTCTGGGGAAAGCGGATCCTCGAGTGGTCCCGGGATCCCGAGAGCGCCCTCGAGACCATGCTCGAGCTCAACGACCGCTGGGCGCTCGACGGGCGCGATCCGAACTCGCTCTCGGGCATCTTCTGGTGCCTCGGGCGATTCGACCGGCCGTGGGGTCCCGAGCGGCCGGTCTTCGGAACCGTGCGTTTCATGAGCTCGGCCAACACGCTCCGCAAGCTCCGCCTGCGTCGATACCTCGAGCGCCACGGCGCGGCGCCTCGGCTCTTCGGATAATCGCGTATCATCCGCGCCGATGACCGGCGAGCGGACGCGGAGAGCGGGGGAGCCGATCGTTCGCCTGGAGCGCGCGGGTTACCGCTATGGCGCCGATCTCGCGCTCGAGCCGCTCGAGCTGACGCTCGCGCGCGGCGAGCGGCTCGCGCTCCTGGGTCCCAACGGCGGCGGCAAGACGACTCTCCTCAAGCTGCTGCTCGGGCTGCGGGAGCCCACTTCGGGGCGAAGCCGCTGGGAGATTCCGCGGGCGCGCATCCGGCTCGGGTACGTCCCGCAGTTCCCCGCCTTCGACCGTCACTTTCCGATCCGCGTCGCCGAGATGGTCCTGCACGGCCGCCTGGCGGACAGGCGGCCGCTCCGTCGCTTGGACGCCGAGGCGCGCGCCGCGATGCACGCGATGCTCGAGCGGCTCGGCCTCGGCGAGCTCGCCGGCGCCTACCTCGACGAGCTCTCGGGGGGCGAGCTCAAGCGGGCGATGGTGGCTCGCGCTCTGGTCTCGCACCCCGATCTCCTGGTGCTCGACGAGCCCACGGCGTCGCTCGACGAGCCGTCGCGGCGTGCCCTCTGGGAGCTCGTGGCGCAGCTTCCGGAGACGACCTCGATCGTGCTCGCGACGCACGATCTGGCGCCCGGCGTCTTCGCGCCGACGCGTGCCCTGCTCGTCGATCGGCGTCTCGAGGAGCTGCCGCTCGACGGCCTGCACGCGCATCCGCTGATCTGTGGCCACACGCATGGCTGAGGGCGCGCTCCCGTCGCTGTTGGTCGAGCTCGCCTCCGGCCTCGGCGTGGCGCCTGCCGGACTCGCGGCGGCGCTCCTCGCCAGCCTGCTCTGCGGCCTGATCGGTACGTTGGTGGTGTTACGGCGCCTGGTGGCGTTGGGCGGCGGCGTGGCGCACGCGGCCTTCGGCGGGATCGGCCTCGCGCTCGCCACCGGATTCAATCCGCGCTGGGGCGCCTTCGCCGTGGCGGCGGTCTCGGCCGGAGTCCTCTCGCGTCTCGACCGGGAGCGGAGCGACCGTCAGGACGCGGTGATCGGCGTCCTCTGGGCGATCGGCATGGCGGTGGGCATGTGGCTCATCGCCGGCGCGCGCTCGAGCGACGTCGACATCGAGGGGTACCTCTTCGGCGACATCTCGCGCGTCCACCTACCCGACCTCGCGATGCTCGCCGCCCTCGACGCCGCGGTGCTGCTGGTCTTCGCCCTCTTCGGCCGCGAGCTCACGGCGGTCGCCTTCGATCCCGAGCACGCGCAGATCCAGGGAATCCGCGTCGGCGCGCTCGACTTCCTGCTCCTCCTCCTGGTCGCGGTCTCGGTGGTGGCGCTGCTCGCCCTGGTCGGCGTGGTGCTCGCGATCGCGCTGCTCGCGATCCCGCCGCTCGTCGGCCTGCGCGCGACGCGAGGACTGGTCGCCGCGGTGCTGGTCGCGACCGCGACCGGGCTCCTGATGTCGATTTCGGGGCTCTGGGCCGCGGCGGAGCTCGGTCGCCCGGCCGGACCGACCGTCGTGCTGGTGGGTGGCGCGCTCCTCGCCCTTTCGGCGCTCCTGCCGCGACGATCGCGCCGCCCGGGGCGCCGCCGCTCCTCCTAGTCCGGGTCAGCCGCGCAGCAAACGGAGCGCGTTCGCCACCACGAGGAGGGTCGCTCCGAGGTCGGCGGCGATCGCCCCCCAGAGGGTCGCGAGGCCGAACGCGGTGGCGAGCGCGAAGGCCGCCTTCACCGCCAGCGCGAAGGTGATGTTCTGGCGGAGGATGGCACGCGCGCGCCGCGAGAATCCGACCAGCCAGGGGATGCGTGACAGGTCGTCCGAGAGGAGCGCGACGTCCGCGGTCTCGAGGGCGGCGTCGGTCCCGGCGCCCCCCATCGCGATGCCGAGCGTCGCCTCGGCGAGCGCGGGTGCGTCGTTGATCCCGTCGCCGACCATCGCCACGGCCCGGTGCCGTGCGACGAGCGCCCGCACGCGCTCGACCTTCTCGTCCGGGAGGAGCTCGGCCGCGATTTCGTCGATGCCGAGCTCGCGCGCGATCGCTTCGGCGGTCGCCCGATGGTCGCCGGTCAGCATGGCGACCCGATCGACGCCGAGCGCGCGCAACGCGGCGACCGTCGCGCCCGCCCGCTCGCGCACCCCGTCCGCGACCGCCACGAGGCCGCAGACATGGTCGTCGTTGCCGACCACGACGGCGCTCCGCCCGGCGGCGGCGATCGCCTCGAGTCGCCCGCGAATCGCCGGTGTCTCCTGTCCGCGCTCCGCGAGGAGGCGGTGCGATCCCACCCAGAATTCCTTGCCGCCGAACCTCCCCGCCGCGCCACGCCCCGGCAGGAGCCGGAGCTCGGTGGCCGGCGCCGCGACGATGCCGAGCTTCGCCGCGTGCTCGAGAATGGCGTGCGCCAGGGGATGGCCGCTCCGCGCCTCGAGCGCCGCGAGCCGCTCCAGTAGCTCCCGTTCGTCGTGGCCGGCGAGCGGCGTGACCTCGAGCACGCGGGGACGTCCCGAGGTGAGAGTCCCCGTCTTGTCGAAGGCGACGGCGCGGAGCGTCCCCGCGGCCTCGAGGTAGCGGCCCCCCTTGATCAGCACCCCGTGGCGCGCCGCGGCGGCGAGCCCCGCGACCATCCCGACCGGCGTCGCCACGACGAGGGCGCAAGGGCAACCGATCACCAGCAGCACGAGCGCGCGATAGGCCCAGGCGCTCCAGGGGGCGGCGAGCAACAGGGGTGGCACGAGCGCCACGAGCGCCGCGAGAGCGAGGACGGCGGGGGTGTAGACGGCGGCGAACCGGTCGACCCAGCGCTCGATCGGGGAGCGGCGCGCGCGGGCTTCCTCGACCATGCGGAGGATCTTCGCGACCAGCGTCTGCTCCGCGGGGCGCGTCGTCTCGACGACGAGCGAACCGGTGCCGTTGATCGTTCCCGCGAAGACCTCGTCTCCGGGCCCCCGATCGAGGGGCCGGCTCTCGCCGGTGATCGGCGAGAGGTCGAGAGTCGTCGTGCCGTCGAGGATGCGGCCGTCCAGGGGGATGCGCTCGCCGGGGAGCACGGCGACGTGCGATCCGACCGGCACCTGGGCGGGGGGAACCTGCGATTCCCCGCCGGACGCGAGGAGCCGGGCGCTCGGCGGCACGAGGTCGAGCAGCGCGGCGATGGCGCGGCGGGCGCGCCCGACGCTCCAGGCCTCGAGGGCGAGCGAGAGGGCGAAGAGGAAGGCCACGGTCGCGGCCTCCAGCCAGTCGCCGAGAAGCAGGGCCCCCGACACCGCGAGGGTCATCAGGAGGTGCATGTCGGGACGCCCCTTGCGCAGCGCGAGCCAAGCCTTGGGAACGACGTGGAAGAAGCCCGCGACGACCGCGGCGCCGTAGGCCGCGCGCGATCCGAGCGGGAGCGCCGCCGTGCCGTGGGCTCCGAGCGCCGCGGCGATCCCCGCGCGACCGGCGTGCCAGAGGAAACCGGCGGCGAGAGCCGCCGCGCTCGCGAGCGTCGCCACGAGATGGCCGCGCCGCGCGTCGTCGCCGCGCGCGCTCTCGATGCCGCGCCAGAGTCTCCCGGTGAGCCCCGCCTTCGCCACCGCGGCGAGGATCTCGCGGTCGCTCGCCGCCGCGGCCTCCGGCGCCACCACCATCGTTCCCGCGAGGAGATCGAAGCCGAGGCGCGCTTCGCCCCCGACCAGCGGACCGACTTCGCGGCGGAGCGCCGCGATCTCCTCCGCGCAGTCCATGCCGGTGATCCGGAAGCGACGATGGGCCGCGGCGCGCGGAGCGCTCATGGAGCGGGATCCTACCGGAGGGCGACCTCCCGCTCCGGTCGCCGTCAGCGCGGCGGGTCTTCTTCGAACGCCGCTTCGCGCAGGCGGTGGAGCAGGTAGAGCCCCTGTCCGCCGAGCACGAGGAGGAGCAGGGCGATCGGCCGGAGCGGCGGCGCTTCCCTTCCCACGAGCACGCGGAGGACGAGCGGCTGCGGGCGGACGAGGGTCGCGAGGTCGACGCTTCGCGACGGAGGTGGCACGCCAGGGACGTCGGTCCACCACCAACGACGATCGAGGGAGTAGGGATGTGGCTCGGCGCGCGGAGAGCGCGGGGCGCGTGCCCACTCTTCGAGAATCCAGGCGTTGAAGCGCGGGTGGTTCCAGAGCGGGTCGAACTGCAGGGCTTCGAGAGTGTCCTCGCGGGCCGCGAGCGTGGCCTTGAAGAGCGCGCTGTAGTGGACCGAGGTGCCGAGCAGGTTGATCGCGAGCCCACTCGCCGCGAGGGTGAGGAGCCAGCGCGGGTGGCGGCGCGCCGTCTGGGCGCTCGAGGCCCGCACCAGGGCGAGCGCCAGCAGGGCCGGAGCGATCGCCCCGTTGAGATAGCGCGGCCCCCAGGTATCTTCCGCCCAGAAGACCATCGCGGCGTGCGGCAGGAGCAGACAGAGAAAGGTCCCGAGGGCGAAGCGGCGCGCCTCCTGCTCGGGACCCCGGCGCGCGGCGGCGACGATGCCGACCAGGGCGAGCGGCGCGAAGACGAGCCACCCTTTGTTGAGCGAGAAGAGGAAGCCGTGCAGGTGGACGAGCAGGTCGATGGGGGAATCCACGGTGGCGCGTCGCCACGCCTCGAGGAGCCCGAGGTCGCCGAAGAGCACGGCGGTACGGCGATAGCTGGCGACGGCGACATAGGAGAGCGCACGGAACCCGACGAGGCTCGCGAGGGCCCAGGGGAGGAGCGAGCGTCCGAGCTCGGGGCGCGCCAGCTTGCGTCGCCGCTCGGCGAGGAGCGTGAGCCAGACGAGAAGAGGGAAGAGGAAGATGCCGGTGGTCTTGGCGCTCCCCGCGAGCCCCACCAGGAGGACGAAGAGCACGGTGTGGAGCGCGCGCGGTCGCTCGACCGGGCCGATGGCGAGAAAGGCCGCCGCGAAGAGCAGGAGCGCCTGGGTGGTCTCGAGCCCGAGGTAGGCGTAGGGCCAGAGCGGCGTCGCGTAGAGCGCCGCGAAGGCCACCGCGAGCGCGCCCCGCCGCGAACCGGTCGCGCGCGCGACCCAGAGCGCGAGCAGAGTGATCAGAATCGCGGTGGCGACTTGCGGCTCGAGCGAGAAGAGCGCCTCGGCGATCGCGGAGCGCTCACCGGGCCGGGCCGGCCGAAACGGCCAGGCGGCGAGCGCGTAGGGGAGCTTCGCCAGGGTGGGCACGAAGCCATGGCGGCTGAAGATCGGTCCCGGCGCTTCGGCACCCGCCAGGTGCGCGATCACCGCGGTCGCCGCGTCGTTCTCCTCCTGGCTGTACCCCATCCAGCGGTTGGTTCCCGGTCCCCAGGAGACGACGAGGAGCAGACAGGAGAGGAAGAGCGCCGCCATCCAGTGGCGCTCCGAGTCCCGCAGTCGATCGTGGAGCGCGAAGGGCATGATGGTCCGGACTGGAGTCGAAGTCGCGGCCAGTCTATCGCGCGGGATGCGATCCCTTCGGCCGCCGGGACGCGGACCCCGGCTCGGCGCGGTCGAGATGGCACGCGGCTCCCTGGCTCGCGCCGCTATTCCGTGACGGTGGAAGTGCCCACCAGCTCGGCGATGCGCCGCTGGCGATGGTCGAAGATGCGCGACAGGTCCCGGTCGACGAAGAGCCGTCCGATCAGCCGGCCGCCGAGAATCGCGTAGCGGACGCGGTCGACGATCTCGGTGCCGCCGCTCTGCTCCCGGAAGAGATGCTCGTGGACCCAGAGCCGGTAGGGCCCTCGCCGTTGCTCGTCCACGAACCGATGGGGGGGTTCCCAGGCGGTGATCTCGCTCCGCCAGGTGAGCGGCAGGCCGCGCAGCGAGATGCGATAGTCGATGAGCACTCCGGGTCGCATGACGACGGGGAGCGGCGTGAGGATGCGGAAGTTGAGCCAGGGCGGTGTCAACGCCTCGAGGTTCGCGGGGTCGGCGAAGAAGGGGAAGACCTCTGCCAGAGGGCGTCGCACCAAGGTGCTGCGTTCGAGGGTCCGTTCGGTCATGGGTCGGCTCCGGGCGCGAGACCGAAAGCTACCGCACCGCGGCTCTTGCTAAGCTTCCCGCAGATCTGGCGGACTGCTTTGCATCGGGGCTCCAGGCGCCGGGGGGCCCCCGGCGCGGGAGCCCTCGGCTCCGGGGGGCTGGCATGGCCCAATTCCGATCGCGGCTGGAGGACAGCGACACGCTGCGGGAGTTCGTGCGGCGGCTGAGCGAGGGGATCTACATCACCAACGAGGAGGGGCGGATCGTCGACGCCAACCAGGCGCTGCTCGGGATCCTGGGGTGCGCGAGCCTCGACGAGGTGGCCTTGCTCGACGTCGGATCGCTCTGGGTCGATCCGGCGGAACGGCTGCGCGAGACGCGTCTGCTCGCCGCTCGAGGGTCGGTCCGCGAGTTCGAGCTCGAGCTCCGGCGGCCCGACGGGGAGATCCGCACCGTGCTCGACACCTGCTACCAGGTGACCGATCCGGTGAGCGGCGAGACCCTCTACCACGGCATCCTGGTCGACATCACGCCGCGCAAGCGGCTCGAGCTCCAGCTCCTCGAGTCGAGCCGTCGGGACGCGCTCACCGGCTGCCTCAACCGGCGCTTCCTCGACGAGTACGCGACGCGGTACGAAAGGTGTGCGACCGCGTGGGGCGCGGTGGTGGTCGACGTCGACGGCTTCAAGGCCTACAACGACCGCTTCGGTCACGAGGTCGGGGACGACGTGCTGCGCCGGGTCGCGGCCTTTCTCGAGAAGCAGGTGCGCGGCGAGGATCACGTCGTGCGCGTCGGGGGGGACGAATTCCTGGTGCTGCTGACGGGACGCGACGCGCGCGGCGTCGAGGAGGTGGCGGAGCGCATCGCGACGGCCGAAGGGCTCGAGATCCGCCTCTCGACCGGTTGGGCCGTGCGCGACCCGGGGGAGAGCCTCGAGCGGACGGTCGCGCGCGCCGACCGGGCGCTGATCGCCCGCCGCGCCGAAGTGCGCGCCCCCGACCGCCGGCGCTAGACTGCGCAGACTCATGCCCGTCGAGAGCGCGCGCCCTCCAGCGCGCGGAATCCGCGGCCCACGCGGCGTTCGAACCCTGGCCCGGGCGCTGCTCGTGCTCTTCTTCCGGCGCGTCGAGGTCCAGGGCCTCGAGAACCTCCCCGCCGAGGGGGGAGGTCTGCTGCTCGCGTGGCACCCCAACGGGCTCATCGATCCGACGCTCCTGCTCGCGACCTTTCCGGGTCGGGCGGTCTTCGGCGCCCGCCACGGTCTCTTCCGCTGGCCACTCCTGGGGTGGCTGATGCGGAGCGTCGCCGTCCCGATCTTCCGGCGCCAGGACCTGCCGGCGGGAGGCGACGAGGGCGTCGCGCGGCGCGGGAACGAAGCAAGCCTGGCGGCGCTCTCGGCGACGGTGGCCGAAGGGGACTACGCGGTGCTCTTCCCGGAGGGGGATAGCCACGACGAGCCTCGTCCCTTGGCGCTCCGTACCGGCGCCGCGCGGCTCGCGCTCGATGCCTTCCGGCGCACCGGCTCCGTGCCTCACGTCGTGCCCGTGGGACTCCACTACGACCACAAGCGTTTCTTCAACTCTCGCGCCCTGGTCGAATACCACCCTCCGCTGGCGCTCGCCGCGGAGCTCGCGGGCGCGCTCACCGACGAGACCGCGAGCCGCGCCGCGGTCGAGGGCCTGACGGCGCGATTCGCCGAGGTGCTGGACGCGACGGCGCTCGCCACCGACGACTGGAGCGAGCACCACCTCATGCACCGCCTGCGGCGGTTGATGCGTGCCGAGCGGGCGGCGCGCTCGGGGCTCGCCCCCGGGCCGGCGGACATGCGCGAGCGACGGCTCGCTTTCGCGCGCGTCTGGACCGCGCAGCGGGCGCTAGGAGGCGCCACCGCCGCCCCGGTCGCGACCCTGCGTGGCCGCATCGAGCGCTACGACCGGAGCGTCCGTCGTCTCGGACTCGAGGAGCACGAGCTCGACCGCGACCCGGCGGCGCCGCACGGAAGGCTGCTGGTGGCGCTCGCCGCGCAGCGCTTCGTTCTCGATGCGCTCATCCCGCCACTCGCGCTGATCGGAGTGGTCGCCAATCTGCCGACGGCGCTGCTGCTGCGGGCGCTCGTCGCCGCCGCGGCACGGCGGAAGAAGGATGCGGCGACGATCAAGCTGCTCGGCGGCGCGGTGCTCTTTCCCGCCACCTGGGTAGGGCTCGGAGCTCTCGCGGCCTGGGGTCAGGGTTGGCTCGCCAGCGTCTACCCGCAGGTCCCCGACCTGCCCTGGATCACGGGCGGCTTGGCGGTCCTGCTCTCGGCCGCGGGGGGTGTCCTGGTGCTCACCTACGGCCGCCTGTCGCGCCGCTGGGGCCGGGCGCTCCTGGTGCGCGCGAAGCGACGGTTCCTGAAGGCGAGGATCGCCCGTCTGCTCGCCGAGCGCGCTTCCATCTTCGACGCCGCCACCGAGCTCGCGGCGGGCCTCGACCTGCCGGGCCACGTCGACCCCGACGGCCGAATCGTCGAAGGCGGCCAGCCAGCCTTTTGAGCCCCGGCGCCGTCCGTTCGGGCGGGGACAGACGGCGTCCGCTACGATACGTAATCTCATCCGTAAGTTTCGAACCGGCTCTGGCGTCCATCCAGAGATGCGAGCGGGAGGATCCGGTGGGTTTCTCGGCCGGGAACAAAGGGACCGAGAACCGCCGGCTCACGAGACTGTCGAAGGAGGGGAAGGTCCGATCATGCCGAAGCGTGGTGCCACCGTCTTCGAGGATCGCGTCTGATGTTCGGTCTCTATGGTGCCTACGGCGTCGCCACGCTCTATACCGTAGGGGTGGCGGCGCTCTGCGTGCGGCGAGGCGATAGCGGGGCGTGGCTCTGGATCGTGCTGCTCTTCGGGCCGATCGGGGCGACCGTCTATCTGGCGGCGCACTTCGGCTCGATCGTGCGGCCTCGCGTCTCGGCGATCCCGCGCCCTTCCGCGGCGGAGCTCAGGCGGGTGCGGGCGGCTGCCGAACAGGTCGACACTGCAGCGGCCTGGGCCGAGTGCGCGTCCGTGTTTGGCGATCGCGGGCGGTGGGAAGCGGCAGTAGAGGCGGCGCGGCACGCGCTCGCCAAGGACCCCGAGCACTTCGACGCCCTCTACGATCTCGGCCGGGCGCTGCTCGCGCTGAAGCGGCCCGGCGAGGCGCGCGAGCCTCTGCAGAAAGTCGTCGCCCGCAAGCCCGACCACGCCTCGGGGGAGGCGCTCTTCGCTCTGGCGAAGGCGCTTCGTGGCGCCGGGGACCTGGTCGGCGCACGTGCGCAGCTCGAGGCGCTCGCCGAGCGGACGAGCCGTGCCGACTTCCTCTTCGAGCTCGGCACCGTGCAGGAGTTTTCGGGGGATGGATTGGCGGCGAAGAAGACGTACCAGCGGATCGTCGACGAGTTCGTCTTCACGCCGAAGTACGTCCGCGGGCGGGTGCGGCTCTGGGTCTGGCGGGCGCGCTGGCGGCTCCGCCGGCTCGACAAGAGGTGAGAGTTTCGCGGGCGAAACGGAGGCGCTGGAAGGTTGGTTTGGGTGCGGCCACTGAGCCGCCGTTCATGCGACAGGGAAGGAGGAGGGAGCCATGACGGATTCCACGGCGGGACTGAGCTTCGAACGCGTCGAGAGGGAAGGGGAGACGAGGAAGGAAGGCCCCGTACCCTGCGCGAACTGCGGCGAGCCAGTGCGTGGTGCCTACTATCAACTGAAGGGGGCGGTGATCTGCCTCGGATGCCGGCGCCGGATGATCGAAGTGTCCGGCTCGCCGATGGGGCGGTTCCTCCGGGCCACGCTCTTCGGAGTCGGCGCGGCGGCCCTCGGGGCCGGGATCTGGTACGGGGTGAGCAAGGTCACCGGATACGAGTTCGGCCTGGTCGCGATCGTCATCGGGCTCCTAGTGGGAGGAGCGGTCCGCATCGGCTCGAGACGGCGGGGCGGTTGGCTCTACCAGGCGCTCGCGATGTTCCTCACCTACGCGTCGATCGTCTCCACCTACGTGCCGTACATCGTCGAGGCCGCCATGGAGCAGGACGGCGCTACCAGCATCGAAGGGAGCGCCGCGGCCGGAGTCGCTGACCTGGAGAAGATAGGAGAAGGCGCGGAGGCGACCGTTCCCCCGGAGTCCCCGCGCGATGCGAGCAACGAGAGCGAGGCGACGCGTGACGATGTGACGGGCCGCGCGGCGCCCGGGCTCTTGGCGGCGCTCATCGGCATCGTGCTGCTGTTCGCCATCGCCTTCGCAGCGCCATTCCTCGCCGGCTTCGAGAACTTCATGGGGTGGATCCTCATCGCAATCGGGCTCTACGAGGCATGGAAGCTCAACCGCCGCGAGGAGCTCGTGTTCGAAGGGCCCTTCCGGCTCGGCGGAGCGCCCGCGAGCTACGTCCCCGAGACGCCGCCGCCGCCGATCGCCCCGTGAGCCTCGAGATCTCCTCGATCGAGCCGCCGAAACGCTGCGCGTGCGGCACCGAGCTCTCCGAGTCCCTGCTCGTTTGCCCGACCTGCGATCGTCTCGTGCACCGCGAACGGCTCGAAGCCCTCGCCGCGCGGGCTCGCGAGGCGGAGGCGAAGGGGGATCCCGTCAGCGCGTTGACGGCTTGGCGCGAGGCGCTGGAGCTGCTGCCCGCCGACGCGTCTCAGGCCCGGGCGATCGCGGAGCGCGTCGCGACCTTGCGCGATCAAGTGCCGGTGCGCGAAGGGGGCGATCCGGAACCGTTTGTAGGCGAAGCGCCGGCGAGAGGGAAGATCCCGAAGGCGCTGGCGTCGATGGGGGTCTTCGGAGCGCTCCTCTGGAAGGGGAAGGCACTCCTCTTTCTCGTTCTCGGCAAGGCGAAGCTGGTCCTGCTCGGTCTCACGAAGCTCGGCACGCTGACCTCGATGCTCGCCTCCTTCGGCGTCTACTGGGCCGCTTGGGGCTGGCCGCTCGCGGCGGGGCTCCTGCTCTCGATCTACCTCCACGAGATGGGGCATGTCGCGGCGCTGGCGCGTCTCGGATTCAAGGTGAACGCACCGATGTTCGTACCGGGAGTGGGCGCCTTCGTGCGGCTGCGGCAGCGGCCGGTCGACGGCGTCGAGGATGCCCGCATCGGGCTCGCGGGTCCGCTCTGGGGCCTCGGCGCGGCGCTCGCGGCGGCGGCGCTCTGGGGCTTCTCGGGATCCGGCTTGGCGCTCGCCGTCTGTCGGCTCGGCGCCTGGATCAATCTCTTCAACCTGCTACCGCTCGGTCCCCTCGACGGGGGTCGGGGGTTTCGAGCGCTCGGCCGTGGCGGACGCTTCCTGGTGACGCTCGCTCTCGCCGGCGCCTACCTGTGGACGCGGGACGGGCTTCTCTTGATTCTCGTGATCGTGGCCGCGGCGCGGCTCTTCGGTGACCGACCCCCGGCGAGCGACCGGCGCGCCCTCGCCGAGTACCTGATCCTGGTTGGCGCGCTCTCGGCGCTGTTGCTGCTTCCGGCGCCGGTCCAGTTCTAGCGCTTCGGCGCTCTCCGCTTCGGTGCCTTGCTCGGCGGTGACCGCTTGGGAGGCCGTCTCGGCAGGGCCCCTGCGGTGCGGAGGAGTACTTCGCGGAGGCGCGGCCGGTCCTCGAGCTCGTCCTGGATCAGGATGTAGTTCTTGGCTCCCGGATAGGGCGGAGCGAGCTCGGGCGCGCCGAGAAACTCCCGCACCGCCCCGGTCGGCTTGACGAAGAGCTGATCGTCGCAGACGAGAGCGACCACCGTCCCGTCGAGGAAGAGCGCGTACTCGCCGAACATCTTGCGGTAGGTGAGGCGGGCGCCGAGGCCTGCCTGGTCGCAGATGAAGAGGACGGTATCGAGCGCGGTCGCCATCAGCGGTCTCCAGTCGGTCGAAGGGATCGGCCGGCTCCATCCTAGCGATTCGGCGCGACCGGATGAGGCGCGGCCGGCGCCGTCGCCGCTTCGCACCGGGGTGTCTCGGGGGGGAGAGGGGCACCCCTGCGGCGACGACACCGGCCGCGGTGTCGAGACGAGTCTACGACTTTTCGCCGCGCTGCGGCAAGCGAGGCCGCAATGCGGCAAGTAACGAGGCGGCGACGGCGCGGCCGGCGCGAATCACCCGGATCGTGGGCCGACGCGTGGCCGTGAGCCGCCGCGGATCGCGTGCTAGCATTTCGTGGAGAGAGGGCCCGGCTGCCATGCCCGAGACGCATCCCAAGCCGTCCGTCGGGGCCGCTCTCCACCTTCCGCCGGGTCTCCCGCAGCTCTGGGGAGAGAGCGGTTTCTGGCAGATCAAGCTGCGCTGGGCAGTGGCGCCGGTCATGCTCGCGCTCGTCGCGGTGTCGCGCGCCCTCGGGTTCGAGTTCGACGCCGAGCCGATCCTCGCCGTCGCGCTCGCGAGCCTCGTCTACAACGCGGTCTTCGCCTGGGTTTACGCGCGCTGGTCCGAGCGTCTGGCGCGCGGTCGGAATCTCGAGCGGGGGGTGGTCATCGTGGAGATCCTGGCCGACTACACGGCCATGCTTCTCCTCATCCACTTCACCGGCGGGGCGGCGAGCCCGCTCGCGCTCTTCCTGCTCTTTCACGTCATCATCGGCGCGATCCAGTTCAGCCCCAGGACCGCCTACCTCGTGGCCGGGCTCGCCAGCACCGGTCTCTGGGGGCTGCTGCTCGACGAACGTGCCGGTCGCCTGGCGGTGCATCCGGTCACCTTCCACGGCGCGCCCATCCATCTCGCGGACCGACCGGCGCATTCGGCCTTCGTGCTGCTCGCTCTCACCGCCACCTACTTCCTGGTCGCGATGCTGGTCTCGCGCATCATGCGGCAACTGCGGCGGGGCGTCGACGAGGTCGCGGCCGCGACGGAGCGGCTCTCGGAGCTCAACCGCGAGCTGGGCGGCCTCTATGCGATGGTGGTCGCGATCGGCGGCGAGCGCCACCTCGACCCGATCCTCGAGACCGTGACCCGCGAGCTCGCCGGCGTCATCGAAGTGCCGGCGGTGGCGGTCAAGCTCCTCTCGGAGGACGGCGAGACGCTCCGCTACGTGGCGGCGCACGGATTGCCCCGCGAGCTCGTGGAGACGACGGTGATCGACCTCGGGAGGAGCGTCCTCAACCGGCGGGTCATCGACGGCGAGACTCTGGTTCAGGGGAGGATCGGGGACGACGCGCTGCAGCTCGGCGACGAGCTCGCGGCGCTCGGTCTGCGCTCGGCCGTGTTCGCGCCGCTGGCGGTCGAAGACCGCGTGATCGGCACCCTCGGCGCCTACTCCCCGTCGGCGGGGCGGTTCGGGGAGAGGGATTCGGAGTTCCTGAAACTCGCGGCCCGGCTGGTGGCGCTCGCGATCGAGAACGCGCGCGCCAACGAGGCGATCGAGACCCTGATGCGGGACCGGACGCAGTTCATGCTCAAGGTCGCCCACAACCTGCGGGCGCCCCTCGCGGCTGGGCTCGGGATGCTCGAGCTGATGCGCCTGGGGCGCCTCGGCCAGGTGACCGCTGAGCAATCCTCGCTGCTGCTGCGGCTGGACCAGCGGCTGCGCGCGCTCGATCGCGCGATCGGGCAGCTCCTCACGATCGCCAAGGCACGCGACTTCTCGCGCGAGATCCCCGACGTGGTGGTCGACATGGAGGAGCTGGCGCGGACGACCCAGCGGACGTTTCGCGAGGAGGCGGAAGCGAAACGGCTCCGCTTCGCGGTCTCGGCCGAGCCGGGCCTGCCGGCGGTGGAGAGCGGCGTCGACCTGCTCAAGGAGCTGATGGAGAACCTGGTCTCGAATGCCATCAAGTACACCCCGGAAGGTGGGGAGATCGAGGTGCGGTTCGAGCGGAGCGGACCGGAGCGCGTGCGCATCGTGGTCCGCGACACCGGGATCGGTATCCCGGAGAAGGAGCAAGGGAAGCTCTTCTCCGAGTTCTTCCGCGCCTCGAACGCCAAGAAGCACACGGCGGCGGGGACCGGCCTCGGGCTCACGCTGGTGAAGCAGACGGTCGAGCGTCACCATGGCTCGATCGAGCTCGAGAGCGCGGAGGGGCGTGGCACGCGGTGGACGATCGAGATCCCGATTCACCGCGTCGGCAAGCCCGCGGACGAGGCCGCGCTCGACGACAGCGTGGCGTGACCGTCTTCAGGCCGGCGGCGCCTCGGCGAGAGTCGCTTCGAGCACGGTGAGCAGGTGGTCCGCGGAGAGCGGCTTCTGGAAGACGCCCGTGAGTCCGAGCGGCACGGTGTCGGTCGCGAGATTGAGGTTGTCTCCGACCGAGCTCAGCATGAAGACCGGCGCGCGGTTGCCGAGCAGCCGGAGCTCCTTCGCGAAACCGGCGCCGGAGTCGACCTCCTCCATCATGAGGTCGACGATCACGAGATCCGGGCGTCGCGCCCGGTAGGCCTCGAGCCCTTCTTCGGCGCCGGCGGCGCCCACGAACTCGTAACCCGCGCCTTCGAGGACGATTTTCAGGAACTCGAGCACGTCCGGGTCGTCGTCGATGCAGAGAATGCGTGCTTTCTTGTCGGACATGGTCATCCTCGCGTGGGCGGGGAGAGCGTTGCTGTGAATTCGCCGGCGCTATCGCGCGCGGCGGCATCGGATTCGAAGATGGAGCGGACGAAATCGACCGCGCAAGCGAGATTCTCGGTGGCGGTCTCGGAGAGCCCCTCGCCGAACGCGTCGAACTCGGCGCCGCGGATGCCCAGCAGCCAGGCCTCCGGCGCGTGGCCGAAGAGGTCGTGACTCCAGGCGAGGAGCTCGGCCGGAGCCAAGCTGTGCGAGGTGAAGGCCGGCGGCGCCGCGGCGGGCCGGAGGCGTTCGAACCGGAAGGGCTCCTCACCCGGCCTGCGGTCGGCGTCGACGAAGAAGACGCGACCGTGCGCGGCGACGTCGGCGGCGTCCTCGACCTGCAGCTGGTAGCCGGTAGCGAGCGTGACTTCGGCCGGCACGCCTTCGGCGAGCGCCGCGACCAGCGCGGGGCCGAGGCCGTCGTCGCGCCGTCCGGGGTTGCCCCAGGCGAGGACGAGCGTGCGCTCGGCGCTCACGACGGCCTCGCGAGACGGCCGAGCTCGCGGCCTTCCGCGTCCAGCAGCGTGACCTCGAGCGGCATCTGACCGAGCGCGTGCGTCGCGCAGGAGAGGCAGGGGTCGTAGGCGCGGATCCCCACCTCGACCCGGTTGAGCAGGCCCTGCGTGATCTCGGGGACTCCGGAGAGGTGATCGTCGGCGATCTTCCGCACGGCCCGGTTCATCGCCTCGTTGTTGCACGTGGTGGAGACGATCAGATTCGCCATCCTCACCTGGTCCTGCGCGTCGACGCGGTAGTGGTGGGTGAGGGTACCGCGCGGCGCTTCGAGCATCGCGACGAACTCCTCCCGTCGCTCCCCGTGAGGCACCAGCCGGTCGTCGGACTGGAGGTCGGGGTCGCGCAGCAGCCGGGCGATCACCTCCGCGGAATGGAGAAGCTCGACCATGCGCGCCCAGTGGTAGGCCATCGTGTCGTGACAGGGACGTCCCAGATGCGAGAAGAAGTCGACCCGGGCCGCTTCGGCGGCGGGCGTGTCGATGAAGTCGCAGGTGTTCAGACGCGCGAGCGGCCCCACGCGGTACCAACCGGTCGCGCTGCCGAGCCGTTTGAGGAACGGGAACTTCATGTAGCTCCAGGGCTTGACCTCTTCCGCGAGGATCTCGAGGTAGTCGAGCGGGGACACCTGATCGACGATCGTCGCGCCCGCGGGATCGATCGCGCGGAGCTTCCCGTCGTAGAGATCCATGGCGCCGTCGGCGCGCACGATGGAGAGGTGATTCGAGGAGAAGGAGCCGAACTCGCGAACGGTCGCGAGGTTCTCGAGCGTGTAGCCCCTGGCGAGTGCCACCGCCTTGGCGCTCCACTCGAGCATCTGGTCGATCTCGGCGAGCAAAGCGTCGCGCTCGGCGATCGAGAGGCTCTTGTTGATGCCGCCGGGGATGGCACCCGTGCCGTGGACCTTCTTGCCCGCCGTCGCCCGGACGATCTCCTGTCCGAACTTCCGCATCATGACGCCCTGGACCGCGAGGTCTGGATGGCGCGAGATCACGCCCACCACGTTGCGTTCGGCGACCGGCGCGTCGAAGCCGAAGAGCAGGTCGGGAGAGGCGAGGTGAAAGAAGTGGAGAGCGTGCGACTGGAACATCTGCCCGTAGTGCATGAGTCGGCGCATCTTCTCGCCGGTGGGGGTCAGCCGGTCCACGCCGACGATGCCGTCGACCGCCTTGGCGGCGCAGAGGTGGTGGCTCACCGGACAGATACCGCAGAGGCGCTGCACGAGGACGGGCATCTCCCAGAAGGGGCGCCCCTGGACGAAGCGCTCGAAGCCGCGGAACTCGACGACGTGAAGGCGCGCCTCGCGCACCCTCCGGTCCGCGTCGAGCAGGATGGTGACCTTGCCGTGCCCCTCCACGCGAGTGACCGGCTCGATGACGATGCGCTTGCTTCCGATGTCGACCATGCTCGTCTCTCCCCGCTTCAGTCGTACTTGACGAGCGCGTAGGGCAGTTCGGGCGCGCGTCCTTCGAGCAGCGCCACGAGCGCGGCCCAGATCGCGTCCGCGGAGGGTGGGCAGCCCGGCAGGTGGTGATCGATCTTGACCGCCTCGTGGCAGGGAACGACCCGGTCGAGGAGAAGCGGGATCTCCGGATCGTCGGGAATCCTCGCAGAGGGATTCACCACGGTGGGGCCGTCGAGGAACGCCTCCCGATAGCACTCGGCGAGCGGGATGCCGTTGCGGAGCGCCGGGATCCCGCCGTTGATCGCGCAGTCGCCGACCGAGACCAGCGTCTTGCAATGCGCCCGGAACTTGCGCAGCACCTCGACGTTCTCGGCGTTGCAGCAGCCCCCTTCGACGAGCCCGATGTCCACCGGGCCGGTGATCTCCTTGATGTCGTCGATCGGTGAACGGTCGAACTCGACGAGCTCGACCAGTTTCAGGATGCGCTCGTCGATGTCGAGCAGCGACATGTGGCAGCCGAAGCAGCCGCAGAGCGAGGTGGTGGCGACCTTGGGCTTGACCATGGCGATCTCCTCAACGCTCCGGTCGTGGGCTCTCGACGTCCGAGCCGATCGGTGCCGCGTCGTAGCGGCGGTGGCCCACCGGCACCTGATAGCCGACGCGCTTGACCAGCAGCGCCCCGGTCGGACAGGCGGTGGCGGCGCGGTCCGAGGCGGTGGCGTCGGTGCCGCCGAGACCCGAGACGGCGTTCGCCGCGATGTGCTTCGCCGGTCCGCGTCCCGCGAAGCCGACCACCGCCTTGCCGTCGAGCTCTCGCGAGGCGCGAACACACCGTCCACAGACCACGCAACGATTGCGGTCGAGGAAGAGGTCGGGATGCGTCGCGTCGAGCTCGCGCACCGGGAAGAGGAACGGGTACTTGGGCGCGGCGATGCCGAAGCGGTAGGCGAGCGCCTGGAGCTCGCAGCCGCCGCTCTTCTCGCAGAACATGCAGAAGTGGTTTCCCTCGACGAAGAGCATGTCGACGAGATCGCGGCGCATCGCGCGGAGCTCCTCGGTGTCGTTCTCGACCACCATGCCGGGTGCCACCGGCTGCGTGCAGGCGGCCTGCGGGCGGCCGTTGACGCGCACCGTGCAGACCCGGCAGCTTCCTGCGGGGAGGAGACCCTTCATGAAGCAGAGACGTGGGACGTAGATTCCGGCCGACTCGGCCGCCTCGAGGATGGTCTGCCCGGGGAGGGCGGAGATCTTCTGCCGGTCGATGGTCAGCGTGATGGGTGTGGAGTCGTCCATGGAGCTCCTCAGGAGTGCGCCGGTGCGCCGACGGTGCGGCCGGTGAGGGCCGCCGCCTCGGCGAGGCGCTGCTCCAGATCGAATCCCGGTTGCACGCCGGCCGCGCCCTCGCGGAGGAGGGCTTCGTAGAGCGGCCGGAAATTCTTGAGCGTGGAGAGCACCGGGTTGGGCGAGGTCTGCCCGAGGCCGCAGCGGCTCGCGGCGCGGACCGTCTCTCCGAGCTGCTGCAGGTAGACGAGGTCGGCGGCCTCGCCACGGCGCGCGCGAAGGCGATCGAGGCGCTCCTTCAGGAGGACGTTGCCGACCCGGCAGGGGGTGCAGAAACCGCAGCTCTCGTGAATGAAGAAGCTCAGGTAGCGCGACGCCACCTCGAGCAGGTCCCGATCGGCCCCGAAGATCACCAGCGCGCCGCCGGTGGAGAGGTCGTCGAAGCAGACGGTGCGCCCGAAGTCGGCCGGACCGACGATCTGGCCGCTCGGCCCCCCGACCAGCACCGCGGCCGGATCCTCGGCGCCGCACTGCACGAAGAGGTCGGAGAGACGCGTCCCGGTGGGGACCTCGTAGACGCCGCGGCGGGTGCAGTCCCCGGAGATGCTGAGCAACTTGGTCCCGGGACTCTGCCGCGATCCCATGGCGGCGAACCACCCCGGACCCATCTCCAGGATTCGGGCGGCACAGCAGAGCGTCTCGACGTTGTTGACGGAGGTCGGCGTGCCGAGGTAGCCGCGCTGGGCGGGAAAGGGGGGGCGGTTCTTCGGATCGCCGCGCAACCCTTCGCAAGACGAGATGAGCGCCGTCTCCTCGCCGCAGACGTAGGCGCCGGCGCCGAGCTGGATCCGGATGTCGAAGTCGAAACCGTTCCTGCCCGAGACCGAGCGGCCGAGCAGTCCCTGCGCGCGCCGCGTCTCGAGGACGTGCTCGAGGTAGCGCAGGAGATAGGCGTACTCGCCGCGCAGGTAGAGGATGCCGCGCCGGGCGCCGATCGCGTAGCCGCCGACCGTCATGCCCTCGAAGAGCAAGTCGGGGCGCTCGGTGAGGATCACCCGGTCCTTGAAGGTCCCCGGCTCCCCTTCGTCGGCGTTGCAGATCAGGGTGCGATCGCCGCCCCCCGCGGCGCGCGTGTACTCCCACTTCATGCCGGTGGGGAAGCCGGCGCCGCCGCGCCCCCGGAGGCGCGCGATCTTGATCTCGCGGATCACCTCGGCGGGGCTCATGGCGATCGCCCGGCGCAGCGCCGCGCCCGGTTCCATGCGGGCGAAGATCACCTCGCCCGGCCGCCGGAGGTTGTTCTTGACCGCGGCACGCACCAGGTCGTGGGCATTCTCGCCGTCTCCGTACTCCCGCAGGACCACCTTGCGGAGCGCCACCGAGGGGGGACGCTCGCGGATCTCGCGCACGATGCGCCGCGCCGTCCAGGGGCCCAGGTTGGGGACCACGATGTCGTTGAAGAGCGCCGCCGGAGCCTGATCGGACATGCCGATGCAGGCGGTGGTCTCGAGCGTGAACTCCCCGTCGGGGGTCGTCTCGCCGAAGTCGATGCCGAGCTCCTCGCGGAGCGACTCGGCGACGCGCTCGGCGCCCGCCATCCAGTCTGGGACGTCGTCGCAGAGCCGGATGACCACCCGGCCCTTCCGCTCCGCGGAGAGGAACGAGTAGAAGGAGACCACGCCCGCGACGTCGACTCGCGGCAGGGAGAGCTCGGCGGCGACCAGGTCGATCGCCGCGTCGTCGATGCGCCCTTCGAGCTTCTGGACGGCGAGGAGGATGTCGAGCAGGCGCGTCTGGTCGCGATCGAACCCCTCGCACAGCGTGCTGACGGTGCTGCTGGAACTGGTGCCCATGAGGTGACCTCGGAGGCCGCGGTTCGGAGGACTCGCGAACCGGCCCGAAGCCATGGTAGGGGCGATGCCGCGCTGCGGCGCCACCCGCGCAGGTGGTCCCTCCCTCACCTCCGGCGCTTGTCGCGGGGCGCCCGGGAGGGTAAGCTTCTCGTTCCCCCTAGATCACGCGAGGGCGGTTTCCGAACAGGGTCAGGTCGGTGCCACGCGCGAAGGCCCCGAGGGCCATCCCGAGCCGATTCGCCAGATCGATCGCGGCATCGGAAGGGGCCCCCACGGAGAGCAGGAGCGGGAGCCGGGCCCGCGCCGCCTTGGCGGCCATCTCGAGGCTGGCGCGCCCCGAGATCCAGCCGCCGAGCCCGCCGAGCTCGCGACCCGCCGCGAGCGCCCGGCCGACCGCCTTGTCGAAGGCGGCGTGCCGGCCGATGTCCTCGGCGAGCTCGAGCAGCGCCCCGGAGCGGTCGAAGAGGGCCGCCGCGTGACTGCCGCCGGTCGAGGCGAAGAGGGACTGCCGGTCGCGGACGCGACGGGAGACCTCGAGGAGCGGCGCGCGGGCGAAGGCCTCGCCCGCCGGGACCGGCGCGAGGCCGGCGAGGAACGGCAGGGCGTCCTCACGGCCGCAGAGGCCGCAGGAGGAGAGGAGGGGAAGGTTGCGGCTCGCCGCGGGGCGGTCGGGTGGGCGCGCGAGCTCGACACGCACCCCGTCTCCACCTTCGCAGAGCTCGAGCCGGGCGACGTCCGAGGCCCGCTCGATCCACCCCTCGGCGAGCAGGAAGCCGAGCGCCAGGGCGAGGTCGTCCCCGGGCGTCCGCATGAGCGCGAAGTCGCCGCCGTCGACGATGCGGACCGCGAGCAGCGCTTCGCGCACGACGGAAACCTGGACCTCGTCGGAGGTCGATCCGGCGTCGAGCCGTTGCGCGGGTCGGGTCGGCGACAGGTCCGGCATGTCGCCCATCTTGTCAGTCCTCGGCCCACTCCTGCAGCAGCCAGAGCGCCAGGGCGCTGCCGCCGAGCACCGCGAAGGCGACGCTCGCCGCCTCGAAACCGAGCGCCCGCTGCGGCAACCTCAGGAGGGGAGCGACGAGCCAATCCAGCCAGCCGCTGCCGGCGCCGGCGAGAGCCAGCGTGACGGCCGCGGCGGCGACGGCGAGACCGATCTGGCGCCAGCGCTCGAGCCAGCGGGTGGCCCGCTGGGCCGCCCGCTCCCGGCGCAAGAGCTCCGCGCGGCGCTCCAGCCGCGCGAAGCTCGCCCGGCCGCGCCCGTGGCCGAGCTCGGCGCCGAGCGCGCGGAGCGGCGCGTCGACCGCGAGCGCGGAGGCGCAGGCGCCGCAGTCCGCCGCGTGGCGGGCGAGCTCCGGCTCGAAGGGACCCTGGCGGGCCGCGGCGAGCAGTCGATCGGTGGTGACGCAGGAGCTGTCTCTCATCGCGACTCTCCGGGAAGAGAAGGGGATCGGGTCAGTTGCGCGGCGAGGCGCTTGCGGGCGCGAAAGAGCTGCACGCGTACGCTGGCGCGGCCGAGGCCCAGGAGCTCCCCGATGGCGTCGTGCGGCAACGCTTCGACATGGGCGAGCCAGACGAGCGCCCGGTCTCTCGGCTTGAGGGCGTCGAGCGCGCGCCAGAGGTCGCGACGAGCCGCCAGCCGTTCGGGGTCGGGTTCCCCCGAAACGAGGTCGAGATCCTCGACCGGGACGGCCAACCTTCGCGCGGCGCGTCGATGGTCGTGCAGGAGGTTGCAGGCGATGCGGAAGAGATAGCGACGCCGGTGCTCCTCGCTCGTGGCGTGGAAGTCGGCCGCGAGCAGACGGACGAAGGACTCCTGCATCAGGTCGTCGGCGAGGGCGCCGTCGCGCGTTGCCGCCGCGAGGAAGGCCCAGAGCGGCCGGGCCGTCGCCTCGTAGAAGCGCCGCCAAGTCTCCTCGGCGGCAGCCTCCATGGCTCCTGCGGCAAGCTCCGCGGCGAGCCCTTCGCCGATCACCGGACTCATCCGGCGGCGTCTTCCCGGCCCGACGTCCGCGGCGTCGGCAGCAATCCCCACTGGTGGGAGAGGCGATGCGCGACGTAGGCCGAGGCGAGGAATCCGAGCCCGAGGAAGACCCCGAGCGTTCCCAGGACCTGGAAGACGCGCGGGCCGTCGTTCGAGAGCTGGCCGGACGAGACGAAGAGCGCGGCGCCGCCGAGGACGAGCAGGATGCCGGCCTGGATCGAGGCCAGGATACGGCCATGGGGGTTCGACTTCTCGACCGTCGCCGCCTCGACGAAGCGGTGGCCGGCGTCGCTGTCGAGGTAGGCCTGCAGGTCGGCGGTGCTCGAAAGGCGGTCGAGGAGCTTGCCCTGCAGCTCGGCGTTCGTGCGGGCGATCTCGCGCATCCGGCGGTTGACCACGATGTTGCGGGCGATGCCACCGATCGTGAACATCGTGACGATCAGTACGACCATGGGGGCGATCCATTCCATAGCTTCCTCCGGGCTGCTCGGGAGGGAGCCCGGACCCGTGCGGGCTCCCTTCCACGGCTAGAACGGAACGGCCGTCAGGAGGTTAACCGATCTCCGTCGCCGGGCCGTCGCACCCCCGTCGCCGGAGAGGAGTTCCAGAGGCAGCCGCGCGGCTGGTAGGCTTCGAAGAGCAGCAACGAAAGCTCGCCCTTCTCACCCGGATCTTCGCCCTCGAAGGAGTCGTGTTCGATGTCCCCCGCTCATGCCCCGCTCAAGTTCCTCTTCGCGCTCGCGCCCCGCCTTCTCGTGGCGGGCTCTCTCGTGGTCTTCGGCGCTCCTGCCTGCGCGGACAACACCGCCCAGGCGCTCCCCTTCAGCCAGAACTGGAGCAACACCGGGCTGATCACCGCCAACGACAACTGGTCGGGTGTGCCGGGGATCGAAGGCTTCCTCGGCCAGGACATCACCACGACGACCGGCACCGACCCGCAGACGCTGCTCGGGGTCAGCGCGCTCGCCAACGATCTCGACGTCATCGCGAACCAGACCAATCCCAACACACTCACCCAGGGTGGCGTCGCGGAGTTCCAGATCGCGGATCCGGTCGTGGCGCTGCAGGGAAGCGGCACCGCCGACGCTCCCTACCTGTTGCTCCATCTCGCCACGACCGGCCAGCAGACGATCGTCGTCTCCTACAACCTGCGCGACATCGACGGATCGACCGACAACTCTACGCAGCAGGTCGCGCTGCAGTACCGCGTCGGGAGCTCGGGCAACTTCACCAACCTCGCCCTCGGCTACGTGGCGGACGCCACCACCGGGCCGAGCGCCGCCACCCTGGTCACGCCGATCTCGGTCACGCTGCCGGCCGCCGCGGACAATCAGTCGCTCGTCCAGGTCCGCGTGATGACCACCAATGCTCCGGGCAACGACGAGTGGGTGGGAATCGACGACATCTCGGTCACCGGATCGCCGCTCTCGATCCCGACCCTCTCGATCGACGACGTGACGGTCGCCGAGGGAAACGCGGGGCCGACCACCGCCACCTTCACGGTGAGCGTGACGCCTCCGCTCGCGACCGGGGACATCACGTTCGACATCGGGACCGCGGACGGCACGGCGACGATCGCGAACAACGACTACGTCGCACACTCACTCAACGGTCAGACGATTCCCGCGAACTCGCCCTCCTACACCTTCGACGTCACGGTCAACGGCGACACCGCCTTCGAGCCGAACGAGACCTTCTTCGTCAACCTCACCAACATCACGGCGACCGGCCCGGCGGTGCCCAACGTCGCCGATTCGCAGGGTCAGGGAACGATCACCAACGACGACCTCCAGATCGTCCTCATTCACGACGTCCAGGGTCCGGGCGCGTCGTCGCCTGTCGTCGGCTCCACGGTGACGGTCGAGGGCATCGTGGTCGGCGACTTCCAGGCCACCGGGACGGGCGATCTGCGGGGCTTTTTCCTGCAGGAGGAAGACACCGACGTGGATGCGGACCCGGCGACCTCGGAAGGGATCTTCGTCTACTGCAATGCCTGCGCGACCCCGGTCGCCGAGGGGCAGCGGGTCCGGGCGACCGGTACGGTCAGCGAGTTCTTCGGCATGACCGAGATCAGTGCCACGGCGGCGGGCTCGGTCCTGGTCACGGACGCGGGCAACCACTTGGCGGAAGCGACGCCGGCGCCGATCGATCTGCCGGTGGTGACGCCATCGATCGACGACACCTACGAGCCGGTCGAGGGGATGCGCGTCACTTTCGTCGATGCGCTCACCGTCGCCGAGTACTTCGAGCAGGCGCGCTACGGGACGATCGAGCTCTTCGAGGGGGGACGGCCGGGCCAGTTCACCTCGATCGCGGCGCCGAGCGTCGCCGGCTACGCCGCGCACCTCGACGCGCTGGCTCGGCGCCGGGTGATCCTCGACGACGATGACGACGCCCAGAACGTGCCGCTGGCGCTCGCCGACGGCTTCCAGTTCGTCTTCCATCCGGTGGCCAACGGCGGCCTCTCGGTGGGTACGCAGGGCGTCGACTTCTTCCGCGGCGGCGATCTGGTCACCGGTCTCACCGGAGTGCTGCACTGGTCCTTCTCCGGACTCTCGGGCACCGACGCCTGGCGGATCCGTCCGACGGCGGCGACGCCTGCGGCCTTCACGGTCGCCAATCCGCGGCCGGCCGCACCGCCGGCCGTGGGAGGCTCGATCCGCGCGGCGAGCGTCAACCTGCTCAACTACTTCACGACCATCGACACCACGGCGAGCTCCACCTCCGGCCCTTGCGGTCCCGATGGGCTGCAGGACTGCCGGGGCGCCGACAGCGTGGCCGAGCTCAACCGCCAGCGCGAGCGGGCCTCGATCGTGCTCTGCGGTCTCGATGTCGACGTCGCCGGTTTGGTCGAGCTCGAGAACACCACCCCCGCCGACACGATCACCGACCTGCTGGGCGCGGTCAACGCGCGCTGCGGAGGCGCCCATCCCTACGCGTTCGTCTCCACCGGCGGCACCCTCGGCACCGACGCGATCCGGGTCGCCCTGATCTATCGCACGGGAGTGCTCTCGCCGGTCGGGGCGCCCTTCGTCGACCTCGATCCGATCCACAACCGGCCGCCGACGGCTCAGACGTTCGACGTCGTCGACGTGGCCAACCCGGCCTTCGGGCAGCGCTTCACCGTGGTCGCCAACCACTTCAAGTCGAAGGGGTGCGCCGACGCGACCGGCTCCGATCTCGATCAGAACGACGGCCAGGGCTGCTACAACGCCCGCCGCTCCGCGCAGGCCGCGCGCCTGCTCACCTGGCTGGCGGGCACCGTGGTGCCGGCGGCCGGCGACCCGGACCTCCTGCTCCTGGGCGATTTCAATTCCTACTCCGAAGAAGATCCGATCGCGACCCTGGCGGGCGGCGGCTTCACCGACCTGCTGACCAGCCTCCTCGGGACCGCCGGCTACTCCTACCTCTTCGACGGCCAGCTCGGCCACCTCGACTATGCGCTCGCGAGCGCCGGCCTCGCCGCCGAGGTCACGGGGATCGCCCCGTGGCACATCAACGCCGACGAGAATCCCCTCTTCGACTACAACGACGAGGTCAAGGACGTGGGCGAATCGGCGTTCGAGGAAAAGCCCGACGGCTCCGCCCTCGTGCCACCGCGGGTCGTCTTCCAGCCGGCGTCGCCCTACCGGGCCTCGGACCACGACCCGGTGCGGGTGGGACTCTTCCCGATCGCCGATCTGTCGATCACCAAGGTCGAGGACACCGATCCGGTCGTCGCGGGTACCCCGCTCACGTACACGCTCACGGTCGCCAACGCGGGACCGAACGCGGCCGCTGCGGCGAGCTGGAGCGACACCCTGCCAGCCGGCACGACCTTCGTCTCACTTGCCGGGGCGGGGGGTTGGAGCTGCACGACGCCGACGGTCGGGTCGACCGGCACGGTCTCCTGCGCGACGCCACTCTTCGCGGTCGGCAGCGCCGTCTTCACCCTCACCGTGGCGGTCGACGCCGCGCTCCCCAGCGGTCTGGTGCTCTCGAACACGGCGACCGTGGATGCCGCGACCGGCGATCCGGCGGCGGCCAACGATGCGGCCACCGCGACCACGACGGTGACCGCGCTCGCCGACCTCGCCGTAGCCAAGGCGGCGAGCGGCGGCACGGCCACCGCGGGGCTCGACTTCGGCTACACGCTCACCGTGACGAACGCCGGCCCGAGCGTGGCGGCGGGTGTCACGGTCGGCGATCCGCTGCCTGCCGGAACCACCTTCGTGGCGCTGGCCGCTCCGGCGGGGTGGAGCTGCACGACGCCGCCGGTGGGGAGCGGCGGCAACGTCTCCTGCACCACGGCGACCTTGGTTTCCGGCCCGGCCGCCTTCTCGGTCACGGTGCACGTGGGAGCGGGAGTGACGGCCGGCTCGACGCTCACCAACACGGCGAGCGTCAGCGCGGCGACGAGCGACCCGGCACCTGGCAACAACGCGGCGACGGTCGTGACGCCGGTCGTCGCGCCGGCGGCTTTGAGCGCCACGAAGAGCGTCGCGGGGGACTTGACGCCGGGCGGAACGATCTTCTACACCCTCGTCCTCACGAACGCCGGGCCGGCGGATCAGTCGGACAACGCCGGGGACGAGCTGGTCGACAGCGTTCCCACGGGTTTGATCCTCGTTGGCGCGACCGCGACCTCCGGCACCGCGGCGGCGGATCCGGGGACGAATCTCGTGACCTGGAACGGCGTGGTCCCGGCCGGTGGCAGCGTGACCATCACCATCGAGGCGAGGATCCCCGACGACGTCGAGCACGGCGCGACCTTCTCGAACCAGGCGGTGGTCAACTTCGACGGGGACGGCGACGGGTCGAACGAGTCCTCGGCGGTGAGCGACGATCCGGCGACGCCGGACGCCGCCGATCCGACGGTCTTCCAGATCTTCCGCGAGTTGCTCGAGATCCCGACTCTCGGTGGGCCGGGTCTCGCGGCGCTGGCCCTCCTCTTGGCCGGATTCGCGGCGCTCCGACTGCGCCGCGCGCGGGTGGACCGGCGGAGCTAGACGAGGGCGGGGAGCAGGACCTCGAAGGTCGTTCCGGGCGGATCGGGAACGAGGCGCACCGTGCCACCGTGCGCCTCCACGACCCAGCGCACGACGGAGAGACCGAGGCCGCCCGTGCCGCCGCGGGTCGAGGCGTCGCGGCCGCGGAAGTAGCGGTCGAAGAGGCGGGGACGTTCGTCCTCGGGGACGCCTGGGCCCTGATCGCTGACCCGCAGGGCGAGCTGGCCCTCGACGGACGTCAGGCGGAGCCGGACGCTGCTCCCTTCGGGGCTGTGCTTGAGGGCATTGTCGAGCAGGTTGAACGTCACCAGCCGGAGCAGCCGTTCGTCCGCTTCCACCCGCAGGCCGCGCGGTATGCCGCCGTCGAGCGTCACGCCCCGTTCCGCCGCCACCACCGCGAAGCTCTCCAGGGTCTGCGTCAGGAGCCCGGAGAAGTCGAGAGGGGCGCGCGCGAGCGCGACGCCGCTCCCCGGTTCCTGGCGGGCGAGCGCGAGGAGACCCTCCACCACCGCATCCAGACGTTCGATCTCGCGCAGGTTCTGGCGGAGGAGCAGTTGGTACTCCTCCGGAGCGCGGGGGCGCCGCAGCGCCACCTCGAGGCCGGTCCGGAGCACCGAAAGCGGATTGCGGATCTCGTGCGAGGCGTCGGCCGTGAAGCGTCGCATCCCCTCGAGCGTCGCCTGCAGACGCTCCAGCAGGTCGTTGAAGGCGTTGGCGACGATCGCGACCTCTTCGAACGAGCTCGGGGGGAGGGTGAGCCGCGAGCCCGGCGAACCGGACTCGATGCGGCGGATGGAACCCACGAGGGAATCGAGCGAGCGCAGGGTACGTCCGGCGAGCCAGCGACCGCCGAGACCCGCCAAAGGGAGCACCGCGAGACCGCCCAGGAGGAGCCCGAGCCCGAGCTTGCGCTCGCGGCGGCGGAGATCGACGAGCGAGCCCACCGCTTCGACGATCATGCCGGGGCGGCGGCCGCCGACCTCGTGCTGCACGACCGCGAGCGGCATGGGAGACTCGAGATAGCGCACCTGGTCCGTGCTCCGGAGGTCCGGCAGCCCGGCCGCGACCGGCAGGTCGGGAATGCCGGGCGTCGCGCCGACGACCTGACCCTCCTCGAGGATGCGGATCCAGAGGGGCAGCGCCGAATGCTCGGGCTCGGCGAGCTCCGGCGGGTCGATCCGTCGGCTCGAAGCGAGGTAGCTCGCGATCGCCTCCGCCTCCGTCTTCAGCGAGAGGACCGCGAAGCTGCGCGAGGTGGACCGGCTCTGATACCAGATCGCGGTCGAGGTCAAGCCGTAGAGGGCGACCATCGTCGTCCCGAACCACCAGGCGAAGGCGCGTCGGAGAGAACGGGCGCGAATCAGGTCGGCTCCTCCTCGAGGCGACGGAGCGCGTAGCCGAGCCCGGTCACCGACTGCAGCAGGCGAGGCCGGCCACCCGCCTCGAGCTTGCGCCGGAGGCGGGCGACGATGACGTCGATGACGTTGCTGCGCGCTTCGTACGAGAGGTCCCAGACGTGCTCGGCGATCTCGGCGCGTGACTTCGCGGCGCCGGCGTGCAGCATCAGGTACTCGAGCAGCGCGTACTCCTTCGGCGTGAGCTCGAGCGGGGCTCCGGCGCGCTCGGCCAAGCGCGCGGTCCGGTCGAGGCGCAGATCGTCCACCGTCAGGACCATCGCCGGCTCGAGGCCCCGGCGCCGGAGGAGGGCCCGCACCCGCGCCAGCAGCTCCGCGAAGGCGAAGGGCTTCGTCAGGTAGTCGTCGGCGCCGGAGTCCAGGCCTTCGACCTTGTCCGAGGTGAGATCGCGGGCCGTCAGCACGAGGACCGGCGCCGTCCACCCCTGCTCCCGCAGCGCGTGGAGGAGCCGGACCCCGTCCCCGTCGGGGAGGCCGCGGTCGAGCAGCACGAGGTCGTAGGAGGTCTCGACGGTGAGCTCGCTGGCCTGCTCGATGGTGGCCGCGACGTCGACGGCGAACCCCTCCTCGCGGAGTCCCTTCGCGAGGTGGAGCGCCAGCGGCCGTTCGTCCTCCACGATCAGGAGACGCACGGCATCAATATAGCGGAACCGCGCGCCTCATGGCCGTTCACGGAGCGTTCATTCGGAGTCTCCAGGATGCGCTCCTCGGCGTGAGCCGGGTCGGCCGCAACGAAGCGGCGGAGCTGGGGGGAAAGAACTCGGAGGACCGTTGAGCGCGAGAGCACAGTCGAAGCAGCAGGGATTCGGGATCGTCCTCATGGCCCTGACGGCGCTCGCGCCCGGGGCCGCCCGGGCGAGCGAGCGCCAGCTCGATCTCGCCGCGGAAGCGACGCGCGTCACGATCGCCCTTCCCGCGACCGGACACGACGTCGAAGGATCGTTTCACCTCACGCGGGGCTCGCTCCGTTTCGATTCGGCGAGCGGCGCGGCCTCCGGCGAGATCGTGGTCGACGCCACGGGCGGCGAGACTGGCAACAAGAGCCGGGACAAGACGATGCGGCAGGACGTGCTCGAGATCGTGAAGTTCCCGGAGATCGTGCTCGCGATCGATCGCGTCGAAGGAACAGTCCCCGAGAGCGGCAAGGGGGAGTTCACCCTGCACGGGACGTTTCAGCTGCACGGCGTCGCGCATCCGCTGGCCTTGCCCGTCAAGGCGGAGATTCAGGGAACCCGGGCGGTCGCGGAGACCTCTTTCGCCGTCCCCTTCGTGGAGTGGGGCCTGCACGATCCGAGCATCTTCTTCCTGCGCGTCGACCCCGTGGTCACCGTGAGCGTGCACGCGGAAGGGAATTTGAGCGACGCGAGCGGATCGGCGGGCGGTGGCCGTTGAGCGACGCGCCTCGCCTGGTTTCGCCGGTCGAGCTGGCCCGGCTCCGGCAGGCCTTCTCCGGCTCGCTGTCGGTGTCCGCGGCGGTCGAGCCTCGGCTGCGGGCGGTGCTCGCGGACCTGCTTCGCCACCCCGGTAGCCTCGGCCGGGCGCAACTCGCGTTCGGCATCGCGACCGCGCAGGGGCTCGACGCCACAGCTTCGCGCCGGCTCGCGATCGCGGTCGAGTACTTTCACAGCGCCTCTCTCGTCTTCGACGATCTCCCGTCGATGGACGACGCCGCGGAGCGCCGCGGGCGGCCCTGTCCGCACCGAGCCTTCGGCGAAGGGGCGGCGATCCTCGGAGCTCTCGCGCTGATCACCCGTGGCTACGCGCTCCTCTGGCAGGTGCTCGCCACTCTCCCGGCGGTGCGCCGCCAAGCGGCGGCGGATCTGGTCGAGCGCTCGCTCGGGGTGGCCGGGCTGCTCGACGGCCAGTCGCGCGATCTGCACTTCGGCTCGGAGGCGGAGGCGTCGGCGCGAGGAGCGGAAGCGGCCTTCCGGGTGGCGCGGGGCAAGACGGTGCCGCTGATCCGGCTCGCGATCGTGCTGCCGGCGTTGGTGGCCGGAGCGAGCGACCAGGTGCTCGGCCGGCTCGAGCGCCTCTCCGAGAGCTGGGGTCTCGCGTATCAGGGGCTCGACGACCTCAAGGACGAGCATTTTTCCGTCGCGGAGAGCGGTAAGACCGGGGCGCGGGACCGGACCCTGGGACGTCCCAGTCTCCCGAGACTCGCCGGGGAGGGGCGGGCCCGTCGAAGGCTCGCCCATCTTCTCGCCAGGGCGGCCCGTACCTTGGCGGCGCCAGAGCTCGGAGAGACGATGCGCCGGCCGCTCTCGAGGCTCCAGCGCCATTTCGAAGCCGAAGCGGCGGAGCTCGGGTTGCGCGCGACGAGCCGCCGCTGCGCGTGACCCGAGCGACGCACGGCGAGGATCACGCGCTGCCGCGGGCGGAGATCGTCGTCGCGTGGGAAGGGGAGCTCGGCCGCCTGGTCGCGCGTCATGCCCTCGGGTGGCTCGTCGGGGCGAACGGGGTGGGACTGCTGCTCGCCACCCTGCTGCTCGCGCCCCGGCTGGGTGACGTTCTCGCGCCCTTGAGCTACGGGCGCTGGGCGACCGTCCACCTCGATCTCGAGCTCTACGGTTGGGGGGCGCTACCGCTCGTTGGGCTCCTCTTCCGTCTCTTCCTGGGTCCGCGCGAGTGCGGGCTGGGGCGTCTCGCCCTCGGGCTCTGGTCGCTCGCTCTCGTCGCCGGAACCGCGAGCTGGCTCCTGGGTGGGAGCGGGGGCAAGCCGTTCCTCGACTGGAGAGGTCCCGCGAACCTCGCGTTCGTCGCCGCGCAGCTGTCACTCGCGGCCGTGCTCGGCGTCGGACTCTGGCGCACCCGTCCGGGAAGGACGCGGGATGGCGGGCCCGGAAGCGGTGGCTCGCGGCCGTGGTTCGCCAGAGCGGCGCTCTGGCTCGTGCTGCTCAGCGTTCCCGCGTGGCTCGCTCTGGGCGAGAGCGACGCGACCTATCCGCCGGTCAACCCCGCGAGCGGAGGGCCGACGGGCGTCAGCCTGCTCGGCTCGACGCTCGGAGTGATCTGGATCTTCGTCGCCGCGCCGGCCTTCCTGGGTCTCGAGCGTCGCCGCTCGTCGCCGCGGAGCGCCTGGATCGTCGCCCTCCTGGCGCTGCACACGATGGTCTTCCTCGGGCTCGACCATGGCGAGCGGACGCACCGCGACACCCTCGAGCAGCTCGCGCTCGCCTCGCTGCTCGTCTGGGCCGTCTTCCTGCCGCGCCTCTACGCCGCCCACCACTGGCCCCAGCCGACGCGACGCTGGCGGATCGCCTTTCTCGCGTGGGGAGGGCTCTTGCTCGCGAGCGCGCTCGCGACCTTCCAGCCCGGCGTGCTCGATCGTCTGAAGTTCACCGACGGCCTCGTCGCGCACGCGCACCTCGCGATGGCGGGCATGATGAGCGCCTTCGGCATGCTGCTACTCGTCGCCTCGGCTCCCGACGGCGTGGCCGCAGGGCTGACGGCGGGGCGCCCTTTTCTGCTCTGGCAGGCGGGATGCTTGCTCCAGATCCTCGTCCTGGCCGCGGCCGGGTGGGTCGAGGGGGGCGATCCGGGCGCGGGTTGGAGCGCCCTTCCCGGCGAGCTGACGCCGATCTCCGTGCTCTACTCGCTCCGCTGGCTAGGGGGTGCCTCGATGCTCATCGCTTCGCTCCTCTGGTGGCGTGCCGCGCGCCGGGTGTCCCGGTGATCGATCGCGCACGCAGCGCGCCGCTCTTCGCCATCGCCGCGGGGGCGGGGGACCTCGGAACGGGTCTCGCCCTGCTCGCGGCGCCGGAGTTGGTGCTGCGGTTGCTGGCGCTCCCCGCGGTCGCGGAGCCGGTGCTGCTGCGGTTCGTCGGCACCTTCGTCGCGAGCGTCGGCGCCGCCTACTTCTGGCCGTTCGCAGCGCCCGCCTCGGAACGGGGCGACCGCTTGCGGGCGGCCTTCGCGCTGACCGCTCTGCCGCGCTTCGCGGTTGCTGGCTTTCTCGCGGTCTCGGTGGCGAGCGGAGCGCTGGGGGCGCCTTGGCTCTGGGTGGGTGGCTACGACGCGCTCGTCGCCGCTCTCCAACTCGCCTTGCGTCCCGCCGCGCGGAGGATCGTGGCGCGGTGAGCGCCGGAGCGCGGGGTGCGCTCGCTGCGATCGGGCGGGCTCTGGTCGCGGATCGTCGCCTGCTCCTGGCGATCGCGGCGACCTATCACCTCTTCCTCCTGTTCGCGCAGTTCGGCTTCCTCGAGCAGCTCCAGCGGTCGCTCGACGGAGACGGAGTTCGCGCGGCGATGGCCGCCATGGGGATCGCGGGGCTTCTGGCGAGCTTGGGGATGGGGCGCCGGCTCGAGCGTTTCGAGGCGACCCGCGCCGTCTCCTTCGGCCTCGCGCTGGCGGCCGTCGTCGCCGCGGCATCGCCCTTCGCGCGCGCTCCCTTCGCCCTGGCGGCGACGGCCGCGGCGATCGGTCTCTCGGTGGGGATCCTCACCGTCGCTCTCGCGGGAAACCTGGCTCGACTCTCGAGGAGCGGTCGGCCGGCGCTCGTCGTGGGCGCCGGCACCGGTCTCGCCTATCTCCTCTCCAATCTGCCGCCGCTCTTCGCGGGCTCGATCGAGCTCCGGGCGTGGGAGCCCGCCCTGCTCGCCGCGGTGGCCGCTTTCCTGCCGCCGCGCGGGGCGGGCGAGCCGAGCCCACCGCTCGCGAATCGCGAGACCCTTCCGCTGGCGGCCGCGGCGATTGCCTTCCTGTTGCTGGTCGGGCTCGATGCGGCGGCGTTCGCCGTCCTCCATGGGGCCCCCGCGCTCGCCGCGGTCTCCTGGGATGGTGGCGCCTGGACCCTCGTGCAAGGGATCGTGCACTTCGCCGCCGCGTTCGCCGCGGGACTCTGGCTGGAGCGCGGGCGCTGGAAGGTCGCGCTCCTCGCCACCTGGGGGCTCTTCGCGCTCGCCTTCCCGATCCTCGCGGCAGGCGGTCCCTCGGCGCGCGCCGGCGCCTGGCTCTACGCGATCGGGATTGCCATCTACTCGACCGCGCTCGTCGCCTTTCCGGCGCTCGCGGAACCCGCGGCAGGGCGCCCGGGGTGGCGCGCGGGAGTGCTCTACGGGATCTCCGGATGGGTGGGCTCGGCGCTCGGCGTCGGCATGGCGCAGGATCTCGGGCGCGTGCCGACGACGGCGGTCCTCGGCGCCGGGGCGCTGCTCGTCGGGACCTTCGCGCTCGTCCGAGGCCGGCAGAGCCAGGGATCGTGGCTCGCAGCGGCCGTGGTCCCGGCGCTCGTCGGCGCTCTCGGCCTCGGGGCGACCGGCTGCGCCGGAAGGTCCCCGCTCGACGATCGCTCCGCCGTCGCTCGCGGGCGCGCCGTCTACGTCGCCGAGGGGTGCATCCACTGCCACTCGCAATTCGTCCGCCCCGGGACTCGCGACGAGGCGCTCTGGGGGCCCGCGCGCGCGCTCGATCGCGCCGAGCAGCCGCCGCTCGTCGGCATGCGGCGCCAAGGCCCGGATCTCGCGAACGTCGGCCTGCGACGGAGCGACTTCTGGCAGCGCGTCCACCTGGCGAATCCCCGCGCTCTGATCCCCGGCTCGCGGATGCCCTCCTATGCCGACCTCTTCGCGGGCGACGGGCGGCGGGGGAGCGATCTGGTCGCCTATCTCGGCAGCCTGGGCGCGGGGCACGCCGACGAGCGCGCGCGGCAGGTGGCGGCGCTCCCGCCGGAGACCGCGACGGGAGCCCCCTCGGCGGCGCGCGGAGCGCGCCTCTTCGCGGCGCTCTGCGCCCCTTGTCACGGCGCGTCCGGGCGCGGCGACGGAGCGCTCGCGGCGTCGATCGCGCGCCCGGCCATGGACCTCGCCAAGGGCTTCTTCATCCACCTGCCGCCGGGTCTCGACGCGGCGGGTGAGCGGCGCGAGCTCGAGCGCCTGGTGCGCTTCGGGGCGCCGCCGACCTCGATGCCGGGGCACGAGACGCTCCGCCCGGGAGAGGTCGCCGACCTGGTGGAGTTCGTGCTGCGCCTCGCGGGTCCCCGCCGCCCGCCGGGAGCGGAGCGGGGCTCGTGAGCGGCTCGGGCGAGCGGGATCGCTGGGGGGAGCTCCTCGGCGCCCTGGCGGCGCGGTCGGCGGCGCGCCCCGTCGTCACGCTCGTCCTCGCCCTCGCGATCGTGGCGGTCGCGCTCGCCCTCACGGTGACGCGGCTCGGGCTCAAGACGTCGAATCTCGACCTGATCGATCCGAGGCTCCCGCCGGTCGCCGCTTTCCGCGACTTCGCGGCCCGCTTCGGAACGCCCAACATGCTGGTGGTGGCGCTCGAAGGGGGAGATCCCGAGGTGCTGGGCGAAGCCGCGGACCGGATCGCGGCCGCGGTGCGACGGCGCGACGACGTCCGCGCCGCGCTCTCCCGCCTCCCGTTCCCGGATGCGACGCTCGAGGCCCTGGGCCTCGAGCCCCACCTGATGACCGACGACCGGGGGATGGCCTTCGTCTTCGTGCAGCCCGCCGACGCCGAGTCCCGCGCCGAGAAGATCGCCCCCTTCGTGGCCGGCGTGCGGGCCGAGATCGCGGCGGAGGCTCTCGACGCGGCGGGGATCCACGCCGGTTTCACCGGCCTGCCGCAGTACGCGCTCGACGATCGCGACATCATCCAGCGCGACCTCTCGCGCCTCTCGCTGCTCTCGCTGGTGCTGGTCGTGGCGCTGTTCGTGGCGGGGTTCCACGAATGGCTCTGGCCGCTCGCGGCGACCGGAGCGTTGCTCGCCGCGATGGCGGCGACCCTCGGCGTCGCGGCCTTCGTCCCCGGACATCTGACGCTCGTCTCGGCGTTCTTCTTCTCGACCCTGTTCGGCCAAGGGATCGACTACGGGATCCACGTCGTCGATCGTACGGAGGAGCTGCAGCTGCTGGGCTGGCAGCTCCCGGGCGCGGTGGCGGAAGGGGTGCGCCGGTTGGGGCGCGGGCTCGCGACCGGCGCGCTCACCACCGCTCTCGCCCTCTTCACGCTCACCGTCTCCGGCTTTCGGGGCTTCGCGGAGCTCGGTTGGATGGCGGGGCTCGGCATCCTCCTGTCACTGGTTGCGGCGGTGACCCTGCTGCCGGCGCTCCTCGCGCTGCTGCCGCGCCGGACGTCCGGCGATCGCGGAGCGCGCGAACGCCTCTTCGGCGCCGTGCTGGTGCGATGCCAGCGCCCGGGCGGCACTCTGCTCCTGCTCGGCGCGGCGCTCGTCGGCATCGTTCTGCCCTGGCCCCGCTTCGACGGCGACTACCTCGACCTCCAACCGGTGGGGTCGGAGGCGGTGCGGTTGGAGCGTGAGATGGTGAAGCGGTCGGCGCTGTCGCCGCAATTCGCCGCCTTCGTGGCGGCCGACCGGAACGCCGCGCGAGCGCTCGTGAACGAGCTCAGAGCCTCGCCGCTCGTCGGGCAGGTGCGCTCGGAGCTCGACCTCGAGCGCCTCCAGGCGCTCGCGGGCGGCTCCGAGAGCGCGGAGCTGCGAGATCTCGAGAAGAGCTTCGTGGACTCCGCGGGGCGCTTCGCCGTCTACGCCTATCCGGCAGGGGACATCTGGGAGCCCGAGTTCCGCGACGCTTTCCTCGCCGAGATGCGCCGGCTCGATCCCGGGGTCACCGGCATGCCGGTGCTCGGCGAGTTCATGATCGGGCGCTCGCAGCGCGCCCTCGCCATCACGGGCGTGCTCGCGGCGTTGCTCGCGTTGGCGATGGCCGCAGCCGACTTTCGCAGCGTCCGTTGGACGTTGCTCGCGCTCGCCCCGACCGCCCTCACGATGACCGGTCTCCTTGGCGGCATGCGGCTCCTGGGCCTGGATCTCAACCCGCTCAACATCCTCGCGCTGCCGATCGTCGTCGGCGTTTCGGTGGACAACGGCGTGCATCTCACCCACCGCTTCCGCTCCGAGGCGGGGGACCTCGGGCGCACGCTCTCGGGCACCGGACGAACGCTGCTCATCAATGCGCTCAATACGCTCGCGGGTTTCGGTCCGCTCGCCTTCACCGCGCATCGCGGGCTGGCCTCGTTCGCGGGCGTGCTCTCGCTCGGCGTGGTCTGGTCGATGCTGCTCTCGGTCTTCGCCCTGCCGCTGCTCCTCAGCTGGCTCGGAGGTCGAGAGCTCGCGAGGTAGGCTCGGCGAGGGGGGGGCCAGCCGATGCGAACCGGGATCAGCCGTCGGTGGGGATGGATCGCCGCAGCCGCGCTCGCCGGCATCCTGGCGTTGGCGGCGGGTTGCGCGATTTTCGGCCCCTCGTTCGCCCCCGCGGTGGATACGCCGGCGATGCGCGCCGCCGCTCTCGTGAGCCGCTTCGTCGCCGGCCCGGACGGACCGGTCCACGTGGTGACCGCCGGACGCGCCGAGCCGGGAGCGCCCCGCGTTCTCTTCGTGCACGGATCGCCGGGGACCTGGGAGGCCTGGCGGATCTTCCTGACCGAGCCCGGGCTCACCGGGGCAGCGCGTTTGCTGGCGCCCGACCGGCCGGGCTACGGCGGCTCGGGGCGTGGCCACGCGGAGCCATCGCTGGCGCGTCAGGCGGAGGCGCTCGCGGCGGTGCTCGAAAGCGAGGCCGGGCCGCCCGCGGTGGTGGTGGGGCACAGTCTGGGCGGGCCGATCGCCGCGCGCCTGGCGATGGACCGACCCGACCTCGTGGCGGGTCTGCTGCTGGTCGCGCCGTCGGTCGACCCGGTCCTCGAGCGGCGCCGCTGGTTCAACGTCGCGGGCTCCTGGCGGCTGATCCAGCTCCTGCTGCCCATCGACTGGGTGGTCTCGAACCGGGAGCTCTGGCCGCTCCGCGGCGAGCTCGAGAGGATGGCGCCGCGCTGGCCGGAGATCCGCTGCCCGGTGCGTCTGGTGCAGGGGACGGCCGATCGGCTGGTTCCGCCCGCCAACGCCGACTTCGTCGAAGGCGTCCTGCCGGCGGCCAACCTGGTCGTCCACCGCTATCCCGGGGCGGGGCACTTCATTCTCTGGGAGCACCCGGAGACGGTGACGGCACCCCTCCTCGAGCTGCTGCGAGGGGGGCGCGGCGAGGTCGTCGGCGGCTGAGGGGGTGGTAACATTCCGCCCCCGCGCCGGCGCCCCACACCCGGACCGCGGGCACCTCGGACACCCTCCGAGAAGAAGGAGAGCATGAGTCTCGACACCCTCGACAAGCCTTCGAAGCGCTCGCGGCCGGCCGGTGCAGAACGGCGCGACGACGTGGTCATCCGCTTCGCCGGCGACTCGGGCGACGGCATGCAGCTCACGGGCACGCAATTCACCTCCACCTCGGCGCTGCTCGGCAACGACCTCGCGACCTTTCCGGACTTTCCGGCCGAGATCCGCGCGCCCGCCGGCACGCTGCCCGGCGTCTCCGCCTTCCAGGTGCGCATCGCCGACTACGACATCCACACGCCGGGCGACGCGCCGGACGTGTTGGTGGCCATGAATCCCGCGGCGCTGAAGGTCAATCTCCCCGACCTCAAGTCCAACGGCATCCTGATCGTCAACACCGACGAGTTCGAGGAGCGCAATCTCAAGAAGGCGGGTTACGAGGCGAATCCGCTCGAGGACGACTCGCTGGCGCGCTACCAGCTCTTCCCGGCCCCGCTCGCGACGCTGACGCGCCGCGCCCTCGAGGGGAGCAAGCTCGACGCGAAGAGCCAGGAGCGCTGCAAGAACTTCTTCGCGCTCGGCATGGCCTACTGGCTCTTCTCGCGCCCGCTGGAGGCCACCGAGCGCTGGATCCACGCGAAGTTCGCGGCCAAGCCCGACCTCGCCGAGGCCAACGTCAAGGTGCTCAAGGCGGGCTGGAACTTCTGCGACATCACCGAGGCCTTTCAGACGCGCTACGAGGTCGTGCCGGCGAAGCTCGAGCCGGGGGTCTATCGCAACATCACCGGCAACACCGCGATGGCGCTCGGATTCGTGGCCGCCAGCCGCCGCTGCGGCCTACCGCTCTTTCAAGGGGCCTATCCGATCACGCCCGCCTCGGACCTCCTGCACGACCTCGCGCAGTTCAAGCACTTCGGGGTCACGACCTTTCAGGCCGAGGACGAGATCGCGGCGGTTTGCGCGGCGATCGGCGCCGCGTTCGGGGGCGCCCTGGCGATGACCTCGACCTCGGGGCCGGGCCTGGCGCTCAAGAGCGAGGCGATGAACCTGGCGGTGATGGTCGAGCTGCCGATGGTCGTGGTCGACGTGCAGCGGGGCGGACCCTCGACGGGACTTCCCACCAAGACGGAGCAGGCCGACCTGCTGCAGGCGCTCTTCGGGCGCAACAACGAGTCGCCGATGCCGGTGCTCGCCGCCTCTTCTCCGGCCGATTGCTTCGCGATGGCGCTCGAGGCTTCGCGCCTCGCGGTGCGCTACATGACGCCGGTGGTGCTGCTCTCCGACGGCTACCTGGCGAACGGTTCGGAGCCGTGGCGCCTCCCGGACGTCGCCACGCTCCCCGAGTTCCCGGTGGAATTCCACGCCCAGGTCGAGGGCTTCCAGCCCTACCGGCGCGATCCGGAGACGCTCGCGCGTCCCTGGGCGATCCCGGGCACGCCCGGTCTGGAGCATCGGATCGGCGGCCTCGAGAAGCAGGACGGGAGCGGCGCCGTCTCCTACGATCCGATGAACCACGAGCGGATGATCCACTTGCGGGCCGAGAAGGTGGAGCGGATCGCCCGCGACATCCCGCCGCTCGAAGTCGACGGTACGCCCGGGGACGCTCTCCTGGTGCTCGGCTGGGGCTCGACCGCGGGGGCGATCACCGGCGCCGTGAATCAGGCCCGGCGCGACGGGCTCCGGGTGAGCCGGGCGCATCTGCGATACCTCAATCCCTTCCCGAGCAACCTCGGAGACGTCCTGGCGCGCTTCGAGCGGGTGCTGGTGCCCGAAATGAACCTGGGCCAGCTCGCGCTGCTCTTGCAGGGGCGCTTTCTCGAGCCCGTGATCTCCTACTCCAAGGTCCAAGGCAAGCCCTTCTTCCGCCACGAGATCGTCGCGAAGATCCGCGAGATCCTGGGAGCCGACGCCCGATGAGCACGACCACGCTGACGAAGAAGGACTTCCAGAACGATCAGGACGTTCGCTGGTGCCCCGGTTGCGGGGACTACGCGATCCTCTCCGCGGTCCAGAGCGTCTTCCCCGAGCTCGGCATCCCGCGCGAGCGCTTCGTGGTGATCTCGGGAATCGGCTGCTCGAGTCGCTTTCCGTATTACATGAACACGTTCGGTTTTCACACCATCCACGGGCGCGCGGCGGCGATCGCCACCGGGCTCAAGATGAGCCGACCCGATCTGGAGATCTGGATCGCGACCGGGGACGGCGACGCGCTCTCGATCGGCGGCAACCACTTGATCCACACCCTGCGCCGCAACGTCGGGGTCAAGATCCTGATGTTCAACAACCGGATCTACGGCCTCACCAAGGGGCAGTACTCGCCGACCTCCGAGGTCGGGAAGAAGACCAAGTCCAGCCCCTACGGCTCGATCGACTACCCGTTCAACGCGCTCGCGGTGGCGATCGGGAGCGGCGCCACTTTCGTCGCCCGCTCGATCGACGTCTTCCAGGGTCACCTCAAGGAGACGCTCAAGGTGGCGGCCGCGCACCGCGGCACGGCGTTCGTCGAGATCTACCAGAACTGCAACATCTTCAACGACCGCGCCTACGCGCACCTCACGGAGAAGGAGGTGCGCGACCAGGCGCTGGTCTACCTGGAAGAGGGCGAGCCGCTCGTCTTCGGCAAGCAGAAGGAGCTCGGAATCCGGCTGAACGGCACCGAGCTCGAGGTGGTGCGCTTCGCCGACGGCTTCGGCCCGGGTGACTGCCTGGTCTGGGAGGCGGGGAGGACCAACCCGGCGATCGCCTTCATGGTCGCTCAGATGGGGCCGCCGCACTTCCCGACCCCGATCGGCGTGCTGCGGAAGGTGGAGATCCCGACCTTCGAGAGCGGCGTCGTCGGGCAGCTCGAGCGCGAGCGCGAGAAGCGCGGCCCCGGCAACCTCGAGAAGCTGCTGCGATCGGGCGACGTCTGGACGGTCCACGCTGACGGCAGCGTCTCCTAGCCCGGATCGCCCAGGGGTGGTCGCTTTGTCCCCGCTGGGCGTGCGGCGCTCGCCGCGCGGGCATCTCTTCCGCCTGCGGGCGCGGGCGAGGCGATCGATCGGGCTCTCGATCCGCGAGGCGGCGGAAGAGCCGCTTCGCGCGGTCGGCGAGCTCGCTCGGGAGGGCGACGACGGCTCGTCGACCTGGCAGCTCGAGCTGCCGGGCCTTCCCGCGAGCTTCGAGTACGTCTATCGCGTCGACGGCGGTCCACCCCTGATCGACCCCTACGCGCGCGCGCTGGCGGGGGGCGAGCGCTGGGGGGACCGCTCCTTCGAAGCGGCGGGCGAGCGCTGTCGCGCTTATCGCGCGCTCCACCTCGAGCCGCCGCCGCCCTCGGATCGTCCGCCGCGTCCCCGCATCGAGGCCGAACGGCGGCTGATTTACGAAGCCCACCTGCGCGGCTTCACGCGCCATCCGAGCTCGCGCGTCGCGCATCCCGGCACGTACCTCGGTCTGACCGAGAAGATCCCCTACCTGATCGACCTCGGCGTCACGACGGTGGAGCTGCTGCCCATCTTCGAGTTCGACGAGACCGACAATCCGCGGATCGATCCGACCGACGGCAGGCGCCTGCTCAACACCTGGGGCTACATGCCGCTCTCCTTCTTCGCCCCGAAGGCCGCTTACGCCGTGGAGCCGGGCGCCGGGCGCGAGATCCAGGAGCTGCGGCACCTGGTCGACGAGCTCCACCGCGCGGGGATCGAGCTCGTGCTCGACGTGGTTTTCAACCACACGGGAGAGAGCTTCGGCGCGCGCGCCGAGCGCGAGCGGGTCGTCTCGCTCGCCGGTCTCGACCGGAAGGCCTACTTCCTCGCCGACGCGGCGACCGGCGAGCCGCTCGATCTCACCGGGTGCGGGAACACGCTCCGGAGCGAGCATCCGGCGGCGCGACGGCTGGTGCTCGACGCCCTTCGCTACTGGGCGGAGGAGATCGGTGTCGACGGCTTCCGCTTCGATCTCGCGGGCGCGTTCTTCCGCGGTGGGCAGGGTGAGCCGCTCGAACGCTCGGAGCTGGTCGAGGAGATCGCGGCCGATCCGGTGCTCGCCGGGCGCCTGCTGATCGCCGAGCCCTGGGACGCCACCGGGAGGACCGTCGAAGGGTTGCTGGCTCGTCCGTGGCGGGTCTGGAACGGGCACTTCCGGGACGACGTACGGCGCGTCGTCCGGGGCGACGCGGAGCCGCGCTCCCGACTCGCCCTTCGCCTCGCGGGGAGCTCCGACGTCCTGCCGCGCGACGGAGAGGCCGCCGTCAACCTGGTCACCGCGCACGACGGCTTCACGCTCGCCGACCTGGTGAGCTACGAGGCGAAGCGGAATCTCGCCAACGGCGAGGAGAACCGCGACGGCACGGCGGAGAACCTCGGCTGGAACTGCGGCGTCGAAGGCCCGAGCGACGACCCCGAAGTCAACGCACTGCGCCGGCGCCAGCGGCGCAACTTCCTGGCGCTCCTCCTCCTCGCGCGCGGCACGCCGATGCTGGTCGCGGGCGACGAGCTCGGCCGCACGCAGCTCGGCAACAACAACGCGTGGTGCCAGGACACGGAGCTCTCGTGGCTCGACTGGAGCCTGCAGGGATCCGAGGACGACGCGCGCGCGGAGCTGAGAGCACTCCTGGAGCTACGACGGGCGTTGCACGCCCTGCCGCGGGGTCGGTGGGGGCAGCGGGCGCTCGAGCCCGCGCTGGTGCTCGAGCTCCCAGCGGGCAGCGGAGGCGTGAGCGCGCTCCTGCTGTCGAATCCCTCGGAGCGCCGCGTCGGATTCACGCCCAAGGAGCTGGGAGTGGAGCGGGGGCAAATCGTCTTGGATTCCGCCGCCAACGTTCCCGAAGCCGACACTCCCCTAGGTGAGCTTTTCTGGCTCCAGCCCTGGTCCCTCGCGCTGATCGCCGTCGAGCGATCGCTGCCGCGAGGGCGCCGCGCTACTGCGCCCAGACCTTGACGGTGCGCCCGACGAGGTCGAGCATGCGGCGGAGCTGGTCGTAGTCCGGGTGCTTCATGCGGATCCAGGCGTTCGCCATGTAGCCCCCCTCGACCGAGCCGGTAGGGGAGCCGGGGGGCGGCAGGTGGGAGTCGATGATCCACTCGCCGTAGGCCTGGTAGATCTGATCGATCCCCTCGTACCCGGAGATGCGCCCGTCCCGATTGGGACGCAGCGCGATCATGCCGGCGGCGAAGCGGCGGGAGGGCTGCTGGTCGGGACGGGCGTGGCAGACCGCCATCGCCCATTCGCGGTAGATGTCGAAGTCGTTGGCGGCGGCATAGAGATCCCAGACGCCGACGCCGGGCGGCCGGCAGCCGATCTCCGAGAACTTGAGCCCCTTGGGGCCGAAGAACCACTCCATGTGGGTCGGTGACGTGCCGATGCCGAGCGCACCGATCACCTTCTGGCCCATCGCTTTCACTTCGGAGTAGCCGGGCGCGTCGACCCGGTTGGTGGTGAGGATCTGGGGGGAGATCCAGCGCGTGCGCATCGCCTCGAGCACCCCCGGGTAGTAGTGCGAGATGAAGAAGTGCGCCACCCGGCCGCCGATCGCGATGGAGTCGAAGAACCCCTCGTGCCCTTCGATGAACTCCTCGGCCGCGACCGCGGCGCCGCGATCGATCCCCTGCTCGATGATGGCGCTCTCGAGCTCCCGGTCGTTGTCCACCCGCCGCGTGCCGGCAGCGCCAGCGGCGCTGCGGGGCTTGAGGATGATCGGATAGCCGACGCGCGCCACGAAGTCGCGCAGCTCGCCCGGTGAGGTCACGCCGGCCGACTGGGCGCACGGGACGTTGGCCCGCCGGAGAACTTCCTTCATGGCCGGCTTGTCGCGACAGAGGTAGGCGGTCTCGACCGTCGTGCCCGGAATGCCGGCCGCGGCGCGGACTTTGGCGGCGGGCAGGATATGCGCCTCGATCGTCGCTTCGAGCCGGTCGACCCACTCGCGCGCCTGCACGCTCCGCACCGCCTGGAGCAGGGCGCCCTCGTCGACCACCGACGGCACCTGCTCGTAGCCCACCATCCAGCCGCGCAGCTCGTCGTCGAGATACTGGTAGGGGGTTTCGCCGATGCCGGTGACGCGGGCGCCGATCGCCGCCAGCCCGCGCACGAACTGGCGCTGGTTGTAGGGAAATTTGGGCTCCACGAAGATGACGTGCATGGCGTCTCTCCCTCGCGATCGAACGCTTGGAATCCGGGTCGCGCGAACCGTAGGATTCTAGCCCATGCCCACCGTCGTCCTCCTCGGTCCCCAGCGCTTCGCGCCGACGCTCGGCCAGGCGGTGGCGCGCGCCGGCGTGCGCGGCCGACTCGCCTCGGTCACCGCGGGTTGGCAGGAGCGCGAGGCCGAGGATCTCGAGCTCCACGAGCATCTCGGGGGCCGCACCGTGAACCTGATGCTCTACGCGCGCGGCGAGGATCTCTTCGAGAAGGACCCCGACCTCGCGGAGGCCTATCGGGAGCGCCAGGGGGCGTTGCGCGAGCTGCAGGAGCTCTACCGGGTCCGGCTCGGCCACGCGCAGACGGCCCTGCGCGAGCTCGAGCGACGGCCGGGAGACCCCGAGCTCGTGCGCCCCGAGCGGGAGGCGGCGCTCGCCGCCGTCCGCGAGATCGACGCCCACCACCTGCGGCGCGTCGCGGACCTGCACCGCGCCTTCGAGGCGGGGGTGAAGCCCGCCGGCCGGCCGGTGTTGCGACGCCACCAGCGCCAGATCGAGCGTGCGCTCGAGGGGGTCGAGGGGCTCGCGATCGCGGGTGGGCACGTGGCGATCCTGCTCAACCGGCTCCGCCTCTTCGGAATCGGCGAACGGCTCGGGGAGCGAGCCCTCTTCGCCTGGTCGGCGGGAGCGATGGCGGTCGCCGAGCGGGTGGTCCTCTTCCACCACTTTCCCGCGCAGGGCTACGGCAACACCGAAGCCTTGGAGAACGGGCTCGGGCTCGCGCGCGGCGTGGTGCCGCTGCCGCACGCCCATCGCCGGCTGGCGCTCGACGACGCGCGACGCGTCTCGTTGCTCGCGCGCCGCTTCGCTCCGGCCGTCTGCGTCGCAATGGCGGACGGCGGCTGGATGATCCACGAGGGCGCGGGCTGGGAACCGGGTCCGGGGATGAGCCGGCTGACCGCGGCGGGGGTCGTGGCGCCGCTGGAGGCGGCGTGACGCTCGCGATCCGCGATCTGGTCTCCGGTCCGGCGCCGACGCCGCAGCGCATCGACGCCTTCCTCGCCGAGCATGCGGTGCCGATCGTCGAGGGAAGAACGGTGACCTTCGTCTATCGCGGGACCGCGGATGCCGTCTTCCTGCAGCACTGGATCTTCGGCCTGCCGTCGGCCCAGCCCTTCGAGCGCGTCGACGGCAGCGATCTCTGGTTCCTGACCCAGGAGATCCCGGTGCGCTCGCGCGTCGAGTACAAGCTCGAGGTGCAGCAGAAAGGGGTGAGCCGGCTCATCCGGGACCCGCTCAACCCCCACCTCGCGCACGATCCCTTCGGCGCCAACTCGGTCTGCCAGGGTGCGGAGTACCGGACCCCGGAGTGGGCCTCGACCGACCTGGAAGCGCGGCCGGGAGCGCTCGAGCGCTTCTCCCTTCACAGCCCCTCGCTCGGCCGCGCACAGGAGGTGACGATCTATCTGCCGGCGCGCTTCCGGCGGAGCCGCCGGTATCCACTCCTGGTGGTGCACGACGGGCGTGACTACCTGCGGTACTCGTCGCTCCGCGTCGTGCTCGACAACCTGATCCACCGTCTGGACGTCGCTCCCATGGTGGTGGCCCTGGTCGACTCCTCGGATCGCCTGCGGGAGTACGCCGCCGATCCGCGCCACTCCCGCTTCGTCGCCGAGGAGCTGCTGCCGGAGCTCGAGCGGCGCTTTCCGCTGGATCCCGGGCCGGCGCACCGGGGTCTCATGGGGGCGAGCTTCGGCGGCGTCGCATCTTTCGCCGCCGCCTGCCATCATCCGGGGATCTTCGGGCGTCTGCTCCTGCAGTCGGGCTCTTTCGCCTTCACCGACATCGGGCCGTCGCGCCGCGGTCCCGCGTTCGAGCCGGTGGTCGACTTCGTCAACGCCTTCCGCGACCAGCCGCGCCGCGTGGCCGAGCGGCTGTTCGTGAGCTGCGGCGTCTACGAGTCGCTGATCTACGAGAACCGCTCGCTCGTTCCCATCCTCCAGAGCACCGGCATGGAAGTGGTCTACTCGGAGGCCCACGACGGCCACAACTGGGAGAACTGGCGGGACCGCTTGCGGGAAGGGCTCTCGTTCCTCTTCCCCGGGCCCTTCAAGATGGTTTACGAGTAGGATGCGGGCCGATCGTTTCGACGAGGCGAGGACGGGACCATGGCTGACGTGACGCGCCGGATCGGGTTGTCGCTGGGGGCGGATCTCTGCTGGCCGATCTGCTACGAGGAGATCTTGAAGCGCCTGAAGCTCGCGCTGCCGATCGGCGGCGACACGGTGCGCTTCGAGGTCGAGCGGGTGACGATCGAGCCCTTCGATCTGAAGCAGCCGGTGCGCTACGACGTCGTGCTCGACCGGCTCACGCACTGGTACCACACGTCGCGCGAGTGGATCAAGAAAGCGGTCGTGATGAACGACCTCTACGTGCTCAACAACCCCTGGTCGATCCAGGCCAACGAGAAGCACACCAGCTACTGCGCGATGATGCGGCTGGGGTTGCCGGTACCGGACACCTGGATGCTGCCGCCGAAGGAGTACGAGCCGGCGCCCGATCTGCAGGTGACGCTCGAGCGCTACGCACGCCTCTTCGACCTCCGGAAGGTGGGGGAGCGGCTCGGCTACCCCGCCTTCATCAAGCCCTTCGACGGGGGCGCCTGGGTGGGCGTCTCGAAGGTCGATGGCGGCGACGAGCTCGCCAAGGCCTACGACGGCGCCGGCAAGCGGATCATGCACCTGCAGAAGGCGATCGATCCCTTCGATCTCTTCGTGCGCGCGGTCGGCGTGGGCCCGCAAGTCCACCTCATGAAGTACGACCCGGCGGCGCCGCTCCATGACCGCTACAAGGTGGCGTTCGACTTCGTGAACGCGGAGGAGTGGCAGCACATGGCCAACCTCTGCCTCACGATCAACAGCTTCTTCGGGTGGGACTTCAACTCCTGCGAGGCGTTGCGCCAGGACGGCACCTTCTACCCGATCGACTTCGCCAACGCCTGCCCCGATTCGCAGGTGACCTCGCTCCACTTCCACTTCCCGTGGCTCGTGAAGGCGAAGCTCAAGTGGTCGCTCTTCGTCGCGGCCACGAAGCGCAAGATGCGGAAGAACCTCGACTGGGAGCCCTACTTCGAGATCGCGGCGAGCGGTGTCCCCTTCAAGGAGAAGCTCGCGCAGTACGCGCGCCTCGCGCACCAACGCTTCGAGAGCGATCGCTTCGTCGAGTTCTGCGCCACCCACTTGCCGCACCTGGACGAGGTGGCGTGGGAGTTCTTCGGGACCGAGGTCGCCAAGGATGCGGTGCGCAAGAAGGTCGCGGCGCTCTTCCCGGCGCACGAGGTGGAGCCCTTCACGGAGCACTTCTGGGGGCTCGTTCAGTTCTGGCGGAAGACCGAGGCCGGGTACCTCGATCGCGGGCGCGGCGAGTCTCCGGCGTGATCGCCAAGCGCCGGGAGGTCTGGCGCTCCCGCTTTCTGGAGGAGGAAGTGACGGTCGCGCGCTGGGGGGAGGCGGGGCGGCCGGTCCTGCTCTTCCCGACGGCGGGAGGGGACGCCGAGGAGATCGAGCGCTTCGGCATGATCGAAGCGCTCGCGCCGCTCCTCGCGAGCGGGCGGGTGCAGGTCTTCTCGTGCGACAGCGTTCCGGGGCGCTGCTGGCTGGCCGACTCCGCCTCGCCGGCTCGCTGCTCCTGGCTTCAGAATCGCTTCGACGAGTTCGTCTCCGCGGAGCTCGCGGCTTGGATCGATCACGTCGCCGGTCTCGGCCGGGCCGGCGCGGTCGTCGCGGGCGCCTCGCTCGGCGCGTTCCACGCGCTCGCCTCGCTCTGCCGCCACCCCGACCTCTTCGGCGAGGCGATCTGCCTGTCGGGGAAGTACGACCTCACGCCCTTTCTCGAGGGCCAGCCGATGTCGCTCGACTTCTACTACTCCTCGCCCCTGCACTTCTTGCCGCGCTGCGAGGACGATCGCCTGCCGCGCCTGCGGCGGCGCTTCGTCCGCCTGGTGACGGGCCGCGGCCCCTGGGAGAAGCCGCACTACGCGGCCGAGGTGGCGGCGCTGCTCGCGGCGACCGGCGTGCCGCACGCGCTCGACGACTGGGGGCCGGCCTGGGACCACGACTGGCCCTCGTGGCGGCGTGCCCTGCCGCGCTACGTCGCGGCGCTCGCGGCGGCCACCTGAGGAGCGACGATCCGCCCGCTTGTCGGAGCGAGGAGCGCGCGCCCGGCAACCGGACGCGAGGCTACGGCGAGGTCTCGCTCCAGTTCGTCGTCCCGCCCGACTCGAAGCCGTCCGAGAAGATCGAGAAGAAGAAAGTGAGCTGGGAAGGAGTCCCCGGCGTGAAGAGCGTGAGCGTCTGGGTCGCGAGGGCCGGCGGCACGCCGGCGTCGAACCAGAAGTTGTACATCGTCGCCCAGCGCAGGGCGTTCGCGTTCTGGTTCGTCGCGAAGGTCTCCGTCGACCAGGTCAGGGTCGACGAGGGCGCGTTGACGTCGATCGTCCAGTCGGTCGTGGAGTAGGGCTCCCCGGAGTGGCTGTCGATGTCCTTGAAGCCGGCGTTGGAGAGGACGTTGCCGTCCGGGAAGTCGACGCTGAAGGCCTGCGCGGCCCGTTCGGAGTTGTGGTTGCGGATCGCGTACTCGTAGTGCCAGACCCCGCCTCCCAAATCGGTGACCCTGCGCGCGACCTGGAAGCGCTCGGTGGGACCCGAGCCGGTCTTGAAGTCGACGTCGGTCCGCTCGACCGACGGATCCTCGACTTGCCAGGCGTCGATCGCGGAGTGCATCTCGACCGTCGCGGCGCTGAAGGCGAGGTTGAAGGTCCCCGCCGTGACGGTCACCGGCCGATAGGAAGCGTTGTTCAGGGCCTTGTCGGCCACCGCGTCGTCGGGAGCGATGTACTGCCCCTCCATCCAGTAGAGCGCGCCCGGGTTCTGCGCCGGATCGAGATCGCTCTCGGGGACCTTGATCCGCTGTTCGTAGATCAGCGTCGGCGTGATGTGGGTATAGGGGAACGGGTACGAACCGTCGGTGGGATTCACCTCGGAACGCATGCCGAGCGGACGGCTGCCGTTGAGGCTGGCGACGTAGGGGTCGGTGCAGCCGATGCCGAGTTGGTTGCCGCCGAAGGGGGGCTGCACGCAGCTCTGGCCGCTCGAGCCGGTGCACCCGGCGCTCGTGGAGTTCGTCGAGACGAATCCATGCTTCAGCCAGCTCATGCCGACCTGCTCGAAGCGCCCGTCCGCGAGGCGGTACATGTTCTGGGCGATCACCGGATGGTCGTGATTGGTGGCGCCAGGAGCGCAACCCGACGTCTCGTCGCACCAGTTGAGCGGCGTGCCCCCGCGATTGCACGAGCGGGTGCCGAGCGAGTAACCGCGGATCCCTCCCGAGGTGCCGTAGTTGATGGTGTCCATCAGGTCGAAGACCGTGACGTCCGGCCCGAGGGCCTGAGGCGTCTCCTGCTGCGCGAGCATCGGGGTCGCGAAGAGCACGGCGGCGACGAGGAGCGACGGCACGGCGCGATACGGCTGGAGCATCAATCGGGTCTCCTGGTCTCGACGGCCCGGCCGGGCTGTCCGTTTCCTGGCATCCCGGGTCCCCGGGGCCACGGGTTCGTCCTGTGGGGTGCGTCGAGCAAGGGCCACGCGCGACGCCGCGCGCGCCCGGTTACGGAGAGGTCTGGCTCCAGTTCGCCGAGCCGCCCGACTCGAAGCCGTCCGAGAAGATGGAGAGCGTGAACGGAATCTGGGACGGAGTCGCCGGTTTGAAGAGCGTCAGGGTATTGGTTGCGAAGGCCGACGAGGCGTCGGCGTCGAACCAGAAGTTGAACATCGTGCCGAAACGGAGCGCGTTGGCGTTCTCGTTGGTGGCGAAGGTCTCGCCGGCCCAGGTCACCGTGGAGGTTCCGGCGTTGACGTCGATCGTCCAGTCGGTGGTGGCGTAGGGCTCCCCCGAATGGTGATCGATGTCCTTGAAGCCGGTATTGGTGATCGAGGTCCCGTCGGGAAAGTCGACGGCGAAGGCCTGCGCCGCGTGGTCGGAGTTGTGGTTCCGGATCGCGTACTCGTAGTGCCAGCTCGAGGGGCCCGTCTGGGTGATCTTCCGCGCCACTTGGAAGCGCTCGAGCGTGCTGTGGTTCACGAGGTCGACGTTCGTGCGCTCGACCTGCGGATCGGCAGCGGGCCAGGCCTCGATCGCCGACTGCTCGCGGATCGTCGTGTCCTGGAGCGTCAGGTTGAATGGCGAAGCGCCGACGGTCACCCGGCGGTAGGAGGCGTTGTTGCCGGCGTTGCCGGCGACGGCGTCGTCGGCCGCGTAGTACTGCCCCTCGATCCAATAGGTCGCGCCGGCGTTGAGCGCCGGATCGAGATCGACTTCCGCCACCTGGATACGCTGATCGATGACCGACAGGTGGCTCACGTCGTGGTAGGGCATCGGGAATTCGCCCGACGTGGGATCGACCGCGGACCGCTGCCCCAGGCGGCACCCCTCGCCGCTCGCGCCGTCGCAGGTGCCGGGGTTTCCGGTGCCGCCGTTGAGGCCTGAATTGTAAGTGTCCGTGCAACCGACCCCCAGCTGGTCGCCCCCGCCGGGTGGCGCGTCGCACGCTGGGTGTCCGGTCTTACAGGCGCCGTTCGTGGTGTTCGTCGAGAGCCAGCCGTGCTTGAGCCAGCTCATGCCGATCTGCTCGAAGCGCCCGTTCTTCAGGCGATAGAGATTCTGCGCGATCACGGGGTGATCGTTGGAATGGAGAGTGCCACCGACGCAGCTCGCCGCGTCGCACCAGGCCACGGGGGAGTCGCCGACGTTGCAGGAGGTCGTGCCGACCGAGTAGGCGCGGATGCCTCCGTCCGCTCCCCAGTTCGAAGTGCTGCCGAGAGTGATGACCGTGACGTCCGGCCCGAGGGCCTGAGGCGTCTCCTGCTGCGCGAAGACGGGGGCGGCGAGGAGCACGGCAGCGACGAGCAGCAGGGGTGCGGCGCGATGCGGCTGGAGCATCAAGTAGGTCTCCTAGGCTCAACGGCCCTCTCGGGCCGTGGGTGGCATCGCGTCGTGCAGC